>NZ_JARUXV010000004.1:0-144878 GCF_031450975.1 Caballeronia sp. LZ065
GAGCGTCTGCTGTTTCATTGTCTTTTGGCTAACTCGTTGCTTGTGCGCTCTATAACGCTCGACCCGCACAAGCGGTGGACTTAATCAGCGTTGCCCTAACGCACCGGATTCTTTCCTAAGCAGCACTCCGGTACGCGATGCCGTAAAGACGCGGACCTCCCTTACTTCTTCGCCGCGTCGATCTTTGCATCGGCGGCCGCCTTGTTTGCGTCGCTTTGCGCCTCGACTTTTTGCTTGTCGGCCTTGGCTTGTGCTACATCGGCATCCTTGGCCGAGTCCTGTTTCTTCTTGTCTGCCTTGGACTGTGCGGAGTGCTTCTTGTTCGCCTTGGCTTGCGCCTTGGCGGCGTCGCCGCGCGCACCGGAAGCCTGTTCCGGCGTGGTCGCCTGCGCTACCTTCGCGGCTTCCTTGTTGGCATCGGCCTGTGCCGATGCCTTGTCTTCATTCGCGGATGCCTGAGCCTTCGCGGCATCGTGCTGCGCGTCCGCCTTCTTCTGATTGGCCGCTGCCTGAGCCTCGGCCTTCTCCTGGTTTGCCTTCAGTTGTGCCTTGCCTGCATCGGTAGTGGCCGTCTGAGCGAAGACGGTAGTCACGAGCATGGCGGATGCGAGAGCAGCGACGAGCTTCTTCATGGTTTGACACTCCCTGTTCTTTTCTGGTTGGCGCGTGGCGCAGTACGCCGCGCTGACGGACATAACGCCAGGTCGCCTGGTGTCGTTGACGGGTTTCTCGTGACAAACGGTAACCAGTGGATAGCAAGTGAAACGGCGCAGGTAAGCATGATTCATTCGCCGGCACCGTGCGTCTTGCCTTACCGGTGGCAGGGCGCAACTGTTATCCATGCGGCAAATTCAATTCAGTTTGTAACTGCGTGACGGTAGTTTGGGATCCATAAGAAGTGAATCGGCCAAGCAATTTTTCAAGCGAATTTGCTAGAGAAATGCTTGCCGGCAAACTTGTAATTTTTGAAATGCGCGGTTACCAACTGCATCAGTTATTTCTTAGACAACTGCTTAAGATGACTTCCATCAACCCGGCTAAACGGGAATTGGAGAAGCTCATGAAACGCGCAGCACTTGTGTTCCTGATGATCGGCAGTTTGACGATGGCAGGCCAGGCCTCGGCACATGGACGCGGCGGCTATGGCGGTCATCACGGCGGCGGCGGAAATGGCGGCGCGATTGTCGGTGCATTGATTGGCGGCGCGGTGCTGGGTGCGCTGGTGTCGTCTGTGGCGAACGCGCAGCCGGCATACGCGCAGCCGGTTTATCAACAACCGGTCTATCAGCAACCCGCCTATGCGCAACCCGTGTACGCGCAACCGGCGCCGCCGCCCGGCTACTGCTACGACAACTATCGCGGCGCCTATGTGCCGTGCGGTTACTAAGTTGAGTGACCGGAGATGCGCGGCACGTCGCTTGCGCTAATGCGAATACGGCTGCAGCGGCACGAACATCGCCGCAGCCGACACGCACACTCTGGAGATTCGAAATGAACGCGACTACGAAGAAGCTGGTGATATCGGCGTTGGTGTTGGGCCTGTCGGGCGGTGTTTATGCCCAGGCGGGAGGTGGAGGTGGAGGTGGTGCAGGCGGCGGTGCGGGTGGCGGCGGCGCCGCTGCGGGCGGCTCGATGGGCGCGGGCGGCAACGGCTCCTCGGGCGCGGGTTCGGGCGCTGCCGGCAAGGGCGGCGGCGTGGGCATGGGCGGCACCGGCATGGGCGGCTCGTCCGACGGCACGACCGGCACAGGCACCGGCGCCAAGAGCGGCATGGGCAACGGCGCGACCAACGGCATGGGCCAGGATCAGGGCACCGTGCAGCGCAGCGCCCCGAACAACGGCAACATGAATTCCGGCGGCATGAAGTCGAACGGCACGTCGAGCGGCAGCGGCATGCAGAAGGGCTATTGATGGACCGATGAACACGCCCCGATGGGTGCGATCGCCGCGACGTCGACAGAACGTACTTGCGGCATCCGCCTGGCGGCGTTGATTGAAGCAGGAAGATTGAAGAGAGTGTGAAGCGCCTGAGCGGGCGCTTTTTTATTTTCCGCCGGCAGACGCCGGTTCGGCCGATGCCGCCGGCTCGAACGTCCTGGCGCGCAGGCTGACTTTTTCGGCATAGGCGCGCGATCCGCCATAGCTCTTCAGCGCGGCATCGAGATCGCCCTGTGCGGAGGTCATGTAGCCGTGCAGGATCGCCGAGCCTGCCTCGATGTTGTCTTCCGGATCGGTCAGGTCGATATTGCGCACCAGCGACTTATGGGCCGAGGGTACCACCTGCATAAGGCCGGTCGCGTGATTCGGTCCGCGGGCGGTTTCCTTGAAGCGCGATTCGATGGAAATGATCGCGAGCAACAAGGCCGGAGGAAGCGAATATTTCGATGCCGACGTCATCACGGCCGAAGCGATCGTCTGCGCCTTCTCGCGCGCTACGCCGAACTTTTGAGTCAGATATTCCGAAATCTTGTGACTTGTCTGCTCTGCCTTCGGGTCCTGCTGCACGGCGGGATCGCCGGCTGCCGGCACGGTCTGCTGCGCGAACGCGGCGGACGCGCAGCTCAGCGCGATGGCAAGGGCAGCGGAGAGGACAAGGTTTCGACGCATCGGATTCGGAGATCAAAGCGGAGCCGCATTATAGCCACATAAAAAATCGTTGTGGATCATGGACTTGTATTTAATCTGAAGTTTGTTTCAGATATCGGAACGATTTACGTCGGCCCCGCGCGCTTGGCGGCCGGAGACGAGATGCCTTCACCGGCGTCGCTGGAGAGCCGCAGGAACATCGGCAGGGACGCGAGCACCACGAGCGCGATGACGACAAAACCGCACGCCAGTTGCCAGCGCTCCGTCTGGACGCTGCCGGAAGCCAGCATGGTCGCCTGGATCGTGCCGGACGCCACCGTGACGCCGAGCGCCTTCATCAACTGTTGCGCGGTGCCCTGGAACGAGGTGGCGGCGGCGAGGCGCGGCTTGGGCACGTCGGCGAAGGCGAGCGCGCCCATCGTCGCGAAGCTGAGCGAGCGGCCGAGGCCGCCGAGCAGCAGGAGCAGGAAGATCGCGGCGGCGGGCCAGGCCTGCGACATCGTCGAACAGGCGAGCAGCACGGCCGCGAAGCACACGCTGCCCGCGCACAGCACCGTGCGCACCGTGAAGTGCCGCAGCGCGAGCGCGGTCATCGGGCGCATGCAGAACGAGCCGAGGGCGCTCGCGAAGGTCACAAGGCCGCTGGCCGTCGCGCTGTAGCCAAAGCCAGTCTGCAAGGTCAGCGGAACGAGAAACGGCAGCGCGCCGGCGCCCGCGCGGAACAGACTGCCGGCGACCGTCGCGGCATGGAAGGTGGGAATGGACAGCAGCGAGAAGTCGATGGCCGGATTCTCCGCCCGGCGGCAATGCAGGACCGTCGCGCGGAATAGCAGCAGGCCGACCGCCATGCAGATCCAGGGCACGCCGTCCGGCAAGACGCCGCGCCCGGCGCTCTCGATACCGATCATGAACAAACTCAGCGATGCGCCCGACAACAGCATGCCGCGCAGGTCGGGCGGCGTGCGGCTTTCGGGCGGCGAAGGCGGCAGCAGCTTCCACGTCAGCACCATGCCCGCGATGCCCACCGGCACGTTCACCCAGAAGATGCTGCGCCAGTTGAGGGCATCGGTGAGAAAGCCGCCGAGCGGCGGGCCGAGCAACGGGCCGACGAGCGCGGGCATCGTGAGCCAGGTGGTGGCCTGGAGCAGTTCCTCGCGCTTGACGCCGCGAAACAGGATCAGCCGTCCGACCGGCACCATCATCGCGCCGCCGAGCCCCTGCACGACGCGCGCGGCCAACAGTTGCGGCAGGTTCATCGCGGCCGCGCAGGCTATCGATGCCAGTGTGAACGTCGCGATGGCCCACATGAACACACGCCGCGCGCCGAAGCGGTCGGCGACCCAGCCGCTGGCGGGAATGAACACCGTCAGCGCGACGAGATAGGCGGTGATGGCGCTGCTGAGATGAACGGGATCGACGTGAAGGTCGCGAGCCATGGTCGGCAGGGCTGTCGCGACGATGGTGCCGTCCATGTTCTGCATGAACAGCGCGCTGGCGACCACAGCGGCGGTCATGCGGAAGTTGCGCTCGGTCACGATGCCGCGTCCAGATGCGTGCCGAAGGCTTGCTGCAAGGGCTTGTGCCTGACGCCTGTCGGGCGTGGTAAGGAAAAGGGTCGCATGCCGCACAGTCTAGCGCGATAAGCGCACGGCCGTTTCCAGACGCCGATCGTCCTTAACCCGCGATACGCGCCACGCCGGCCACCATCTCCATGAAATGCGGCAAGCCGGGCGTGACGCGCGCGGCGTCCTTCGCTTCGTCGTCCCAGCGGCGCAGCGCGAGCGCATCCTGTGCGTAGGGCCGGGCGAGGAAGGCATGCGCGGCTTCGTGGTCGAAGACCCCGCCCTGCAATTGCAGGCTGCGTACCGAATCGGCGGAAAGCCGCGCATGATAAGACGCATCGATGGAACACAGGCAGCGCTTCGCATCGACGTGCAGCCGGATCGGTTCGAGCACGGCGTCCGGGAACAGCGGCCGCAGAAAGGGCAGCGCGTAATACTGATGCAGATCGTCGATGCCGCGTTCCGTCGGCGTTTCGCCTTGCTGATTCAACAGATGGCCAAGGTCATGCAGCAACGCGGCCACGATCAGTTCACGGCTCGCGCCGGCCTGTTCAGCGAGCGTCGCGCTTTGCAGGGCGTGCTGCAATTGCGTGACGGGTTCGCCGCTATAGGCCATGGAACCGTGCGTGTCGAAGAGATGCTGGATGTCGTCGAGCGTAAGGGCCATGGATGCGCTGAGCGTTGCCGGATCAAACCCGACATCATCGCGCCGCTTCATGACACAACGATGGCGCGCGCTGCAATGCGACAAGGAACTCGTCCGATGCCTCTCTCGTTTCGCCGCCGCGCCGAACTCGCCGGCCTCGATCTGCATTCGCGGCGCGAGGTGCGCCGCATTGCGTGGCATTTCGCGCAACGGCACTGGACGCTGCATGCACCGGCCTTCGTGTGGATCCTCTTCGTGCTGATGCATCTGCGCTATCACCTCGTGCCGGAGCGCCGCGACTATCTGGCGATCACGCTCGTGCTCTTCGTCGTGGCGGTGGTGAACATCCGCTTGCACATCTCGCGCTATCTGAAGGCTGCGCGCGCTGTCTTCGACCGGACAGGCAGTGCATTTCCTGTGAAATGAAGCGGCGTGCTGCGCTGCCGCATCGAGGGGGAGCCCGTGTTAGGATGTTCGGCGACCCGTACTCACCGAACGCACTATGGCCACGCTATACGAAACGCTCGGCGTGAACGAGCACGCCACCAACGAAGAGATCAAACGAGCGTATCGCAAAGCCGCGATGCGCTGCCATCCGGATCGCAACGTGGGCAACGAAGCCCAAGCCCACGCGCAGTTCCACGAGATCAAGGAAGCCTACGCAATCCTGTCCGATCGCAGCCAGCGCGAGGTTTACGACCGGACGTTCGCGGCGGAGATGCGTCGTTGGGAAGAGCGTGTGCGTCAGGAAGAAGCGGAACGCGCGGCACGCGAAGCGAAGGAGCGCGAGGCGCGGGAAGCGCTGTATGCGGAGCGCGTGTCGCTGGCGATGCGCTTTGCATCGCTTGGACATAATCGCGATGTCGTGTTCGGCGTCCTGCTCGGCGCCGAATGCGATGAACCTTCAGCGCGGCAGATTGCGGACAGTGCGATTGCCTTGCACGAATCACGTCAGCAGAGCACGGCGGAAATAGTCGAGGAAGACGAAGAAGCCGGGAAGACCGAAGAGAAAGAGACGAGCGCCGCTGGCCCGGTGAATCCGCTCGGCGCGATGTGGTTTCAGTTCCTGAACAACTTGCGGCTCTGAGCGTGACGGCTTATGCCGCCAGCATTTCGCCGCGCATGTTGCGTTGCCGGGGCGCGGCGGGATACACACACCAGTGTCCGTCGTCGTGACGGAAGAAGAACAGCGCTCGCGACGCCTGTCCGTGCGACGCCTCTACACACACATAACGCCGGCCGTCGGGACGGGTGCGGCTGAACTGCCTGACTCGCACCGGCATGCTTCCGGGCGCCAGCCATTTATCTACCTGATAACGAAGGGACTGCTCGTTCGCGCATTTCATTTCAGTCTCCAGCACGCGGCCTTCATGATCCGGATTACGGCGAGACGCACGCCGGTCTGAACCACTCGAAAACCCTTGCCGCATTGCATCACGTTCCTCCCAAAGCGCTTTAACTCTACGCCCCTCGCCCTTGAGCGGAGCCGTTTTTGCGAAATAGCAACAGAGAGCTTCAAGCGCTTGCCCCGTTCATGCACGCAGAATCCTTACCGCCGATGGACCTATGCTCGTGCAACGCGATGCGCGGATATGTACGCGAACGGTCATATCAAATGGCCGATGCGTACGCTAGCCGTCACTGGAGATGAAGCGAGCCGCATGCCCGAGCCACGCGCCGTCCGTAATCAAAGCGGACGCGCGAAGCTCAGTTCGTGACCGTCGGGATCGGTGAGATGGAAGTAGCGTTCGTGCCAGGGTGCATCGCGCGGTTCGAACTGCGGTTCGATGCCGTTGGCCTTGGCCCGCCGAAAGAACGCATCCACGTCGGACACATGGATGATGACGCGGCCCCAGAATTGGATGGGCGCGTGGGTTTCGCTGGTGAGATTGAGGTACGAGCTGCCGAGCGCGAACGAGCTGAACGTCTCGCCCTCACCGCCGTACAAAAGACGCAGGCCGAGCGCTTGATAGAAGCGCACGGCGCGCGCCATGTCGCCGGTGGCGAGCGTGATCGCGCTCAGGCTGTCGACGCAGGCTTCGTCGTCGTGATGCGGAGGTTCCGGCGCGTGCGAGTCAGTCATGCGTGATGGGTCATCCCGGGTGTGAATGGTGCGAGACGAGCGGCAGCACCGAAAGATCCGGATGCGTGCCGTCGATGATGCTCTTGCCGACATGCCGCGCCTCATCGACGGCATCGGGCGCGCTCCGGTAGGCGTCGTCGCCGTCGGCATGGAAATGGACCGCTTCTCCTGGCACCTCGGCATGCGCGCCGGGCCGGCACACATGGCCAATATAAACGAAGCGGTCCACTGCGAGAGGCGGCGCATGTTCGGGCGTCAGTTTCAACTGAGGCAGCACGTGGATCTCGAACCCCTCGTACTGGAACACCTGCCATTGAGCGGGATCGTCAGGCATGATCGCCTCCTTGGTGTGGTTCGCTCGTCGATCCACGTTACTCCTGTTGTCGCGGCGAATCCATCGAGCATTGCCTTCACGAAAGCGTCAGGCGCCCGGCGCGTTCTTGAGCGCGATGCGGATCGGCCCGCCGATGCTGTTGAACAGCAGGTCGCCATCAGGAAGATATTCGACCACGCCATACGCGCCGTTGCCCAGGTTGCCTTGCCCAAGCGAGACGCGATGCACCGTCGCACCCGTATTCCAGTCCATGCCGGTGATTTCCCAGCCGCTTTGCGGATAGTAGCCGTTCACGAAGACCATGCTGGACCCCGTGCTGATGCTCGGCACCATGCTGACCGAAACGACATCGCCACGCGCCCAGACCGTGCGCCAGCGATGCGCCCGCCGATCCCACTCGAAGCGTTCGACGCCTGACGCCGGCGGATTGACCGGACCGAGCGCGAGCACATCGACGAGCCTGTCCTTGTCCCGCTTCCGAGCGGCATTGTTCGCCACGAACGCGCCGTATCCGCTCACCGCCACGGATCGTCTGGACTGGATCACATCGGGCAGCTTCGCGAGCCCCGCCGTAACTGGAATCTGCCCGGCAATGCGCGCGGACGGCGTGCCGGGAACCGGCTTCCACCCGGCGGGAATCGCGTCGCGCCAGAAGGCGACGAGGTTCATGCGGGGAGCGCCGTCGGTGATGACGACCAGCTTGTCCGCATCCAGGCCGTTGCCCATCAGGGTGGGCGTCGAGCCGGTTCCCTGGCCGTGTTCGTAGGGCGCTTTCCAGGCGCCGTCGGTTTCGTCTTCGGAGAGCTTCGTGCCGGTCCACACGAGCTTGTGCAGCGCGCGGCTGGAGGCGACATAGATGCCGCCGTGCGCGTCGATGCAGAACGAATTGCTCACCACCTCGTCTGGCGCGAAGCGCACGGTGTAAGCCTGGCCTTCGAGCGAACGGTCCAGCACGCTGAGCGTGGTGGTCGACGCAACGACGAATTTGCCGTCGTAAGTCATGCCCATCCCGATCAGGAACGACCGGCCGATGATCGGCGTCATGTCGATGGTCTTGAGCAGCCGGATGCCCGCTTCGGGATGCATTGCATCGAGCAGCCCGAACTTGCTGATCTTGCCGTTCGTGCTGTTGAAGTAGACGTGGTTGTCGCGATCGACGAGCGAGTACGCGCCGTTGACCGCACGCGTCCAGTCGACGCCATACGCCTCCGACACAGCCTTGCGAATCTGTTCGACCGAAGTGAACGTCTGGTCGAGCACCCTGGCGTGCGTGACGGCGGAGATGAGCCGGGTGTGCTGCGCCGGCATGCGCGCCACTTCGCGCAGGCGTCCTTCGGAGACGTCGATATAACTGACGCCTTCGCTCGATACGCCCCACATGTAATCCGGCGATGTCGAGGCGAGCGTCATGACGTTCACCGGACCCGCCACGACGCGCGGGAAAGCGCGCGGATCGACGCTGAAGAAGCCGCGCTCGACCGGCCAGGGAAACGCGTCGCTCTGGGCGGAGTCGACATGCGTGATCGCGAGCCGGGGCGCCGCGAGATACGGATTGGCGGGCGGCTGCCCGGCGGACTGGGCGGCGGCGAACCCGGCGACGCACAGCAGCGACGCGGCCAGCGCGCGGCTGGACTTGCTGAACAGAGTTGACTTCATCGTTGGGCGTGATGCGGCGCGCGGCCGTGACTGACGGGAGGGCGGTGTGAGACCTGCGTGACTGTCCGCTGGTCGGTCGCGGAAGACAATCGGCCGGTTCCTATAAAGCAGCGGTTCCCGGCAAAGAAGCTGATTAAGGCGCGATAGCCGCCAAATTGACAGTGCGCGCGTGCCTGACGGATACTTTTTTCGCTTCGGGCCTGCACGTTTTTTCCACAGTCGTTTGAAGCAGGTCGAGGCGCCTCGGTCGCACGAAGCACCGCATCCGTTCCCCATTCGTCAGCCGTTTCGTTGCCCATCCTCGGGAGGGCGCCTTGAAGCCAGGCACGACCGAATCCACCGTACGCATGCGCGCGATGCCGCGTCTCACGGCCCTCGCCGGCGACGTGACCGCGGGCACCGTCTCCACGCTCGTCATGCTGTGCTACGCAATGAGCTTGGGCACGCTGATCTTCAGCGCCGACCTCGCGCGCTACGCCGAACTCGGCGTTCCCACTGCGCTGGTCAGCTGCATCGTCACGGCCTTCGTCATCGCGCTCACCAGCTCGATGCGCATGAACATCGGCGGGCCGGACAGCAATGCCACCGCGTTTCTCGTCGGCGTGGCGGCGGGCGTCGCGAGCAGCGTGCGCGCGAATGGCGGCTCGCCCACGGTGATCCTGCTGACCGTGCTGGTGGCCATCGCGCTGTGTTCGCTCGTCACGGGCCTGATCCTCTTCGCGATCGGCTCCTCGAAGAAAAGCCGCTCGCTGCAATTCCTCCCCTATCCGGTGATGGGCGGCTTTCTCGCCGGCACCGGCTATCTGCTGATCGCAGGCGCGTTTCGCGTGCTGACGGGACTCACGCTCGACTGGCACACGCTGCCCATGCTTGCGCGCTTGTCCTGGCTCGCGTGGGTGCCGGCGCTGTTCGTCGGTGCGCTCGCCACGCTGCTTGCACGCCGCTGGCGCCATGCGGCCGCGATGCCGATCACGCTCGCCATCGGCATCGCGCTCTTCTACGGACTGCTGCACCTCGCGGGCATCTCGCCCGAGGAGGCGCGCGGCATGGGCCTGCTGCTCCAGCACGTGCCGGTGCATGCGCTGCACATACCGGAACTGCATCTGCCGTCGACGCTCGCGCGCGGCGAGATCGACTGGCATGCGATCGTCGTGCATCTGCCGGAGACGCTCATCGTCACGTCGGTATCGGCGATCACGATCATCATGAACTCCACCGCGATGGGCGCGGCGACCGGACAGGACATCGACCTCAACCGCGAGATGCGCGCCGCCGGACTCGCGAACATCGCGAGCGGTCTGTTCGGCGGCATGGTCGGCTATCAGTCGTACAACCGTTCGATGCTCAACGCGCGCGCGGGCGCGACGAGCCGCGTCGCCGGCGTGTTCGCGGCGCTCGCCTGCCTGTTCGTGCTGATTGCATCGCCCGATCTCGTCTCGCTGTTTCCGGTGCCGGTGCTCGTCGGCATGCAGCTGTACATGGGGCTGCGCCTGATGATGGACTGGCTTGTCGGCGCGTATCGCCGATTGACGTGGCACGAGTATCTGCTCGTGCCGCTGATCCTCGGCGTGATCGCGTTCTATGGCGTGATTGCGGGCGTCGTGGCGGGCGTAGTGGTCGCGTGCGTGACCTTCGCGCTGCTCTATGGCCGGGCCGGCTGCGTGCGCATGGAGTTCGACGGCCGCACGCGGACGTCGAACGTCGAACGCAGCATCGAGGAAACGCGGCTGCTGATGGACCGGGGCGACGAAATCTGCGGTGTCTGCCTGCAAGGCTTCCTTTTCTTCGGCTCTGCGCATTCGATGTTGCAGCGCATCCGCGAGCGCATTCGCGGGCATAAGCCGCGACCGGTCCGCTATGTCGTGCTCGATTTCGCGTGGACCAACGGGATGGATGCATCGGTGTCGCTGGCGTTCGTGAAGCTGCGTCAGGCGTGTGTTTCGATCGGCGCGGACCTCGTGCTCACGGCGTTGCCGGAGGGCTCGCGCGCGCTGCTGGCGCGCACCGGGGCGCTGGCGCTCGGCATTCGCGAATTCGCCTCGCTCGATGCAGGGCTCGAATGGATCGAAGCGCAACAGCTCGCCGCCTCGACGGAACACGCGGCGGCTTGCGCAGCATCGTCCGACTTCCGCACGCTGCTCGCGCCGCACTTCACCGAGCGCGCGCTGGCGCAACTGGCCGCGCGGCTGGACCTGCGCGAGATCGGCGCGGGCCAGGCGCTGTTCCGGCGCGGCGACGCGGGCGATGCGCTCTATATCGTCGAGGCGGGCCGCGTGACAGTGTCGCTGCCGCTGGCGAGCGGGCGTTCGGTGCGGCTGCGGTCGTTCGGGCCGGGCACGATCATCGGCGAGATGGCGGTGTACACGCATGCGCCGCGCAGCGCGGACGTGGTCGCCGACGAGCCTGCCCGCTTGAGGCGCATGACGCTCGCGGCGCTGAGTGCGCTGGAGCAGGACGATGCGCTGACGGCACAGGAGTGGCATCGCTTCGTCGTGAAGATGATGGCGCTGCGGCTGGCGGTGGCGGACGAGGCGCTGCGGGCGGCGTCGTGAGTGCGCTGCGGACTTGATCGGCAAGGAGATGACCGGTATGTTGAACGCGGCCGCTCAACCTCGAGACCCCGACCATGATCCGCAGATTACGCGCGCCGCTGCTGCTGCTGCTGGCGCTCTCCGCTACGGGGCTGCATGCGCAGACGGCGCGGCAGACCATCGCGATTCCCGATTGCACGCTGATCGACGACAACGCCGCCTACAACGATGCCGCCACCAACCGCGATCAGGCCGCGCGCCTCGCGATGGTCAGCAGCGCTTTGCGCGACGACCTGAGCCAACGCGGCCTGTTCCAGGTCGCCGACAACGCCGGCGCGCGCGACCTGATTGCATCGCTGCAAGGTGCGCAGGACATGAGCGCCTGCAACGGCTGCGAACTGCGCGTGGCGAAGCAGCTTGGCGCCACGCGCGCGGGCGTGTGCTGGGTGCAGAAGATCAGCAATCTGATCCTCAACATCAACCTGCGCGTGGAAGACGCCGCCAGCGGCAAGACGGTGTTCCAGCGCTCGGTGGACATGCGCGGCAACACCGACCTCTCATGGCAACGCGCGGCCAAAGCGCTCGCCGATCTCGTCGCCGCCGATCCCGCCGCCACGCGCTGAAGCCGCACGCGACGCACTAAAACCGCCGGGCGTGCGGAATTCGGGAGTTTCTCCCGGCCTCCAGCGTTGCCAGTGCCGCGTCGATTGGGCTAAGTTGGCCTGAGCAGGCCGCCTACACATCGTGCCGGCCAGAATCGCAACCGCTGGAGACAAACATGCAAGTCAGAATCAAGGCGGCGCGCCTTGCCTGCGCGTCGGTCATCGCGCCATCGCTGGCCCTTGCGGCCGGCCTCGCGCAGGCCGCCGCGCCGACCGCCTACGTGACGACCGAAAACGCCGGCGTCGGCGTCATCGATCTGGACAAGCTTTCACTCGACAAGACCTGGGACGTCGGCAAGGACGGCCCGCGCGGCCTGTCGCTGAACAAGGACGGCACGCGTCTTTATGTGGCCAACAAGGCGACCAGCGATCTCTCGGAAATCGATACCTCGACGGGCAAGGTCGTGCGCCGCGTGAAGATCGGCAAGAATCCGGAGTTCGTGCGCGTGTTCGGCGGCCATGCCTATGTGACTTACGAGCCTGGCGAAAGCGGCGGTCCGCCGAAGCCCGGCGAGCCGGAGAAAGACGACGATCCAAACTCGCCGCCGGCCGAAATTGCCATCGTCGATCTGAAGAGCATGAAGGTCACGCATTCGGTGAAGAGCGGCCATGAGACCGAAGGCGTCGAGTTTTCGCCGGACGGCAAGCTGATCCTCGTCACCAACGAAGGCGACGATACGGTGTCGGTGTATCGCGTCGGCACCGGCAAACCAGTGCGCACCGCGAAGCTTCCGAAAGGCTCGCGCCCGCGCGGCATCAAGGCGTCGCCGGATGGCAAGAGTTATGTCGTCACGCTGGAGAACGCGAACAAGTTCGTCGTGCTCGATGGCGGCAGCCTGAAGGTCATGAAGACCGTCGACACGAAGACGGGCCCGTACGGCGTGTCGTTCGATCCGTCGGGCAAGCGCTTGCTGGTTGCCGCGTCGCGCGACAAAACGCTGCAAGTGTTCGACGGCGCCACTTATGAGCACGTGCAGGACGTGCCGGTCGGCCAGCGCTGCTGGCACTTCAGCTTCACGCCGGACGGCTCGAAGCTGCTGCTCGCCTGCGGCCGTTCGAACGCCGTCTATGTGCTCGACGGCGCCGACTACAAGGAGATCAAGCAGATCGGCGACTTGCCGCTGGCATGGGGCATCGTTACGTATCCGCCGAGCGCGGGATCGATCGTCGGACGCTGAACGCTGAACCACAATACAAAACGGCCGCCTCCAGGGCGGCCGCTTTGCTTTCAGCATCAAGTCACTTCCACGCGTAGCGCATCCCCACCCAGACGCCGCGCGGCGCACCGACGCCCAGGAACTGTTCGTTCACCGTGTCGCCGCCGCTGAAGGTGTGATTCGGCCCGTTGAAGAAGTTCTCGCCGAGAATCGCGAAGTTCGCATAACGCTTGTTGAGCAGGTTCTTCACGGTCGCATACACCTGCAATTGCTTGGTGATGTTGTAGGTGGTGTCGAGATCGATCAGGAAATAGCCCGCCACGCTGCCGTTCGTATCCTGGTTGTTCTCGTCGCCGCGCGCGAAGATATTGCTGCGGTACGTGACATTCGTGCCGATGTTCCAGCGCGCGAACGGGTTGTAGTCGACGCGCATCTTCACCGTGTTGGCGGGAATGCCCGGGATGCGGTCGCCGGAATGCACGGTGATGTTGCCGTCGTCGTCGGCGCTTGAATTGGACGCGCTGCTTTCCGTCCAGGTCGAGCGATAGGTCGCGTTCACATAGCTGTAGCTTGCCGCCACGCCGACCGGTCCCCACTGCGTGCGGCCCGCGAGTTCGAAGCCCTGGCGGCGCGTCTTGCCCACGTTCTGGAAGTAGCCGAGCGTGCTGGCCGCGCCCTCGCTGCTGACGAACTGGATATCGTCGGACAGGGTCGTGCGGTAGGCCGCCGCGCTCCAGGTCGTGTGATTGCCGAGCCGGCCGCGCGCACCGATCTCGAAGGTGCGCGAAATGACGGGCTTCAAATCCGGGTCGGCGATGAAGTCGTTCGGCAGCGAGCAGGGCGCGGCCGGGTCCGCGCATGCGAGTTCGATCGCCGTCGGCGAGCGCATGCCTTCGTTGTACGTGGCATAGGCGGTGAAGGTCGGCGTCGGATTCCAGTTGAAGCCCACGGCCGGATTGAAGCGCGAGAACGTGTGGCGGCCGTCGAGCAGCGGCTGCACGCCGCTTTCATCGCCGATGGTCGCCTTCGACCAGTTATAGCGGCCCGCGAGCGTCATCGACCATTGTTCGGTGAAGGAGAACGTGTTCTCGAAATAGATGCCCCAGTTCTCGTTGCGCGTCTTGGCGTCGGTGGTCGGCACGAAGGAACCGGTGCCGATGGTCGCGCGGTTGTCGGTGAACTCGGCGGCCTGTTCGGCCTGCGAGAAGTGCGAATTGGCGAAGTCGCCCGCCGCGCCGAGAATCAGCTGGTTGTCATGGCCGAACAGCTTGTTCAGCAGCGTAAGTTGCAGGCTCGCGCCGTAACTGTCCGTCACGATCACGGACTGGTCATTGAAGGCCTGGGTGAGTTCGTCGGAATCGTCGCCGTCCGGGTCGAAGTCGTCGTTGACGTTCGAGCTCACGTTCTTGTTGCGATAGTGCCGGTAGTACACATTGCCGCTCAACTGGATATTCGGCGTGATGTAGTGTTCGGCATTGATCGTGATATAGCCGACCTGGTTCTCGTTCATGTCCGGGAACGTGTAGGCCTGGCGGAAGTTGTCCATGAACGAACGCGGGATGGTCTGCGAGCCGTTCAGCGTGTTGTCGGCGCCGCCCATCGAGACCGAGATGGTCGTATCCGCGTCCGTATAGCGGATCTTGCCGAACGCCTGGCGCAGCTTGCTCGAATTGTGATCGGCCCAGCCATTGTCGTTCGTGATGTTGGCGGTGAAATAGTAGTCGAGATGATCGCCGATCACGCCGCCCTGCTCGATCTGCGCATATTTGCGCCCGAACGAGCCGAAGCCGACATCCACATTGCCGCCCGGATTGCTGCGGCCGTTCTTGGTCTGCACCGCAATGGCGCCGCCCAGCGTGTTCAGGCCGAAGGTCGGGTTCGAGCCGGGGATGATCTGCATCGTCTGGATGGCGGCCTGCGGAATCAGGTCCCAGTTGACGACATCGCCGAAAGGTTCGTTGATACGCACGCCGTCCAGGAACACGGACAGCCCCTGCGGTGTACCGAGCAGCGGCGAAGCGGTGAAGCCGCGATAGTTGATGTCCGACTGCGAGGGATTGCCCTGCGCGTCATTGATATCGATGCTCACGACGTTCTTCTGCAAATAGTCCGTGGTGGTTTGCGAGTGCTGCGCTTCGATGTCCGCGCCCCGGATGGTCTGCACGTTCGCGGGCACCTTTTCGAGCGGCGTGCCGACGCCGACGAGCGGCGTCGTTCCCACCACCACGACGTTGGGCAACTGCACGGTCGGCGGCGCGCTGGCGGCCGCGACTGGCGCTTCGGCGGTGTCCGGTGCGGGCGGCGTCTGCGCCCATGCGGCCACCGTGATGCTGGCGAACGCGCTGCCGAACACGAGCCGCAGTCCTGCTCGGGGTTTGAACGGATGCGCGGGCGCGCGCCTGCGCGGCATGCTCTTCATCGTCATCTCCACTTGTCGTTATTTGATCCACGCGAAACCAGGCGAAAGGAAGCTTCCCTTAAATGAAAGCGTCGCATAAGAACACGCGCGTGGACCGGGAGCTTTTCCCGATCGCGCAGGGAAGGGTTCCCAATCGCGTCGCGCATGACACAAGCGACACCGCCGCCGTGCGTAGAATGGATTCCGTGATGCCGACCGACTCCCTTCCCTCGCAAACACACGACGCCGACGATCAGCGCGTGCTGCCTTCGTCGCGCTCATCGGTGCGGCGCGATCTCGCGCTCGTCCTCGTGCTGACCTGCGTGGCCGGCGCGCTGTTCGCCCACTTCGACTTCAGCGAATACGCCTACCGCCTGACGCGCGGCGCCGAGCGCTTCCAGCTCGATGAACTGCCGCCGACGCTCGTCGTGCTGGCCATCGGTTGCGCGTGGTTTGCGTGGCGGCGCTATCGCGAGGCGCAGTCGGAAGTGCGGCTGCGGCGGGCGCTGGAGGAAGAGGCGGAACATCTGCTGGCCGAGAACCGCCGGCTGGCCAATCAGGCGCTCGCCGCGCAGGAAACCGAGCGTCGTCATCTCGCGCGTGAACTGCACGACGAACTGGGCCAGTACCTCAATGCCATGTCGCTCGATGCAGGGCGCATCCGCGATCTGTCGGCGGGACGCGAAGTGGAAATACATCGGCTGGCGCAGTCGCTGATGCAGAACGCGACGCATGTATACCGCGAGATCGGCGGGATGATTCGCAAGCTGCGGCCGAGCGGACTCGATGAATTCGGCCTGCCCACGGCGCTCGAACATTGCGTCGATGGCTGGCGCGAGCGTCTGCCGGAAGCGCGCTTCACGCTGGCCGTCGACGGCGACTTTGACAACCTCAGCGATGCGCTCAACATCACGCTGTACCGGCTGGTGCAGGAAGGCCTGACGAACGTGTCGAAGTTCGCGCGCGGCGCGCGGGTGGAGATCTATCTGGCGCGCGCGCCGGAAGAGATCGTCGTGACGATGGCCGACGACGGTCCCGGCGTCGATCTCGCGAAGCCGCGCAAGGGGCTGGGTCTGATCGGCATGCGCGAGCGCGTCGAGGCGCTCGGCGGCGCATTCCAGATTGCGAGCGAGCCCGGCTCAGGCTTTCTGTTCTGCGCGCGTGTGCCGTCTCAGGCGGGACTGCCGTTGCCCGTGACGGGCGAGAACGAAGCGAGCGAAGCCAGCGACGCTTCGGCCGACATGGCGAAATCGGCGAAGTGAAGCCCCAGCCGGTTGGCGATCTGCGCGAGCTGCACGCCGTTGTCCACGCCGAACTTCTGCCGGATCACCGATTGATGATTCGCCACCGTCTTCTGGCTCAGCCCGAGCTTCTCCGCGATGCTCGTCAGCGTATAGCCCTGCACGAGCAGACGCAGCACCTCGAACTCGCGCGCCGATAACTGGCGTCCCGGCGGCCCGTCCTGAATCGTGGCGCGCAAGGCGAGCGCCTGCGAGATATCCGGGCTCAGATAGCACACGCGCCGCGCCACCGAGCGCACGGCTTCGACGAGCACGTCGGGCGCGCTCGCCTTGGTCACGTAGCCGCGCGCGCCGGCATCGAGTGCGCGGCGCACGAAGATCGCTTCCTCATGGACGCTGAAGATCAGCACGTGCGCGTGCGGCTCGCGCGCCAGCATGCGGCGCATCGCCTCGATGCCGCTCGCGCCGGGCAGCGCGAGATCCATCACGACGACATCCGGTTGCAACGCACAGAACTTCTGATAAGCCTCGGCGGCGTTCGCGGCCTCGCCCGCGACGTTCACATCAGGGCTCAGTTCGAGCAGACGCTTGTAACCTTCACGGACGACGGCATGGTCATCCACGAGCAGCACGGAGATATCGGCAGTCATGGCGTGTCTTCTCCTTCTTCTGAACCATTTGCGCGGGCTTGCGCCGCGATGCGCCGGGAATTCGCATCGTTGCGGAAGACGATGGGTTGCTCCTGCGGTTCCTGCCTGACTGATGCGGCGCGCACCACTTCGATGACGCGCTCGTGATGCGGAGACTTGTCGCAGACCGGGTCTGCGTTGGCGGGGTCTTGCGTGAGCAGATACGCCTGACAGCGGCAGCCGCCCATGTCGATGGACTTCTCGTCGCAACTGCGGCACGGCTCCTTCATCCAGCCGAAGCCGCGAAAGCGGTTGAAGGCGTCGCTCTCGTACCAGATGTCCTTGAGCGGCGTCTCGGTCACGTTCGGGAACGTCAGGCCCGGCAGCGAGCGCGCCGTGTGGCACGGCAGCGCCGCGCCGTCCGGTGCGATGCCGAGGAACACCGAACCCCAGCCGTTCATGCAGCGTTTCGGGCGGCGCTCGTAGTAATCCGGCACGACGAAGAAGATCTTGCAGCGGTCGCCGATCTCCTGCCGATAGCGCTTGACCACGGCTTCCGCTTCGTCGAGCTGTTCCTTGGTCGGCATGAGTTGCGCGCGGTTCGCGTGCGCCCAGCCGTAGTACTGCGTGTTCGCGAGTTCGAGATATTCGGCGCCCATCGCGAGCGCCATGTCGATGATGCGTCCGATGTGCGGCAGGTTATAGCGATGCAGCACGCAGTTGAGCACCATCGGAAAGCCGTGCGCCTTGATGAGGGTCGCGACGCGCTTCTTGTAGTCGAAGGTCTTCGTGCTGGAGAGGAAGTCGTTGAGTTCCTGCGACGAGTCCTGGAACGACAGCTGGATGTGATCGAGACCGGCCTCCTGCAACGCGCCGATGCGCTTCTCCGTCAGCCCGATGCCGGACGTGATGAGGTTCGTATAGAACCCCAGCTTGCGCGCCTCGGCGACGAGGGTTTCGAGATCGTCACGCAACAGCGGCTCGCCGCCGGAGAAGCCGAGTTGCGCCGCGCCCAGCGCGCGCGCCTGGCGCAGCACGTCGAGCCATTGGTCGGTGTCGAGTTCGCGCGTGTGGTCGGCGTAGTTCACCGGGTTGTAGCAGAACACGCAGTGCAGCGGACAGCGATAGGTCAGCTCGGCGAGCAGCCACAAGGGCGGCGCGACGGGCGTGCCTTCGTGTTCGGGTCGGGCGATCGGTTCGGACAGGTCGGTCATGACGCTACTCCAGCCAGCCTCGCGCACGCGCGCCGGCGATGAACGCGCGCACGTCGTCGCCGAGGCTGCTTGCGTTGAATGCCGCCTCGAGGTCCGCGACGAGCGCCGGAATGTCGCGCGTGCCGTCGCAACGCAGAAGGATCTGCGCGGCGCTTTGATTGAGCTTCACCATGCCCTCGGGGTAAAGCAGCACGTGCGCGTCCTGCGCCGGTTCCCACTGCAAGCGGAACAAGCGTTTTAGTTGCGGATGCAACGAATCGTCCGGCGCTTCGACGGCTTCCTGCTTGCGTTGCGTTGGGCTGTCGCTCATTGCGGAAAGGCCTTTTCGATGGAATCCAGCATGGTCCAAAGGATGTCGAGCTTGAACTGCAGGATGTCGAGCGCGCGCTGCTGTTCGCGGCGCGTCGTGAAATGCGCGAGCGTTACTTCGAGCCCGTGCTCGACATCGCGCTGCGCCAGCGACACGCGCGAACGGAAGTACGCAAGCCCGTCGGGCTCGATCCACGTGTAATGCGCGGGCCAGGTCGCGAGGCGGTCCTTGTGGATCTGCGGCGCGAACATCTCGGTCAGCGACGAGCACACCGATTCCTGCCACGGCGCACGCCGCGCGAAGTTCACATACGCATCCACGGCGAAGCGCACGCCCGGCGTCACGAGTTTGAGCGACCATAAATCGTCGCGCGAGAGGCCGACTGCATCGCCGAGCCGCGCCCAGGCCTCGATGCCGCCGGGCTGGTCTTCATAGCCGTCGTGATCGAGAATGCGCAGCACCCAGCGACGCCGCGTGTCGCGGTCAGGACAATTCGACATCACCGCCGCGTCCTTCAGCGGAATGTTGATCTGATAGTAGAAGCGGTTCGCGACCCAGCCGCGTATCTGTTCCTTCGAACAGCCGCCGCCGTTCATCTTCACGTTGAACGGATGATGGATGTGATACGCCGTGCCCTTCGCGCGGAGTTGCGCCTCGAACTCCTCGCGCGTCCACGCGGGTCCGTCTTCGGTCACTTTCGTGAAGAGCGGGCCGGTGGTCGGGTTCAGCATCGGATCGAACATCAAACGGTCTCCAGTGCGTGCAGAGGTCATAACTCAAAGCTCATGCCGTCGTGCGCGACTTCGATGCCGTGCTCCGACAACATGCGTCGTTCAGGCCCGTCCTCGATGAGGATCGGGTTCGTGTTGTTGATGTGGATCAGCACCTTGCGCACGCCGGGGCGGTCGATCGAATCGAGCACCTCGATCATGCCGCCCGCGTCGCTCTGCGACAGATGGCCCATGTCGCGGCCGGTCTTCTTCGTGAGGCCGAGACGGATCATTTCGTCGTCGGTCCAGACGGTGCCGTCCACGAGCAGCAGATCCGCCGTGCGCATCGCATCGAGCACGTGCGGCTCCAGCGCGCCCAGTCCCGGTGCATAGAACGCGCGCTTTCCGGTGGCGTCGTTCGTGAACATCAGGCCGATGTTGTCGCCGGTTTCGGGCGCATCGCGATGTGGCGAATAGGGCGGCGCCTTGCTGGAAAGCGGCAATGCATCGATGCTCACGCGCGGCAGTTCGGGCACCGCCAGCGCGGCGCCGTCGAGCGCGATACGCCGATGCTCGACGCCGCAGTAATGCGAGAGGATCGAGGTGAGCGGAAAGCCTGTCGAGAGGTCCTGCCAGACGGCGTCGGTGGTATAGAGCGGCAACGGCGTGCCGCGTTCGCGCAGCATCAGCAGACCGGTGACGTGATCGATCTGCGCGTCCATCGTGATGACCGCCGCGATGCCGGTATCGCGCACGCGGCGCGCGGGCTGCAGTTCGGGATTCGCCGCGATCTGCGCCAGGATGTCCGGAGAAGCGTTGACGAGCAGCCAGTCTTCGCCGTTGTCCGTCACGGCGATGGAGGACTGAGTGCGCGCGCGGGCCGCGATCGTGCCGCGCCGGACGCCGTCGCAATTGCGGCAGTTGCAGTTCCATTGCGGGAAACCGCCGCCCGCCGATGAGCCGAGCACACGAATCTTCACGGCCACATCCTCCGCAGGAGACCGTCGCGGTCAATCAACTGATGTTTCATCGCCCCGAGAAAATGCAGGATGACCAGCGCGGCCATGATCCACGCGAGATAGCCATGAATGCCGAAGAAGATCTCGCGCATGTGTTTGTCGTCGGAACCCCACTGCGGCAGCGCGAGACCCCAGAACTTCGTGCCGAACTTGTTGAAGGACGAGCCGAGATAACCGGTGAGCGGCATCGCCACCATGCCAACGTATAAAAGAGCCTGCGTAATGCTCGCGGCGGCGCGTTGCCACGTTCGCATCGGCGGCAGAGGCGGCCGGCCATAGGCCAGGCGTACCAGGATGCGGATCAGCACCAGCAGGAAAACCGTGATTCCGAGCGACTTGTGGAAGTTGATGAGGTCAGACTTGAACGGCAGCCCGCGCGGCAGGCCCACCATATAGAAGCCGATGCAAAGCATGGCGATGATCGCGACGGCGATCAGCCAGTGCAGCGCGATGATCGGGCGTGCGTAACGCTCGCTGGCCGCGCCGAGGCGGCCGTTGCGCGTTGCGGAGGTCCGCGCGGTGCTCATGAAGTCTCTCCCGTGAAATTGGATTTCGTTCTACAGGATACAAGTTTCATTTTTTCCCGCTGGCCAAGAATTGGCGATCAGCAATTCCCCCCGGCCGTCTACGGCAAGGTCGCCCGCGTAGCGTCGCGGCAACACATTGCCGGAGCATGTCGAAAAGGGTGCCGTTTCGGGAGTCGACTCGCGCGCGAGCATGCGGACGAAAAGTCTCCAGAAGACCTCGAAGCCCTGGCCGCCTTCGGTGAAAGTAGGCGGAATGGCGGCGGGCGCGTGCGCGAGAAGTACCGTGCCGCGCCGCATCCCGTAAGCCGGATGCGCGCCGACCTTCCCGCCGATGCATACCGTCCCCGCGATCAGGCGCGAGGCCGCGAAGTCGCCGGCATCGCCGCTGACGAGCACCGTGCCGCGCCGCATGCGGTCCGCGAGCCGCGCGCCTGCATGGCCGTGGATCACCAACGTGCCGCCCGCCATGCCTTCCATGTCGCCGGGCAGCGCCGCGGCGGCGCAATCGCCGGTGTTGCCCTCGATGGTGATGCGTCCGCCCTGCATCTCGCACGCGGTGAAGAGGCCCGCGTCGCCGGCAATGAGCAAGGCCCCGCCCGACATCTTCAGGCCCGCGTAATCGCCTGCATGGCCGCGTACCGTCAACGCGCCTTCGGTCATGTTTGCGCCGAGACGGTCCAGCCAGGGCACGTCGCCTTCTATCGACACGGAAGGGTGGTCGGCGTGCTCGTGGCGGATGTCGAACAGATCGCCGAGCGCGCAGCGTTCGCCTGCGCCTTGCATGGTGATGCGCGGCAGATCGGCGGGCGCGGTGGCGGCGAGCGTCGCGGGCAGTAAATTCGACGCATCCACGCGAAAGCCCGGCGCAGTTTTGACCCGCAGCGTGATGGCGCTCATCCCCGGCTCCCGTCGAGGCCGCGCGCCAGCTCGTGCAGCTTGAAGTGATACGGCCCGAGCTTGCCGCCGTAGTTGCCGGCGGACACGCGCAGCACGCCGCCCGCGCGGCCGATGCGCGTTGCGGCCGCGATGCCCGCGGTCATGGCGGCGCCGACGTCGGCGTCGGTGAGGCCGTCGATCACGATCTCCAGCACGCAGCCGACATCGGGCGTCAGTTCGCTCTTGTGCGAGAGGCCGACGAGCGTCGGACAGAAGGCGTCGTTGGTGGACGCCGGAGCGCCCGCATATTTCGATCCGATCTTCGAGCCCGAGCGCACGACGCCGCCCGGAAACGGCGTGATGATGTTCGGCAGCGCGTGCATGGCGGCGACGGCGGCTTCCGCGGCATGCAGCGCGCAGTCCATGTCGCGGGCGAGAAACAGCAGATTGCCGCCGCCGACCGCTTTCACGGTCGCGGTGAATTCCTCGCAGACGAACTCGCCGTCCATCACCGGCACGCGCCAGTAACGAGTGCCGTCGAGCACCTTGGAGATCTGCCAGCCGTCGCCGAAGAAGCGCAGCGCGGCGCCGAGCGGCGCGTTGTCGGAGAGCGGCGCGCGGCTCGTTGCGGGATCGATGCCGCCATATACCGCCGTGGTCGGACACGTCAGCACGCATTGCCCGACGCGCCGCGCAATCTGCTTCGCCAGTTCCTTCGTTGAGATCGCGAAGATCAGCACGGCCACGCCGGGCCGGCCGTCGGGGGTGTCGTCGCCCGACAGATCGCGCTCGATGCCCGCTTCGCAGCCGCAGTCGATCACGGAGGTCGCGAAGCCCGTCAGCGAGTTCGCCGCGTGGCGGGCCCAGACGGGCGTATGGGCGGTGATGACGAGGCGCGTGGCCTTCATCGGGAAGGCTTCGGCGAAGGTGTCGTCGATCTGGGTGTCGTTGATGCGCATGCGCTAACCTCCGCCCGCCGCGAGGCACGCGACCGGCAGCAGCCTGCCGCCGTTGCAGCAGGCGCAGATTTCGTCGTCGCCGATGGCGATGTTCTCGAAGCGCGTGGCGAGATGCGTCTGCGCATAGTCGCGCACGCGCTTTTCGATCGAGCGGTCGTAGTCCGGGCTGACGAAATGAATGCCGCCGGTGGGTGTCGCGAGCAGCGTGCCGTCGCGCGCGATCAGTTCGCCGTCCTTGAACACGTACGCGGGCGAGGTGAACATGCGCTCGCGGTCGGGGTCGTCGCGATATACGGCGATGTCGGCCGCCGCGCCCGCGCCGAGATGCCCGCGATCCGTCAGGCCGAGCAGCTTCGCCGGGCCCGCGCGCGTGATGATCGCGATGTCATACAGCGAGAACTCGCGCGTGATCTCGGCGAGTGCGCTGGCTGTTCTGGCATCGGCGTGCAGTGTGTCGAGCTGGGCATCGCGGAAGGACTTGTCCATCAGCAGGCGAATCAGATGCGGATAGCTCGTGAACGGGCCGCCGTTCGGATGATCGGTGGTCATCGAGACACGCCAGGGATCGTTCACGAGCAGGAAAATTTCGAGCCCGATGATCCATTGCAGCCCGTTCACGAAGCTTTGCTCGCGATACTTGAACGGCACGACGCCGCAGCCCGCGTCGCATTCGATATCGCCGAGGATCCATTTGCGCGGACGTGCCATCGGCGTGTTTTTGAACTGCATCATCGTGTCGCCGGACGCGGTGACGGTCTGGCCGAAGATGACCTGACCCACGTCGATGGTTACGTTGGGACGTGCGTTGACCGCTTCGGCAATGGCCCGCGCGCCCGACGAGAACTTGCGCGGCCCTCCGGCGCCGTAGCTATGGAACTGGATATGGGTCAGATGAATGGGCAGGCCTTCGGCGGCGTCCATCGTCTTGATGGTCGATTCCACGTTGCCGGGCACGCCGAGATTGCTCGTGTGGACATGCAGCGGATGCGGCACGCGCAGCTCGGTCAGCGCTTGCGTGAGGGTGCGCAGCACGTCGCGCGGCGTGATGCCGTAGTGAACGTGCTGCTCGTCGACATCGAGGGAGCGCTGATTGAACTTGAACGCCGAGATGCCGCCTGGATTGACGACTTTCACGCCGAGCGCCTTGCTCGAATGCAGGGTCCAGCCGACGTAATCGCGCAGGTGTTCGAAGTCGTCCTGCGCGGCGAGCATCTGGAGGAAGAGTTCGTCGTTGCCCATCATCACGTAGGCGCCGTGATCGATGATGGGGGTGTCGCCCATTTCCAGATGCGCGTGGCGAGCGTTCGACGCGATCATGGCCGGCTCGAAGGCGGCGGTGTAGCCCATTTCCGCATAGCGATAGCCGGTCGCGAGCGTGCCGGGTGTGCAGGTGCCACACGAGGGCAGCCGCAGATAGCGGCCTTCGTTGGGACGCTCGGGGACGGCGCGCGGGTCGTCGCGATGGTCTTCGGGTAGCAGCAGACGCGAGAGATTCGTCTTGCCGCCGCCGATATGCGAATGCAGGTCGATGCCGCCGGCCATGACGACCATGCCGTGCGCGTCGAAGTCGCGTTCGGGGGCGATGCTTTCTCCGTTTGCGTCAGCGACGATGCGGCCGTCGCGGATCAGGATGTCGCGTGCTTCGCCGTCGATGCCGTTGACGGGATCGTAGAGTGTGCCGCCGCGGAGTCGCGTGAGGCTCATGGGCGGTTCCTCGCCTGTGTGAGGCGTGCGGCGATGGCGGCGACGCTGGGCAGGCTGCTATCGCGCGCGGCGGTGAGGCGTGCGACGACGGAGGTATCGATGCGGAACAGATGTCCGCCGCTGTCGATGCCCGGCGTTGCGACGGGGATGAACACGGTCGGGCCTTTGCGTGGCGGCAGCCGGGTTGCGGGATGACCGAGCACGATGATGGGGATGGTGTCGTCGAGGGCGGCGGGAAGGGGTTCGGGTGTGAAGCTGGAGACCCAGAGCAGCGTGTCGATTTCGCCTCGGCTCAGCAGCGTGTGTGTGCGATAGCGGTACGGATCGTGATCGAGCGGCATGCCGTAGGCGACGCGCGTGCGCAGTGGGAAGCCTGAGAGCCAGGTGGTGGTTTGATTGACGGAGAGGGCGCCGTCGTCGCCGGAGAGGGCGAGGGCGCCGGCGCGCGTGGTGCGATTGAAGGCCTTGACGATGCGCTGTAGCGCTTCGATGGCGAGCGCGGCGTGCGGTGCGGGCAGCGCGGCGGGTTCGAAGATGAATGCGGTGTAGTGCGCGGCTTGGATGCGTTCGGTCAGCGAGGCGAGATCGGCGTGCGGGATGGGCCGACTGGATTCGAGGTGCGCGGACCAGAGTGCGAGGAGGTCGAAGGGATCGTGGCCTGCGAGGATCGATTCGGTAGGTGGGGTGCGGGCGGCCTGATCGGCGCTGCGTCCGATGAATACGATGGGGACGTCGCGTCCGGGCTCGGCGATGCGTTCGTAGAAGCGTGGGTAGTGCAGCGATGGCTCGCTGGCGAACACGACGATCAGATCGGCGCGTGAGCGTATTTCGGATAGCGTGGTGAAGAAGGCGCCGCGATCCTGGAGTGCGCGGGTGGTGTCGGCGAGGGTGTCGCCGTGGAGGTGATCGAGGATGGCGCCGCAGTGAGCGGCGAGTTTATAGATCGCGCGGGCGCCGGCGATGTCGGTCGTGAGGCCGCCGAATAGCGGGCGATGGGCGTTTGACAGGATCTCGGTGGCTTGTCGAAGCGCTGCTTCGGGATCGGTGGCTTGACCGTCGATTTCGGGGGGGCGGGTTGTGTCCTGCGGGTTTATATGCGCGAGAGCTTGGGTAAGCCGCCGGCAACGGGCGGTGAGGGTGGCCAGCGGAAAGTCGTCGCATAGCAATGGGCAGAACGGACACGTCCAAGGGGTCTCTTCGCCGATTGCCTCGGCGGGTGGGCTTCCGGGTTCTGGTGTCGGGGGCATGGTCGAGGCTTTGAGCAAACTCCATGCCGGTTTGGCGCTCGTTGGGCTCGCTCTTTTGGGTTTGGTCTTTCGCTTGCGTTGCCATGGACTTCCCGTATTCGCGTTGGTCTGTTAGCACTGCCCCTCCCCGGGGCGGGGGTAACTTTCTTTGCGGCTGCAAAGAAAGTCACCAAAGAAAGCAGCTTTTCTTTCCGCCCAAGGTCAAGTTACGGGCGCAGCACAGAACCTTGTTTCTGGCCCGGCAGTAGCGAGTGCCCTCATAGGCCTAACCGGGCTTGGATCGCGGACCCACTGTGAAATCGCACCATTGAACAAACTGGTGCAGCCCTTGAATGCTCCGGCGCAGCGCTACGCGCCGCCGTCCGGTCAATCGGGTCTGCCCGTGCCTGTTTGCTAACGCCTCCATCTCATTGCTCTTGCCTCCCACCGGTTTCCCTTGCATACCCTGCGGCAGCGCGTAGCGCTGGGCCGGCGCTTTCAATGGCTGCACCATTTCGTTAAGCGGCGCGTTGTCATGTTGGGTCCGCGATCCAAGCCCGGTTAGACCTTTGAGGGCACTCGCTAGTGCAGGGCCAATGAGGTATTTCTGAGTCGCGCCGCTGGGTGGACCTTGGGCGGTAAGAAAGCTGCTTTCTTTGGTGACTTTCTTTGCAGCCGCAAAGAAAGTTACCCCCGCCCCGGGGAGGGGCAGTGCTAACAGACCGACGCGAATACAGGAAGTCCATAGAAGCGCAGGCAAACACAAGCAACCCACGCGAAGGACCAGAGCGAAGACCAGGGCAGTACTAACAGACCGACGCGAATACAGGAAGTCCATAGAAGCGCAGGCAAACACAAGCAACCCACGCGAAGGACCAGAGCGAAGACCGGCGCAGTGCTAACAGACCGACGCGAATGCGGGAAGTCGATCGAAGCACAGGCGAACCACAAACCATCAAAGGCGCCCTAAATCCTACGGGTATCCCATAAGAGCACAGGCAAACGCCCTCAACAGCGACACCAAAGAACCTTGCTCCATGAAGCAACACACTGTCACGTAAAAGACCGGCGCTGGGACAGCGCTTTCCAAACGATTACAACGAAAACGAGGCCTGTCTTCAATTGGCACAAAAATTGAGACAGCATGCCGACCAAGCCCCACGCCCCATATCAGGAAGCTGAAGAAAAAAGCGACCCATCATGGAGCGCGGAGGCCACGAGCCACCCTCCCGCCCCGCACTGCGCGGCGAGCGCAAGATCGTCCCGATGGCGAACCCCGCCCGCACCGATCACAACGCGCTCCCCGGCAAGCGCGCGCACGGCGCTGAACGTGTCGAGATCCACCCCGGCCTCCGCGCCTACGTGATCGAGCGTCATCACGATCACCCGCCCCGGCCACCAAGTGCTCTCGCCTCGCTCAGCACCAAGCGCCCCAAGCGCTCGCCCACCGCGATAGTCGAGCGACAGGACCGGCTCGAACCCGCACGCCGACGCTTCAGCAAATGCGCCCTGATCGAGCAGCGTCTCCGTGCCGAACACCGGCACGATCGCCGCCCGCGATGACGCCCGCGAAAGCCCCGCGATCCGCTCGACGCAAGCCCGCATCGGCGCACACGCCGTGAAGCCGGCATCGAGCCAGATCTCGGCTCCGCCGCCCAGCGCGTTGCAGAGTTCGGCCAGCACCGCTTCATGCGCGCCGCGCTGCATGATCGCGCCAAGATCGGCGACATACAGCACGGCAGCGCCCGTAACCGCAAGCAACGCACGAGCAACCGCCACCGGTTCGCTCGTCGCGCACAAGGAGGACTGAATCGGCCGGTAACGCGAACGCTCGCCGCGCACCGCACGCACCACCTGACCGTCGAGCAGATCGAGAACGGGTATCACCTGCATGGATGGCTTTCCTTTGATCAAGATCTTCGTATTCGAGTATCTCACCGGCGGCGGCATCGATCCGGACGTGGCTGGCGCCCCAAGCCTCGCCGATCTCTCCGCACTCATCGTCGAAGGCCGCGTCATGCGCGATGCACTCGCCGCCGACCTCCACGCGCTCCCCGGCATCGCGGTGACCGTCGCAGGCTCGCGCTTCGAGTCCGGTGCCGACGCCGAAAACCACGTCCGTGCCCAGCCCGGCGAACCGCTCACGCGCTTCGTCGCCCGCATGGCCCGCGAGCATGACTATGCCTGCATCGTTGCTCCCGAGTGCGACGGCCTCTTGCTCAAGCTCCACGACGCCGTCGGACAGGCCCGCTGGCTCGGCTGCGCCAAGGAAGCCATCCGCACCGCCTCCAGCAAGAGCGCCACCGCCGCCTGGCTCGCCACGCGCGGCATGCCCGTCACGCCCGCGCTCGAACCCGACGTCGCCGCCCCCGCCCCCGGACGCCGCTGGGTCGTCAAGCCCGACGACGGCGCCGGCGGCCTCGACACCCGCGTCTACGACGATCTCGCCGCCGCCCGCGCCGAATACGTAGCCCGCGTCGAAGCAGGACGCACGCCCGTGTTGCAGGAATGGATCGAAGGCGAACCGCTCAGCCTCTCCCTGATCTGTCGCGACCGGCTCGCGCGGCTCGTCAGCATCAACCGGCAACGCATCGGACTGTCCGAACCGGCAAGCCCCGAACGGCGCGAACGCATCGTGCAGTTCGACGGCGTCGATGTCGATCGCATCGACCGCCACGGTCCGCAAGGACGCGCGCTCGAACGGCTCGCGCTGCGCGTGGCCGAGGCGCTTCCCGGTCTGCGCGGCTTCGTCGGCATCGACGTGGTATGGCATCCGGAACGCGGGCCGGTCGTCATCGAGGTGAATCCACGGCCGACCGTCGCCTATGCCGAACTGAGCCGGCGCGGCGGCAGGAATCTCGCGGCCGAACTGCTGGCCGCGCATCGCGTGCCCGGCTTCGACGGCGAAGCGCACGCACTGCGCGCAGTCGGAGGCGCGTCATGAGGGCATCGGCTTCCGGCGACGCACCGGTGTTCGGCTGGGACGTAGGCGGCGCGCACGTCAAGGTGTCGCTGGCCAACCGCAAGGGCGTGCTCGTCGATGTCGCCCAATGGGCCTGCCCGTTGTGGCAGGGCCTCGCGCATCTGGAACGCGCAATCGACGGCGTGTTCGAACGCTGGCCCGCCGCCGGCGATGCGTCCGCGCGCCACGCCGTCACGATGACCGGCGAAATGGTCGATCTGTTCGCCGACCGCGCCGAAGGCGTGTGCACACTCAGCCGCACCCTCGCGCAACGGCTCGGGCCGCGCACGCTGTTCTTCGCGGGCGGCGGCGAGCACGGCGGGTGGCTCGCGCGCTCGGCCTGCGCAAAAGGCTGGCGCAAGGTGGCATCGGCGAACTGGCTCGCGACCGCGCGCTGGGCCGCCACCCGCATGCGCGATGCGGTGCTGATCGATATCGGCAGCACGACCACCGACATCATTCCAATCATCGGCGGCGAAGTGCGGGCGCGCGGCGCGAACGACGCCGAACGGCTGGTCAGCGGCGAGCTGGTCTATCAGGGCGTCGTGCGCACACCCTTGTGCGGCGTGGCACAGCGCATCGCGTTTCGCGGCGAGACGAGCGGCGTGATGAACGAATGGTTCGCCACGACGGCCGATGTCTATCGCCTCACCGGCGAACTCTGGGCCGCGCACGACCAGCATCCGAGCGCCGACAACGGACCCAAGACCGAAGCCGCCAGCCGCGCGCGCATCGCACGGATGATCGGCCGCGATGCCGCGGAAGCATCCGATGCCGAATGGAAGCGCTTCGCGCAGACCTGGCGGCAGGAACAGTTGCGCACGCTGGCCGCCGGTCTTGCGCAAGTCATTGCACGCGACGCCGCACTGGCGACGGCGCCCATCATCGGCGCGGGTTGTGGGCGCTTTCTCGCGGCGGCGCTGGCGCGCCAGGAAGCGCGCGGTTACGTGGATTTCGCGCGGCTCGCGGGCGTCGCCGATGACGACGCAACGCGCGTCGAATGGGTCGCGACCTGTGCGCCGAGCGTCGCGGTGGCGCTGCTCGCCTCGCTGGCGACGACGCCCATGGAAGGCGCGCGGGACAACGGAACAGAGCCATCGCACGATGCGTCGTCGCGCGCGGCGTGATAGTTTGAGAAACATAGCGAGTTGAAGACGCGGTATTCAACCGGGTGCGTGGCCCGGCGGCATCATCGAACGAGGACAGGAAACTATGTGGGTGGTGAAGATCGGGGGGAGCCTCAGTCACGACCCGGCGCTGCGCGAATGGCTGACGCGGCTATGGGAAGTGGGCGGCGGGCGCGTCGTGATCGTGCCGGGCGGCGGCGATTTCGCGGACGCGGTGCGGCAATATCAGAGCGAATGGCAGTTCGACGATCTCGCCGCCCATAACATGTGTCTGCTGGCGATGGCGCAGTACGCGATCCTGATGCAGGGCGTCGTACCGGAACTCGTGCTGGCGTCGAACGAGAGCCGCATCCGGCGCGCGCTGCGCGATGGCCGCGTGGCCGTCTGGGTGCCCACCGACCTGATGCGCACGACGCCCGACAAGATGACCAACTGGGACGTGACGTCGGACAGCCTCGCCGCGTGGCTCTCCACCTCGCTGAATGCGGAGCGCCTGATGATCGTGAAGTCGTGCGAGGTGGAAGCGCATGCATCGCTGGAAGCGCTCGCCGCCGATGGCGTCGTGGACCGGCGCTTTCCCGCTTATGTGCGCGACGCGAATTATGTGGTCGAGATCCTGGGGAAAGGCGATCTCGCCGTCATGCGCGACCGCTTGCTCAACGTGACGGTGTGACACGCAGCCACCCGCCGTCTCGAGTGTTTCATACGGTCACGCTCTCGCCGTGCAGCGCGCGCGCCCACCGCTCGACCCTGCGCGGATCAAGCGTGCCGGCGCGTCCGTCGCGCTCGTCGCACAACGCGCCGCGAAAGCCCGCGATATCCGGCGCAAGCAGGCGAATGGTGTGGAGGTCGCGCCAGCCGAGCGAACCCGCCACCGCGCTCATCGCGCCGCGCGCGCGGACATCGGCGATACAGGCGGCCAAGGTCTGCACGTCGACGCAATCGAACAGCGTGCGGCCATTCTTGCCCGCCGTATCGAAGACGATGCCGACAAACCCCAGCTGCGCCGCGAGCGCCGCCAGCGCGCGATCCACGCCGTCATCCGACAGCAGCACCGGCACCACCGCGGCCGGCAGACTCGCAAGATGCCGCAGGCATCGCTCCGCGCCCGCGCCGGGCGAGATGCCCACCTTCACGTAATCGACGCCCGCCGCAGCGACCTCGAGCACGCGTCCAGTGATCTCGTCGAGCGCATGATTGGGCCAGTCGCCGATGGTCGCGCTGATCGGCCGCACCGGATACCGCGCCCGCAACGCGATGACGATCCGTGCAATATCGCCCGTCGCGACGCCGCCCAGCGCGCCCGCACGCGGTTCCTTCAAGTCGATCAGTTCGGCGCCGGCGTGCGCGGCATCGAAGGCTTCATCCGCCGAGCGGACGCTCGCGAGCAATGCGGTCATCGTTTGAACACTCCAATGGGAAGACAGATCAGGTCAACGCCTTCGCGCGATGCGCATCGACGGCGAGCAGCAGCCAGTGCCATGCTTCGCGCTCGGCATCGCCAGCGGTCTTGTCGATGGCAATGCGCAGGTACGCAAGTTCGCTGTTCACCTTGTCGGCCGGCAGCATGAAGAGCCGGCTGACGAGTATCGCGCCTTCGACTACCGCGGCTTGTGCGCGGTTGAAGCCCGGAAACGGTGCATGCGTTGCGCGATGTACGCAGGCCATGCGCAGCGTCGGACGCGTGTCGTCGTCATCGATCGCGGCGAGGCGCAACTCGGTATGGGCAAGCGTCGTCGCGAGCCGTACGCTCGGCACCGTGTCGGCGGGCACCGTCGGCCAGTCGCGCTTGTGGCCTGTCACGCAGCCGGCGAACACCCGCACGTCGTTCGTCAAATTGAGCACCGCGCTCTGCGTCGCGATGACGTTGTCGAGCGTCGCGGAGGGACGGAAGGGCGCAAGGATTGCGAAGCCGTCTTCGAAGCGCACGCCCATCGGCGCAATGTGGGGCCGGCCCTCGCGGTCTGCGGTCGTGACGACGGTTTCGTAAATCATGACGGGCGGCGTGCAGATTCGGGACCGCACGAAGGGACCGCATCGCTTCGACGCGGCGTCGTGCGGGTGCTTCCACCTTTAGCGGGTGGCAATGTACATCGTGATTTCAAAGCCAAAACGCATATCGGTGAAGCTGGGCGTAGTCCATTGCATGAGCGTTCCTCCAGATGGGTGAGTGAAAGCCTCGGATACCGCTTCAATGAATTGCCAGTGCGGACGAATCCGCCCGACGGCCGGGAGGTGGCCGGCTTTGAAGCGTTGCAAGCGTCATGCCAGTGATCCGGCGCGGCGCACGGTCGGTCCATTCGGTGAACGCGCACATCGACTGTGACAGAACCAGAACAAAGTGTTCCATCACCCGTTCAGGAGCGCATCAGGGCAAACACCCAATAAGGCATCGCTTAAGGTCCTGCAAGCAAATCGTGAATTCCTTTCGCTGCGGCCAATGCTTACTCTGCATTCACAGCAGGGCAGTCATCAAGCGCACGTCCCTCTCATCTCACTGTCGAGGAAACGGAATGAACGACTTCAACAAGGCCGCCGTCGAGGCGGCGCGCAATCCGTCCGATCCGCGCTCGCGCTATGCGGCCGGCGTCATGAAGTATCGCGAGATGGGCTACTGGCAGCCCGACTACACGCCGAAGGACACCGACGTGATCGCGCTGTTCCGCATCACGCCGCAAGCGGGCGTCGAGCCCGAGGAAGCGGCGGCGGCAGTAGCGGGGGAATCGTCGACGGCAACCTGGACCGTCGTCTGGACCGACCGCCTCACCGCGTGCGACATGTATCGCGCCAAGGCGTATCGCGTCGAGCCCGTGCCCAGCATGCGCGCCGACGAACCGCAATACTTCGCGTACATCGCCTATGACCTCGATCTCTTCGAGGAAGGCTCGGTCGCGAACCTGACCGCGTCGATCATCGGCAACGTGTTCGGCTTCAAGCCGCTCAAGGCGCTGCGTCTCGAAGACATGCGCATCCCGGTGGCGTATCTGAAGACCTTCCAGGGGCCGCCGACCGGCATCGTCGTCGAGCGCGAACGGCTCGACAAGTATGGCCGCCCGTTGCTCGGCGCGACCGTCAAGCCGAAGCTCGGGCTCTCGGGCAAGAACTATGGCCGCGTCGTTTATGAAGGGCTGAAGGGCGGTCTCGACTTTCTCAAGGATGACGAGAACATCAATTCGCAGGCATTCATGCACTGGCGCGACCGCTATCTGTTCGCGATGGAGGCCGTGAACCGCGCGCAGGCCGAAACCGGCGAGATGAAAGGCCACTATCTGAACGTGACCGCCGGCACCATGGAAGACATGTACGAGCGCGCCGAATTCGCGAAGGAACTGGGCTCGTGCATCGTGATGATCGATCTCGTGATCGGCTGGACCGCGATCCAGTCGATGTCGAAGTGGGCGCGCCGCAACGACATGATCCTGCATCTGCATCGCGCCGGACACGGCACTTATACGCGGCAGCGCAATCACGGCATCTCGTTCCGCGTGATCGCGAAATGGCTGCGCATGGCGGGCGTGGATCACGCGCATGCGGGCACGGCGGTCGGCAAGCTCGAAGGCGATCCCTTGTCCGTGCAGGGCTACTACAACGTGTGCCGCGACGCGCGCAACGAGCCGGACCTCGCGCGCGGCGTGTTCTTCGATCAACCCTGGGCCGGCTTGCGCAAGGTGATGCCGGTGGCGTCGGGCGGCATTCACGCCGGGCAGATGCATCAGCTGCTCGACCTGTTCGGCGACGACTGCATCCTGCAATTCGGCGGCGGCACGATCGGGCATCCGCAAGGCATCCGGGCCGGCGCAACGGCGAACCGCGTCGCGCTCGAAGCGATGGTCAAGGCCCGCAACGAAGGACGCGACATCGCCCACGAGGGGCCGGACATTCTCGAGGCCGCCGCGCGCACCTGTACGCCGCTCCAGCAGGCGCTCGATACCTGGCGCGACGTGACCTTCAACTATGCATCGACGGATACGCCGGACTTCGCCGTGACGGCGACCGCCGCGGCCTGAGTCTGCCCACCCGCATCGAGGAACCGACATGAAGATCACACAAGGCACGTTTTCATTCCTGCCGCCGCTGACCGACGAGGAAATCGTCGCGCAGATCGGCTATGCGCTGGATCAGGGCTGGGCCTGCTCGGTCGAATACACCGATGATCCGCACCCGCGCAACACCTACTGGGAAATGTGGGGCCTGCCGATGTTCGACCTGCACGACGCCGCCGGCGTGCTGATGGAAGTGAACGCATGCCGCAAGACGTATCCGCGTCACTACATCAAGGTGAATGCGTTCGATTCGGTGCGCGGCTTCGAGACGATGCGGCTCTCGTTCATGGTGAATCGTCCGGAGGTGGAGCACGGCTTCCGCCTCGAACGTCAGGACGACCGCAGCCGCGTGCAGCGCTACGCGATCCGCACCTACGCCACCGACCGCCCCGCCGGCGAACGTTACTGATGAGGAGGCGACACCATGAGCGCCGAAGCCACGCTCGACGAAACCCAGGCGACGCACGCCGACCTGATGGCGCTGTACCGCGAATCGCGCATCGGCGAGGTGCTGGCGGAACTGGACCGCGACCTGATCGGGCTGGCGCCGGTCAAGACGCGCATCCGCGAGGTCGCCGCGCACCTGCTGGTGGAACGCGCCCGCGCGACGCTCGGCATCGCGTCGGGTGCGCCCACGCTGCACATGTGCTTCTCGGGCAATCCCGGCACCGGCAAGACCACCGTTGCGCTGCGCATGGCGCAGGTGCTGCACCGGCTCGGCTATATCCGGCGCAATCATCTCGTCTCGGTGACGCGCGACGATCTGGTCGGCCAGTACATCGGGCATACCGCGCCCAAAACGCGCGAAGTGCTCAAGCGTGCGATGGGCGGCGTGCTGTTCATCGACGAGGCCTACTACCTGTACCGGCCGGAGAACGAACGCGACTACGGGCAGGAGGCCATTGAGATCCTGCTCCAGACGATGGAGAACCAGCGCGACGATCTCGTCGTGATCCTTGCCGGATACGAAGCGCGCATGGAAACCTTCTTCCACAGCAATCCGGGTTTTCGGTCGCGCATCGCGCATCACCTCGTGTTTCCCGACTACGCGCCGGGCGAGTTGCTGCAGATTGCGGAGCACATGCTCGCCGACATGCACTACCGCTTCGACGACGACGCGCGCCGCGCCTTCGACGACTATCTCACGCGCCGCATCCGCCAGCCGAACTTCGCCAACGCGCGTTCGGTGCGCAACGCGCTGGACCGCGCGCGGCTGCGCCAGGCGAATCGTCTGTTCGCGGCGGCCGAGCGCGGCGCGTGCCATGCCGATGCCAACGCGCTGATGCAGCTCGACGCCAGCGACATTCGCGCGAGCCGCGTGTTTGCCGATTCGTGACCTACAAGGAGACTGCGCGATGCTGGATGGACGCACTACCTTATCGAAGTTCCTGATCGACACGCTCGATCGCCAGCCGGGTCCGGATGCGGCGAGCGGTCTGTCGGCGTTGCTGATCGATGTCGCGGCCTCGATCAAGACGATCGCGGCAGCGCTGACACGCGGCGCGCTGGGCGGGCAGCATGGCTCGGCGCAGTCGGTCAACACGCACGGCGAGGAACAGAAGAAGCTCGACCTCGTGACCAACGAGATCTTCCTGCAGCATTGCGAATGGGACGGCTTGCTGGCCGGCATGGTGTCCGAGGAAATGGACGGCGTGTACGCCATTCCGGAAACCTGGCCGCGTGGCGATTATCTGCTGGCCTTCGATCCGCTCGATGGCTCGTCGAACATCGACATCAACGGCGTGGTCGGATCCATCTTCTCGGTGCTGCGTCGCGATGGTGAAGGTGAGGGCGGCACGCGCGGCGCCGCCGATGCAGCCGCGTTCATGCGCCCGGGCCGCGAACAGGTTGCGGCGGGCTATGCGATCTACGGGCCATCAACGATGCTGGTGCTGTCCGTCGGCAACGGCACGCATGGCTTTACGCTCGAACGCGACGTCGGCAACTTCGTGCTCACGCATTCCGACATCCGCATTCCGGAAGACTCATGCGAGTTCGCGATCAATGCGTCGAACGAGCGCTTCTGGGAACCGCCCGTGCGCCGCTACGTGCAGGAGTGCAAGGACGGCCGCACCGGCTGCCGCGCGCAAGATTTCAACATGCGCTGGATTGCATCGATGGTCGCGGAAGTGCATCGCATCCTGATGCGCGGCGGCGTGTTCATGTATCCGCGCGACTTCAGGACGCCCGAGATGGAAGGCCGCCTGCGTTTGCTGTACGAGGCGAGCCCGATGAGCTTCCTGGTCGAGCAGGCGGGCGGCCTGTCGATCACCGGACGCGAGCGCCTTCTTGACGTGCAGCCGGGCGCGCTACATCAGCGCGTGCCGGTGATTCTGGGGTCGCGCCATGAAGTGGAGCGGATCCAGCGCTATCACGGCGAATACGATCGCGGCGAGGACAAGCCGTTCACGTCGCCGCTGTTCAACGAGCGCTCGCTGTTTTTGCCGGAGACGGAAGCCTGAAGCAGCGCTCGATACGACATCAACAACCAGGGAGACAGCGCATGTCAGTCAAGCATCCGATCGTCGCGGTGACGGGCTCGAGCGGCGCCGGCACCACCACCGTCATGAAGAGTTTCACGCATATTTTCAGGCGCGAAAAGATCAACGCGCAAGTTGTTGAAGGCGACGCGTTCCATCGCTATGACCGTCTCGGCATGCGCGAGGCCATGAAGCAGAGCGAGCGCGACGGACGCCTCAACTTCAGTCACTTCGGGCCGGAAGCGAATCTGCTGCGTGAGCTCGAAAGCCTCTTCGAAACTTACGGCACGAGCGGCGGCGGGCAGTTCCGTCATTACGTCCACGACGATGCCGAGGCCGCCCGCTTCAAGCAGGATGCGGGCACGTTCACGCCGTGGGAAGACGTCACGCCCGATACCGACCTGATGTTCTACGAAGGCCTGCATGGCGGGGCCGTCACGGACGAAGTGGACATCGCGCGTCATGCGGATCTGCTGGTGGGCGTGGTGCCCATCATCAATCTCGAATGGATCCAGAAACTGCATCGCGACCAGACGATGCGCGGCTATTCGCACGAAGCTGTGGTCGATACCATCCTGCGCCGCATGCCCGATTACGTGAACTACATCTGCCCGCAGTTCTCGCATACGCATGTGAACTTCCAGCGCGTGCCGACGGTGGACACATCGAATCCGTTCACCGCGCGCGAGATTCCGCAACCCGACGAGAGCTTTGTCGTGATCCGCTTCGCGAAGCCGCGCGGCATCGACTTTCCTTATCTGCTGACCATGCTGCACGACTCGTTCATGTCGCGGCCGAATGTGATCGTCGTGCCTGGCGGCAAGATGGGACTCGCGATGCAGCTGATCTTCACGCCGATGATCCTGCAGTTGCGTGACCGTCGCGCCCGCGCCTGAGCAGCCCGTTTTCCCATTGCATCAAGGAGGCATCCATGAATGCCGTTGCTGAAGCTTTGCCCTCTCGCCAGCGCTCGCCCGAGGTCCGCCAGATGGCCAACGCGCTGCGCATGCTCGCCGTCGATGCGGTCCAGCAGGCAAACTCGGGTCATCCCGGCATGCCGATGGGCATGGCCGAGATCGCGGTCGCGCTGTGGACGCGTCATCTGAAACTCAATCCGCTGGACCCTGACTGGCCCGACCGCGACCGCTTCGTGCTCTCGAACGGACATGGCTCGATGCTGCTCTACGGGCTGCTGCATCTGAGCGGCTATGACGTGTCCATCGACGACATCCGGCGCTTCCGGCAACTGGGCAGCAAGACGCCCGGCCATCCGGAAGCGGGCGTGACACCCGGCGTGGAAACGACGACTGGGCCGCTCGGGCAGGGACTGGCAAACGCGGTCGGCATGGCGCTCGCCGAAACTCTGCTCGCGCGTGAGTTCAACCGGCGGGGGCATGAGATCGTCGATCATCGTACTTACGTGTTCGTCGGCGACGGTTGCCTGATGGAAGGCGTGTCGCATGAGGCGGCGTCGCTGGCGGGCACGCTGCGGCTTGCGAAGCTCACTGTGCTCTATGACGACAACGGCATTTCCATCGACGGTCATGTGGAAGGCTGGTTCGCCGACGACACGCCGAAGCGCTTCGAGGCGTATGGCTGGAACGTCGTCAAGCGTGTGGACGGGCACGATGCCGACGCGGTCGCACAGGCGTTGCAGGACGCGCGCGACTCGGACCGGCCGACGCTGATCTGCTGCAAGACCGTGATCGGCCGGGGCGCCCCGACCATGGCCGGCACGCATGAGGTACACGGCGCGCCGCTTGGCGCGGAAGAGGCCGAAGCCACGCGCCGCGCGCTGGGCTGGGCGCATGGGCCGTTCGAGATTCCGTCGGCGGTGCGCGCGCTGTGGGACGCGCGCGAGGCGGGCGCGGCGGCGCAGGACGACTGGAAGCGGCGTTTCGAGGGCTATCGCCGGGCGTTTCCGGACGAAGCCGCCGAGTTTGAGCGGCGGGCGCGCGGCGCGCTCCCCGCGAACTGGCGCGATACGGCGCATGCGCTGGTGCGCGAGGCGGACCGCGCGCGCCAGACCGTGGCGACCCGCAAGGCATCGCAACTGGCCATCGACGGTCTGGCGGGCGCATTGCCGGAGTTGCTCGGCGGTTCCGCCGACCTGACCGGCTCGAATCTCACGCGCTGGAAGGGCGCGGTCGACATGACGGCGGCGTCCGGCCAGGCCAACTACATTCACTTCGGCGTGCGCGAGTTCGGCATGAGCGCGGTGTTGAACGGCGTGGCGTTGCATCGCGGACATCTGCCGTTCGGCGGCACGTTCCTGACGTTTTCGGATTACGCGCGCAATGCGCTGCGCATGGCCGCGCTGATGAAAACGCGCACGGTGTTCGTCTTCACCCACGATTCGATCGGGCTGGGCGAGGATGGTCCGACTCATCAGCCAGTCGAACATGCGGCGACGTTGCGCATGATTCCGGGACTCGACGTGTGGCGTCCGTGCGATACCGTCGAGACGATGCAGGCATGGATCAGCGCGGTCGAACGCGACCGGCCGTCGTGTCTGCTGCTGTCGCGGCAGAACCTGCCGTTCGTGCCGCGCGACGAGGCGCAGATAGATGCAATCGAGCGCGGCGGCTACGTGCTGGCCGACTGGCCGGCCACCAGTGAACGCGATGCGCGCCGCGTCGTGCTCATCGCCACTGGCTCGGAAGTGGCGCTGGCGCTGGAAGCGGTCGAGCCGCTCAGGAAGCAGGGCATTCTCGCGCGCGTCGTGTCGATGCCTTCGACCACCGTCTTCGACCGCCAGTGCAATGCGTGGCGCGAGCGCGTGTTGCCCGAAGGCGTGCCGCGCGTCGCGATCGAGGCGGGCGTGACCGCATTCTGGCGGCAGTACGTGGGACTGAATGGCGGCGTGGTCGGCATCGACCGGTTTGGGGAATCCGCGCCGGCAAGCGAATTGTTCGCGCACTTCGGCGTGACCACGGATGCGCTCGTCGAGGAAGCGCGCCGCGTGGCGGCTTGAGCCTTCATCGCCAACGATCATCGAGAGGGACTTCGACATGGCCTTCATTGCATTGAGACAGTTGCTGGATCACGCCGCGGAGCACGACTACGGCGTGCCCGCGTTCAACGTCAACAACATGGAGCAGGTGCAGGCGATCATGGCGGCGGCCGAGGCAACGGGAAGCCCGGTGATCCTGCAGGCGTCGGCGGGGGCGCGCAAGTATGCGGGCGAGCCGTATCTGCGGCATCTGGTGCTCGCGGCCGTGGAAGCGCATCCGGAGATTCCGGTGGTGCTGCATCAGGATCATGGCGCGAGTCCTTCGGTGTGCCCGCAGGCGATCCGTTCCGGCTTCACGTCGGTGATGATGGACGGTTCGCTGATGCCGGACCAGAAGACGCCGTCGGAATATGGCTATAACGTCGAGGTGAGCCGGCGCGTCGTGGAGGCTGCGCATTCGGTAGGCGTCTCGGTGGAGGGTGAGCTCGGCTGTCTCGGCTCGCTGGAGACGGGACTCGCGGGCGAGGAAGATGGCGTGGGCGCGGAAGGTGCGTTGAGCCGCGACCGTCTGCTGACCGATCCGGATGAGGCGCGCGCGTTCGTGGAAGCAACCGGCATCGATGCGCTCGCGATAGCCATCGGCACGTCGCACGGTGCGTACAAGTTCAGCCGCCAGCCCACCGGCGATATTCTCGCGATTGACCGTATCGCCGAAATCCATGCGCGCATTCCCAATACGCATCTGGTGATGCATGGTTCGTCATCGGTGCCGCAGGAATGGCTCGCGATCATTCGCGAGCACGGCGGCGAGATGCCCGCGACCTTCGGTGTGCCGGTCGAGGAAATCCGGCGCGGCATTGCGAACGGCGTGCGCAAGGTGAACATCGACACCGACATCCGGCTCGCGATGACAGGCGCCATGCGCCGGGCGATGGCGGCGGCGAAGTCGGAGTTCGATCCGAGGCATGCGCTGAAAGCCGCGACGGCGGCGGCGCGGGATTTGTGCATCGAACGCTTCGAGGCGTTCGGATGCGCGGGACATGGGCAAAGGATCAGGCCTGTTGGGCTGGAAGTCATGGCGAGGAAGTATCACTGAAGCTGAGGCGAGGGCGCGCCCCGATTTACCGACTACCGTAAGACGGGAAGGGCTTCGTTGAGGTAGTTGGAGAGTTCGCTGTCTACCGTCAAGAACTTGAGTATTTCGGTGCGTGCCTGCGCGATGAGCACACGATCGAAGGGATCGCGATGAAGGTCCGGCATGTTGCGAACCGCTTTGGCATGCTTCAGCAGTACCGGAAGCACAATAAACGGCTGCGCCTCCAGCAAGTCGATGGTTCGGTTGGCCGCGGGTTCGAGTTTTCCCCGCGCGGCCTTGATTGACAGTTCCCAGATGGTCGCGGTACTGACAAACACCTTATCCGCCTCCGCGATCATTTCCCGGAAGTCACTTGGCATCTTGCGATCCTTCAAGACGCTCCAGATGTAGACGTGGGTATCGAGAAGAAGTCGCATCATCGGTGCTCGGCAACAGGAGTGACGTCGTAAATCCTCGGCTTGTAGAACTCGGCGGTGATGTCGTCAGGCAAGGGCTTGACGGATTCATCGTCGAGAACGCCATCGTCTACATGTCCGATGATGATGGAACCGCAGGATTCGGGTCATCGTGCGAGAGATTTCCGACTGCCTTCACTCGACGCAGCAACGCTGGACGTTCGCCGCCAATAGCGACATCCTTTCCCTGAGCAACCATATCAAGGATGCGTGGCAGATCATTTTGTGCTTCTTCGACGCTGAAAATATACATGAATGCTCCGGATGACTGATGGAAATCCCATGCTATCCGAGCGCCTTCAACCCGCCAATACATCGATCGGCCAACCGATATCAAATAGGAGCTATCTCAATGCCCACCGCATCCCCGGCTATCGATCCCGGCACACAGGCAGCAACTTTCACCTTGCCGGCAACCGACGGCCAAACCTACACCTTGGACTCGCTCAAAGGTCCGAGCGGCCTCGTAATCGTCTTCATGTGCAACCACTGCCCTTACGTCAAAGCCGTGCTGCCGAACCTGATACGCGACGCGCACGAACTGCAATCGCACGGCGTGAACCTCGCGGGTATCAATTCGAACGATGCCAGCGTCTACACCGACGACGCCTTCGACCGCATGATTGCGTTGACGCACGAATGGCGGCTACCGTTTCCCTATCTGCACGATGAAACCCAGCAGGTCGCGCGCGACTATGGCGCGGTGTGCACGCCGGAAGCGTTCGGCTTCGACCGGGAACTCAGGTTGAGATATCGCGGACGCATCGATGAATCGCGCAAGGAAGCCTTGCCTCTGGCACGGCGCGACCTCTTCGAGGCCATGCTTGCCGTCGCGCACGATGCCGAACCTGACGACCCGCAATACCCCGCGCTGGGTTGTTCGATCAAATGGAAGCGCTAGCCTTTCCGGCGCGTGCTTCCCGGCGCGTGCCACGCGGTGAGATCCTCTTCCGGCCGCTCTACTTCGCATCCCCAGTCAAGCGGCTGATCCTGATCGAAGCGCTTGCCCAGCTGCCACGCAATTTCCGCGCGCGCCAGTTGCACGCCGAGATAGAACGCATGGCCGCCGTCGCTTTCCACCTTGAGTTCGGGGTAGAGCGCGAACGGATCGACGGCCACATGATGACCGTCACGGTTATAGACATGAATGCCCTGCGACGACACCTGCACGCGAAAATTCGGATCGCGCACGGCGGCGGCGATCGCGTCGATCTCGCCGGCGTCGTACGGAAACGGCCGCTTCGCATGCAACGCGGAGAGATCGCTGGAAATGCCCTTGGGCAAGGTCTGCGTTTCGCGCGCGGCATGCATCACGCGGCGCGCGACATCGGCTTCGCGCACGGCCCGCCGCGCATGGAGACTGACCGAGGTCGTCAGCACGGCCGCAATGCGCAGCTCCGCCGCCATGCCGAACAGCACCGCATTGATGCCGCTCGTATCCGCTTCGGTCAACTCGGTGACATTGCCGACGCCCATCATGATCGGCACGTCGGGATAGCGCTCGCGCAAGGCGACATATCGCGCGATGGAAGCAGCAAGACCGAAGGGAATCGGGTCGAGAATCGGATCGGCGAGAAAGGCGCGGCCGCGCTTCGTCATGGCGTCGATCGCGCGATCCAATGAAGCCACGTCCGCGGGTTCGCGCGGCACCAGAACCGGCGTGGACGCAATCTCGTCCGCAATCCATGCCGTATCCACGTTCAGGCTCATCACATAGTCCGCGCCCGCGCGTCCGCCGCGCAGGAGCTCGTCCTCGCGCATCGAATCGACGCTCACACGAAAGCCCTGCTTCTTCAGCATCGCAACTGCTTCTTCGAGATGCGGAAACGGCGTCTCGGGCAGGCAGCCGATGTCAATCACATCCGCGCCCTGCCGCCGATATTCATGCGCGCGGGCCGCGATGCCGTCGAGGTCAAGGCGCGGCGCATCGACGATTTCCGCAAAGATCTCGGTCTCGTAGCGGGACAGGTCCACGTGCCGCGCCTCGCGTCCGAAGAACTGCGGCAGATCCTTGACCTCTTCCGGCCCGCGTTCCACCTTCACGCCATAGTGAGCGGCGAGGGCGTCGAGATCGCCGCGGCACCGGCCGGGCACGATCATGCGCGTCGTCCCTTCGGTCAACGGCACGGCGACGCGTCGGCGGATCATGTCGGCGGTCATCAGCCCCGCGACCTGCAGCCCGATTTCCCGCACTTCCCAGGTGAAAGGCGTGCGCTGCGCCGCGGGGGCGATGCTTTCGAGCACCTGCTGAAGGCTGAGTTGCGCGAGCCGGCCGGTCAGGAAGACGATGTGTTCCATGCAAGCTTCAGGGCCGACAGGCGTTGATCGAGCGCGGCTTCGAGTTCGTCGAGCGAGCGCGGCACGGTGGTATGCGCGAAACGCGCGAGCCGCTCGACATTCTCGAACTCGATTGCGCGCGGCCGCACTTCGACCCATTCCTTCGGCGCCTGGGTGATGACGGAAGCCTCGGTGTCGCAGGCGAACACGATGCCCGGCACGCATTGCTTGCCGGCCTGCGCGTAGAGATTGGTGGGCAGCGTGTCGGAGATGCCGAACGCGCATTTGGCGACGGTGTTGCTGGTCGCCGGCGCGATTACCACCGTGTGATAGTCGCGGTTATAGAGCATCCCGACGGGCACGCTGCTCGCGCTGTTGTCGCGGAACACCTTGAAACGTTCGCGCAGTTTCGTGATGGGCCAGCCATACAGCGGCAACACCTCTTCCCCGGCCGAGGACAGGAACAGATCGACGCCCGGCAGGCGCAGCGCGAGCGCGATCGACTCTTCGATCATGTGACCGGAGCCGGTCACGCACCACGCGAAACGCGCGTCGGGCTTGAACTCGTCGAGCCGGCGGGCGGGCGTGGGTGGCGTCATGCGTCGGCGGCGGCGTTGTCGGCAGGCGAATCGTGCGAAAGGCGAATATGCAGCCGATGCATCTTCCGATACAGCGTGTTGCGGCTGATGCTCAGCACCTTCGCGACATTGCTCACGTTCCAGCGATGCTCGTCGAGCAGCAGCAGCACGGTCTCGCGCTCCTTCGCCTGGATCGCATTCAGCGAAGAGACATCGGCATCTTCCGCGAGATGCGCGGGCGGTGCGCTCGCCACCGGAGCCGGCGCGCGCACGGACGTGGCCGGGTTCACGCCGTTGGCAATCTCGGCGGGCAGATGCGCACACAGGATCTCGGGGCCGTCGCACAAGGCGATCGCCATTTGCAGCACATGGCGCAACTGGCGAATGTTGCCGGGCCATGGGTACTTCAGCAGCGCATGGCGTGCTTCGGCCGAGAGCCTCGGCGGATCGTCGGATTCGGTGTCGAGAATGTGGCCGATCAACGCGAGCGCATCGGCGCGTTCGCGCAGCGGCGGGAGATTGATCTCGATGCCGTTCAGCCGGTAATACAGATCCTCGCGGAACAGGCCGTTCTGCACGAGTTCGATCAGGTTGCGATGGCTCGCGCTGATCAGCTGGAAATCCACCTTGACCGTGGTTTCCGCGCCGAGCGGCGTGACTTCGTGTTCTTCGAGCACGCGCAACAGACGCGCTTGCAGCGCGAGCGGCATGTCGCCGATCTCGTCGAGAAACAAGGTGCCGCCATTCGCCTGCACGATCTTGCCGCGCCGCCCCTCGCGTTGCGCGCCCGTGAAGGCGCCCGCGCGATAGCCGAACAACTCGCTCTCGATCAGGTTCTCCGGCAAGGACGCGCAGTTCACCGCGACGAACGGACCCGTGCCGTTCGGGCTGATGCTGTGCAGCGCATTGGCGAACACTTCCTTGCCGGTGCCGGTCTGGCCGCGCAGGATGATCGGGATCTTGCGCTGGATCACGCGCGCCGCGAGCTGGATCTGCGAGGCCATGCGCGGATCGCCGAATTCCAGATGCGAGAGCTTGTCGAGCCGTCCCGCGACCGCCGGTTCACGTGCGACGTCCTTTTTCGGCGGGCGGGCACGCGCCGGTGTCGCGGCGGGCTCGCTCATCAGGATGCGGGTGCTGCCCGCGGCGCCGTCGCGCGGCGTCTGCGCCGTCAAAAAGAAGCGCGTGTTGGTCTTCGCGCTGTACACCGTCACCGGATGGAACGAGCCGCGGATGCTGCGCGCGATCATGTCTTCCAGCGTCGCGTTGAACGCCGCTTCGATGCGCTTGCCGCACAGTTCGCCGGGCGAGCGCAGGTCGAGCTGGAACAGCGCGCTGCGGCTTGCCGCGAGCACGACGCCGTCGCCGCTCACCGCGAGCTTGCCCGCGTGCAGCGTGCCGACGAATTCCGGCCGGCTATGAAAGTGGATCAGATTGGCGTGCTGGTAGCGGGCATCGATCAGACGATTCTCGATCATCTGCCGCGACATGCCCACAAGTACCAGCGAATGCTGTTGCAGCAGTTTGGAGCGGCTGGTCACGTCGAGCACGCCGGCGATCTCGCCGCGTTCGTCGAAGATCGGCGCGGCGGAGCAGGTGAGCGACGTATAGCGCGGATAGAAATGCTCGTGCTGGCACACGGCGATGCAATCGCGCTCGATCAAACACGTGCCCATGCCGTTGGTGCCGGCTTCGCGCTCGCTCCACAGGGCGCCGACGCGCAGTCCGTCGGCCGCGACGGCCTCGCCGAACGGCACCGACGAGACCTGATGCACGATGACGCCGTCGGCATCCACGAGCACGACGGCCAGTTCCGGATCGGCGAGCTGCTGGTAGAGCGTGGTCATTTCGAGCTTCGACGACGCGATCAGGTCGCTTGCGGCTTCGCGGCGGTCGTTGAGCTCGTGCTGCGTGAGCACGGGCGGCATGACGAAGCGGCCGGGATCGAGCTGAAACTCGGTGAGGCAGCGCAGCCATGACTGCGCGACCGAGTCGCTGGCGCGGCGGGCGGCCAGCGGGTTATGGACGATGTTCAGTACTTCCCGGACATGCGTGTCTACGTCAGCAAGCGACGACATGGGGGCAAGTCTCCGTTACGCCGACTTCCGGTGCGCGCTATGCACGCGGCCCGTCCGGCGCCGAATCTGTTGTGTATTCCGCTGGCGCTGCGGCGTTCTCAATTGCGCTGATTCGTCATTGCTCTGATTCTTGTGCTTCGCATTCCGCACGCAGACGCGCCTCGTGGCCGGGCTGGAGAGTGATGCGGCCGCTGTTTTGCCGCTGTTTTGCCGCTATTTGGCAAGCCGTCCGGCCCGGTTCGCAAAAACTTTACCTCCGATGACGTATGGATTCAATAAGTAGTCGCATCGAAGGGGATAAACGCGCCCGCTTTTTGCTTGCAGCTTACCTATGCTTCTGGCGGTGGGCGCTGGAAGGACGCGAAAAAAGCGCATACGCGGCGAGGACTCCATGGGACGAAGCGAACCGGTCAGCGAAGCGAATTTCGTGGCGCCGCACACTGCGGGCGAGGCGCGCGACGTAATGGACATTGTCTACATCGAAGGATTGACGGGGCAGACGGTGATCGGCATCGATTCGAGCGAGCTGCATGAGCCGCAGACGGTGCGCATGAATCTCGCCATCGGCGTGCCTTGCGTACGGGCCTGCCAGACGGATCGGATCGAGGATACGGTGAACTACGCGGCGGTGCGCGAGGCGATCCACGGACTGCTCGCTTCGCATGGCGTGCAGTTGCTGGAAGCGCTGGCGGAACGCATCGCGCAGATGGTCATTCGGGATTTCGGCGCGCACTGGGTGCGCATCTCGCTGGCCAAACCGGCGAAGTTCGACGATGTCGAAGCCGTGGGCGTGGCGATCGAGCGGCGGCGGGTGGCTGAGGCGCGGCCGGCCGGGCCGGTAAGTCTTGCGTGGATAGGGCGAGGGTATGTGCGTGAGTGAGGGCGGACGCTTCGAAGCAGCCGGATTTCGCATCCGGCTGCTCGTTTGCTTCGTTCAGATCGTCAACGGAATGGGCCCGCTTAGAACCGTGTAGCCGTCGTTGAACAGAAAGTACAAGTCATAGTTGCCCGAGGCCAGCGTCTTGTTTCCGCTGCGGCTCGCGAGCATCACGGACCCGGAGGACTTCGGTGTGCGCACCCATGCGAGCGATCCATTCGAACTGCTCGGTATGCCGCCTTTTTTGTACACGCCGATCCAGTTCGTCGGGCTGTGAAGCCAGGGCGGCGCCACGTAGTCGAAGCGCAGCGTGGCCGAGTTCGTGCCCGTCACCGAAAAGTTTGGCACGAACTGCGCGGTGTTGCCGATGGCGGAATCGGTCATCGGAACGGTCGAGAGCGGCTGCACGCAACCCGCGAAGCGCCGGAAGTAGGCCACATCGCTGACGAGCCGGATGCTCACGTCGTACCATCCGATATCGCCGTACCACACGATATCCTGATTCGCGCCAGCCCCGACGCTCACCTTCGCGTCAGGGTTCTTTCGATAGGCGGTGTCGCTCAACATGAAGACGCCTGCCTGCATTCCACTCGTATTGTCGATCGTGATGCGGATATTGCCGTTGTTCACGTCGTACGCGATACGCACCTCGGCCGCCGTCGCCGACAGGCCATTGCCTCGCAGTTCGTGCAGGTAGCCGTTTGGCCCGTAGACCGCCAGATCGTAGGCGTTGTCGGAATTGAACGGAGACGCGTCCTTCACCTGTGCGCGCTGGGTCGAATCCTGGGCGATCGTGTAGTGTCGTGGTGCGTCGCTGCCGCCAATGAGGCAGCGACGGAGTTGCAGGCTGACGCCCGCGCTGCCTGTGTTGGTGAAGCTCAGGTTGACCGTTTTGCCGATCGGGTCGACCTTCGCCTCGGCGAAGAATTCGTAGGGCAGCCGTGAGGCGACACGGCGTCCGGCCGAGAGCGCGGGCAGCGCTTGCGAACTCGGCGGCGCCGCCGACACGGTCGAGCCGCTGGGATCCATGTTGCTGCTCGCGGTGCCAAGCGACGCGCTGCGCTGATCCGGGTGGGAGAAATCGAACGCCGTGGTCAGGTCGCCGCACACCGCGCGCCGCCATGCCGAGATATTCGGCTCGGACAGCGGCGTCGCTGAGTTGGCGAAGCGCGCTTCGATGAAGCGGATGATCGAGGTGTGGTCGAACACCTGGGAGTTGACCTTGCCGCCCTTGGACCACGGGGAGATCGCGAGCATCGGCACGCGTACACCGAGTCCGATTTGTTGGTCGTTGGCGCCGGAGCCGTCGGACATACTGCCCGAACTGCTGTCTCTGAACTCCGTGGCCGTGCTGACGTTCGACTTGCCCGCGCCCGATGCAGGCGGCACGGGTGGCGGCACGTGATCGAAATATCCGTCGTTCTCGTCATAGGTGATGAAGAGAACCGTTCTGGCCCACACATCGGGATTCGACGTAAGCGCGTTCAGCACATTGCTCACGTACCATTCGCCGCCGCTCGTGGCCCACGACGGATGTTCGCAATACGCGACAGGCGCGGCGATCCACGACACTTGGGGCAGCGTGTTGTTGGCCACATCGGCGATGAGCTGCGCGAACAGGCCCATGTCGTAGGGCTTGCCGATGCCCTGTGGATCGATTTGCGTGCCGTTTAGCGCCGGGGCGAGGGGGGAGGTAGCCTGAAGATTCTGGTACTGGCTGAAGTTGAGCAGCGTGTTGTCGCCATAGTTTCCGTTCCACGACAGTCCACCCGACCCGTTCGCCGTTCTTTCACCGAATCCTGCCGCGTAACTGAGACCCTGTCCCTTGTCCTGATAGAACTTCCACGTGATACCCGCCGCGTTCAGCCGTTCCGGAAGCGTGGTCCAGTGCGCGCCATAGGTGTTGTTGTCGATGTGGACCGAGTACCCGGGAATATTGCCGCAGCATCCCGTGAACATGTAAAGCCGGTTCGGGTTGGTCGGGCCGAGCAGCGAGCAGTGGTACGCGTCGCACACGGTGAAGGCGTTCGCGAGCGCGTAGTAATACGGAATGTCTCTGTTCGTAAAGTACGCCATGGTCTGGCGCGTCTTGGCTGAAACCCAGTTGTTGTACTGACCGCCGTTCCAGGCGGAGTGACCGCCCGCCCAGCCGTGGTCGAGTCCCGCGAAATAGGTGTCGCCGTTCGTCCCGCTGGAAGACGGCGCGGGCCGGAACGGCAGGACGTAGCCAGAACCGCCGGGCTGATACCACACCGGATAGCCGGTCGATTGCAGAACCGCCGGACGGGGATCGCCGAAGCCTCGCACGGCCGGGACATTGCCGAGGTAGTGGTCGAACGAGCGGTTTTCCTGCATCAGGATAACGATGTGCTTGACGTCCTGGATCGTGCCTGTGCCGCTGGCAGCCGGAATCGATTGCGCCCGCAGGATGCTTGCGGGCAAAAGGCCCGCAGCGGCCGACGCACCCGCGAGTTTGAGCGTGTCGCCCAGAAACTGGCGACGAGATGAACTTTTTTTCAGCATTGAGTTGTTTCGCGTTAGGGAGGCATGCGCTTGCGGCGCTAGCGGCACGACGTAGCGGTCAAATGCTTAGCAAGGCGTCGAGCAATGCCAGGCGGGAGCCTGGGCGGCGGAGTAAGACGAGACCTGCGTTTGCGGGTGCGCAGCGCTCTGCGCTTGTGACGCGCCGAAGGTTGAACCGTCGTCGCCTCCGCATGCACTCAGGAGCATGCTCGACATGAGTGCGATCGCGCATGACAGTGAGACGAGGCGCCGTGTCGTGCGGTTTTTATCAGGCGAACGTTGCGCGACGATATCGGGGGCCGATGTGGCGGATCGTTGGGGGTGCTGTATGTTTCGTGGCATGGCTCGCCGGTTCCAGTGCTTGCAGTGTTGGAATGGGGCCAGTATAAAACGCACGTCGTGGCGAGCGATGCAAAGAATTGTTTTCTCAACGTATGCGTCAGTTCGCAAAGTCCCGTCGCAAACCTGTATCGAAAGCCAAGGCTCCGCCAGCGGGTTGCTTGCCGGTCAAGCAAGGCGCCAGGCAAGCAACCGGCCGCGGATCATCTGGCGGATGCCGACTTCTGCTGAATCCCGCATGCCTTGAACGCATCCCTCTGAAGATCGCGAAATTTCCTGGTCTGCGCCTTCGCGCGATCGACCCTGAACTCCGCCCCGCCTTCCCCCCCGAGCGTCGCGTACTTCGAAAAAGTCGACTGCTCGACGAAGTCGTCATAAGTGAGCGTCTGCGCGATCTTGTCGATTGCGCAAGAGCATTTGTAGACGTTGGCGAAATCGTGTCCGTTATCGTCCATACAGCCGAGCACATATTCCACGCGCCCTTCTGTCGGGTAGTCGTGAGTTTTGGCGGGCGCGGCGCGCCCGGTGTCCGTCGCGGCGAACGAAAGCGTCGAACTCAGCGAAAGACAGACGAGCACTGTCAGCGCGCGGCAACGTGATGTCATGCGATAAACCTCGTAATGATTCTGAAAGACAAAGGGGCCGGCACGCGTCATGAAACCCATGCCGGCCCGGCGCCAGTCAGCTCGGCGAGAACGGATGCGACATCGTTCCCTTCTTCGATACTACCTCCTTCGCCGACGGCTCGCCCGCCACCGCACGCGCAAGCGCTTCCTTGGTCGCCTGATAGTTGAAGTCGTGGATCTTCTGGTCGTTGTCGGCTTCCCAGTGGATGAAGACGCCGACGCAGATGAACACGTCGTCGGCTTCGTCGGCGGGAATCACGCCGCTTTCCACGCTGTCGGCGACCGCCATGGCCACCGCGCGCTGCGCCGGGCCGAACATCTGCACGGCCTGCTTCGCACCCTTGATCGTCACCTTGTTGAAGAGAATCGTGTTCGGCTTGGTCAGCAGATTCGGGGCGACCACGGCGAGCAGCGACGTGAAGCCATCCTTGTTGTTCGTGAGCGCGTTGCAGAACGCGGTCTCGGCAGCGGAACCTCGCGGTCCGATGATCAAGTCGATGTGTGCGACCTCGTTGCCATCGCCGACGAGCGACTCTCCAACCAGGACGCGGTTGATCTTGGCCATGCTGTTCCTCCAGTGAGTGTGGTTCTTGGGACTAGCGACATGCACTCGACTCGCGACGGCGTTCTCCTGGCCGTCCGAGGCTCGCGGTTCGACCGGACTTTCGACGCGACCGCACAACCGGGAGTCTCCTAACAGGTTCCGTGCCAATTTTTGTCCGGCGCAGCGTGTGCTGGCGTGCGGACTCACGACGCGGACTGGATCGTCAGCGTGACGAACAGCGTCGCCACCGCGAGGTCCGCGCTCGTGCCCGGATTGATGCCGCGCGACTTCAGTTCGGCATCCCAGAGATCGAGTGCGGCGGATAACGCGGGGCATCCCGCCTCGCGCCAGCGGGCGCGCTGCAAAGCGGCATCGCGCGTGACACTTTGCGCCAGCGGCGCGCCTTGCTTGCGCACAATGTGCGAATCGGGCCAGCGCGAGAGAAACATCAGGAAGGCATCGAGCATCGCGCGTTGCTGTGGGTCCAGTGTCATTTCTCTTGCCGCATCGGCGCTGGCGTCGAAGACATCCGCGAAGCCTTCCGCATATTGACGCGCGATGCTGTCGCGATCGGCGGCGAGCGCCATTGCCGCGCGCAGCGTGACGGTCGGCGGTGCGTGTACCGATTGTTCGGACGCTTCACCGAGTCCGCCCGGATTCGCGAGCGCGATGGCCCGATAGGCGAGGCGCGCATCGTCGATGTCCAGCGCGTCGAGTACGCGTCCGGTGGCTTCGTGCCAGCGCGCGGCAGTCACGGGTTCGTCCTGCGGCAGAAGCTCGAGCGCCGCGCAAAGCGGCGCCGCCAGCAGCACGATGCCGAGATTGGTGTTGCAGCCGACGCTGTCGACGCTGCGTTGCACGGCTTCGAGAATGCGCTCGCCCACGGACGCGCGTGCGATGAATAGCCCCGCCGCAGCGGCCCGCGCGCTCGCGATGAACTGCGTCGCGGTCATGCCGTGCCCGGCGCTGACGACGCTCACATTGCCGGGCTTGCGCGTCTCGACATCGAGCTCGCACGCGCGCAGGAACGCGGCGCGCGGCGGCTCAACGCGGTCCATCGCCGCTGGCGAGCAGGAGTGCGCCGCGCGACTCGGGCAGCTTGCGCGCGAGGAGATCGTCGACAAGCAGCGCGGCGATATCCACCGGCGTCACGCTCTGCAAGCCGCGCCATGCCGCCACGCCGTTGACTTCGAGCACGACCGGGCGCCCGTCCCGCGACGGCATCAGATCGACGCCCGCGTAATCCAGACCGAGCGCCTGGGTGGCGCGCACGGCGATCTGCGCAAGCGGCGGCGTCAGTTCGGCGGGCTCGCAGTGCGCCCCGCGTGCGAAGTTGTGAATCCATCCCGCGCCGCCGATGCGCTTCATCGCCGCGACGGCCTGCTTGCCGATCACCAGCACGCGCCAGTCGAAGCCCGGCTCGCCCGCCTCGACAAAGCGCTGCAGATAGGCCACCTGACTGAACGGCCTGAGCGACGGCAGCCGCACGCCGGGCTTCTTCAGTCCTTTGCCCTGCGAACCGAACAGCGGCTTCATGACCACCTGCCGGCCCGCCGCCGTTTCGCGCATCAGCACGCGCTGCGCGTGCGCGGCCGATTCGCCGGCCCACGTTGCGGGCGTCGGCACGCCATAGCGATGCAGCAGGAAGCTCGTCATGGACTTGTCGACGCTGCGTTCGATCGCGCGCGCGTCGTTATAGACCGGCACGCCGCTCTCCCGCAGCGCATGCAGAATGCCGAGCCGCAGGGTCACCTGCTCGAACGTGCCGCCCGCGATGCCGCGCACGAACACCGCATCGGGCAGCGTGCGGCCGAAGCCGGGAATCGCCAGGCCGTGCGGCGTCCAGGTCGTGTCGATGCGGCACTCGGCCAGATCCACGCAGCGCGCCTCCACGCCGCGCGCGCGGAACGCTTTCTTGAGCCGGCCCGTGTGCCAGCCGGTTTCGTCGGTCATGATGGCCACGCGCGGCGTTACCGGATTCATGCCGCGTCTCCGAGCCATTGAGCGTCGAGCAGCGCCTTGTCCACCTTGCCGCCGTGCCAGGTCTTGCCGCTTTCGAGGCTCGACACCCACACTTCGGCGGGAGCGAACAGCGCAGCGTCGATCTGATAGAAGTCGTAGTTGAAGGCCGTGAAGATATCCGCGAACGGCCGCCCGTAATCGCGCGCGTTCGACGACGGCAATTCGGCGGCCAGCCGCTTCGCCGCCGCATCGCGCTTCACGGTCAGATGCACGCGGCCGCCGTACAGGATGGCGTCGTTGGTGCGGCCCATCGCCTGGATGCCGTCGGGCGCGGGCAGCGGCAGCGGCGCGCTGCCGCTGCCTTCCACGATCTCGCCGAGATCCACGCCCAGCACGTGCGTCTTGTGCAGCGCAACTTCCACGACCCGCGCGACGACCTGCACCGTGCCCGCGATGGACTGTGTCGGCGTCACGGCGATCACCAGCGCCTCGGGGGAGAGCCCGCAGTCGCCCAGCACCTTGTCGATGACGACCTGCGGCGGCACGCGGTCCACTTCCATCACCAGCGCGCCGCGCGTGTGCCGGTCGCGATAGCCGAGCTCGTCGAACAGCGCTTCCTTGCCGGCCAGCGCGCGCGCCGGACCCGAGCCCAGCGAAAAAAACTTCTTGCCGCCGGTCTGCTCCTTGGTCGCGGACAGGCTCCAGCCCGCGTACTGGCTCGCGAGGCAGGCGAGCACCGGCTGGCTTGTATGCACTTCGATGAAGGCCGGCCAGAGCGGCGCGCCGTCGAACGCGGCGCGGCGCGCGACCTGCCCGAGGCCGCCCATGCAGATGCGCGCGATCAGCAGGCCCGCTTCCGCGCTGCCCGGCGCGGCGACGCCCGCATCGACGATGACCGTGCCGCCGTCCGTGCGCGCGACGTGGACGCCGAGGCGCGCGGCGTCATCGACGAGCTGCGCGACGAGCCGCTCGCTCGATGCATTGACGCTCAGTGCGGGAGGCGTGAAAGAGGATGAGCTCATGAACGGGAGAGGGTGTCGATACGTTGCAGAAGGCGCGCGTGTTCGCGCTCCATCGCGTCGCGCAGCGCGGCGAACGCGGGCGCGGTGAAGGTCATCGTGCACACCGGCATGCCCGCATCGATGCGCGCGGCGGGCAGCGGCACGTCGTGGCAGGCGGGGTCGGCGAAGCAGGCGTCGCTGAAGTCGCGCGACACCGTGAAGGCTTCAGGCGCGAACACCACGCGTTGCCCGGCGAACAGCGACGGTGGCGGCGTCGCCGCCGCACAGCCGTGCGCGACGGGCGGCAACGCGCCGTGCAGGCAGGCATCCAGATGTGCGCCGACCAGGCCGCGCGGCCAGACATCGGGCCAGACGGTTTCGTAGAGCGCCATCGTCGAAGACGGCCGCGCGTTGATCTCGAGCACGCTGAAGTCGTCGCCGTCGAGCAGGAAATCGATGCTGTTCAGCCCCGTAAGGTCCGTTTTCCAGACGATCGCCTCGATCGCCGCGCTGACGCGCGCCGCCGTATCGGCGGGCAGTAGCGCCGGTCCGAGCGAACCCGCATGCACAAAGGGCAGCCGTCCCGCCGCCACGGTCAGCTGCTCGGCGAAGCCAATTACCACAGCTTCGCGATGCGCGGCGACGAACAGCGCGGACATCGGGCGGCCCTGCGCAAGCCGCTGGAAGTAAGCGCGCGGCACGGTGCGATCGACGTCGCCGGCCCATTCGACATGTGTGCCGCCGCAGCCGTCCGGCCGCTTGACGAGCCAGCTTTCAGGTCCGTCAGGTCCGTCAGGTCCATCAGGCGCGGCCGGCGGCGCGAACCGGACGTCGGGATGCGGGATGCCGGCGTCGTCGAGCAGCGCGAAGAACCGCCGCGGGTCGCGCACCGCCAGCGCCTGCGCCCCGTTGCCGATGAAACGCGGCACGCCCGGCGCGCGGCTCAGCTCGTTGGCGAGCGGCTCCAGCCCGCTCGTCACGATGAGCCCCAGCATGCGCGGCAGGCGCGCGGCGTGTTCGAGGGCATCGTAGAGCCGCGCACGGTCGATCGACAGGCCGTTGCCGTCCGGCTTGCCGATGTCGAACCACAGGCCCGCATGTTCGCGCGTATCGCGGTCGCCGAAGATGTCGAGCGCGACGACGCTGAGCCCCGCCCGCGCGGCCGATTGCGCAAGCAGCCGCGCCGACAGGCCGGCCACGGCCACGCGCGGGGCGCGGGAGCTGTCGTGCGGCATCATGAACCCTGTCCGCCGACGATCGCGCGGGCTTCGTCGAACGCTTCGGGAAAGCCGAGATAGACGGGCTTGCCGCCAGTGCGCATGCGCAGGAAGAGCCGGTGCTCGGCCTGATACTTGACGTTGCCGATCGCCAGCGCGCCGATGCCCACCGCGTCCGAACGCGCCGCGCCTGCGAGCGGCTTGCCGTCGTCCATGACGTTGACGCCCGCGATGCCTTCGGGCGGCACCGCGTTGACGTCGGCGGCGATCAGCAGGTTCTTCGCGTGTGCGAGGTCGGCGGCGGTCATCACCTGCACGCCCGCGACGGCCGTGGCGAAGACCACTTCCGCGCGCGCCAGTTCGCGGTGCAACTGATCCGGCGAACCGGTCGCGACGCCCGTCGTGGCGATATCGAAGCGCCGGTTGATCTCGTCGCTGACCTGCGTGGCGCGTGACTGGCTCGAATGGCTCGCGACGACGACATCGGCGCCGAGCGAGGCCGCCATCGCCGCCGCCACGCGTCCCACCGCGCCGGTGCCGCCGAGAATGAGCACGCGCTTGCCGCCGAGATCGACGGCATGCGCGGCCTTCAAATGCTTCTCCGCGAGCGCGACCAGCGCGGCGGCGGTCGTGTAGGCGCCGCTCGGGTCCGCGAAGACCGAGACCTCGAAGGGCGGCACCATCGCGTGGCGGGCCTTCTCGAGCATGTCGGCGGCCAGCATCACGTCGCGTCCGCCAATGAAGATGCCGGTGCGCGACACGCCTTTCGGACCGCGCGAAAAGATCGCGTCCTGCGTGAGCTGCACGACGCTGCCTTCGTCCACGTTGCAGTACGGCACGAGGATCTGATAGCCGGCGTCGGCGGCCATGTTCACGTCGAACGGGCTCATTTGCGGCGTGCTCGTGAACATGTGGAGGACGTAAGGTCGTTCGGTGGCTTCGGGCATGGCGATGGACTCGTGTGGGTGTCGCTTGGAATCGCGTGAAATCGATTGAACCGGTCGCTGTGTCGATGCGTCCTTCAGGCCGCGTCCGCGCCGCGCCGGCCCGGCGCCGCCGCGCGCCACGTCGCGCCGCGATTGCGCGCGGCGGCAATGGTGTAGTTCAGCGCCGCGCCCGGCGCAGCGCGCCGGGCAGCGGCAAGCGCGCGCTCCGCGTCCTGCGCGCTCGCGACAAATGCGAAGCCCACCGGTCCCCACGAGGTCTGACCGATGCCGGCTTTCTGGTCGGCCGCGACGGCCTCGATTGCACGCGCGACAGCCGGGCTCGCGAAGACGCCGCCCTGCACCGGCGCGAAGTATTCGCCGATGGTCTGCTGCAGGTCGCACAGCGCGTCCGCGAACGGCGCGAAATCGCGCTCGGCGACGGCGGGCAGGATCCGCATCAGCACGAGATGGCTCAGATGCGCGGCGAGGTGCGCGGGGAACGGTGCGAGCGACGCGAGACCGCGCTTTTCGTCATCGCCGTGGAGTCCTTCACGCGAGGTGTCGTCGATGAGCAGCACGCGCCAGGCTTCGGGAAAGTCCTGACGCGCGATCAGCGGCGGCAGGAGCGTACCGGCAGCGCGGCCGCCATCGACGATCAGACCGCCATGATCGAAACCATGAATGCCGATACCCGACCGCAGGCCGCGCGAGAGCACCCGGGCGATGTCGGCGGAGCTTGCATCGAGGCCGCGCACGCGGGCGAACGCCGTGCCCAGCGCGAGCGCCAGCTGTGTGCCGGAGCCCAGGCCGGTATGGGCGCGCGGCGTGTCATGCAGTTCGATGTCGAGCGCCGGACCCGCGCCGAAGGCGGCGTGCAGCGCCGCGAGATGCTGCTTTATGCGCTCGCGCTGCGCGTCGCTCGCCGCGCCGTCGATGCGGCCATCGATCCGTCCATGATGCGCCGCTGCGGAAGCGTGCCGCACGGTGAGACAGGTGCTGTGTGCGTCGATGGCCAGGCCCACGCTGCCGAAGGCTCGTCCGAGCGAAGCGTTCGGATCGATGAAGCCGAGATGCAGGCGCGCGGGGGATTCGACCGTGATCGCCGAGGGAGGGGATAACCGTCCGGGAGAAGTGGGCATCACGGTCTGTGGTGGTGGCCAGGGGAACCGCGAACATGCAAGTGCTGTACCAGAATGAGAGAGCCGCGTTGGCGAAGATGCAGATGCGTGGCGTGCGCATCCTTCAATGCCGTTCCGGATGGCCCTTATTGCTCCAGGCCGGCACCCGGGGCGCCGTCGCTCCCTATCGCGACGGCGGTTGTATCGCGTGCAGGAATGGACAGAGACGCTGCGGTTTCAGCCTCCGAATTGGTTTGTGACCAGCGGATAGTTCGTTGACGTGGCAGTCCCGTCGGAGCCTGTGTGGCTGACTTGTGCGGACCCGTCGGCGGCGTAGTCGCCATGTTCCATGCGCTTTCCGGCGGCATCCGTGGCTCCATATTGATAACGGGTGTTCGAGACCGCGCTCCCGTCCTTGTCCACGATCGAGAATGATGCCGGCTTGCCGTGCTCAAACGCTTGTGTGACGGTACGCCCCGACGCTCAGGTTTCGGACATCGATTGAATCTCTCCGTTCTTGTCGAACTGCGGGGAAAATTTCGTCAAGGGTCCGGTTTCGGGTTTTTAGGTCCGTCCTCGCTTGCGCAGTTTTCGAATGCCCTGTCGTCGCGGCCCATGCTTGGCACGGTGGCGACCGGACCCATCGCGGCCGCGATCATCAATCGCCTGTCTTGCTCATCCGTCAGGTGGCCGGCAACGTCGGCCGCGTGCTGGTCGTCGAGTGCTTTCTGAAGGCCAGTGTCCCTCGGCGTGTGGGAATCCGGAATCACGGCCAGGGGCTCGGACAACCGGGCTAGTGGAGGGGCATCTTTCGCGGCCTTGAGCTCGTTGCTACCCTCCCGTTTTCGAAGATGGCTTCGCCTTCGACGTGGTCGAAACGCATGGCGGCCATCGCGAAGGCATTGGGATCATGATCGTTGACCGAGTGGGAGCGGCTGAATGCGCGGTCGGCCTCGCGGTTTTCGAAGTGGCCCAGCCCATGAGCGAGAGTGCCGACGATCACCTGGGTCGGATAGGCCGTGAGGGGGTCGAAGAGCGTAGTGCCGCCGTTCTTGCCGCTCTCGTATTGAGCGATCGGACAGGAATGCATGGGTTCGGCGGCGCCGCTGCTCACCGCGGCTTCGTAGTCTGCAATATCGCGCTGGAGCGTGGGACTTTTGTTGATCATGTTGATGGTGTCCTCATCGAGCGCGAGATTGCCCCAGTAGGGTTCATGTCCCGTGACACGAGGAATTGATGTGCTCACGCGTTTCTCCTGGATTGAACGGCGAACGGCCGCCGACGCGGCCTCGTCCATGCATCGCCGGGCGCGGAGGCGCCAGGCGATGCCGGAGAGCAACTCCAGCGGTGCGACAGGAGTGGAAGGTGATATGCGCTTAATGTGGCCGGAGCCGTTGAGGGTGATGCTGCGCGTTCGCGCCTAGTCGTACTTGATGTAACGGAACCGCTGGTCGTCCGAAGGCGTGCCGTCGAGCGGGCCGTCTTCCTTGCCGGGTTGCCAGTGAACGACGTCCTCGATCTTCGCGGCGAGCGTCAGGTCCTTGTCCGTGATGCCCTTCGCCGAATGCGTCTTCAGCTTCACGATAACGAACGCATAGGACACGGTCAGATCGGGATGATGCCAGGCGGCTTCCGCAAGATGACCCACCGTATTGACCACCATCAGCGTTCCTTTCCAGCCCTCGGTCTTGTATTTGCGCCGCAACCAGCCGTCTTCCAGATACCAGTGTGCAAGCGGACCCGTGAGCCGTTGCTTCACTTCCTCGTCGGAATACACCTTTTCGCTTTGAGCCATCGCGAGGCCTCCATGAGATGAACATGCCGGTCAAGTATGCGCCGCGTGTGGCGCGCCCCATCTCATCCTATAGAAAACCCTCGAAGCGGGCTCGATGCACGCTTGCTGCGCAGCGTCATGTCACGCGCGCCTCCGCCTTGTCCCGTCACGCCTGATGTTTCGCGTATTTGACACAGTATGTGTCGCCATCCGACATCAATCTCACCGCACGCGACAGCAAGGTGCGTCAGATTCCCGATTTCAGGCGCTCGTTTAAAACCGGCATGGAATATGCAATTCGCCTCTCTACGCAAACGTCCGGCAATGAACCGGACGAGGCGCAACTCGTTACCTGCATTTGAAGGCGCGCACGATGCAACCCGGTAGCGTGTTCATCCTGGGTCGGAAGCATCACCATTCTGGAGGAGACATGAACTTACGCACCCTGGTTCTTGGACTGGCGGTGGTCGCGACGGCAGGCCTGAATTCCTATGTCGCTCAGGCCGACTCGCAACTGGACAGCCTGATCAAGAATCCCTCGAACTGGGCAGCGCAAGCGGGCGATTATTCGAATCACCGCTATAGCACGCTCAAGCAGATCAACGAAAACAACGTCGGCAAGCTACAGGTCGCCTGGACCATGTCGACCGGTGTGCTGCGCGGCCACGAAGGATCGCCGCTCGTCATCGGCGATACGATGTACATCCACTCGCCGTTCCCCAACAAGGTCATTGCCATCAACCTGAAGGATCAGACCTTCATCTGGCAATACCAGCCGAAGCAGGACAATCAGGTCATCTCGGTGATGTGCTGCGATACGGTCAACCGTGGCCTGGCCTATGGCGACGGCAAGATCTTCCTCCAGCAAGCCGACACCAAACTCGTCGCGCTCGACGCCAAGACCGGCGACGTCGTCTGGACCGCGCAGAACGGCGATCCGAAGAAGGGCGAGACCAATACCAACGCGCCGCACGTCTTCGGCGACAAGGTGCTGACCGGCATCTCCGGCGGTGAATTCGGCGTGCGCGGACGGCTCGTCGCGTACAACATCAAGGACGGCAAGGAAGTCTGGAAGGCCTACAGCGTCGGCCCCGACAACGAGATGCTGATGGACCCGCAGTCCACCATGACCTGGACCGACGGCAAGATGGTGCCGGTGGGCGCGGACTCCTCGCTCAAGAGCTGGCAGGGCGATCAGTGGAAGTACGGCGGCGGGACCACATGGGGCTGGTATGCGTGGGATCCGAAGCAGAACCTGATCTACTACGGCTCGGGCAATCCGGGCACGTGGAACCCGACGCAGCGTCCCGGCGACAACAAGTGGTCGATGACCATCTTCGCCCGCGACCTCAACACGGGACAGGCCAAGTGGGTCTATCAGATGACGCCGCATGACGAGTGGGACTACGACGGCGTCAACGAGATGATCCTCTCCGACCTGAACATGGGCGGCAAGAAGGTGCCGGCCATCGTCCACTTCGACCGCAACGGCTTCGGCTACACGCTGAACCGTCAGACGGGCGAACTGCTCGTCGCGCAGAAGTACGACCCGGCGGTCAACTGGGCCGACAGCGTCGATTTGAAGAGCGGCCTGCCGATCCGCAACGCAAGCTACTCGACGCAAAAGGCCGGTCCCGATCACAACGTGAAGAACATCTGCCCCGCGGCGCTCGGCTCGAAGGATCAGCAGCCGGCCGCATTCGATCCGGGTTCGAGCCTGTTCCTCGTGCCGACGAATCACGTCTGCATGGACTACGAGCCGTTCCAGGTCGACTACGTGTCGGGTCAGCCGTTCGTCGGCGCCACCTTGTCGATGTTCCCGGGCCCGAACGAGAAGGGCGCGATGGGCAACTTCATCGCGTGGGACGCGGCCAAGGGCAAGATCGTGTGGTCCAAGCCGGAGAAGTTCTCGGTGTGGTCCGGCGCGCTCGCCACGGCCGGCGGCGTCGTCTTCTACGGCACGCTCGAAGGCTATATCAAGGCGGTGCGCATCAAGGACGGCAAGGAGCTGTGGAAGTTCAAGACGCCGTCCGGGATCATCGGCAACGTCTTCACGTACCAGTACCAGGGCAAGCAGTTCATCGGCGTGTATTCGGGCATTGGCGGCTGGGCCGGCATCGGCATGGCAGCGGGTCTCGAGAAGTCGACGGAAGGCCTGGGCGCGGTCGGCGGCTACAAGGACCTCGCGAAGTACACGGCCCTCGGCGGCACGCTGTTCATCTTCGCCATCCCGAGCTGATGCGCTTTCTTTGACCGTAGTAAGAGCGCGGCGGTTGCAACGGCCGCCGCGCCTCGCTTCCCCTCATTACAAAGACATGTTCAAGGAGTCAGACGTATGAATGGCCGATCACTCTTGATGCTGGCGATGACGCTCGCTGCGTCTTCCGCTTCCTTCGCGCAGACGCCTCCTCCGATGCCTGCGCAAGTGAAGCCGGTCGCGTACAAGGTCGTCGAGGGCAACAAGGTCGATAGCGATACGCTGCAAGGCTGGAAGACCTGGCGCGCACTTGCATGCGAACGCTGTCACGGGGCGAAACAGGAAGGCATGGTCGGCCCTTCGTTGATCGACGCTTTCAAGACGCTGGACAAGACGGAATTCCACCGCACCGTGTTCGGCGGACGCGTGGAGAAGGGCATGCCGGACTTCAGCACCAGCCAGATGATGCAGAAGAACTGGGAGAACCTGTACGCGTATCTGAAGGGACGCTCCGACGGCAAGATCAATCCCGGCGACTTGCAGGCGATCGATGCAAAATAAGGACGCGCGCCGCACGCCCTGCGGCTGACGTCCGATGATTGCTTTCAACCCGGAGGTGCTTCGATGTCCAATCGTCATGCAAGCCGCGCCGCTTCGTTTCGATTCCTCGCCGTGCTCTGCGCGGTGTGCGCGACGTTCCCGGCGCAATCCGCGTTCGCGCAAGGCGCGGGCGGGCCGCCGCCCAATCTGCCGGACAACGACGGCGCGGACGGCGTGCTGCGCGTGTGCGCCGATCCCAACAACATGCCGCTCTCGAACAAGAAGGGCGAGGGCTATGAGAACAAGATCGCGAGCCAGATGGCAAGCGACTTCGGCTACAAGCTCGAATACACCTATTGGCCGCAGCGCATGGGCTTCGTGCGCAACACGCTGCGCGAGAAGGTGCCGCAGAGCGAGCGATTCAAGTGCGATTTGATCATCGGTGTGCCGAAGGGTTATGAACTCACGGCAACCACGCGGCCGTGGCTGCATTCCACCTATGCAATGGTGTTCCCGAACAAGCCCGAATACGCGAGCATCAAGTCGCCGACGGATCTCATGAACCTGCCGCCGGACCAGTTGAAGAAGATGAAGCTCGGCATCTTCGTGAAGAGCCCCGCGACCGACTGGCTCCTGACGCATAACCTGCTCAACCAGGCTGTGTCGTATCAGGGGCAAAGCGGCGATCCCGATGCCTTTCCGGGCGAGCTGATCGAACGCGACCTGGCCAAAGGCGACGTCGATGCGGCCTTCGTCTGGGGGCCCATTGCAGGTTATTTCGTCAACCGCTCGGACAACAAGGTGCGGCTGGTAGCGTTTCCCGCCGGCCAGCCAATCCGTTTCGACTATGAGATATCGATGGGCGTGCGCTATGGCGAAAAGGCGTGGCGCGACAAGGTGGATAACTGGATCGCATCGAATCAGCCGAAGATCGACGAGATCCTGACGAGCTATCAGGTTCCCTTGCTGCCGTTGCAACCGGCCTCCACGCAATGAAGCGGGCACTGAGCGGTACTGTTCTCGCGTGCGCCGCGCTGCTGCCACTGACGATCACCACGGCGCAAGCGGCCGATGCGCCCGCCGCGTCCGCGCCGGTTGCGGAGATCGCGCCGGCGGAGCGCATGCTTTTCATGCAGCCGCACCTGAGCGGCATCGACCCGCAGACGGAACTGGACTACGCGGTGGAGTATTCGGGCGCGCCCGCGAAAGTGAAAGACACGGTGCGCGTGCTCGTGATGAGTCCGGGCAACAGTCACAACGACGCGCGCGTGACCGACCGCACGGGCAATGTCAACGTGCCGGGCGGGCTGCCCTGCAATCCGATGATCATCTACTTTCTGGAACATGACATCGCGGAGATGGAGCAGCTGACGGGCGGGCAGCGGCGTTACTTCCAGCAGCGCGTGCGGATGGCGCTGGCGGCGGGTCCGGCCATCACGCCCGTGTCGAGCGAGTCGCTCGGGCTCGGCAAGCATGCGAAGGCACAGCAGATCGTCATCCAGCCCTACCTGAACGACCCCAACGCGGACCGCTTCAAGAAGTATCTCGCCAAGCGCTACACCTTCGTGATGGCCGATGACGTGCCCGGACATCTGCTGATGATCCGCACGGAGATTCCCGGCGACGGCGGCGACTTCGAGCATCCGCTCGCGAAGGAAACGCTCGCTTATCAAGGCTCGCTCAGGAACATGAACACGCCGGGCGGGGGACCGGTCAAGCCGTCCAACGCGCCTCGCGCCAGCAATTGAAAGCCTGAGCGAAAGTCTCGCACGGACGCCGGACGGATCACGGTCCGCCTGGCGTCCGACCTTACCGCGTGGCGGCACCCCTCTCCAGACCTTCCTGCGCCCACTCCGGCTTCCCCGGATCCCGAACTGCGGGAATAAAACCGGCTGTCATCGGCCGGCAATATGCCAATTTCCCGCAGCAAAAGATGCGTGCGCTAAGCAACGGCAATAAGCCGGTTACCGCCGCGTCCTTGTTACCTTCATGCCGTGGAGTTCGCCGATGACCAGCCGGATGCCCGGCTGCACGGGGTCATCGATGTACTCCCGCACCCAACCTTGAACCAACGCGTGAAGCGGGAGATCGGACGATCGACGTTCGATCCCGTGGATGTTCGTGTTCCAGACCTTCGAACGAACATCCATCGCGCACGATGGCGGCAACGTCAGAGCCCATTCCGCTGTCTTGCCCGTCTCGCTTCAACGAGTGCGTCGAGACCTGAACCAAACCAGAAGAACAGCGGAAATCATGAACAAACTTTTCAAGCTGGCCATTGCCCTGGCCGGCGTCGTCGCGCTTGGTGGCTGCGGCGGAGGCAGTTCCGATCCGAACCCTTCGGGCGCGCTTTCCGGCGCGGCGACGGTGGCCCCGGCGGTCCCGGCTCAAGGCACCACGGCAGCCGGCCCGACCGCCAGTCCAGACGCCATTCCTATCAGTAGTCCGGCCAATGTCACGAGCCCTCCGGTCAGCGCGCCCCCGGCCGCTGCCAGTACGGCCACTCCCGTCGCAAGTACCGCCTCCGCAGCGCCCAACGGATCGCGCGTGGACATGGCGGGTCTGACGAAGTTCGTCAACCCATTCATCGGAACCGGCGCGACGGACACGGGACTCAGCGGCGCTGGCGGCAATCTCAACCCCGGCGCGCAGGCGCCCTTCGGCATGGTGAACTTCGGGCCGGATACGCCTGCCAATAATGTGACCAGTGGTCCGGGTTCGGCCGGCTACCTGTATTCGGATTCAAAAATCGACTTCTTCAGCCTCACGCATCTGAACGGTGTCAGCTGCCGTGGCGAGGGCGGGGTGGCGATGCGCCCGGGCACCGCCGAGATCACGTTTTCGCACGCGAACGAGACCGCGCAGCCCGGCTATTACAGCGTCAAGTCCGACAGCGGAATCTTAAGCGAGCTTACGGCAACGACGCGCACCGGCATGGCCCGGCTGACGTTCCCGGCGGGCACGGCCCCCATCGTGTTCGTTGACGCGCGCGGCGCCGGTTCGTTGAAGAGCATCGCGTCGTCCGACCAGGTGGGTCTCTCGCTGGACACGCAGGCGAACGCGGTTTCCGGGCACAGCGTGGTCGGCGCCTATTGCAACGGCAGATGGTACAAGCCGGTGTCGTTCTACATCGTCTTCGATACGCCGATCGATGCAACGGCCACCCAGATCTCCCCCGGCATCGTGGCGATCGCATTCAAGCAGAACGCAACGGGTCCCACCGTGGTCCAGCTGAAGGCCGGCATTTCTTCGGTCAGCACGGACAACGCGAAGCTCAATCTGACGACCGAGAACACCGACTGGTCGTTCGACGCGATGCGCAAGAATCAGGATGCGATCTGGAATCACCGGCTCAACACGGTGCAGCTGGATATTGCCGCGCCAGGCGCAATCGGCGCGCTCAAGGCGAGCCAGAGTCAGCTTGCGACTGGCTACGTCACGCAGTTCTACACGGCGCTCTATCGCACGATGATGGGCCCGACGGTCTACAGCGACGTCAACGGCGATTACCGCAGCATGCAGCAGACGGATCTGACCGCACAGGCCAACACGGCGCCGGTGCGCAAGACCGTGAACGTCGGGCAGTATGCGGTGCCTGGCGCGCCGGCTGCGTACAAGACGCACTACTCGGGCTTTTCGCTGTGGGACACCTACCGTTCGCTGACGCAGTTCCAGGCGTTGCTGTTCCCGTCCGAGGTCAGCGACATGATGCAGTCGCTCGTCGCGGATGCCGTGCAGTGCGGTGCGTTCCCGCACTGGGTGGACGGCAGTGACGACATCGCGGCAACGGAAGGCGACCCTGCGCCGAATGCGATCGCCGGCGCCTACACGTTCGGCGCGCGCGGCTTCGACGCCGCCACGGCCCGCAAATACATGTTGCAGTCCGTCTTCGGCACAACGCCGGGCGGCGCGTTCACCGCAGGGCGATGCAACAACGTCACCAGCGTGCCGGAGGGCGCCAACACGTCCTATGCGCAGGACGCAGGCAGGTTCTATGTGCAGAACGGCTACGTCCCGGTGGACACGGTTCCCTATGCACATTCAGTATCACTGACGCTGGAATTCCAGACCACCGACGAATCCGTCGGCAACTTCCTCGCCCTGCTGGGGAACCCGCAGGACTCAGCCAGCATCGCGACGCTGCACAGACGAGCGAGCAACTGGACCAACCTCTTCAACACCAACATTCCGGCGAGCCGGCAGTACTTCGGCGTGACCTCGGGGCTCGTGCCCACGGACTTGAATACCCAATGGGACTTCTCCGGAAAGAACAACGGCGGCTTCCTGCAGGCCACGGAACCGAACTACCTCTGGACCATCCAGCACGACTACCGCGCCCTGATCTCGAAGCTCGGCGGCGATGCGCTGGCGATCGGGCGGCTCGATACGCTGTTCGGTGTCAACCCGGGCGATCCGTTCAACAGCCCGATGGCCAGTGCGCAGACGCTCAACAGCGGCGAGAGCGGCAGCACGTTCTATATCGGCGGCAGGGCTTCCATGCAGACGCCATGGGCCTACAACTGGGCGATCGTGCCGACGCTGTCCCAGTGGGTGATCCCGATGGTCATGCAGCAGACCTTCGGCAACGACCCGGGCGGGCTGCCCGGCAATGACGGCATGGGGGCGCTGTCGGGATGGTACGTGTGGGCATCGCTCGGACTGTATCCCGTCATCCCGTCCGCGCCGGGTCTGGCGATGTCGACGCCGCAGTTCGGCGGCGCAACCCTCTGGCTGGGCGATGGCACGAAGAAGCTGCGTATCCAGACCGACGACACAGCGCTGCTGAACAACAAGCCCTATATCTCATCCGTCAAGTTGAACGGCCAGGACTGGAAGGGGTCGTGGCTGCCGCTCGCGGCGATCGCCAATGGCGGCACGCTGACCTACACGCTTTCATCGACCGCCACCATGTGGGCAGGCGCCTCCACGCTGACGCCGCCGTCCGGGCCGGCAGCGGACTACACGCAGCCTTTCGCACAAAAAACACCGTGAGGGCATTCCCGAGGCGTCCGATGGGCGGGCGCTTCCGGGGGCCTCGACCTGCCCGGCTCCAACGCGGCGCGCGCAAGCGTGACGCCGTAGTGGGCCGGGCGAAGACCATCAGGAGACAACCTTGAAGAAACCGAGCGAATGGCTGGTAGCGCTGGCCGTGGCGGGCCTGTTGGGCGGCTGTGGCGGCGACTCGAATTCGAGCGGCAGCCCGGCGCAGGCGGCGGCTCCGCCTCCGTCTCTCTCGACGGGCGCCAATGACGCACCCGCTTCCGCGCCGGTTGCGGGCGGGATGACGACGGCGTTACCCGCGGCAGGCGGCACGGCGAACACGTCCGCCAGCAATCCGCTTGCGAATTTTTCGGCCGTGGGCGACACGACGCAAGGCGCGGGTAACAGCACACCAGGCACACCGTCCACAGCGGCGACGCCGCCCGCGCCCGCCGCGCCGGCCCCCGTCGTCATGCAGCTGACACCGAACGTCAACGAACGGATCGGCACGGACAACGGCGGCGCGACCTCGCTGCTCGCCGGGCTGCCGTTCGGGATGGTGCAGTGGGGGCCGGACACGCCGAATCCCGGCGGCATCAACAAATGGACCACGACCGGTTATTTCAACGGCGCCACGACCATCCAGGACTTCAGCCTGACGCACCTGAGCGGCACGGGATGCGGCAACGGCGGCGGCGGCCTGCCCGTCATGCCCGGCACGTCCGGCACGTCCGGCGGAACGGCCGGCGCGTTCTCGCCCGCGAACGAGACGACCAAGCCCGGCTACTACAGCGTCAAGCTGAACAACGGCATCCTGGCGGAACTCACCGCCACGCAGCGCACCGGCCTTGGCCGTTTTACCTGGGCCGCCGGGCAAGCCGCGCAATTGACGATGACGGCGGCATCGCGTGACTATCCGTGGGGCGGCAACATCGTGCCGGGCGGCGCCAGGGCGCCTCTGAGCGTGCACGGATCGTGGAAGGGCGGCAATTTCTGCGGCAACAATCAGTCCTATCCTGTCTACTTTTACGCGACGTTCGATCAGCCCTTCACGTCCAGCGTGCAGAGCTCGACGGCCACGCTGACCTTCACGCCGGCCAAGTCGGCGCCGCTCGTCGTGACCATGCGGGTGGGTCTTTCATACGTCAGCGTCGCGAATGCGCAGGCCAACCTGCAACAGGAACAGGCCGGCGCGGGCAATGCGCTCATCACCTTCGACACCGCCAGCGCGAATGCGGACGCCGCCTGGAACACGCGTCTGAACACGATCCAGGTGAGCGGCGGCAGCGCAAGCGACACGACGGCCTTCTATACGGCGCTGTATCACGCGTCGCTCGCGCCTTCGTTGATCAGCGACGCCAATGGCGACTATCCGGTCTTCAATCCTCAGCCGAAGTACGACAGCAACGGCAATCCGCTGTCCACGCCCAGCGCCAACGCGGGCACCAACAGCGCGGGCCGGACGCGCGCGCAATACACCACGTTCTCGAGCTGGGACACCTATCGCTCGCTGATGCCGCTGATGGCGCTGACCGCGCCGCAGCAGACCAGTGACATGATGCAGTCGCTGGTCAACGACGGTCTGGCGTGCGGGAACGCGTTTCCCCAGTGGATCGAAGGCACGACCAACAGCAACGTGATGCCGGCCGACACCGTGTCCACCATCGTCGCCGAAAGCTACCTGTACGGCGCGACCGATTTCGATACCGCGTCCGCCTTGAAGATCATGCTCAACGACGAGACCAACCCGTCGGCGAGCTGCACCGGGCACGCCGTGCTGCCCGGACTGAGCCGGTACATGGCGCTCGGCTGGCTGCCGGACGACGCGGGGATCGTCGTCGATTCCAGCCATGGCAACGGTACGTCTTCCACGACCCTGGAATATGCGAGCACCGACTTCGCCGTGTCGCAGTTCGCGCAGGCCATGGGCGATTCGGCGAACGCCGCGAAGCTGCTGGCACGCTCGGGCAACTGGACCAACGTCATGAAGCCGAACGCCACGAAGCTGAACGGCGTCACGGTCACGCAACTCCAGCCGCGCAACCAGGCCGGCACGTGGCCGGCCTATACGACGAACGATCCCGTCGAGGGCAACGCCGAGGAATACACGTGGATGGTGCCGCACGACATCGGCGGATTGTTCAAGCTGCTCGGTGGCGATCAGGCGGTGATCGCCCGTCTCACGGCTTTCGAACCGCAACTGATCATGACCAACGAGCCGATGTTCGCGACGCCCTGGCTCTTCAACTGGACGAGCCGGCCGGATCTCACGCAGGCGGCGGTTGCCAATATCACCGAGACCCAGTACCTCGCGACGCCGTCGGGCATACCGGGCAACGATGACGAAGGCGCGACCTCGGGCTGGTTCGTGTGGGCCGCGCTGGGACTGTATCCGCTCATTCCGGGCGAGCCGGGTCTGACGGTCGCCAGTCCGCGCTTCACCAACGCTGTGATCCATCTGGGCAACGGCCAGGCGCTGACCCTCACGGCCAACTCGGTGCAGACCTACATTCAGTCGATGAAGGTCAATGGCGCAGCCTACAACAGCACGTGGCTGCCGCTCGCCACGCTGAAGAACGGCGCAACGATCGACTTCACGCTGGGGTCGAGCGTGCCGTCGCCGGCCTGGGGCGCGTATTCGTCCGCGACGCCCGTGCCGCCTTCGCCGGGGAGCGCGCTTTGAGGTAACTGCCGTGCCTGAGTGAGAGCAGGACCGTGCTCTTACCGTGCTTGTTCCGTGCTTGTACCGGGTTTGTCGGGCCGATGCGCTGGAGTAGAATCGGCCCGACAGGACCCGACCTCAGCAACGGACCTCGGCACGGAGAAGCACGATGGCGAAGTCGATCACCATGCGCAAGGCTTCCCCGGCAGATCGTGCCGCTTGCCCCGCTTGTTCCGCTTGTTCCATCGCGACGCTACTGGCGCTCCAGCCAGAGGGCACGCGTTCGTGAACTTCATCCGCTCCCTCACCCTTCGGCAGTTGCAGATCTTCGTCATCGCAGCGCGTTGCCCCAGCTTCGCGCGCGCGGCCGAGGAACTGCATCTGACGCAGCCCGCCGTATCCATGCAGATTCGCCAGCTCGAAGATGCCATCGGCCTGCCGCTGTTCGAGCGCGTGGCGCGGCGCCTCGCGCTGACCGAAGCCGGTGAGCGCCTGTCGCATCATGCGAGCCGCATCCTCGGTGAAATCAAGGACGCCGAAGACGCGATGATGTCGCTCACGCAGGCGGACAGCGGCTCGATTGCGGTGAGCATCGTCAGTTCCGCCACGTACTTCGCGCCCAAGCTGCTCGCGTTGTATTCGCAGCAGTATCCGAAAGTCGATGTGCATTTTTCGGTCGGCAATCGCGAGACGCTGCTGCGTCTCTTGCAGGACAACGCCACCGATCTCGCCATCATGGGCCGTCCGCCGCCCGAACTCGGCACCACCGCCGAACCGCTTGCCTATCATCCGCATGTGATCGTCGCGCCGCTGTCCCATCCGTTGCGGCACGCACGCGGCTTCGACCTGCAGGAACTCGCGCACGACACCTTCCTGTTGCGCGAGCCCGGTTCGGGCACGCGCGCGGTCGCGGAACACGTGTTTCGCCAGAATCTCTTCGTGCCCGCGCGCAGCGTCACGCTGGGCAGCAATGAAACCATCAAGCAGGCCGTGATGGCCGGCATGGGCGTGAGTCTCATCTCCCTGCACACGCTGTCGCTCGAACTGCGCACCGGGGAAATCTGCATACTCGACGTGAACGGCACACCGGTCGAGCGTACGTGGCAACTCGTGCATTCGCGTGCGAAGCAGCTATCGCCGACCTGTCTCGCGTTTCGCCGCTTCTTGCTCGAACACGCCGAGCCGTTCCTCGAACAGGAATATGCGCCGTTCGGCGTGCGCCGCCCGAAGCGCCTCGCACAAGCGGGCGGCGCGTGATGGGAAAAGCATGGCGCGGCGCACTGCTCGCCCTGCTTGCTTGCGCAAGCAGGGCGCACGCGCAGACGCCGTTGCCGGTCACGCAGATTGCACCAGGCAACTACGCGCATCGCGGCCAGGACGCGCTCGCGACGCCCGCGAACGGCGGCGACATCGCGAACGTGGGCTTTGTCGTCGGGACCCGTTGTGTCGCTGTGATCGACACCGGCGGCACGCTCGCGGAAGGCCGCGCGTTGCGCGCCGCCATCCGCCAGGTCACGCCGCTGCCGGTCTGCTATGTGATCAACACGCACATGCATCCGGATCACATCTTCGGCAATGCGGCGTTCAAGGACGATCATCCGCAGTTTGTCGGCAATGCGAGGCTGGCGCAGGCCGAAGCCGCGCGCGCCGACAACTACCTGCGCGCGCTGCATCGCGAACTCGGCGCGGCGGCGGAGGGCAGCGAGATCGTCCCGCCGACGCAGAGCATCCACGGCGAAGGCACGCTCGATCTGGGCGGCCGCGCCTTGACCTTGCGCACCTGGAAAACCGCGCATACCAACAACGACTTGACGGTATACGATGAGAAGAGCGGCACGCTGTGGACCGGCGACCTGCTGTTCGTCGGATGCATTCCGGTGGTGGATGGCAACGTGATGGGCTGGCTGGACGACATCGCACGCATTCGGCAGATGAAACCGCGTCATGTCGTGCCCGGCCACGGTCCGCTCAATCCGCCTTGGCCGCGGGCGCTGGATGCCGAAGCCGACTATCTGGCCCGCCTGGCGCGCGATGTGCGTGCAGCCATCAAAAAGGGCGAGACGATGCAGCAGGCGGTGGACAGTGTCGGTGTGGACGAACGCGGCAAGTGGCTCCTGTACGACGAATACCATCGCCGCAATGTGACAGCCGCTTACGCGGAACTGGAGTGGGAACAGTAGCGCTGCGGCGCACTTGAGGGACATCATGAAGACCGCAAGTTGTGGCGTTCGCTTCGTATCGGCAGCAAGCCTCGCGTCCGCTGTGCTGGTTCCATTGCTTGTTTCAATATCGACACAGGCTGCGCAGCCCGACGACAACCCCGACAAGAACGCGCGCTGGCAGGACTTCAGGCAAGGCACCTTCAAGGACCGGACAATCGATCCTCACGGCGACGCGGTCATCAAGCTCGAGGCACCCGCGCGCGCCGCCGACGCTTCGGTCGTGCCCATCGCGATCAACGCGCAGTTTCCGCAGACGCCGACGCATTACATCAAGGCTGTGTACCTGTTTATCGACGAGAATCCGGAGCCGTATGCGGGCTCCTTCGAGTTCACGCCGGAATCGGGTATCGCGACGATCGAAACGCGCGTGCGGGTCGAGGACTATACGTTCATGCGCGTCATTGCCGAGACGAACGACGGCAAGCTCTACAGCGCGGTGCGTTTTGTGAAAGCGTCCGGCGGTTGTTCCGCGCCCGCCGACAGGGACGAAGATGCCGCCGAGCGCGCCGCCGGCCAGGTCAGGCTGCGTACCGAAGGCGCGCCGGTGAGCGGAAAGCCCGAACTCGCGCAGTTGATGGTGCGCCATCCGAACCGTACCGGCATGGCGATGAACCAGATCACGCGCAACTACGCGTCGGCGTATTTCATCCGCAAGGTGGCGGTCACGTATGCCGGCAAGCCGGTGATGACCGCTAACGTCAACTTCTCGATCAGCGAGAACCCCAACTTCCGCTTCTACTTCGTGCCGAGCGGTACGGGCGAATTGCAGGCGCATATCGAGGACACGAAAAGCAAGACATGGGATGGCGCCGTGGCGGTCGATGCCCAGCCCGGCAGCGCACAGACCTCGGCGATGAAATGACGCGGCGCGGCTGGCATGCGCGTCTTCGTGCGTGGTTCGTGGGGCACTGGCTGCTCACGGCGAGCGCGCTCGCGCAGGCGGCGCTGAGCGGCATGCCCGCGCCGGTAGCCATCGCGCCGGGCGTGTATGCGTTCATCGGCGACAACGGCGCCGTCGCGCCCGCGAATCATGGCATCGTCGCGAACAATGGTTTTGTTGTCGGCACGGATGGCGTGACGGTGATCGACACCGGACCGTCCTACCGCTACGGCCGCGCGATGATCGAGGCGATCCGCAAGGTCACGCCGCTGCCTGTGAAGCGCGTCATCATCACGCATCAGGCGCCCGAGTTCGTGTTCGGCGCGGCAGCTTTCCGCGACGAGGGCGTGCCGATCCTCGCGCATGCCCGCGCGGCGCAATTGATTCGCGAGCGCTGCCCGGTCTGCCTGGCGAACCTGCGCAAGACGCTCGGCGAAGACGAAATGGCCGGTTCGCGCGTAACCGTGCCGGATGAGACCGTCAACGGCACCACGGAGATCGAAAGCGGCGGGCGCAAGCTGCAACTGCTGCATTTCGGGCCGGCCAGCACGCCCGGCGACCTAGCTGTGCTCGATGCGCAGACTGGCGTGCTCTTCGCGGGCGGGCTCGTCTCGAACGGACGCATTCCCGAACTGCGGAACGAGCAGATTCCCGGCTGGCTCGCGGCGCTGGAGAACCTGCATGCGCTCGATCTGCATAAGGTGATTCCCGGCTTCGGACCGCCGATGTCGGACGACGACATCATGCAGACAGGCGTCTATCTGCGCGAACTCGATGCGGCGGTGAAACAGGCCTACAAGAACGGCGTCGGGCTGACGGAGGCCATGCATACGGTGCAGGTTCCGGCGTTCCACACCTACAAGCTCTACGCGATCGCACAGCCGCAGAACGTGCAGCGCATCTATCTGCAACTCGAAAAGCAGTAGCACCTTCCGCTTGCTTTCCCGGCCGTACCACCCACAGGAGACATGACGATGGCCCAGCTCGTAGCGCTCTACAAGAAACCGTCCGACACGAAGGCATTCGACGATTACTACGTCTCGACCCACGCGCCGCTCGCGAAGACGCTGCCGGGCCTGCGCAAGTATGAGGTGAGCACGGGACCGGTGGCGGTGGCGTCGGGCGATTCGCCCTATCACCTCGTGGCGCTGCTGGAATTCGATTCGCTCGAAGCGATTCAGGGCGCGCTGGGATCGGAGCAGGGGCAGAAAACGGCTGGCGATCTCGCCAACTTTGCGCAGGCGGGCGTCGATCTGCTGATGTTCGACACGAAACCCGCCTGAGTCATTCGATGCGGCCGGAGGATGAATCGCCCGATTCGACCTCCGCGTCTGCAACGCTCAGATCCTCGCGGCGATGATTGATCGCGAGGAACACGCCCATCAGAACGAGAAAGGCAGCGACCAGCATGGTGGCGTTGACGAGCACGCGCTCGTAGCCCAGTTCCGAGACGTTGATGAACGGGTACGGATAGAAGTCTGAGAGACTGCCACGCCATAACGTGATGACGAGATAGCTGAGCGGATAGACGAGCCACAGCGCACAGCGCCTGAGCGACAGGTGAAAGCGCGGCACGAACAGGAACCAGTACAACGCGCCGAGCGCCGGCACCACGGTGTGCAGCGACTCGTTGACGAGCGCGCGATAACCCGACGGCGTCCACAGATAGCGCAGCAGCGCGTTATACGCGATCCCCACGAAGACGATATACACGACGATCGCCGTCACGACAGTCGGCTGGCGAAAGAAGCGCGCGACCGGAAAACGCGCGCGCGTGGCGACGCAGGTGAAGCAGAACGCCGTCAGCAGCACGGTCAGGTTCGTCAGGTAGCTGCTCATGCGCGCGACGCCCTCCAGGACGGAGAAGCCGCGCCCGGCGAACCGCGCGATGGTGATGTCCGTCTGTGCCGCGAACGCCAGCCACGCGATCATCGCGATGGTCGCGGCCACCGCGATTGATGCCGTGCTGGGCGTGTTGAGCGGCAGATCGGGCTGGCGGGGCGAAGAAGTGTCGGGAGGCATCGGCATGAAGTCATTTTACGTGCGTGCCGATGCCCTCGCAGCCGCGACCCTTACGCCAGCTTGAGGGCGGCGTCGCGCAGCGCGGTGCGCAGACCTTCCTCGACCACCGGATGGTAGAACGGCATGCGCAGCATGTCGTCGACGGTGAGCTTCATCTGCAGCGCCCATGCCAGCAGATGCGCGATATGCTCCGCGTCCGGCCCGATCCATTCCGCGCCGATGAATCGGCCGGTCCCACGCTCGGCATAGACATGCATGAGCCCGCGATTTCTCAGCATGACGCGGCTGCGACCCTGATCCTCGAAGCTCACTTCGCCGGTGACGAAGGATCCGGGCGCAAGGTCGGCATGACGTGCGCCGACCATCGCGATGCCGGGGTCGGTGAAGGCGATCGCCAGCGGCGCGCGCCGTTCGAGCGGCTCGGCCTGCTCGCCCCGTGCAACGCGCGCGGCGTTGGCACCCGCTGCGCGGCCTTCGTCGGCGGCTTCGTGCAGCAAGGGCAGCACGCCATTGGCATCGCCGGCGACGAACACCGGATGCGTGCCTGCCTGCAAGGTCCGCGCATCGTAGACGGGCATGCCCTCGGCATCGAGGTCCAGCGAGGTATCGCGAAGTCCGAGTCCGCCGACATTCGGTTTGCGGCCGGCCGCGACCAGCACGTAATCGAATGTGTCTTCGAGCACTTCGACCGTGTCCGCAACATAGCGCAGCCGCACTTCATCGCCATCGCGCACGGCTGCCTGCACATTCGCGCGCGGCTCGAAGCGCAACGCCTCGCCGAAGGTCCGTTCCGCATAGGCGCGAATGGCGGGATCGGTCAGCGGACCCACACGTCCGCGCGCGCCCAGCACCGTCACTCGCACATCGAGCCGCGCCAGCGCCTGCCCGAGTTCCAGCCCGATGACGCCCGCGCCGACCACGGCAACGCGCTTCGGCAGGTCATCCCAGGAGAACACGTCGTCGTTGATGACGGCGCGGTCGCCGAGCGCGCGATACATCGCGGGCATGACCGGGCTCGATCCCGTCGCGATCACGATGGCCTTCGCGTGAACCCTCGTATCCTCGCCGACCATCAGCCAACTATCGTCGATGAAGCGCGCGTAACCGGTCAGCTTGTCTTCGGCGGGCAGGGCATCGACACCCTCGACAACGAAGCCCACGAACCGATCCCGCTCACGCTTCACGCGCGCCATCACCGCATGGCCATCGATGCGCACCGCGCCATCCACGCGCACGCCGAACGCGTCGCCGTGACGCGCGTGATGCGCGGCATCCGCGGCTGCGATCAGCAGCTTCGACGGCATACAGCCGACGCGCGCGCAGGTCGTCCCGTGCGCGCCGCCTTCGATGAGAAGCGCCGTTGCACCCGCCGCCTTCGCCGCGCGGTACGCGGAAAGTCCCGCGCTGCCCGCGCCGATGATGGCGACATCCGTATGGATCGTGTTCATGATGGTGTCCCGAGTCATGTGTCCTGCATCTGTGGGTTCCATCATGGCGCGCACGCGTTGAAAGGTGAATGCTCGTTCGGATCGCATATCGACTCGATCGTCTCAAGACGATGTCCGCTCAGGTGATGTATTCATCTAGACGTCTCATGCGCGTCACCGTGACGTCACATCGGCTTCCTAGAATCTCCCGAACGTTTCAGCGTGCCTGTCTGGCGCGCGCCATCGAGGGAAGCTATGGACGCAATTCGCATCGAGCGTCTCACCAAGACGTTCAGAAGTGGCCGCAAAGCGCTGGATTCCGTGGATCTGCGCGTGCAAGAGGGCGAGATGGTCGCGCTGATCGGCGCGTCGGGATCGGGGAAATCCACGCTGCTGCGGCATATCGCCGGCTTCACGCCATCCGACCCCGCGCCGTCGCACGTCACCTTGCTCGGCCGGCCGATCCAGCAGAACGGCAAGATCGTGCGCGAAGTGCGTTCGATTCGCCGCGACGTCGCCTTCGTGTTCCAGCAGTTCAACCTGGTCGGACGCCTGACGGTGCTGACCAACGTGCTGATCGGCGCGCTGTCCCGCGTGTCGTTTTGGCGGCGTCTCACAGGCCGCTTTCCGCGCGGCGAGCGCAGTTTCGCACTGGAATCGCTGACCGCGATGGGCATCGGCGAGCACGCGCTGGAGCGCGCCAGCAACCTCTCCGGCGGCCAGCAGCAGCGTGCCGCGCTGGCCCGCGCGCTGGTGCAGCGTGCGCGCATCGTGCTCGCGGACGAGCCGATCGCGTCGCTCGATCCCGAATCGGCGCGTCGCGTCATGGACCTGATGCAGTCGCTCAATCGCGAGCACGGGTTGACCGTCGTGGTGTCGCTGCATCAGATCGATGTCGCGATGAAGTACTGTCCGCGCACCATCGCGCTGCGCGACGGCCGCGTGGTGTTCGACGGCGCCTCCGAGCGGCTGACGCCTCCGGTGCTGCGCGAGCTGTACGGCGCGTCGGCGGAGGAACTGCTGACGACGCAGCGCGCCGCGCACGAACGCACGGACACACAGCCGCCTGAAGTGACCGAAGGGCGCACGCATGCCTCGCCGGCGTTCGCATCGGCGGCCGGCTCCTGAATGTCGAACTAACCCTCTCTGGATCGCACCCATGAAAGCAGCCCGTTTCACCCTGGCTGGCGCGGCGCTCGCCTGCCTCCTGACGCAGCCCGTTCTGGCCGATACGATCAACTTCGGCATCATTTCGACGGACTCGTCCGCCGCGCTCAAGCAACGCTGGCAGCCGCTCATCGACGATCTCAACAAGCAGACCGGCCTCGACGTGAAGGCCTATTTCGCGACCGACTACGCCGGCATCATCGAAGCGATGCGCTTCAACAAGGTGCAGATCGGCTTTTTTGGCAATGCGTCGGCGATCGAGGCCGTGGACCGCTCGAACGGCGAAGTCTTCGCAAAGGTGAAGTACAAGAACGGCGAGGCAGGCTATTACTCGTTGCTCATCACGAATGTGAACAGCAAGTGGAAGTCGCTCGATCAGGTGCTGAAGAACACGAAGGACATCAACCTCGGTTTCGGCGATCCGAATTCGACTTCGGGCACGCTGGTGCCGTCCTACTATCTGTTCGCGAAGAACGGCATCAACGCGAAGACGGCCTTCAAGAGCGTGCTGCCGTCGAGCCATGAGGCGAACATGCTCGCGGTGGTCAACGACAAGGTGGACGTCGCGACCAACAACACCGACATGCTCGATACGATCAAGACCCAGCATCCCGAGCTGTATCCGAAGGTGCGGGTGCTGTGGAAGTCGCCGCTGATTGCGTCGGACCCGCTGGTGTGGCGCCGCGACCTGCCGCAAGCGACGAAGGACAAGCTGCGCACCTTCTTCGACCACTACGCGCAGAAGGATCCGCATGAGCAGCAGGTGATCAACGCAATCTCCGGCTATTCGGGCTTCGCGGATTCCTCGGACGCGCAGCTCGTGCCGATCCGCCAGATGGCGCTGTTCCAGAAGAAGCAGCAGATCCAGAACAACGCCCATCTCGACGCCGCCGACAAGAAGGCCCAGGTCGCCGCGCTCGACCAGAAGATTGCGGCGCTCGACAACCCGGCGGCGAAGTAAATGAAGCCGCTCGATGTCACCACCTTCGAGGCCGGCATCGCGCGATCCGCGCATACGGCGGCGGGAAAGCGCAGCTGGGTGTCGATGTTCGGCTGGATCGCCGTCGTGGCCGTGCTTGGGCTGTCCTGGCACAGCGCGGACATGCGTCCGCTGGATCTGCTCGGCGCATCGGGCAACATGAGCCAGTTCGCGCGCGACTTCTTCCCGCCTGACTTCACCGAGTGGCGCACGTATGTGCAGGAGATGGTCGTGACGCTGGCGGTCGCGGTGTGGGGCACGGCGCTCGCGCTGGTCTGTGCCGTGCCGTGTGGGCTGCTGTCGGCGCAGAACATCGCGCCCGTTTGGATCTCGCAGCCCGTGCGCCGCCTGATGGACGCGTGCCGCGCAATCAACGAGATGGTCTTCGCGATGCTGTTCATCGTCGCGGTGGGGCTCGGGCCGTTCGCGGGCGTGCTCGCGCTGTGGGTACATACGACGGGCGTGCTCGCCAAGCTGTTCGCGGAAGCGGTCGAAGCCGTCGATGCGCGCCCCGCCGAAGGCGTGCGCGCCACCGGCGCGAGCAGTCTCGACGAAATCATCTACGGCGTGCTGCCGCAGGTGTTGCCTCTGTGGATTTCGTTCGCGCTGTATCGCTTCGAGTCGAATGTGCGCTCGGCGATGGTGGTCGGCATGGTGGGCGCGGGCGGGATCGGCGTCGTGCTGTACGAGGCGATCCGCTCGTTCAACTATGCGCAGACGGCGGCGGTGATGCTGATCGTGATCGTCATCGTGTCGCTGATCGATCTGGTGTCGGGCTGGGTGCGGGAGCGGGTGATCTGAGATGGTTGGCTTGATGGGATTATCGACTCATGAGTTGAGTCGATTAAGCGTTCAATCGCCTCATGAGCTATACTTATTCGACTCAAAATCCGAGTCGAATAGTGAGCCTAATCGCCTCAAAGCCCATCCAGCGCCATGCCGTCGTCCCCATCGCTCATCTGGCAAGCCCCCACGTGGCCCGGCATGCATTACGACGCGGTTCGCGTAGGCGGCGAGCTGGTCCGCGCGCACCGGGTTCAGGGCATTGTTGAAGGCAAGCTGGCGGGTCTGCGCTTCGACCAGCGCCTCGAACTCGCCGCCGAGGCCTGGAGCCAGGATGCTGTCGCGACGGCAGCCATCGAGGGCGAGCGCATCGATCTCGCCGCCGTGCGCTCGTCCGTGGCGCGGCGACTGGGTGTCGGGAAGCAAGATGGCCCCAACGCGCCTCGAAACGTCGAAGGCCTGCTCGACATCATGGATGATGCCGTACTGCAAAGACACGCTCCGCTTACGCATGAACGTTTATGTGCGTGGCAGGCCGCGCTCTTTCCCACTGGTTACTCGGGCATGGTCAAGATTCTGGTCGGGGCATACCGCGAACATGCCGAGCCGATGCAGATCGTCAGCGGGCAAGTCGGACGCGAGCGGGTCCATTACGAAGCACCGTCATCGGCCCGCGTTCCAGCGGAAATGCAAACGTTCCTGGCGTGGTTCAACGCAAAGACCGAGCACGACACGCTGGTCAAGGCTGCACTCGCTCACCTGTGGTTCGAAACGATTCATCCCTTCGAGGACGGGAATGGCCGCATTGGCCGGGTGCTCATCGACCTGGTGCTGGCGCGCGATAGCGGCGAGGTCAGCCGCCTGATCCGGACCTCACAGCGCTTGCTCGACAAGCGACGCGATTACTACGAGCAGCTGGAGCGCGCCCAGCACGGCGATCTCGACGTGACCGGGTGGGTCATGTGGTTCGTGGAACAGGTGCGGGTGTCCTGCGAAGAAGCGTCCAATGCCGTGGACGCCGCACTCCAGAAGGCCATTTTCTGGATGAATCATCAGGACGAAGCACTAACGGCCCGGCAGCGCAAAGTCGTCAATCTGTTGTTCGATGCCGGCCCCGAGGGTTTCGAGGGAGGCATGAGCACCAGGAAGTACGAGAGCATCGGTGGCACCTCGCGCGCCACCGCCTCGCGTGAACTTATTGAACTCGAGGACATGGGGCTGGTGCGCCGAGTCGGCGCAGGTCGCTCGACGCGCTATTACCTGAACATCTCAGGCTGGGGCCCGGCCGACACGGCCCTCGCATAGACGCCTTCTGACAGTTGTCGCCCGATGGTTCAAAGGTGACTGCCAAGCGTCAGCACGTCGAGGAACTGCGCGCCGGCATCCGCGAGCATGCCCGAGTTGTCGATCGTGACGAGGTTCGCCTGCGCCGGCAGCGCGAACGCCGGACGCCGCGCAAGTCGCGCCTCGATCTGCCGTGCGTCTTCACGGCCGCGCCGTGCGAGGCGTGCGGCCAGCACGGCGGGCGTGGCATCGATATGCACGAACTGCGCATGCGGATAGCGTTCCAGCGCGAGTTCCGCGTGCTGACGCGAGCCGTTCACCACCACCGGCATGCCGCGTGCGAGCCACGCATCGAGTTCGATGCCGATGCCGTAGAGCAGCCCGAGGCTTTCCCAGTGCATCGCGAACAATCCATACGAGAGCCGCGAGGCGAATTCGTCATGCGTGAGCGCAATGTGGTTCTCGCCATCGGCGACGGCGCGCGTGATATAGCGATGCGCGAACATCACCCGCGTGCCGACGCGTTCGCGCGCGAATCCGAGCAGCGAGTCCTTGCCCGCGCCCGACGGTCCCATTACATAGATCAATTTCGCGCTGTCTACTCCGCTCATGCTCCATCCTGTACGTTGTTGAACGGCAGGCGCTGCCATAGCATGAACGGCGCGCCAGGCTCCGGTTCGACGAACAGCGCCGCACCTTGCACGGGCAGCGCGCCCAGCGTAGCGATGCGCCGCGTCCAGTCCGATACGATCGAGTCACGCTGGGTCGCGTCGTCGAGCGAATCGGACAGCGTCATGTGAAAGCGATATTCGTCGAACACGTAGGGGTAGCCCCATTCGCGCAGCAGTTCGATCTGCCGGGCGCTCATGCCTTCCGTGATGCGCCGCTCGATGCTCTCGTGCGAAGGCCGCTTGCGCAGCGGCGCCAGCGCGATGAGCGCGTCGCCGGCGAGTGCGCGCAGCGTGGCGTCGTCCTGCGCGGCGGCAGGACGCAGCGCAGCGAAGCGGCCGAGCGCCTCTGCCCGCAGCGCCATCTCGAAGCGCGGTACCGTGCCGGCCCAGGCACGCGCCGAGGCGAGCACGTCCGCGAGTTCGACGCCCGGCGCCATGTGAAAGGGCGCGACGATTGTGGCGTGCCAGCCATAGCGGCGCGGCGCGTGCGTGACGTCATGCGCGGCGGTCGTGCTTTCGCGGCCGCTTTCGGGATCGCGCCCGAGCCATTCGCAACCTTCGCGCCACCATGCGGACGACGCGGGCGGCGCGTAATACAGCGCCACGCGGGGGTGGCGGGCATGCACCTGCGCGACGATCATGAGCCGTGCTCGACCATCAGTTGCACGCGGTCCGCTGCGAAGTGCGTGAAGCCGTACTTGATCGGCACGCCGTCTTCATCGACATCGACGTTCTCGACCCACAGCACCGGCTGCTGGCGGTTGATCTGCAAACGCCGCGCCACTTCCGAAGAAGGCAGCACGCTGCCGATACGGCTCCACTTGCGCATGTAATCCTTCACGCCGAACTGTTCGAGCGCCGCGCTCACGCCGCCCGCTGCATCGATGGCGTCCGGCAAGCCGTTGAAGCGCGCCGCCGGATACCAGTTGCGCGCGTAGGTCATCGGAATGCCGTCGGAATCGTGGCGCGTTTCGATCTGATAGACCAGCGTGCCGGCGCGCACGCAGAGCGCCTTGGCGACGGTCGGGTCGGCCTTCACGCGCTCCGAAGTCAGCACGACGCCCGCGGAGGTGTGCTTCTGGCTGCGCAGGTTCTCGGTGAAGCGCGTGCGCCGGCCAATCTGGTAGTCGATGGCGCCCGGCTGCACGAAGGTGCCGCGCCCTTGTTCGACGCTGACGAGACCGGTGGCCGCCAGCCTGAGCATGGCGCGGCGCACGGTATGACGATTCACGTCGAAGCGCCGGGCGAGTTCTGCTTCGCTCGGCAGGCGGCCTTCCTCGCCGAAGCTCTTGGCCGCGATCTCCGCGGCGAGGATCTGCTCGATCTGCCGCCACACCGAGACCCCCGCGCCGCGTTCGACCGCATGCCCGGGAGCGTTGCTGTCGTGGATTGCGTTCGATGTCATGTCGCTGTCATTCCGGTACGTTTGAATATCGTTCTCTGGATTGTAGTGCGCAACTCGTGATGGAAATGTGAAACCCCCTCCACACGACCAAACGTCTAGACGACTAGATCAGACCACGAGTAGCATGCAACGGCCGAATCCTTCCTGACATGAGGAACGCAATGAGTACTTCAATGGAGCCGCACGACGCCGGCAACCGCCGCGCCTGGATGGCGGTGCTGGCGCGCACGCCGCGCGATGCGCTGAAGCAGGCGCTGGATGCGGCGCTTGATGGCGCGCCGCTGCCCGACTATGAATGGCTGCGCGCGCCGGACATTGGCCTGGCGATGGTGCGCGGGCGCATCGGCGGCACGGGCGACGCGTTCAATCTCGGCGAAGCCACCGTCACGCGCGCCACGCTGCGCCTGCGCACCGCCGACGGCCATGCGCCGGTGGGCGTCGCCGTACACATGGGCCGCGACAAGGAGCGGGCGACGCTCGCCGCGCTCGCCGATGCGCTGTTGCAGACGCCCGCTCACGCCGCGCGCTTGCGCACACGTCTGATCGAACCGCTGGCCGCGCGTATCGCCGACGAACGGCGCCGCAAGGAAGCGGAAGCAGCGGCGACCAAGGTCGAATTCTTCACGATGGTAAGAGGCGAATGATGCAGATCGACATGACCACGCTCGTGCCCGGTTTCAATGATCCGGTACACGATGCGCAACGCGTGTTCCGCGCGTTGCTGGATGCACTGTCGCGTCCCGGCAGTCTGCTCGCGATCGATGCCGCGCTGCCCGACAATCACGCGATGCGCGACGGCCTCGCCGGCCGTGTGCCGCTCGCGGCATTCGCCGCGTTGCTGGCGCTGGCGGATTATTCGACGCCGGTTTTCATCGAGCGCGAGGATGCCGTGCTCGGCGATGCGTTGCGCTTTCATGCGAGCGCGCCGCTCACGCACGACCGTCGCGCGGCTGCGTTTGCCTATATCGACGACGCGCGCAACATGCCTTCGCTCGATGCGTTCTCGCATGGCGACCCCGAAACGCCCGAAACATCGGCGACGCTGTTCATTCGCGTGCCGTCGCTCACGGACGGCGAGCCGCTCGTATGGAGCGGTCCGGGCATCGCGCAGACGCGCACGGTCGGTATCGCCGGTCTGCCGCGTCGCTTCTGGCATGAACGCGCGGCGCTCGCCACGTTGTTTCCCTGCGGCATCGACTGCTGTTTTGTCGCGGGCGGCTCGCTGGTCGGCCTGCCGCGCACGACTCACGTGGAGGTGAACTGATGTACGTCGCGGTCAAGGGTGGCGAACGCGCCATCGAACGTTCATGGGACGTACTCGCGAAGCAGCGCCGCGGCGATCTCGCCGTGCCCGAGTTGTCCGTTGCGCAGATACGCGAGCAGATGCGGCTGGCCGTGGCGCGCGTGATGACCGAAGGCTCGGTCTACGACGAAGACCTCGCGGCCCTCGCCATCAAGCAGGCCGCCGGCGATCTGGTCGAGGCCATCTTCCTGCTTCGTGCCTATCGCACGACGCTGCCGCGCTTCGGCTACACGCTGCCGGTGAATACCGAGACGATGTGCGTCGAGCGCCGTATCTCGGCGGCGTTCAAGGATATTCCGGGCGGCCAGATGCTGGGCGGCACCTACGATTACACGCAGCGTCTGCTCGACTTCACCTTGCTCGCCGAAGGCGAACCGGTTAGCGATGCAACGATTCCCGCGAAGGCGGCCTCGGCGGACGCGATGCCGCGCGTCCTGTCGATGCTCGACAAGGAAGGGCTGATCGAACAGGAACGCGTGCGGGAGAACGCACCGGAGCCGGGCGACCTGTCGCGCGAGCCGCTGTCGTTTCCCGCCGATCGCCCGACGCGTCTGCAGAATCTCGCGCGCGGCGACGAAGGCTTCCTGCTGGCGGTGGGCTATGCGACGCAGCGCGGCTATGCGCACAGCCACCCTTTTGCGGGCGAGATCCGCCATGGCGAAGTCGCGGTGGAGATGCAGATCGACGAGCTGGGTTTCGCGGTGGAGATCGGCGACATCGACATCACCGAATGTCAAATGATCAACCAGTTCGCGGGCAGCGGCGAGGTGCCGCCGGCCTTCACGCAAGGCTATGGACTCGCGTTCGGCCACTCGGAGCGCAAGGCGATGGCCATGGCGCTGGTGGACCGCGCCCTGCGCGCGCAGGAACTGGGGGAAACCGTCGGCTCGCCGACCCAGGATCCCGAATTCGTGCTGTATCACAGCGACAACGTCGAGGCGTCCGGCTTCGTGCAGCATCTGAAGCTGCCGCATTACGTCGACTTCCAGTCCGAGCTCGAACTGCTGCGCCGCTTGCGCGCGGCGCACGGCAAGGACGACCATCAGGAGCATGCGGCATGAACGCGCTGACCGAAGGCTATAACTTCGCCTATCTCGACGAGCAGACCAAACGCATGATCCGCCGCGCGCTGCTCAAGGCCGTGGCGGTGCCGGGCTACCAGGTGCCGTTCGCGTCGCGCGAGATGCCGTTGCCGTACGGCTGGGGCACGGGCGGGCTGCAGGTGACCTCGGCGATCATCGGCGCACGCGATACGCTCAAGGTGATCGACCAGGGCTCCGACGAAACCACCAACGCGGTGAACATCCGCCGGTTCTTCGCGCGCACGGCGGGCGTGGCGACCACGACGCGCACTGCCGACGCCAGCATCGTGCAGACGCGCCACCGCATTCCCGAAACGCCGTTGACGGAGCAGCAGATCCTCGTCTATCAGGTGCCGATGCCCGAGCCGCTGTACCGGCTGGAACCGCGTGTCACCGAGTGCAGGAAGCTGCATGCGCTCGCGGACTACGGCCTCATCAACGTGAAATACTACGAGGACATCGTGCAGCATGGCAGCATTGCGACGACCTACGACTATCCGGTGATGGTGAACGACCGCTATCTCACGTCACCTTCGCCGATCCCGAAGTTCGACAACCCGAAGATGCACATGAACCCCGCGTTGCAACTGTTCGGCGCAGGCCGCGAGCGGCGCATCTACGCCATTCCGCCGTACACGAAGGTGAAGAGCCTCGACTTCGAGGACCATCCGTTCAGCGTGCAGAAGTGGGAACATGCCTGCGCGCTGTGCGGTTCGCGCGAAAGCTTTCTCGACGAGATGATCGTCGACGATCAGGGCGCGCGCATGTTCGTCTGTTCCGACAGCGACTTCTGCCACAGCCGGCGCGACGCATCCGACAACGCATCGGACAACGAGGAGGCGGCACAGTGAACGCATTGCTGAAAGCCACGCGCCTCACCAAGCGCTATGACGGACGCGGCGGCTGCGTCGATGTCGATCTCGAAGTCCGTGCGGGCGAAGTGCTGTGTATCGTCGGCGAATCGGGCTCGGGCAAGTCCACCTTGCTGAATGCGCTCGCGTTGCGCAGCGGCATCGATGGCGGCGCGCTGGAATACACCACGCGCGAAGGCGAAACGCTCGACCTGCTGACGCTCGCCGAACCGCGCCGCCGCCTCTTGTCGCGCACCGAATGGGGCTTCGTGCACCAGAACGCGCGCGACGGACTGCGCCGCAACGTGTCGGCGGGAGCCAATATCGGGGAGCCGCTGATGGCCATCGGCGCGCGTCACTACGGGCGCTTGCGCGAGACCTCGGCGGACTGGATGCAGCGCGTCGAACTGGATGCCGCACGCATCGACGAACTGCCTTCGGCGTTCTCCGGCGGCATGCAGCAACGCCTGCAGATCGCGCGTAATCTGGTGACGGGCCCGCGTCTCGTGTTCATGGACGAACCCACCGCCGGCCTCGATGTCTCCGTGCAGGCGCGTCTGCTCGACCTGCTGCGCACGCTCACCAGCAAGCTGCATCTGGCGGCGGTGATCGTCACGCACGATATCGGCGTGGCACGGCTGCTCGCGCATCGTCTGATGGTGATGAAGGACGGGCGCGTGGTGGAGAGCGGCCTGACCGACCAGGTGCTCGACGATCCGCAACATCCCTATACGCAGACGCTCGTTGCGTCCGTGCTGCCCGTTTGAGGTACGACAGATGACACTGAATGACTTCGTCACTCACGACCGGCTGATGCTCCAGGCACGCGGCATCGAGAAGACTTTTACGCTGCATCAACAAGGCGGGACGCGCATTGCCGCGCTGGCGGGCGTGTCGCTGGATGTCGCGCGCGGCGAGTGCGTCGTGCTCGCGGGCGCGTCTGGCGCGGGCAAGAGCACCTTCCTGCGCTGCATGTACGGCAACTATCTCGCGACGCGCGGGACCATCGCCATTCGCGACGACAGCCAGCCTGCGCGTCATGTGATGCTCACGAGCGCCGAGCCGCACGAGATCCTCCGTCTGCGCAACACGACCCTGGGCTATGTGAGCCAGTTCCTGCGCGCGATTCCGCGTGTGAGCGCGCTCGATCTCGTCGCGGAGCCGCTGGTGTCGCGCGGCATCGAAGAAGAGGAGGCGCGTGTGCGTGCGCGTGGCCTGCTCGAGCGGCTCAACGTGCCGCGCCGGCTGTGGATGCTCGCGCCCGCGACGTTTTCGGGCGGCGAGCAGCAGCGCGTGAACATCGCGCGTGGCTTGATCGCGGCGCATCCGCTGCTGTTGCTCGACGAACCCACTGCCTCGCTCGATGCCGAAAACCGCGACGTGGTCGCGGACCTGATCGTCGAGGCGCGCGAGCAGGGCGCCGCGATCGTCGGCATCTTTCATGACGAGGACACGCGTGCGCGCGTCGCGACCCGCATCGTGCGGCTCGAGAGCGTCGCCGCTGCATCCGTTCAAACCGATTCCGGAGTGTTGCAGACATGCTGATCAAGAATGCGCGCATCGTGACGCGCGACGAGGACTTCACGGGCACCGTGCGGATCAAGGACGGGCTGATCTCCGAGATCGCGCCGGGCAACACGGCTGCGCGCGAAGCCGAGGACTGGGACGGCGACTATCTGCTGCCGGGTTTCGTCGAACTGCACACGGACAACATCGAGAAGCATCTCGCACCGCGTCCGGGCGTGCTGTGGAATCCCGAAGCCGCGATCATCGTGCACGACGCGCAAGTGGCCTCGGCGGGCATCACGACCGTGTTCGACGCGCTGGGCGTCGGCTCGCGTCCGGAAGACGGCGTGCGCGGCCGCGAATTGCAGGTGCAGTGCGCGCAGTCGATCGGCAAGTTCGTCGAGCGCGGCGTGCTGCGCGCCGATCACTTCCTGCATCTGCGCTGCGAAGTGGGCACGACGGATGTCGTCGAAGTATTCGATTCGCTGAGCGCGCATCCGCTCTTCCGGCTCGCTTCGGTCATGGATCACACGCCCGGGCAGCGGCAGTGGCAGGACCACGAGAAGTGGCGCAAGTATCAGGAGCGCCACGGCAAGTGGAGCGACGAGCATACGAACAAGATCCTCGCCGAGTTGGCCGAGCATCAGGCACGCTATGCGGCGAAGCATCGTGGGGACATTGTCGAGCGCTGCAAGACCCTCGGCATCTCGCTCGCGAGTCATGACGACACGCTCGTGGAGCACGTCGAGGAAGCCGCCCGCGACGGCATTGCGCTCGCTGAATTCCCGACCACGCTGGACGCCGCGCGCGCGGCCCGCGAGCACGGCATCGCGACGATCATGGGCGCGCCGAACGTAGTGCGCGGCGGTTCGCACTCGGGCAATGTCTCCGCGCTCGATCTGGCGCGCGAGGGGCTGCTGGATATCCTGTCGTCGGACTATGTGCCGTCGAGCCTGCTGATCGCCGTGTTCGATCTGGTCGCGAAGGCTGGCTGGTCGCTGCCGCGCGCGGTCGCGACGGTCTCGTGGACGCCTGCGCATGCAGCGGGGCTCACGGACCGCGGCGCGATCGCCCTCGGTGCGCGCGCGGATTTCGTGCGCGTGGCGTCAGTGGACAGCGTGCAGGTGCCGCGCGAAACCTGGCGTGCCGGACGGCGCGTGGCCTGAGCGCCGCGCTTCGTTCCTGACAGCCTGACGTCAGCACGCCGTCATACGCGGGTAAGCCCGCGTTGACGGCGTGCGCGCTTCTTCAGTACGCTCGCTGGCGAGTTCGCTATAAGAATCGATGTTCGCATAACGAACATTCGGGAGTTATCTGATAGCAGAAGCGCAATCGGCGCCGGGCTGCGAGTCGTGAGTTGTGAGTCGCCCGCGCCCAACCTGACAAAGGGAATGAAGTGAGCAGAAGTCCTGCCGTGAACGTCCAGACGTTCATCAACGACCATCCGTTCTCGCCGTTTCAGTGGCTCATCTTCGGGATGTGCTTCGTGATCGTGCTGCTGGACGGTTTCGATACCGCGGCGATCGGTTTCATCGCGCCGTCTTTGGTGGCCGAATGGCATATCAGCCGTCCGGCGTTGGCGCCGGTCCTGAGCGCGGCGCTGTTCGGCCTCGCGGCGGGTGCGCTCTTGTCCGGGCCCCTGTCCGACAAGCTGGGCCGCCGCGCGATGCTGCTCTCGTCGGTGCTGATCTTCGGCGTCGCGTGCCTGGCTTCGTCGTTCGCGGCGGATCTGACGCAACTCACGGCCTTGCGCTTCGTCACCGGCCTGGGTCTGGGCGCGGCGATGCCGAACGCCGTCACGATGATGAGCGAGTTCTGCCCCGACAAGCGCCGGGCCACGTTGATCAACCTGATGTTCTGCGGCTTTCCGCTCGGCGCGGCATTCGGCGGGTTTCTCGCGGCGTGGATGATTCCGCACTTCGGCTGGCGCAGCGTGCTGCTGCTCGGCGGCATTGCGCCGCTGGTGCTTTCGGTGTTGTTGATCGCGACGCTGCCGGAATCGGTGCGCTACATGGTGGCGAAGGCGCGGCCCGTCGAGAAGATTCGTGCGACGCTCGCGCGCATCTCGGCGGACGCGATGCAGGCCGGTTCGTTCTTCATGACCGAGAAGGCGCCCGCCGCCGCCGGACAGAGTGGCATGAGCGTGGTGCTGTCGCGCTCGTACATCGTCGGCTCGGTGATGCTGTGGGTCACGTATTTCATGGGCCTCGTGATCTTCTATGCGTCGATCAACTGGATGCCGATCCTGCTCAAGGAGTCAGGCCTCGCGCCGCAAACCGCGACGCTCATCTCCGCGCTGTTCCCGCTTGGCGGCGTCGGCGCGGTGCTGTGCGGCGTGCTGATGGACAAGTTCAACGCAAACCGCATCATCGCCGTGTGTTACGTGCTGACCGCCGTGAGCGTGTATCTGATCGGCCAGGCGGTGGGCAATGTGGGACTGCTCGTGCTCGTCGTGTTCGTCGCGGGCGTGCTGATGAACACCGCGCAATCGTCGATGCCCGCGCTCGCCGCCGCCTTCTATCCCACTCAGGGCCGCGGCACCGGCGTGGCCTGGATGCTGGGTATCGGACGCTTTGGCGGCATCGCGGGATCGTTTCTCGTCGCCGAACTGACACGCCTGCATTTCAGCTTCGGCGGCATCTTCGCGACCATCGCCGTGGCGGGGCTGATCGCTGCCGTCGCGTTGTTCCTCAAGCAGGCCGCGCATCCGCAGACGGCCATGGCGAATGAACTGGACTCCACGGAGCCCGCCGGGCATTGACTGGATGTGGGTTGTGCATGGGATAACGCCCCGCGTGATGGGAGTCACGCGGGGCGTTTCGTTTGGGGTGGCTCGCGTTGCAATCCGCCTTCTGCACGCCACCGCTGTGTGCGAATCGTCAGACCGTGGCATAGCGTGTGCTGACTCCTGAGATGCGACCGGCCGTCGAGTGCAGCGTCACGACGGCCAGCAGGCATGACACGCCGCAAGAATCGCATTCCGACAATCGTCAACAGGAGCTTTCGATATGAAACGTTTTGCCCTTTCTACCGCTGCCGGTGCTTTCGCTCTCGTGTGTGCATCCGCTTTCGCGCAAGACAATCCGCCGAGTTCGAGCACGGGCCTGCAAGCCGGCGACAACGCGCAGACGACCACGCAACCGGCTCATTCGATGTCGCATTCGCACAAGTCGTCAACCCATTCGAAGAAGATGCAAAAGAGCCCGATGGCCGCGGGCCCATCCACCGAGCCGGGCGGCACCGCCACGCCGAGTGGTCCGGGTGCGCCGGTGACCGCCAGCGGCTCGGGCAAATAAGTCGCGCTGAAAGCACAACGGGACGCCGCGCGGCGTCCCGTTGTGCTTTCATGGCGCGCGACACTCAGCGCATGAACGTGCCCAGTCCGTCTGCGTCGTAGTACTCGAGCGTCACGCGATCGCTCGCAAACGAAGCCTTCGAGATCGAACCCGGATTGGCGTTCTCGTTGACGAGCGTGAACGTGAAGACGTCGCCGTCCCAGTGCGAGAGCGTGAGCGTCAACGGACGCGGCCCGATGACGATCACGAGCGCTCCGTTCTGCTGGGTTACCTGGATCGGCCCGAAATAGTCGTTCTGATAAGTGCCGGTGTAGGTGGACAGCGCGCGCGCCGGCAGCGGCGCAGCGGGCGGCGTCGCGCCCACGAGCGAGCCGCTCGGCTTGGCGAGGGACGCCAGCGCATCGTTGTAGAGCTTGAACCAGTCGCGCTGGATCGAGCCAGTCTGCACGATGTCGAAGAACTGCTGGTTGAGCGCCTCCGCGACGCCGATCGGAAACGCATTCGTCAACGTGACAATGGCCAGATTCGTCGATGGCACGACCATGAAGTTGGTCGCCGCCCCGAGCGCGAATGCGCCCGAATGACTGTACGACGGCCGCCCCGGGCTTGTCGTTCCTACATTGAAACCATACCCGTAGTAACCGGCCGGATCGCCGCCGCCGGGCGGAGAGCTTTGCACTTGTGCGGTGGTGGCGGCAGCGAGCGCGGCGGCATCGACGATGCGCTTGCCATCGAAGACGCCCGCGCCGAGCATCATCGCGAGCCACTTCGCCATGTCGTTGACCGACGAACTCACGCCGCCCGCCGGCGATTGCGGATCGGGCATCGTGCCCGTGCCCTGCACCCACGCGTTGCCCACCTTGACATGCCCGAGCGCGCGGTTCGGACGCGCGATGAAATCGGCGTAACGGGAACTGGTGCTGCTCATGCCGAGCGGTTGATACAGCACGTTGTCGGAGAGCGTTTCCCAGTCGATGCCCGCCGCCGTCGCAACCGCCTGAGCCGCCGCTGTCAGCCCGAAGTTGGTATAGAAGTACGAATGCCGGAACGGATGCAGCGGCAGATAGCGCAGCCGTTGCAGCACGTCCATGCGCCCATAGCCCATGTCTTCCAGCGTATCGCCCGCGTGATCGGGCAGGCCGGACTGGTGCGAGTAAAGATCGCCGATGGTCACGGCCGCGCTGACCTCTGCGTCCGACAACGTGAACCACGGCAGTTGCGCGCGCACCGGCGTATTCCATGCAATCGAGCCGGTCCCGACCTGACGCGCCACCACCGCGGCGCCCACCGACTTCGACACCGACGCGAGCTGGAACACGGTGTCCGCATCGACCGCCTGGCCTGAGCCCCCGAGCCGCGTGCCGAAGCCCTTGGCGTAGACCGTCTGCGTGCCGCGCACGACCGCGACCGCCATGCCGGGAATGCCGGTGGCGGTCATCAGCGTGTTGGCGAGGGTATCGAGTTGAGCGAGCGCGGCGTTGATCTGCGCATCCGGCACGGGGCCGGTTGAGTTACTGCCGGAAGTGGCTGCGCCGGAATCGTCGGAATCCGAACCGCCACATGCGGCGATCGTGCTGCACAGCGCCGCGCCGAGAAAGCGGCGGCGTCCTTGCGAAGCTTCCATACACGCGTCTCCCCGTTATCGTTACCGCTCTCGCGCACAGTGCGCTCGGCGGATTCTATATTGGAAACAATCCGTCAGACACGCGCAGCTTGCCTGAAAGCGGGAAGACGCGGCGCTCGCTCGGGATGTCTTACTTGGCAAACAGCGAGGACATATTGGCGAAGGCCTTGATCTCGACCGCGTTGCCCGACGGATCGAGGAAGAACATCGTCGCCTGCTCGCCGACTTCGCCCTTGAAGCGCACATGCGGCTCGATGATGAAGCGCGTCTGCGCGGCGCGCAGCTTGTCCGCGAGTTCTTCCCATTGGGGGATCGAGAGCACGACGCCGAAGTGACGCACCGGCACGGCGTCGCCGTCGACGGCGCTGGTCGAGCGATGACCGATTTCCTCCGGCGCGAGATGCGCGACGATCTGATGACCGTAGAAATCGAAATCGACCCAGGCTTCGGAACTGCGTCCTTCGGGGCAGCCGAGCAAGTCGCCGTAGAACGCGCGGGCGGCGGCGAGGCTATGAACCGGGAAGGCCAGATGGAACGGCGGCATGGCGTGCTGGGTGGTGCTCATGGTGAAGATCCTTTTCTGTACGGGTACGGCGGGGGACGAGCCGACAGTGTATTCATGAATATTTCTGTTTGAAAACGATATATTGCCGGTCTGAGCCCCATCCATTTCGATGAATCGACCATGTTGCGCGAACTCCAGACCTTTATCGCCGTGGCGCGTCACGGCACTTTCGCCGGCGCGGGCGCGCGCATCGGACTCACGCAGTCGGCTGTCAGCGCGCAGATGCAGCGCCTGGAGGCGCACCTGGGCTTCGCGTTGTTCGACCGCACCGGCCGTTCGGCGACGCTCAACAAGGCCGGCAAGCGGACGCTGGAACTCGCCGACGAACTCATCGCGCTCTATGCGCGTCTCGCGGAACCCGAAGGCGAGGGCGGGCGGGGTGGATCGCTGTCGGTGGGCGCGATTGCGTCGGCGCATGCGGCGTTGCTGCCGGATGCCATCGCCGCGTTCGGGCGGACGCTGCCGGCATGGCGCATCCGTCTGGTGCCGGGGGTGTCGCTGAATCTGCTCGCCCAGGTCGATGCCGGGGAAATGGACATGGCCGTTATCATCCGTCCGCCGTTTTCGCTGCCGGCGGAGCTGCAATGGCGCACCTTGAGCGCGGAGCCGTACGTGCTGCTGACGCCGGGCGCACGGCGGGGGGCGCATTGGCGCGACCTGCTCGACACCGAGCCGTTCATTCGTTATGACCGGCGCTCGTTCGGCGGGCGGCAGGTGGATCTGTTCCTGCGCGAGCGGCGCATCGCGGTGCGCGAATCGATCGAGGCGGACGAACTGCCGGGTATCGTCGAACTCGTTGCGCGCGGGCTGGGCGTGGCGCTGCTGCCGGACTCGCGCGCGCTGCGGCCATGGCCGCGCGGCGTCACGGCGCTGGGACTGGGCGAGGATACGTTTCATCGCGAGATTGGTCTCGTCGAACGGACGCGGCGCACGCGCACCGCCGAGCCCGACGCGGCCGCGCGGCTGGCGGACTGCATCGTCACCGCGGCACACGCGCCGAAGCGCGCCGCAGCGAGCGTTTCCATGCGCAAGCGCGGCGGCGTCGCCTAGAATGCGTGGCAGGCGCGGCTGCCGGCCGCGTCATTTCGCGGGGTTGCCAATGGACGACGAACAGCCTGCCGCCGGTCCGGACACGTCGAATGCGTCGAGCGCGTCGAATCCGCGCCCCGCCGATACGGCGCGCTCCATCATGCGCCACGCGACGCTGCGCGCCCAGGCGGCGCTCGACTGGCTGGACCGGGTCGATCCCGGCACGCACCGCCGCATCAAGGGCTTGCGGCTCGTGACCGCCTACGGTCTCGCAGCGGCGCTCGGCGCGTTGCAGGACGTGACGCGAGGCGTTCCTGGCGGCACTTTGGTGGGGGCGCTCGCCGGAAGCTTCGCGCTGTGGGCGAGCGTCTCCGAAGCCCGTTCGACGCGTTGGGAATCCAGCCGCGATCTCGTCATCCTGTGTCTCTCCGCCGCGTTCGGCGCGCTGCTGTTCGCCTGGTTCGAGCCGCTGTTCCGTCATCTCGGGCGGGGCGGCGCGGAACTGATTCTCGTGAGCGGCGCGTTTTTCGCGGGCTATCTGAAGCGCTTCGGGACCACCGGTGCGGGCATGGGCTCGCAGTTCTACATCGGCCAGGTGCTTGCCTATGGACTGGACCTCACGCCCGGCGATACCGGCGCGATCCTGCTCGCGCTCATGATCGGCACGCTGGCGGCGCTCGTGCCGCGCGCGCTGTCCGGGCCGGCGGAACATCCGGTGGTGCTGCCGGCGCTACGCTCGGAGCCCGCCTACGGACGGGACACCGTATCCCCCGCGCTGGCGATGGGTTTGCAGGCCGCCTGCGCGTCCTTGGTCGTGGTGCTGCTCAATCGCGCGTTCTCGCTGCGGGAATCGGCCTGGGCGATCACGGCCTGCGTCTATGTGGTCGCGACCTCCGCGGTGGGCACGACGGAGCGCGTTCGCCGGCGCATCTATGGAACGCTCGTCGGCGTGCCGCTCGGCCTCGTGTGCCTGCCGCTTGCCGAGCACTGGCCGGTGGTGATCTGGGCGCTGGCCGCGTTGGCGATGATCGCGTATGCGATGGCCCTGCCGGAACGCTACGACATTGCCTGCGGCGCGTTCGGCTTTGCGCTGATCGTCACGCTCGCGGCCAGCGGCATTCATTCGATCCCGCTGCTCGCCGCGCGCGCCTGGGAGACGCTGCTCGGCGGCGCGCTCGGATGGGCGGCGTCGCGGATCATCTTTCCGTTGCGGCTGTTGCGCAACTGACGACGGACGGGTACGCGGCGCGCCTCAATGACGCTTCGCCAGCGCATCGAGCAGCGCATCGAGCTCCGCGAAATTCACCGGCTTGACGAGATGCCCCTCGAAGCCGGCCTGCGCGGAGCGGTCCTTGTCGCTCTCCTGTCCGAAGCCCGTCATCGCGACGACCATCGCGCCGCCGAGCAGCCGCAACGAGCGCAGCGAACGCAGGACCGCGAAGCCGTCGATGTCCGGCAGCGCGAGATCGAGCAGGATCAGGTCGGGCGGAAAGTGCCGCACCACGTCGATGCCTTCCTTGCCGTGATAGGCGATGCGCACGTCGTGGCCTTTCAGCTGCAGCAGCATCGCGAGGCTGTCGGCGGAATCGCGGTTGTCGTCGATGACCACCACGCGCAGGCCGGCGCCGGTCGTCGCGTCCTGCGCGAGCACGCGATGCGGACGCGGGGCGTCGTCGACGGAGGCGTAGGGCAGGCGCACCGTGAACGTGCTGCCCTGGTGCGCGCCGGGACTTGCCGCGCTGATGGAGCCGCCGTGCAGCTCGACGATCGAGCGGCACAGCGTGAGGCCGATGCCGAGGCCCGCTTCGCCCGGATCGAGGTAATGATCTTCCTGCACGAACAGGTCGAAGATGGACGTGAGCCCTTTCTGCGAAATGCCGCGCCCGGTGTCGATCACGCGGATCAGCATGGCGCTGGACTCGCGCTCGACCGTCACCGTGATGGTGCTGCCGTGAGGCGAGAATTTCGAGGCGTTGTTGAGCAGGTTCTGCACGACCTGCACGAGCCGGGTGCTGTCGCCCATCAGAAGGACGGGCTGGTCCGGCAGCCGGGTAGTGATCTGCTGCGTGCGTTCGTCCGTGAACGGCCGCACCAGCTCGATGCCGCGCGCGACGATGTCGCTGATGTCGGCGCGCGCGAGGCGCAGGTCGATCTTGCCGGTGGTGATGCGGCCCATGTCGAGCAGGTCGTCGACGAGCCGCCCGAGATGCGAGGTCTGCCGGTCGATGATGTCGCGGCACGCGGCCACGCGCGGGGTGATGTCCGCTTCCATCTGCATCACGCCGACGGCGTTGCGTACCGGTGCGAGCGGATTGCGCAGCTCGTGCGCGAGCGTCGCGAGAAATTCGCTGATGCGCCGCGACGACGCTTCGAGCTGTTCCAGGCGCTTGCGTTCGCTCATGTCGCGCGTGACCTTGGCGAAGCCGCGCAGCACGCGATGTTCGTCGTACACCGCTGTGATCACCACGTTCGCCCAGAACAACGAGCCATCCTTGCGCACGCGCCAGCCTTCGGTCTCGATGCGTCCGGTGCGGACGGCGGTCTGCAACTGGGTTTCGGGGACGTTCGCGACGAGGTCCTCGGGGCAATAGAACGTCGAGAAATGCTTGCCGAGGATTTCCTGCGGCCGATAACCCTTGATGCGCATTGCGCCCGTGTTCCAGCTCGCGATGCAGCCGTCGGGATCGAGCATGAAGATGGCGTAGTCGCTGACGCTTTCGACGAGCAGGCGGAAGCGTTCTTCCGACAGGCGCAGCTTTTCTTCCTCGGCGCGCTTGGCGGTGAGGTCGCGGGTGTACTTCGCGTAGCCGATGATCGTGCCGTGCGTATCGCGTGCCGCCGTGATCACGACGTTGGCCCAGAACAGCGAGCCGTCCTTGCGCACGCGCCAGCCTTCGTCCTCGAAACGGCCGGTGGCATAGGCCTGCTTCAACTCGTATTCGGGCCAGCCGCGCGCCACGGATTCTGCGGTGTAGAAGCGCGACAGATGCTCGCCGATGATCTCGTGCGCCTCATAGCCCTTGATCTTGCGCGCGCCGGTGTTCCAGCTCGTGATGCGGCCGTTCAGGTCGAGCATGAAGATCGCGCAGTCCTCGATGGCGTTGACGAGCGCGTGATAGTGCGCGTCGCTCATCGCGTGGCCGGGAAGGGCGAGTTCCGGGGTTGGGTGGGGCGAGGCGGCTGCTTTCGATCGGGTCATGTTTCTGTGTTTCGGCACGGCGTTGGCCTGCATTGCGGTTTCGAACGATCGGTCTCGCAGAGACGGATGTCCGATGGACTGGGCCTATTCATAACACAATTTAAGCGCTTGCCGATGGTGCGGCCGGGGAAGCTTCGGGAATCTCAACGCCCCAGCGAACACCAGTGCTCATCGACCATCACATGACTCATGTCCAGCCCGGGGAACATGATCTGCAAACGGGCAGCAAGCGTCGGGCCATGCACGATGAGCCCGTCGATATAGCCGGCCGGGATGGCGTCGCGCACATGAACCTCTGCTTCCGGGTCAGTGGGCTGGCATGGCGCAAGGCCCTCTCGCTGGTCATCGCTTCCCGCAAACATCTCGCGAAAGGCCCACGGTCCGCCGCGAAAACCCCGATAGTTCTTGATGTGCTGGGTCGAGGCATTGCTCCAGCAGAACTCGCAAGGAAGCTCCCACAGGAGGCGGGGCGACAGGACAAGCAGCACCCAGCCGTCGTGATGACTCTTGTATAACCTTTTCTTCAGCAATCGCTCGTCAAACCCTCCGATCGACACTGAAACCACGTCATCTCTTTCATCCCATCGATTCCTGTCGACGACCGAGGCGTTGTGCGGAGGTCCCTGCAATGTATTTCGGCAGAGCAGGCCATGCGTGAGGATGCCCGGCAGGTTGTCGAGCGGCGTGAAATGGAAAAGATGTTCCACGCCACGCGCCATGGCTTCCTGCCGAATCTCTTTTCGATACTTGTCCATTTCCCCGTTTCTTGCCCTTCTCTTCGACTTGTAGACGGCTCGCGTGGCGGTACTGTATCCGAATGTCCCATCCGCACTCCCGCGTCACGCAAACGCCGCTTGACACTCCCTATTGCCCTTCATAGCGTGTAAGGGTTCGGTTTCGAAAAAGAGCCGCGCTTATCCGTCGGCAGGCCCGGCGCATCCGGCGACCTCCCACTCCTTGCGCATCGCCCTGAAGTCCGCTCACGGAGGCTCTCATGGACCGTCGACGTTTTCTATCCCTGTCCGCGTTCTATACGGTGGCGGCTGCGTCCGGCACGCTCGCCGCCTGTCACTCCAGTCACGACGACGACAGCAATCCCCGCGACGGCACCGCCCCGCCGCCCGCAGCCGGCGCTTTCGCCTTTCCGCAGGGCGTCGCGAGCGGCGACCCGCGCGATGTTTCGACGGTGTTCTGGACGCGCTGTGTCGCGAACGGAGGCGCTTCACAAACGCCGGTCGCGCTGACATTGCAGGTCTCAGCCCAACGAGACTTCGCACAGCTGGTTGCCAGCGTGCCCTTGAGCGGCGCCCGACTACGATTTCACCGTGCGCGCGAAAGTGACGGGGCTGGCTGCGCGGACCACGTATTACTACCGCTTCATCGCGGGCAGCGATACCAGCGCGACGGGCACGACCCGCACCGCCGCCGCGTCAACCGATGCCGTTCCGCAAGTGCGCTTTGCATGGTTCGTGTGCCAGAACTGGAGCGCAAACCACTGGCAAGCCCTTAATCTGTTGGCCGCCGAAACCGATCTCGATTTCGTCGTGCATCTGGGCGACTACATCTACGAAGCCAATTTCGTCGCGCCGCCCGGCACGGTGGAACCGGCGCATCCCACGATCACCCTGCCAGGCGGCGGCGTGTACGCGAACACGCTCGACGACTACCGCACGCTGTACCGCACCTACCGCGGCGACGCCCGCTTGCAGAACGTGCATGCGCGTTTCCCGGTGATCGCGATCTGGGACGATCACGAGTTCTCCGACGACTGCTGGCAGGACCATCAGACCTATACCAACGCGAACCTTCAGCAGACCGCGCGGCGTCGCAACGCGAACCAGGCATGGGCGGAATACCTTCCGGTCGACTGGGGCGATGTGTCCTTCGATCTGAATAATGCGGCCTACGACAACATCCGCATTTACCGCGACTTCCACTTCGGCTCGCTGATCCATCTCGTCATGACCGACGAGCGGCTCTATCGCGACGATCACGTGGTGCCGGAAGCGGCGATCGCGCAGGCGCTCGGACACGATCCGGTGAACGGCAACGACCTTGTCGGCTCGCGCTACTTCGTGCCACAGCAGGTGCTCGCGCAATTCGAGGCGGCCGACACGCAGCGCCTCGGCCGCGTGCCGTCCATTCTCGGTCCCACGCAGACGCAATGGTGGAAGGACACGCTGAAGGCATCGACGGCGATCTGGAAGGTCTGGGGCAACGAAGTGATGATGAACCGCCTCTGGCTCGACCTGAGCGCGCTTGCCCCTGCACCCGACAACGTCGTGTTCGTGCTCGACTGCGACGCGTGGGACGGCTATCCATCGCACAAGGCGGATCTGCTGGCCTTCGTGAAGGCGCAGGGCATCAGCAACCTGGTCGCGATCACCGGCGACCTGCACGCGTTCCAGGCGGGCATCGTGCGCGACGTGCCGGACCCCGCGAACGGCACGCCGGTCATGATCGACCTGATGTCGGCGGGCATCAGCAGCCAGCCGTTCTTCGAGGACGTGAAGACCTATTCGGCGGGCATGCCGCTCGCGTCGCTGATCAGCGCGCCCGCGCTGTTCGACGGGTTCATCCGTCAGAATAATCCGGACATGCTGTATTCCGATCACGACGGCATCGGCTATGCGACCGCGACCGTCACGCCGACGCAGTTCATCGCGGTGTTCAACAAGATGAAGTTCCTGAACGCCGACGGCAGCGCGCCCGCCGCACCGCTGCAAAAGCGCACGCAACTGACGATCAACGCGGGCGCGGTGGCCGTGACGGTTCAGGACGACGTGTGACGGATGCCACCGCTTCGGAGTCATGCTTCCGGGGGGATTTCATCGTGAGGGAGCGCACGTACACTGCGTGCACATTTCGGGAGATCGAGCCTGTGGCAGGCAGTGCGACGAGGCCCATGAAGTGAACCTTGGAAACCCTCAGGAGCACGATCATGATTGGAAAACTCATCGGGGCCATGCTGGCCGTGGCGCTGGTCGTCGGCTGCTATGCCCTCATCCGCGGCCACGATCCGCAGAACCTGTACATGGACGACAACGCGCTGCTGTCGCGCTATCTCTCCGATTCGCGCGCGCTCGCCGCCGACACCGAACCCGCCAGCACGAGTCTCGCCACCGTGAAGCATGCCAGTCCGCTGCTGGAGTCGCAGGACTGAGGGCGTTCAGTCTTCGCGGTCTGTGTTTTCGAACAGCGTGCGCAGCATGCGTTCCGGGTTGGCCAGAAACGCGCGCGTCACCTTGAAGTGTTCGGTGTCCTCGTAAGCGACCCGTTCGATGCCGTCCGCCTTGAACTGGTAGATCCACGCATCGGGATAAGCCATCAGGATCGGCGAATGCGTGGCGATGATGAACTGCGAATCATCGCCGGTCAGGTCGTGGATGCGCGCCAGCGCGGCAAGCTGGCGCTGCGGGGACAGTGCCGCCTCGGGTTCGTCGAGCAGATAGAGCCCTTGCCCGCCGAAACGCTCCATCAGCAGCGTCAGGAACGACTCGCCGTGCGACTGCTCGTGCAGCGACCGGCCGCCGTACGATGAGATGACCGGCGCGCCGAGACCCGGTTCGGCGTCGAGTTGCTCGATCTGCGTAGCCACGTTGAAGAAGCTTTCCGCGCGCAAAAAGAAACCGTCGCGCGGCCGCTTCACGCCTTTCGCGATGCGCAGGTATTCATGCAGCGGCGAATGCGACACTCGCGTGCCGAAGCGGAAATTCTTCGAGCCGCCTTCGGGGTTGAAGCCCATCGCAACGGCAATCGCCTCTAGCAAGGTCGACTTGCCCGAGCCGTTCTCTCCGACCAGGAACGTGACCTTCGGATGCGGCTCCAGCGTGTCCAGCCCGCGCACCGCGGGCAGCGAGAACGGATACGCATCGAACGACGGCGCCTTGTCGCGCAGCAGCGTGATGCGGCTGATGAAGCGGGTCGAGATGACCATCAGTGGCGTCGCGTCAGTGGAACGCCTGGTTTGCCGCGTTCTTCGCCGCGCTTGTTGCATCCGTCGCGCCAACGGCCCCGACCGTCTCGCGCTTTCGGCTCAAATCGATCTTCGGCATGAACAGCATCGACACCACGGCGCCCAGCGCGATCACGAACATCGCCGTGAAGGTCAGGTGCAGCGAATGATGCAGCACGAGGCGAATGTCCTCGTTGGCCGCGAAGTCGCCGGTCACGGAGGTCAGCAACTGCTTGGGCTGATCGGCATGGACGGGCGGCAGGCCGTCCGTGTGCGTGAGTCCGTAGTTCTGCACCGCGCCGAACACGGCCGCGCCGAGCGTGTTGCCGAGATTGCGCGAGAACAGGTTCGAGGCGGTCGCGCTGCCGCGTTCGAGCGGCTGCACGATTTCTTGGATCAGGATCAGGCACGACACGCTCGTAATGCCCATGCCGAAGCCGACGATCGCCGAACCGACGCCCGCCCACACCGGGCTCGATTCCGGTCCCAGAAGCACGAACGGCAGCGAGCCGAGCGGAATGAACACCGGCCCGATCATCAGCAGACGGCGCAGCCCGAAGCGCGTGAAGGTGCGCGACGTGAAGGTCGCGCCGCTCGGCCAGCCAATCATCATCATCGTGAGCGCCAGGCCCGCTTCGACCGGCGTGCGGTGCATCACGCCCTGCACGTACATCGGCAGGAAGGTGGTGAGGCCCATCATCGCCATGCCGGCGAGCACGGTCGCCGCGTTGCTGGCCGCGATCGGACGGTGCGACCACAGGCTGAAAGAGATCATCGGGTCGGCGGCGCGGCGTTCCTGCCAGACGAACAGCACGCAACTCAGCAGCAGCACGGCCAGTTCCACGCCGACGCGCGTATTGCTGGCGTGGCCCGCGTCGGTGAGCGCCATCATCAGCGAGGCGACGGCGGCGGTGAAGAGGAACGCGCCGCCGAAGTCGATCGCCGGACGGTCATGGCGCTTTTCCTCGTGCAGGAAGAACATGAACAGCGCGGCGGCCAGAATGCCGATCGGCACGTTGATCCAGAAGATCCAGGCCCACGAGAACTGGCGGATCAGGAGGCCGCCGACCATTGGCCCGAGCACCGCCGATACCGCCCACACGCTCGCCAGATAGCCCTGCACCTTGCCGCGTTCGCGCGCCGGATAGAGATCGCCGACGACCGTCAGCGCCACCGGCAGGATCGCGCCCGCGCCGACGCCCTGGATCAGCCGGAACACGATCATCGCGGGCATCGACCACGCGAAGCCCGCCAGCACCGAGCCGATCAGGAAGATCACGATGCCCGTGAGCACGGCCGGCTTGCGCCCGAAGATGTCGGAGAGTTTGCCGAACACCACGGTGAGCGCGGTCTGCGTGAGCAGGAACGACGAGAACACCCAGCTGTAGAGATTGAGACCGCCGAGCTGGGTGGCGATCTGCGGCATGGCGGTCGAGACGATGGTGGCCTCGATCGCGACCATGGCCATCGAGGCCATGATGGCGGCAATGACAAGAGGACGAACGGTTTGACGGGACTGTGACATGCGGTGGTCGAAAGACGCGCTGCCCGCCGCGCAACCGATGCCGTTGCGCATGTGCGGGGCTGCACGTGAATGGAAGAGACAGCGGCGATGCTCCGGCCTGTGATTATTCTTGCGATTGGCTTTCGTCCGGAGCGGCGTTGCCGGTGAACGGGCGACCCGTGCAATGTTATCCCGTGCGGGCCGATGCTGCTTGCGCCGGCCGCGAGGGTCGAACGTGCGGTTCGACCCTATGAGACCGGGGCCGCGCTCCTCATTAATCGCTAATTCTTCGCCGCTACGCTGGATTACGTGGATGGATAGTGCTTCCCCCGAGTACTTCCCCAGTCCGTTCACGTTCTCGTAGTCACTCCTCAGCCTTGGCGCCGGCCCCGACGGGCTGGCCCATTTTTTACCGCGGCGCCTGGCGCCTTGGTGTTCTTTTCTACCGGAATCTCCGCGAATGTCGCTTAAAATCGAACCGGCAGAAGCTGCGCCCGCAGGCGCGCCCCGTTCCTTCCGGAGGCGGCAGACTCGCATGATCAAATCGCTGAAAAACCAACTGGTCGTCGCGCTCGGCATCCTCGTGACCGTGATCGGCGTGATCCAGGGCGTGAGTTCCTACAAGCTGAGCCAGGCCGGCACCAACGCGCTGCTCGATACGCGCCTCGTGCAGGTGGCGACGCGCATGCGCGACGGTTTCGCCGAGGGCATTCCCGCCAATCCGTCGCGCGGCAGCCAGGACGACCGCGACGTGGTGGTGGTCGTGTGGAAGCCGGGCGAGACCGTGCCGTTCCGCACCACCGAGCCTTCGCTGCGCTTTCCGCGCGACGCCACTCCCGGCTTCTCCAACGTGACGGCCAACGGCGAGCAATGGCGTATCTATACGCGTCGCGAGCCGACCATGACCATCCAGGTCGCCCAGCGCTCCGCCGTGCGCCACGATCTGACCGAAGAAACCGCCACCCTCGCGCTGTGGCCCACGGTCGTGCTGCTGCCGCTCGTGTGGGTTCTGGTCGCGCTGGTCGTGCGCCGTTCGTTGCGGCAACTGAACGAGCTGGGCCGCGAGGTGCAGGGCGTCGACACGAGTCATCTTCAGCCGCTTTCGCTGGTCGGCGTGCCGACCGAGATCAAGCCCTTCATCGAGTCGATCAACACGATGATCGAGCGCCTCGCGGGCGCCATCGACAAGGAGCGCAAGTTCATCGCCGATGCCGCGCACGAACTCCGCACGCCGCTCACCGCGCTGCAGTTGCAGGCGGACGCTCTGGCGCCGCATATCGCTCCGGGCAACCAGGAGCGCTTCCAGGAACTGCGCCGTGGCATCGCGCGCAGCGGCAAGCTGATCGCGCAGTTGCTGCGCCTCGCGCGCGCGGATGCGGCCGTGAACAGCGCCGCGCCGCTCGCGCGCGTGGATCTGTCGGAAATCGTGACGGGCGCGGTCGCCGATGTCCTGCCGATCGCCATCGCGCGCGGCCTCGATATCGGCGCCGAGGAAATGGTGAGCGCACACGTCCGGGCCATCGAGACGGACATTGGCATGGCGGTGAAGAATCTCGTATCGAACGCGGTGCGCTATACGCCCGACGGCGGCACCATCGACCTGCGCATGCGGCGCGACGGCGAACGGGTATGGATCGACGTGATCGATACCGGCCCGGGCATCGACGAGGCCTTGCTGCCGCGCGTCTTCGACCGCTTCTTTCGGGCCTGTCCGGATATCGAGGGCAGCGGGCTGGGGCTGTCCATCGTCAAGGCGATTGCCGCGCGCTACGGCGGCGACGTCACGCTGCGCAACCGCGATGACGGGCAATCGGGCATTGTCGCGTCGATCGGCTTCGTGACCGAAGCCGTCACGGAAAGCGTGGCCGCGCCTGATTCTGTTTGTGCCTGAACGAGACGGCGCAATTCGCGCCGATTACAATGCATTCGCTGAGGGACACGCGGGGTAAAGGGTCCCGTTGCAATGCGGGCGCGCTACGCGCGTCATTCCTGTCCGCATGGCGGCGCCATGCGGTCCGTTGGGTTTCACGGGGGCGGGGTAGAGCATGCGCATTCTTCTCATCGAAGACGACATCCAGATCGGCACGAGCCTGATGCGGGCCTTGAAGGACGCGGACTATGCCGTCGATTGGGTGCGTGACGGCCAGGCCGGCCGCGAGGCGCTGGGCGCCGCCGACTACACCGTGGTGCTGCTCGATCTCGGCTTGCCGGGCATGAGCGGCATTGAACTGCTGCGGCAGGCGCGCTCGGCCGGCAACGCGACGCCGGTGCTGATCCTCACCGCGCGCGACGATCTCGATACGCGCGTGCAAGGCCTCGATCTCGGCGCCGACGACTATCTGCTCAAGCCCTTCGACATGCCGGAACTGCTCGCGCGCATTCGCGCGGTGCTGCGCCGCAAGGCGGGCTATGCGGTGTCCCGTCTCGGCGACGATTCCATTAACCTCAATCTCGACCAGCGCACGCTCACCTGCGGCGAAACGTCGGGCGTGCTGTCGGCGCGGGAATTCGCGCTGATGCACGCGCTGCTCGAACGTCCCGGCACCATCTTTTCTCGCGACCAGCTGGAAGACCGGCTGTACGGTTGGGGAAAGGAAGTGGAGAGCAACGCCGTGGACGTGCTCATCCATTCCGTGCGCAAGAAGTTCGGCGCGAGCGTGATTCGCAACGTGCGCGGGCTCGGCTGGACCGTGATGCTCGGACAGGCTGGCCGCGAGGACGCGAAGTAGCGCTCGGCGGCGCGCGCCGCGCTGCGGCGTCAGTGGCCGTGATGCCCGACCTCGCCGTAAAAGTGCATGCCGTACGTGTGATCCTGTTCTTCGACCTGCCGCATGCGGCGTTCGAGGTCGGCGAGATCGGTGGATGAGGACAAATAGTCTTCCTGTGCGTCGTGGCTGGAAAAGAAGCTGCCGAGTGACTTCGAGAAACGTTCGAACATGATGGACTCCCGTCGTGATTAACGGCCTGTACCGCGGGCCGACAAGAGCAGATTAGGCCGCGTCCATTAGCGAAGAATGAGCGCGCGCGGGCACGCGCAATGCGCCCTCCATGGCATGCCTGAGCGTTCGCCAGCGCACTGTCGTCGCGGCTGTGCGGCGTGATCGCACTGCCGCGCCGCACCATCCCGTGATATCGTCTTTCATACGGTTTCAAAGCGGGTTTTCAAGCGGAACGCCGCGCGTTTCGCGCATTCGTCGATCGTCTTCGTGAAGGCCGCCATGAACGATGTGCCCCGTACCCTGAGTGCCCGCGACCGCATCGAGTTGCTCTGCTGGCTCACGTGCGGCAGTCTCGGCGCGTTCTACCTGAACGGCGCCTGGCCGGCCGCCTCCTTCCACGTGCAGGCGGCGCACAAGTGGCTGGACCGGCATCAGCGGCTGGCCGACTGGCTGACCATCGCCAAGCTCGCGGCCATCGCGCGGGACATCGCCACCCAACATTGCGCGCTGCTCGAAGCGGACTGGGCGCGCGATGCCGTCGAGGAGATTCTCGACAGCGAAGACCTCAACTATCAGTCGGATGTCGTGCGGCAGGTGTTCGACGATTGCCGCCGGGCGCTCGCGGAGAAGCGGACGCCGGAGTGAGACGCGGCGTGCTCCGATACTGCCGAGCACCTTCCGCGAAAGACCTCGTCCTGCAGGACGCAGCAAAACATTCGCCTTTCCAGGACACGCCGACGGCCGGCAATGTCTCCAGCGGGTCCTGGACCGTCGTCATGGCTAGCCTGCCTTCCCGCCCGCCTGCACTTCGGAATAGCGCGGGAAAACACGTGCGCCAGCGTGCCGTCGTCCCGTTTCACTCAATGCTCCAGTTCGAAGACCGAACGGGACCGGATCGCGCGCCTGATCTTCCTGATGACCGTCCGATGATCCTCGGGAGGAATGTTCCGGCTCAGCCAGGTCGCGCCGTGCTCCGCGATGCTGGCAACCAGCGTTTGTCCGTCAAGAAGCCATAAGTTGCTTCAGTTGGCGCTCATCCGGTAGACGACATCGGAGTTGCCGGCCAGCCAGACGCGCGGCTGCTGTTCGCTGCGGCGAAACGCCCGCTCGGCGAATTTGCGCGTCTCGGCTTCATCGTGACGCGCGATCACGATCGACGCCGTGCTCGTCACGAGCGCGGCCAGTTGCCGGTGGCGATCGTTCAGATGGCGCGACCGCGGATGATACATCGCCATGGTGCCGATGAATGTGCCGGCGGCCGTGTCCACCGGAAAGCTCCAGCATGCGCGATAACCGAAGCGATCATCCCCAAACGCGGGGTTCGTCTCCGTGCAAGGTATAGGCGAGAGGCGTTTCCGGTGAGTGAACCCGCTGCCGCACGGCAGCCTCTCTAGCGCAAATCACTGTATGAATGTACAGTAACGCCATTCCTCGTTTTCGCCGCGCCGCGCAACGCGCACCCCCATGTTCCATGCGTTGAAACCTGTCGTTTGCGCATCGGACGCGGCGCACCGGCCGCGCCGATGAACTCGCAAGCTCCGCATCCGGCGCCGCGCCGCATCGCGCATCTCGACATGGATGCGTTCTTCGCATCGGTGGAGTTGCTGCGCTATCCCGAACTGCGCGGCATGGCGGTGGTGGTGGGCGGCGGCCGCAGCGCCACGCCGGAAACGCTGCCCGACGGCACGCGCCGCTTTCGCCGGCTGCGCGACTACGCGGGGCGGGGCGTCGTCACCACGTCGACGTATGAAGCGCGCAAGTTCGGCGTGTTTTCCGCGATGGGCATGATGAAGGCCGCGCAACTCGCGCCCGACGCCATCCTGCTGCCCACCGATTTCGAGTCGTATCGCCATTACTCGCGGCTCTTCAAGGCGTCCGTCGCCACTTTCACGTCGCAGATCGAGAATCGCGGCATCGACGAAATCTATATCGATGTCGGCGACCTGCCCGGCGAGCCCGCCGAGATCGGCCGCCGCATGAAGGACGCCGTGCACGAAGCCACCGGGTTGACGTGCTCCATCTGCATCGCGCCGAACAAGCTGCTTGCGAAGATCGGCTCCGAACTCGACAAGCCCGACGGCCTCACCATCCTGACGATGGACGACCTGCCCACCCGCATCTGGCCGCTTGCCGCGCGCAAGGTGAACGGCATCGGGCCGAAGGCGAACGAGCGCCTGGCGGCGCTCGGCATCCATACGGTGGGCGACATCGCCGCCGCCGATCCCGGTTTGTTGCAGACGCACTTCGGCGGCACCTACGCGGCGTGGCTCGCCCGCATCGCGCAAGGCGAGGACGACCGGCCCGTGGTCACCCGCTCCACGCCGAAGTCGATGAGCCGCGAAACCACCTTCGAACGCGACTTCCATCCGAAGCAGGATCGCGCGACGCTGTCCGCCGAGTTCACCGCGCTCTGCACGCGCGTTGCCGACGATCTTCAGCGCAAGGGTTATGTCGGCCGCACGGTGGGCATCAAGCTGCGTTTCGACGACTTCCGCACCGTCACGCGCGACCTGACCGTGCCGGTTGCCACGGCGGATCCCGTCGAGATTCGCCGCGCCGCGACCGAATGCCTGAAGCGCATCGCGCTCGAACGGCGTATTCGTCTGCTCGGCGTGCGCGTCAGTGCGCTGGCGGGCCACGACGAGAGCGCGCCCGTAGAACCCACGCAGGTCGAGCTGCCGTTCGACAACCCGGGCGAATGAGCCGGCGCTTCAGGCTTATGACGCGAGCAGATAAGCACATCGCAGATGCTTCGTTGTAGGGCGTCGTGCGGCACGCTAGATTATTCGCTTCCCCGAAGTGACCGATGAAGTGACCGACTCGACCGTGACGACCCTCACCGCTTCCCAAGACGCCGACATTCAAGCATCCGCTGCCGATCAACCCATCGAGATCCATCCGTTCGATGCCCCGCTCGGCGCCGAAGTGCTCGGCCTCGATCTGTCGCGGCCGCTGTCGGCAGCCGACTTCGCGCGCATCCATCGCGCGCACCTGGACTACCACGTACTCGTGTTCCGCGACCAGCGCATCACGCCGGACGAGCAGGTGGCATTCAGCAAGCGCTTCGGGCCGTTGCAGATCCACGTGCTGCATCAGTTCGGGCTCGCAGGCCATCCGGAAGTGCTGATCGTCTCGAACATCACTGAGAACGGCAAGCCGATCGGCCTCGGCGATGCGGGCCATTTCTGGCATTCGGACCTGTCGTACAAGGACAAGCCGAGCCTCGGATCGCTGCTGCATGCGCAGGAACTGCCGTCGGTCGGCGGCGACACGCTGTTCGCCAACCAGCATCTCGCCTGGGACAGCCTGCCCGCGCATCTGCAAAAAGCGGTGGAAGGGCGCGTCGCCGAGCATACCTATCTGGCCAAGTACGCCGAATTGCAGAAGCGCAGCCCGTGGCGGCCGAATCTTTCGGCGGAACAGATTGCCCAGGTCAAGCCGGTGACGCATCCCGTCGTGCGGACGCATCCGGAAACCAAGCGCCGCGCGCTGTTCGTGAGCGAGCACTTCACCACGCGCGTGATCGGCTTGCCTGACGACGAAAGCCAGTCCTTGCTTGCTGAACTCTTCGCGCACAGCACGCGGCCGGAGTTCATCTATCGCCATCAATGGCAGCCGCGCGACATGGTCTTCTGGGACAACCGCTCGGTGATGCACCTCGCGGCCGGCACGCCCGACGATCAGCGCCGCAAGCTGTATCGCACGACCATCGAAGGCGACGCGCCTTTTTGATCCTTTAGCCGCACATCAACGATTCAATCACGGGGTTTCATCGATGCAGTCTCGCAAAGGGAAGGGCGCGGCGCGCGCACTCGGCGCCGTGCTGGCGGTCGCGTTGGGCGTGACATCGGCGGGCGCGCGGGCCGAAGGCACGCTTCGGGTCGCCGAGCAGTTCGGCGTCGTCTATCTGTTGCTCAACGTCGCGCGCGACCAGAAGTTCATCGAGCAGGAGGGCAAGAAGGAAGGGCTCGAGATCACGGTCGAATGGGCGAAGCTCTCGGGCGGCGCGAGCGTCAACGACGCACTGCTGTCCGGTTCCGTCGATATCGCGGCGGCCGGCGTCGGTCCGCTGCTGACCATCTGGGACCGCACGCATGGACGTCAGAATGTGAAGGGCGTGGCGTCGCTCGGCAATTTTCCGTATTACCTCGTGTCGAACGATCCGCGCGTGAAGACCATCGCAGACTTCACCGACAAGGACCGCATCGCGGTGCCGGCGGTGGGCGTGTCGGTGCAATCGCGCGTGCTGCAGTATGCCGCCGCGAAGACCTGGGGCGACAAGGCTTACGACCGCCTCGACAAATACACGCAAGCGGTGCCGCATCCCGATGCCGCTGCCGCGGTCATCGCGGGCGGTACGGAGATCAATGCGCACTTCGGCAATCCGCCGTTCCAGCAGCAGGAACTTGCTGGCAATCCGAAGGCGCACATTGTGCTCAATTCCTACGATGTGCTCGGCGGCCCGAGTTCAGCAACCGTGCTCTATGCCACCGAGAAGTTCCGCAACGAGAACCCGAAGACGTATCGCGCGTTCGTCGCCGGTCTCGCCGATGCGGCGAACTTCATCACGCAGCATCCGGAACAGGCCGCCGATATTTATCTGCGCGTGAATCAGGCGCGGCTCGACCGCGATCTGCTGATCAAGGTCATCAAGGATCCGGCAGTGCAGTTCAAGGTGGCGCCGCAGAATACCTTCGGACTTGCGCAGTTCATGCATCGGGTCGGCGTCATCAAGAACGAGCCGAAGTCGTGGCAGGACTACTTCTTCACCGATCCGGCGACCAGGAACGGCAGTTGAGACAGGCTGCGCGTTTATCGGCGGAGGTGGATTGGTTATGCGCAATGATTGGTTCTCGCACGGTGCGCGCGCCGCTATCGTAAGCGTTTGCTTTCCAGCCTCTGCGCAGAATCAACATGGCCGCCAACCCTCAAGCGCTATATTCACCGCCCCCCGAAGCGCACGCTTCGACGAGCGGCAAGTTGCTCAGCGTGGAGCACGTTTCGCTCGAATACCGCACGCCCGAACGGATCGTGCGGGCCACGCACGACGTCAGCTTCGATGTTTACGGCGCGGACCGCTTCGTGCTGCTGGGCCCGTCGGGCTGCGGCAAGTCGACTTTGCTGAAGGCGGTCGCGGGCTTCATCGAGCCGGTGGCGGGCCGGATCGACATCGGCGGGGAACGCGTGCGTGGGCCGGGTCCGGATCGCATTGTCGTGTTCCAGGAATTCGACCAGTTGCCGCCGTGGAAGACCGTCGTGCAGAACGTGGCCTTTCCGCTGCGCGCCGCGCGCAAGCTGGGACGCGCCGAAGCGCGTGAACGCGCGCTGCATTATCTCGACAAGGTCGGTCTCGCTTCTTTCGCCGACGCCTATCCGCATACGCTCTCGGGCGGCATGAAGCAGCGTGTCGCCATTGCACGGGCGCTCGCGATGCAGCCGCGCGTCCTCCTGATGGACGAGCCGTTCGCCGCGCTCGACGCCCTCACGCGCCGCCGCATGCAGGAAGAACTGCTGCGCCTGTGGAGCGACGAGCGCTTTACGTTGTTGTTCGTCACGCATTCGATCGAAGAGGCGTTGATCGTCGGCAATCGCATTTTGTTGTTGAGTCCGCATCCCGGACGCGTGCGCGCCGAACTGAACAGCCATCAATACACTCAGGAAAGCATGGGGCGCGGCGAATTCCAGCAGAGCGTCGCCCGGATTCATCGCTTGCTGTTCGAAGAGGAGGCCGCGCAATGAGCACGCCGCATCTGATCGTGCCGCCGGTGCGGCCGGAGTATGAAGTCGAACCGCCCGCGCCGGAAGGCATCGGCCACGAGGCGCCGCTGCCGCTCTCGAAGCGTCTGCTGGATCAGGCCTGGCTGCGCAAGACGTTCATCGCGCTGGTGTTGATCGGCCTGTGGGAGATCGCGGCGCGCAGCGTCGACAACGACCTGCTGCTGCCCACGTTCAGCGCGACCTTCATCGCGTTCGTGCAGGGTATTGCGTCGGGTGAATTGATCGAGAAGATCGGCATCTCGATGTCGGTGCTGCTGCGCGGCTATGCGCTCGGCGCACTGCTCGCGTTCGTGCTGACTTCGCTGGCTGTGTCGACGCGGATCGGCCGCGACATCCTTTCGATGCTCACCGCAATGTTCAACCCGTTGCCGTCCATCGCGCTATTGCCGCTCGCGCTGTTGTGGTTCGGCTTGGGCACGGGCAGCCTGCTGTTCGTGCTGGTGCACTCGGTGCTGTGGCCGCTTGCTCTCAACACGTATGCTGGATTCCAGGCGGTGCCCGCGACCCTGCGCATGACGGGCCGCAACTATGGCCTGACCGGCCTGCGTCACGTGCTGCTGATTCTCGTGCCGGCCGCGTTGCCTTCCATCCTGGCGGGCTTGCGGGTGGGCTGGGCGTTCGCGTGGCGCACGCTGATTGCCGCCGAACTCGTGTTCGGCGCGAGTTCGGGCAAGGGCGGGCTTGGCTGGTACATCTTCCAAAACCGCAACGAGCTTTATACGGACCGCGTGTTCGCGGGACTGGCGGCGGTCATCGTGATCGGTCTGGCGGTCGAGCATCTGGTCTTCGATACCATCGAGCGCGTCACGGTGCGCCGCTGGGGCGTGCAGCAGTAAGCGGCGGCGCTCAACGCGTCGCGTCGTCTTCGGCGCGAATGAAGTCGATGAACGCGCGCAACGGCCCCGGCATGTGCGCGCGGCTCGGATAGTAGAGGCGCGGGCCGGTGAAACTCTGCCACCACGGCTTGAGCACCGGCACGAGCGCGCCGCTTTCGATGCCGCCGCGCACGAACTCATCGAAGGTATAGACAAGCCCCAGGCCCGCCGTGACGGCGGCGCGCGCCACTTCCACCGAAGACGTCACGAGCGGCCCTTGCGGCGCGATCCGTATCGTTTCCTTGCCGCGCACGAATTCCCATGCGGCGAGCACTCCGCTGTCGAACCGATGCCCGATGCACGCGTGATTCACCAGATCGCGCGGATGCTTCGGTTCGCCGTGCGCGGCGAGATACGCGGGTGCGGCCACCGCGACGAAGCGCTGGATGCGCGGGCCGATGGGCACGGCGATCATGTCGCGCTCGATGCTTTCGTCGTAGCGGATGCCCGCGTCGAAGCCGGCGGCGAGCACGTCGATGAAGCGGTCCGTTGCGGTGATCTCCACCTTGATGCCCGGATGCGCGGTTAGAAAGCGCGCGACGATGGGCGGCAGGATCTCGCGCGAGACGATGCGCGGCACGTTCAGGCGCAGCGTGCCGGTGGGACTGTCGCGAAAGCCGTTCACGGCATCCAGCGCGCCGGCAATTTCCGCGAACGCGGGCGCGAGCCGTTCGATCAAGCGCTCGCCGGCTTCGGTCGGCGTGACGCTGCGCGTGGTGCGATTGAGCAGCCGCACGCCGAGCCGCGCTTCCAGCCGGCGTACCGCCTCGCTCAGCGAAGACGCCGATACGCCCCGCAACAGCGCCGCCTGCCTGAAGCCGCGCGAGCGCGCGACCGCCAGGAACGCGTGGAGATCGGACAGATCGGGTTCGCTCATTGTTCGCCTTTGGCGCACAGCCCGTTCGGATTGGGATGGATTATCGCACGCATGCCTTGCTCCCATAATGGTCTGCATTGCCGCCCTTCGCGCGGCGCCAGTCCACAGGAGAGAACCAGCATGGAATCACGCAGACTTGGCGGGACCGGGCCGCAAACCGGCGCCATCGGGCTCGGATGCATGGGCATGTCGGGTGTGTACGGGCCGTCGGATCGCGCGGCGGGCATTGCCACGATTCACGCCGCGCTCGAAGCCGGCGTCACGCTGCTTGACACCGGTGATTTCTACGGCATGGGCCACAATGAACTGCTGATCGGCGAGGCGCTCAGAAGTGCGCCGCCCTCGCGCCGGGACGCGGCCATCTTGAGCGTGAAGTTCGGCGGCATGCGCGATCCCGCGGGCAACTTCATCGCGTTCGATGGCCGTCCCGTCGCCGTCAAGAACTCGCTGGCGTATACGTTGCAACGCCTGGGCGTCGAGACGATCGATATCTATCGCCCGGCGCGGCTGGATGCGAACGTGCCGATCGAGGACACGGTCGGCGCAATCGGCGACATGATCCAGGCGGGCTACGTGCGTCATGTCGGGCTTTCGGAAGTCGGCGCGCAGACCATTCGCCGCGCGGCCGCCGTGCATCCGGTGGTGGACGTGCAGATCGAGTATTCGCTGATCTCGCGCGGCATCGAGGAGGCGATCCTGCCCGCGTGCCGGGAGCTCGGCATCGGCATCACGGCGTATGGGGTGCTATCGCGCGGACTCATCAGCGGGCATTGGGGCGCGGCGGCGCCGCAAGCCAACGACTGGCGCGCGTATAGTCCGCGGTTCCAGCAGGGCAACGTCGAACGTAATCTGGCGCTGGTCGAGGCCTTGCGGAAGATTGCGGAGGCCAAGGGCGTGAGCGTGGCGCAGCTTGCCATCGCGTGGGTGCTGGCACAGGGCAAGGACATCGTGCCGGTGATCGGCGCGCGGCGTCCGGAACGGCTGACGGAATCGCTCGGCGCACTCGATGTGACGCTTACGCCGGACGAGCTTGCCGCCGTGGAAGCGGCCGTGCCGAAGGGCGCGGCGGCCGGCGATCGCTACGAAGCCGTGCAGATGGCGCATCTCGACAGCGAGAAGGGTTAGCGTTCTGCGCGCTTAAGGCTGCTCAGTGCGCTTCTGGGGGACGTGCAGCGTCTTTGTGCGGCGTGCGTCCCTTGCGCAGGAACACCCAGGCATTGAACGCTGCGCCGGCGAACATCAGCACGCTGGTCATGACGAAGACGGAGCGCATGCCTGCATGAGCGGCGATGAAGCCGCCCGCGAGCGGTCCCGCGACCTGGCCGATGTACTGTGCGGACGTTGCGTAGCCGAGGATATAGCCGACGGTGTGATCCGGCACGTTGTGACGCACGACGCTCGTAATGGCGGGCAGCAGGCCGCCGAGCGCGAGTCCCATGAGGAAGCGCAGCACGACGAGCTGGGTGCCGTTGGTGACGAAGGTTTGCGGAATCAGCAATACGCCGCACAGCGCGAGACAGCAGACGATCACCTTGGTGGCGCCGAGGCGATCCGCAAGCCGCCCGATGCGTGGCGCGGCGAGCACGCTGCCGAGAGCGGCGGCGGACATCACGATGCCGGCGACCAGCGTGACCTGCTTTGGGTCCTGGACGAGCTGCGACACGTAGATCGTGATGATCGGCTCGATGGACATGTTGGCGAACATGAGCAGCATGGCGCTGCCGAGCATGGCGAAGACGGGGGTGAGCAGGGGGACGTCGCGCCAGCCGCCGCTGCGTCGGGACTTCGAGGGATCCGGTGCGCGCCGCTCTTCCTTGACGAAGAGCGTTGTCATGATGAAAGAGCAGAAAATCAGCCCGCCTGCGAGAAAGAAGGTCGCGCGGATGCCGATCAAACCTGGCAGCAGCCCGCCGACCAGCGGTCCGACCAGGTTGCCCGCCATCATGCCGGCCGCGTGCGTGCCGAGCGCCCAGGCGGTGCGGTGCTTGGGCGTCTGGGTGGCGATCATGACGATGGCGCCGCTCGCGTAACCGCCGACGAGCCCCGCGAGGAAGCGTATGGCCACCAGTTGCCAGACTGTCTGCACAACGCCGAGCAGGGACATGGTGATGGCCATGCCGAGGCTGGCGCGAATCAGGATGGGCTTGCGGCCGTAGCGATCGGCGAGCCGGCCCCAGAGCGGCGCGACGAGTCCCGCGCTGAGAAAGGTCGCGCCGAACGCGACGCCCGACCACTGCACCGCCGCCGCCTCCGACGACGCGCCCAACTGCTGCACGTAGAGCGGCAGGAAGGGCAGCAGCAGGGTCATCGCCACGACGGTGGTGAACGAGCCGAAGAGACAGATGTAGAGATTGCGTTGCCAGTGAGGGGAGACGGCGGAAGGTGGCTGGGACGGCGAGGCGGACATAGAAAAGGGGGGAGTGGAGCGGTTTTGCCGTGACTGTGGCAGATTTTTAATTGTTCTGCTGGCCGCCGAAAATCCGGCAGCTTCACGAGGCACGCAAACTGCGTGCGCCAGACGGCCTGATTTCGATCGTTCGATGGAGATGCTCCGAGTGAAGATCGCGACATTCAATATCAATGGCGTTCGGCCGCGGCTCGCTGCCTTGCTGAGCTGGCTCGAACGCGAGGCGCCCGACATCGTTTGCCTGCAGGAACTGAAGGCCACGGATGCGCAGTTTCCCGCGGAGGCCATTGCCCAGGCTGGGTATGGCGCGGTGTGGCATGGGCAGCCGTCGTGGAACGGCGTGGCGATCCTTGCGAAGGGCGCGGAGCCGGTGCTGAGCCGCAAGGGCGTGCCGGGCTTCGAAGACGATACGCACAGCCGCTATATCGAGGCGGCGGTGGGCGGCTTGCTGATCGGCTGCCTGTATCTGCCGAACGGCAATCCGCAGCCGGGGCCGAAGTTCGACTACAAGCTCGCGTGGTTCGAGCGGTTCAACGCGCATGCGCGGGCGCTGTTCGACAGTGGCCATCCGGTCGTGCTGGCGGGCGACTACAACGTCGTGCCGACTGACGAAGACATCTACAACACGCGATCGTGGAAGAAGGATGCGCTGCTGCAACCGGAGAGCCGCGCGGCCTATGCGGAGCTTCTCGCGCAGGGCTGGACGGATGCGTTGCGCAAGACTTTTCCCGATGAGCGCATTTATACCTTCTGGGATTACTTTCGCAATCACTGGCAGACCAATTCGGGTTTGCGCATCGATCATCTTCTGCTCAGCAAGGATCTTGCGAAGAAGCTGACCGGCGCGGGCGTCGATACGTGGGTGCGCGGCGAGCCGCATGCAAGTGATCATGCGCCGACGTGGATCAGGCTCAAGGCGTCGCGCGGACGGGGCGGCTAGACGCGCTCGGCGCGGGTGGCGGGCAGCGATGCGAGAAATTGCATGACGTGTTCGCGGCCGCCTTGGGTCCATACGTTGAGGTGATCGGCGCCTTCTATCAGCGCGATGCGCTTCTCGCCGCGCGCGGCGTCGTGCAGGCGCTGGAACTGATCGGGCGGGATGACGCCGTCGGCGGTGCCGCCGTAGATCAGGAGCGGCGCTCGGACGGAGGCGATCTTCGCGAGACTGTCGTAGCGGTCGCGGGCGAGCGTGCGCACGGGGAAGAGCGGGAAGCGTCGGGCGGCGACATCTACGATGCTGGTGAAGGGCGCTTCCAGGATCAGCGCGGTTACGGGTTGCTCGGTCGCAAGCTGGACCGCTACGCCGGAGCCCAATGAGTATCCGTGCAGGACGATGTTCTCCGAACGGGCTGATACGAAGGAGTAGGCGGCGCGGGCATCGGCGTAGAGGCCGGGTTCGCTCGGTTTGCCCGGGTTGCCGCCATAGCCGCGGTATTCGGCGAGCAATATGCCGTAGCCGGCGTTGATCATCTCTAGCGCGATGTGGCCTCGCTGGAAGAGGTCTTCGCCGTTGCCGTGGAACAGGATGATTGTGGGGGTGGTTTTGTCGGGGGCTGGACGGTAACGCACCGTCAGGGTTATGCCATCGTCGGTTTTTATGCTGACGGGTTTTGTTTGATCCTCCAGATCGTGGTTTTTTAAGGATGTGATCTGTTCGAGTGGGTAGACCAGGCGGCCCTGTAGCCAATAGAGCCCCATCAACGCTATGGCGTAGATCATTGCTATCGCTGTAGGTATGAGCCAAAGGGCGAGGGACATTGGTTTCTTGCCTTTGCGGCTGTTTCTGGGTTCGGTTGGTCTTATGGTAAAGGGGTTTTGGTTTGAGTTCGGTGGGTTTCGTCGCGGTTGTGGTTGTTCGCTTGGGCTTCTAGGGACTTCCTGTGTTCGCGTCGGTGGATTTGCACTACCCCCGGTCTTCGCTCTGGTCCTTCGCGGGGTTGCTTGTGTTTGCCTGCGCGTCTATGGACTTCCTGTATTCGCGTCGGTCTGTTAGCACTGCCCCTCCCCGGGGCGGGGGTAACTTTCTTTGCCGCTGCAAAGAAAGTCACCAAAGAAAGCAGCTTTCTTATCGCCCAGCGTCATCACACGGGCACAGCACAGAACCCCGTTTCTGGCACTGCATTAGAGAGTGCCCTCACAGGCCCCACCGGGCTTGGATCGCGGACCCACTGGGACAAACTGCCGTTCAACAAACTGGTGCAGCCATTGAAAGCGCCGGCCCAGCGCTACGCGCTGCCGAAGGGTATGCAAGGGAAACCGAGGGGAGGCACAGGCAGCAAAATGGACGCGTTAGCGCGCGAGCACGGGAGCACGGGCAGACCCGATTGACCGGACGGCGGCGCGTAGCGCTGCGCCGGAGCATTCAAGGGCTGCACCAGTTTGTTCTGTGGTGCGATTTCACAGTGGGTCCGCGATCCAAGCCCGGTTAGGCCTATGAGGGCACTCGCTACTGCCGGGCCAGAAACAAGGTTCTATGCTGCGCCCGTAATTTGACCTTGGGCGGAAAGAAAAGCTGCTTTCTTTGGTGACTTTCTTTGCAGCCGCAAAGAAAGTTACCCCCGCCCCGGGGAGGGGCAGTGCTAGTAGACCGACGTGATTACGGGAAGTCCATGGAAGCGTGTGGCAAACACAAAGAACCACGCGAAGACTCCCGCCCCGGGGAGGGGCAGTGCTAACAGACCGACGCGAATACAGGAAGTCCATAGAAGCGCAAGCGAACAAGAACAAGAACAAGAACAAGAACAAGAACAAGAACAAGAACAAGAACAAGAACAACAACAACCGCAAGCGAACAAACAACGAGCGCGAGGCAGACGAGCGAACCACCGAATTGCATTCAATCCCGTGACACAACATCCTCCGCACCCTTCCCGAGGCTTAAGGGAATCTCGGCAGCGATAGCCTCCCCAACTTCCAACCCATCGCCCCCGCGATTAAACAACGCATTAAGCAAAATGGCGAACACAGCAGCGAGCGTAATCCCGCTATGCGTAAGCGGCCCTGCCCACACAGGCATGTGGGCAAAAAACGAGGGCGCGACGAGCGGAATAACCCCCACCCCAAGGCTGATGGCAATAATGAGCAGATTGTTCTTGCTCTCGAAGTCCACCTTGGCAAGGATCTTGACCCCTGTCGCCGCGACCATCCCGAACATGGCGATCCCCGCGCCCCCCAACACGACGACCGGAATCGAAGCAATCAGATTCGACAGCTTCGGCAGCAAGCCGAGCAGAATCAGAATGACCCCCGAAACCGCGACCACCCAGCGGCTCTTCACGCCAGTGATCCCCACGAGCCCGATGTTCTGCGAAAACGACGAATGCGGAAACGTATTGAAGATGCCGCCGATCACCGTCCCAAGCCCATCAGTACGCAACCCGCGCGTGGCGTCATTGCGCGATACCGGCCGCATCGTCAGATCGCCCAGCGCAAGAAACATCCCGAGCGATTCCACCATGATGACAACCATCACCAGACACAGCGACGCAATCGCCGCGAGATCAAAGCTCGGCATGCCGAACGCAAACGGCCGCACCGGCGCGAACCATGCCGCCTGACCAATGCCCGAGAAATCGACGAAACCAAACGGCAAGGCCAGCACGAAGCCAATCGCCATCCCAAGCAGCACCGAAATATTGGCGATAAAGCCCTTCAAATACTTGTTGATGAGCAAAATCGTCAGCAGCACGATAGCCGCGACCAGCAAGTTACGCGGCTCGCCGAAGTTCGCCGCGCCGCGTCCGCCACCGGCCCAGTTGATCGCCACCGGGAACAGCGTCATGCCAATCGTCAGGATGATCGTGCCGGTGACGATCGGCGGAAAAAAGCGCATCAGGCGGCCAAAAAACGGCGCGATCAGAATCGCAAACACGCCCGCCGCAATGGTCGCGCCGAAGATCGCCGTGATCCCCGCGCCGGACGACGCCATCGCGACCATCGGGCCAACCGGCGCGAAGCTCACCCCCATGATGACCGGCAGCCGGATGCCGAACTTCCACACCCCGAGACACTGCACCAGCGTAACGATGCCGCAAGCGAACAAATCCGAGCTGATGAGAAACGCCACCTGCTCCTTCGGCAGCTTCAGCGCCGCGCCAATGATGAGCGGCACCGCAATGGCGCCCGCGTACATCACCAGCACGTGCTGGATGCCCACGGCGAGCATCTGGCCGAAAGGCAGCACTTCGTCAACTGGATGAAGGGTGTGGGCCATGTGCGCTCCAGCGGGATCGGAGGGATAGTGCGCCCGAGTATTGCACCGTACCCTGGTCGGAAAAATAATCACGCCGCTATACACGGCATCGCGCGTGCGCACCTTGCCAGCGCATCGCGGACAAAGCCTCGCGCGCCGCCGCCGTGAAGTCGCGCGCGCCCGGCACGATGCACTACACTGTGCTCCACGCCGCCCAAGGCGCGTTCGTGTCATTCGCAGATACGGAGCCAGTCACGATGAACCTGCTCTTCGTCGACGACAACCACGCTTGCATCGAGACGCTCGTCGATATCGCAAGCGGGCTGGGGCATTCCGCCGCCGTCGCGCATGACGGCGCCGCCGGTCTCGCGCTGGCCTTGCGCGAGCGCTTCGACCGCATTTTCCTCGACATCTCCCTCCCCGACGCCGACGGCCGCGAAATCTGCAGCGCCATCCGCGCCGCCGGCCCAAGCAGCGACGCACGCATCATCGCCATGACCGGCCATACCGACATCATCGAAGGCAGCGGCGACACCGACTTCGACGGCTTCCTCCTCAAGCCCATCAGCCTGCCCGCCCTCGAACTCTTCCTGCTGTCCGACTAAGTCATCCATCGTCCGGATATTTGACCGCTTTTTGTCCAGGCCTTGATGCACGACCGGGAGTAATTGCCGATTCTTCCGGCGTGCATCCATCGCCACGCGGAGAAATCCGCGAATCCCTTATCCATAAAGGCTTTCCGGACTGTCGATTTTCGGGACGGCGTGCTACATTCCGAGCGCCTTTGCGTTGCCTCGCGCCATGCGCGGCAGCGCGATACCAAATAACGATGGCGGGCCACGTCGCCCGATCGAACCAACACGCACAAGGATCTCGGCATGGAAATGGTCGGCGGAATGCAGCTTGCCCAGTTGTTCGACAGCAACCAGGAAGCGCTGTTCGCGGAATGGTTCACGCAGCAGCACGCGATCGCGTCGCGGCGCGGGCTGGTCGGCGAAGCGGAATTGCGCAATCAGTTTTCGCAATTCGTCGCGCTGTTGACGGACGCACTCAGCACGAACGAACGGGTCGATTTCAAGGCGCCCGCCTGGCAGGAAGTCCGCGCGTTCCTCGCGGACATGTCGTCGCAGCGCGCGCGCCAGGGGTTCACGCCGGTCGAAACCGCGATGTTCGTGTTCTCGCTCAAGCAGCCGCTCTTCATGCGCCTGCGCGACTCGCGCAAAAACGACGCCGCGACACTCGCCGATCTCACCTGGATGATCAGCACGCTGTTCGACGAGCTCGGCCTGTACACCACCGAAGTGTTCCAGGCGAGCCGTGAGCAAGTGATCGTGCGTCAGCAGCAGGAACTGCTCGAGCTGTCCACCCCTGTCGTGCAACTGTGGGACGGCATTCTCGCGCTGCCGCTGATCGGCACGCTCGATTCCGCGCGCACCCAGGTCGTGATGGAAAACCTGTTGCAGAAAATCGTCGAGACCGGCGCGGCCATCTCGATCATCGACATCACCGGCGTGCCTACCGTCGATACGCTCGTCGCGCAGCATCTGCTCAAGACCGTCGCGGCCGCGCGCCTGATGGGCGCGGACTGCATCATCAGCGGCATTCGCCCGCAAATCGCGCAGACCATCGTGCATCTCGGCGTCAACCTCTCGAACGTCACGACCAAGGCCACGCTCGCCGCGGCTTTCGTGGTCGCACTCCAGCGCACCGGCAAGTCCGTGGCAGGCGGCGGCGCGCCGGACGGCGCACGCAGCGCACGCGGCGGCGACGCCCACGATTCGCTGCAACCCGAATGACGCGTCATCACGCCATTCGCACCACACACGACACGTCACGCGACTGAACTGGACCGAAGCGATGGAACGCATTCCGATTCTCACGATGGGCAAGCTCCTGCTCGTCACCATCCAGGTGGACATGCACGATCGGCTCGCGCTCACGCTCCAGGACGACCTGACGAGCCGCATCGTGAAGGACAACGCCAAGGGCGTGCTGATCGACATTTCTTCACTCGACGTGGTTGATTCCTTCATCGGCCGCATGATCGGCAACACCGCCGCGATGGCGCGCGTGCTCGATGCCGAAACGGTCGTGGTGGGCATGCAGCCGTCCGTCGCCATTACGCTGGTGGAACTCGGTCTCACGCTGACCGGCGTGCGCACGGCGCTCAACGTGGAGAAGGGCATGGCGTTGCTGACCGGCAGCAGCCCGTTCTGACGGCTGCAGGCGAACGATTTCATGACCACCTTCCATTCCACTGCCGCGCCGGCGTCCTCGTCGCCGCCCGACACGCTGCCGATCCGCAATGACGAGCAGATCGTCCGTCTGCGTCAGTTCCTGAGGCAGAAAGCGGTTGCGCAGGGCCTGTCGCTTATCGACCAGACCAAGTTCGTGACGGCAGCCAGCGAGCTGGCACGCAATACGCTGATCTACGGAGGCGGCGGCGACGCGCATTGCTATGTCGTCGAGCGCAATGGCCGCCGCGGACTCAGGCTCGAATTCGTCGACAACGGTCCTGGTATTCCGGACATCCAGCGTGCGCTCTCGGACGGTTTCACGTCGGGCGGCGGCCTGGGTCTCGGTCTCGGGGGCGCGAAGCGCCTGTGCGACGAGTTCGAAATCCGCTCGGCGCCGGGCGAAGGCACGCACATTTCGATCACTAAATGGAAACCCTTTTGAAGGAATCGATGGCCGCGCAGCAGCGCTACGAGATCGCCGAGGCAACGCAGATCGCCCATGCGCGGCGCTCGATCGGCGAGCTTGCGCGCGGACTCGGCTTCAACGAGACGATCGCGGGCAAGCTTGCCATCGTCGTCACGGAATGCGGCACGAATCTCCTCAAGCACGCCCAGCGCGGCGAACTGCTGATGCGGCCGCTCGCGGACAGCAGCGCAGCCGCCACGCCGCGCTATGGCATCGAGGTGCTGTGCATCGACGGCGGTCCGGGCATCCAGGATCTCTACCGCTGCTTCCAGGACGGCTACACGACCGCAGGCAGCCCCGGCACGGGCATGGGCGCGATCGAGCGCCTCTCCGACGAACTCGACATCTGGAGCGCCCCGGGCCACGGCACGCTGCTGCGCGTCGTGTTCTGGAATACGCCCGCGCCCGCCGGCACGCCGGCCGCGCCGTTGATCTACGGCGTCGTCAATCTGCCGCTGCAGACGGAAACCGTATCCGGCGATGCCTGGTCGTGCCACGCGCACGAAGGCGAATTTACCGTGATGGTCGCCGACGGTCTCGGCCACGGGCCGCTCGCGAACGTCGCGGCGATCGAGGCGGCCAAGGTGCTCGGCACACACGGCGAACAGCCGCTCGACCGCATCATGGACCTCGCCAATGACGCGCTGCGCGCCACGCGCGGCGCGGCGGTGGGAATCGCGCGCATGCCGGCGTCCGGGTCGAAGGCGGGCATGCCGGTCACGTTCGCGGGCATCGGCAATATCTCTGCGAGCGTGTGGACGGAGGCGTCGCACCGGCATCTGGTGACGCACAGCGGCATCGTCGGACATGGGTCGCGGCGCGCGCAGATCTTCGACGTGCCTTATCCGCCGCATGCGCTCGTCGTGCTGCATTCGGACGGGCTCGCGACGCGCTGGGACCTGGCGCGCTATCCGGGCATCGCCATGCGCCATCCGGCGCTCGTCGCGGCGCTGCTGTATCGCGACTTCGCGCGCGGCCGCGACGATATCACCGTCTTCGTCGCCCGCACGACGGGAGGCGCGTAATCATGCAGCCGCTCTACGCGATGCCGCTGCAAGGCGAACACGACGTCGTCACGGCCCGCGTGAAGGCCCGCGAAGCGAGCGCCGCGCTTGGCTTCACATCGCAGGAACAGACGCGCATCGCTACTGCGGTGCTGGAAGTGGCGCGCACCGTGCTGCTCGCGGGCCACTCGCCGCACGCCAATTTTTTCGTGGACGCCGCCGCGCGGCCGCCGCGCTTTATCGTGCGCTTCAAAAGCGGCGCGGGCGAGCGTCTGCGCGGCATGAACCCGGACGATCCGCAGGCCACGCTGGGACTGCTGGCGGCGCAGCGCCTGATGGACGAATGCACGATCGCCGACGAGACGGACGGCGGCACATCGGTCACGCTCGCGAAGGCGTTGCCCGAATCCGTGCTTGTCGACGACGCGACGTTGCAACGCGTGGCGCAGACTCTTGCGCGGCAGTCGGGCGGAAACACCATCGACGAATTGCAGCGCCAGAACCGCGAGCTGATCGCCGCGCTCGCCGACCTGCGCGAGCGGCAGGAAGAGCTGACGCGTCTCACGCGCGAACTGGAGGACACGAATCGCGGCGTGGTCGCGCTCTATGCGGAACTCGACGCGCGCGCCGATCATCTGCGCCGCGCCGATGAATCGAAGTCGCGCTTCCTGTCCAACATGAGCCACGAATTCCGCACGCCGCTGTCGTCCATCCGGGCGCTGTCGAAGCTGCTGCTGGAGCGTATCGACGGCGATCTGACCGGCGAGCAGGAAAAGCAGGTGCGCTTCATCCGCAAGGCGGCGGAAGATCTGTCGGAAACGGTGGACGACCTGCTCGATCTCGCGAAGATCGAAGCCGGCAAGATCGACGTCCGTCCGGCGGAGTTCGAGGTCGACGTGCTCTTCTCGGCGCTGCGCGGCATGCTGCGGCCGTTGTCGCCCGGCGGCGCGGTGGAGCTGATCTTCGAGGACTGCGACGGCCTGCCGCCCATTCACACCGACGAAGCGAAGGTCGCGCAGGTGCTGCGCAACTTCGTCTCGAACGCGCTCAAGTTCACGGAACGCGGCGAGGTGCGGGTGGCCGCGAGCTACGACGAGGCGCGCCGGCTGATCACGTTCTCGGTCAGCGATACGGGCATCGGCATTGCGCCGGAACATCAGCAAGTGGTGTTCGAGGAGTTCGGCCAGGTCGAGAACCGGTTGCAACAGTATGTGAAGGGCACCGGGCTCGGTCTGCCGCTGTGCCGCAAGCTGTGCAAGCTGCTGGGCGGCGATGTATCGCTGACGAGCGAAGCAGGGCGCGGCTCCGTCTTCAGCGCGACGATTCTCGCGCATTATGGCGCGGACGCCGGGGCCGCGCATCATGCCGCTGGGGACACCCGGCCGGCCGTGCTGATCGTCGCGAGCAGCCCGGTCGAGCGGCTCGACTGCGAGGCGGAGCTGCGTGCGTCGCCGTACCGGACGATCACGGCCGCGACGCTCGATGAAGCCGGCCGGCTGCTGGCAAAGACCCAGCCCGCCGCGCTGTTGCTCGCGGCGCGTCCGGCGCCGTCGGAGGCGTGGATCTGGCTGGCGGCGTTGCGCGCGCAGGCGGCCACGCGCGATGTCCCGATCGTCGTGCTCGGACAGGCGGACGATCGCGGCGAAGCGCAGGCGCTCGGCGCCGCGGCCTTTATTGAAGAACCGGTCGGCGGCAGCGGCTTGCCGGACGCGTTGAGCGCCGTGACGCGCATGCACCGCGACGGGAGTCAGGCCACATGAGAAGCGACTGGAACGACGTGCTGATTCTCAACGTCGACGACAACGACGGCGCGCGTTATGCCAAGACGCGCATTCTGTCGCGCGCGGGTTTCAACGTGATCGAGGCCGCCACCGGCAACGGCGCGCTGGAGCGCGTGCGCGCCGAAGCGCCGGATCTCGTGTTGCTCGACGTGAAGCTGCCCGACATCAACGGGCTCGAAGTGTGCCGGCAGATCAAGGCAGCGCCGGAGACGGCGGGCACGCTGGTGCTGCAAACCTCGGCGGCGGCCGTGCACAGCCTCGACCGGATTCGCGGTCTCGAAGGCGGCGCGGACAGTTATCTGACCGAGCCGGTCGAGCCCGCCGAACTGATTGCGCACGTGCGCGCGCTGCTGCGCGCGCGGCTCGCGGAGAATGCGCTGCGCGAGAGCGAAGAACGCTTTCGGCAGCTGGCCGAGAATATCGACGATGTCTTCTGGATGCTCGATCCCGCATCCAATGCCCTGCTCTATGTGAGCCCCGCTTACGCGCATCTGTTCGACACCGGCGGCGGCGCGCCCGCGCCTGCGCCCGGCCCGGATCACTGGTCCGGCGACATCCTGCCGCTCGATCGCGATCACGTGGCCGCGGCGTATCGTCAACTGCTCGCGAACGGCACACCGTACGAAGTGGAGTACCGCATCATGCGCGCGAGCGGCGGGCCGCGCTGGGTCGCGGAGCGCGCGTTCCAGGTCCCCGGCGCGGCGGGGCATCCGGCGCGGCCGTATCGGATTGCGGGCATCGTCAACGACATCTCGGAACGCAAGGCGGCGGAGTTGTTGTTGCGGGAGGCGGACCGCCGCAAGGACGAGTTCCTCGCGATGCTCGCGCACGAGTTGCGCAATCCGCTCGCGCCCATTCGCAACGCGGTGGACCTGCTCGATCCCGACCGCGCGCCGTCCGCGCAGCACTTCTCGACGGTGCGCGCGATCATCGACCGGCAGGTGCGGCATCTGAGCCGTCTCGTCGACGATCTGCTCGACGTCGCGCGCATCACGCAAGGCAAGATCACGCTGCGGCAGGAGACGGTGGATCTCTCGGCGGCGATCGCGGCGGCCATCGAAACCGTGCAGCCCGCGCTCGAGCGCAAGCGCCATACATTGCATGTCGCACTGCCCGATGCACCGCTCTACATTACCGGCGACAACGTGCGGATCGCGCAGGTGTTCGGCAACCTGCTGTCGAACGCATCGAAGTACAGCCTCGAGGAAGGCGAGATCACCGTCGAATCCGAACAGTTCGGCGACGAGGTGCGCATTGCCGTGCGCGACAAAGGCATCGGCATTGCCGCGGACATGCTGCCGCACATCTTCGACCTGTTCGTGCAGTCGGAGACTTCGCTGGAACGCTCGGAAGGCGGATTGGGCATCGGCTTGCCGCTTGCGCAGACGCTCGTCGAATTGCAGGGCGGGCGCATCGAGGCGTTCTCGGCCGGGCCGCAGCAAGGCAGCGAGTTCATTGTGTGGCTGCCGCTGGCGAAGGACGTCGCGGTGGTCGCGCGTGATGCGAGCGCCGCGCCCGCGAGCGTGAGCGCGAGCGCGAGCGCGAGCGGCGGCAGGCGCGTGCTGCTCGTCGACGACAGCGTGGACGCCGCTACCGCCATGTCGCTGCTGCTCGAAGTGGACGGCTACGACGTGCGCACGGCGCACGATGCGCACGCGGCACTCGCGTTGTCGGATGCCTTCCTGCCGCACATCGTGCTGCTCGACATCGGTCTGCCCGGCATGGACGGCTATCAACTCGCCGCCGAAATGCGCGCGCGCCCCGCGACCGCGGACGCGCTGCTGATCGCCGTGACGGGCTATGGGCAGGCGGCTGATCGGCAACGTTCGAAGGACGCCGGCTTCGATCATCACTTCGTGAAGCCGGTGGCGTTCGCGGAAATCCAGCGCGCGGTACAGGCCAGGTTCGAGTAAGCCGAACGCGGTCTGCACGGGCCGCCCTGTCCGCGTTTTCACCTAGCAATCGACGGTTGACGCACAAGGCGTATCAGTCGGACACTCTCATCATCGCGTGATGTGATCACAGGTCACACGAAACGCACGACATCCCGGCAGCCGGACGCAAGAACGGAGGCGATGGTGGCGACACGCTCGACAACCGAGTTACCCGCACTCGAACTCGTGGCACGCGAGACGATGGCGAGCCGCGTCTATTCACAGCTGCGGCAGGCGATCATGACGGGCCGCTTCGCGCCTGGACAGTTGCTGAGTTTGCGCAGCGTCGCGGAGGCGGTCGGTTCGTCGACGATGCCGGTGCGCGCCGCATTGACGCGGCTGCAAGCGGAAGGCGCGTTGATCGACGGTCCGGGCCGTGCGCTGATGGTCCCGCCCATGACCCTCGATCTCCTCGACGAATTGCGCGACGTGCGCATTGCGCTGGAAGGGGCGGTGGCGAAGCGGGCGGCGTCGCGCATGACGCGCGAATCGCTGACGGCCTTGCAGGCTATCTTCGACACGATGGACGCGCACGTCGAAGCCGGCGACGCGCCGGCGTATCTGCGCAGCAACTTCGAATTTCACATTGCCATCTACACGCACGGCGCGAGCGACCTCACGCTGGCGACGATCCAGAACCTCTGGATGCGCATCGGGCCTTTCCTGAATCTGGTTGCACCGGATATTCCGCACATGCGCGGGTCGATGACCGCGCACCGCCATATCGTCGAAGCGCTCTGGCGCGGCGATGGCGATGGCGCACGCGCCGGCATCGAGGAAGACATCGGCGCGGCGGCCGCCGACCTGCAGGAACGCTTGCAAGGCAGCGAACCCGGACTGACCGCCGGAGACACGAACACCAAGGATGACGCACAGGCAAGCGCCTGACGCCGCCATCAACAACGGAGACAGCGAATGACGGTTCTGCAGATGCTGAAGCCGCACGCGGGCTTGCGCGTGCTCGTGACGGGCGGCGCATCGGGCATCGGCCTGGTGATTGCGCGGGCGTTCATCGATGCCGGCGCGCGCGTGCATGTCTGCGACGCGAGCCCGGACGCCATCGCGGCGCTGACCGAGGCCGAAGCGCGCACCGAATGCAATGCGATCACCTCGACGCTTGCCGATGTCGCCGACAAGGACGCCGTCGAGCGCGTATTCGCCGATGTGCAGCGCGAACTCGGCGGACTCGACGTGCTGGTGAACAACGCCGGCATCGCGGGTCCGACGGGCGGCATCGACGAGATCGGCGTGGAGGACTGGGAGCAGACCGTCGACGTCAATTTGAACGCGCAGTTCTTCTTCGCGCGCCGTGCGGTGCCGCTGCTGCGCGACGCGCAGGGCGGCGGCACGATCATCGCGCTGTCTTCGGTGGCGGGACGCCTCGGCTATGCATTCCGCACGCCGTATGCGGCGACCAAATGGGCGATCGTCGGACTGACGAAGAGTCTCGCGATCGAACTCGGGCCCGCGAATATTCGCGTCAACGCGATCCAGCCGGGCATCGTGAAGGGACCGCGCATCGAGCGCGTGATCGCCGCCCGCGCGAAGCAACTGAATCTTCCCTACGAAGAGATGGAGCAGCAGTATCTCGCGAAGATCTCGCTGCGCCGCATGACGACGCCCGAAGAAATCGCGGCGACCGCGCTGTTCCTGTGCTCGCCGGCGGGCAGCGGCATCTCGGGACAGGCGATCTCGGTCTGCGGCAACGTCGAAGTGCTCTGAACGGTTCGAACGACAGCGAGGACAGCATGGCAACGAAACGCAAGGTCATCATCACCTGCGCGCCGACTGGCGCGATCCACACGCCTTCCATGTCGCCGTATCTGCCGCTCACGCCGCAGCAGATCGGCGACGCCGCGCTCGCGGCCGCACGGGAAGGCGCCGCGATCCTGCATCTGCACGCCCGCGATCCCGAAGACGGTCATCCGACCCAGGACCCGGCCGTGTTCCAGGAATTCCTGCCGCGCATCAAGGCCGAGACCGATGCGGTCATCAACATCACGACGGGCGGCAGTCCGCACATGACGGTGGCCGAGCGCCTGAAGCCCGCGCATCACTTCAAGCCGGAAGTGGCGTCGCTCAACATGGGTTCGATGAACTTCGGCCTGTATCCGATGCTGGAGCGCTTCAAGGATCTCAAGTACGAGTGGGAACGCAAGCATCTGGAGAACAGCCGCGATCTGGTCTTCAAGAACACCTTTGCGGACATCGAATACATCCTGACCTCGTGCAGCGCGAACGGCACGCGCTTCGAGTACGAGTGCTACGACATCTCGCATCTCTACAACCTCGCGCATTTCGTGGATCGCAAACTGGCGAAGCCGCCGTTCTTCGTGCAGAGCGTGTTCGGTCTGCTGGGCGGCATCGGCGCGCATCCGGAAGATCTCGCGCACATGCGGCGCACGGCGGACCGTCTCTTTGGCAGCGACTACGTCTGGTCGATCCTTGGCGCGGGCCGCAACCAGCTGCCGCTCGGCTCGATCGGCGTGGCGCAGGGCTCGAATGTGCGCGTCGGCCTGGAGGATTCGTTGTGGCTCGAACCGGGCAAGCTCGCGGATTCGAGCGCCGCACAGGTGCGCAAGATCCGCCAGGTGATCGAAGGCCTGTCGCTCGATATCGCGACGCCCGCCGAAGCACGCGAGATGCTCGCGCTCAAGGGCGGCGCCGACACCAACTTCTGACCGCGGAGGGCAGCGTGAACGCCATGCTCAAAGTAGTCGCGATGCCGACCGGCTGGCTCACCGTCGATCGCTCGTCGCAGGTGTATGGCCGCTACTTCGGCCAGCAGATGAAGGTGCCGGTATGGTCCACAGCGATCGTCGGCGCGGCGAAGAAGATCGTCGTGGATACCGGCATTCACGATCCCGGCTGGGTCTCGAACTTCGTCTGTCCGTGCGATCAGGCGCCGGAAGAAAGGCTCGAACGCGCGCTGAAGGAGTACGTGGGCTGGAGCGCGGACGAGGTGGATATCGTCATCAACACGCATCTGCACTACGACCATTCGGGCGGCAACACGCTGTTCAGGAACGCGCGCTTCATCGTGCAGGCGAAGGAGTGGGAATACGCGGGCCATCCGCTGCCCACGCAGGCCACGTATTACCAGGAGTTCCTGATTGGCCGCGAACCGCTCGCGTATTTTCGCTGGCAGTTTGTCCACGGCGTGACCGACATCGTGCCCGGCGTGCGCGTGGTGCCGACGCCTGGACACACGCCGGGGCATCAGTCGGTGGCGGTGGATACGGCGGAAGGCGTCGTGCTGATCGCGGGCGATTGCGCCAACTGCATGGAGAACATCGTCGATCTCGTGCCGGTGGGCATCGTGCACGAGACCTTCGCGGAGATGGCCTCGCTCACGCGGATTCGCCAGATCGCGGACTTCGTCATACCCGGACACGACCCGAATGTCGTGCCCGGTAGCGCGGGTATCGCGTTGCCCGCCAGCGCGCGCTTGCCTCACGTCGCGAAATAACGCACGGCAGATCAAATAACGAAGCACCGGAGGATGACATGAAAGCATGGACGCAATCGATTCGTCATGCGGGCCGGGTAACGCTCGGCCTGATGGTTGCCGCAAGCCTCGCGGTTCCGATGCAGGCGCACGCGGCGGGCAAGTACAAGATTTTCCTGTCGATGAGCTATGTCGGCAACGACTGGCAGACGGAAGCGGCGAACATGGTCAAGGCCATGGCCAACACGCCCGCGCTCAAGGACAAGGTGGACCTCGAAGTGCAGGTCGCGGGCACCGACGCGCAGAAGCAGATCCAGCAGATCAACTCGATGGTGCAGGCGGGCGCGAAGGCCATCGTCATCTATCCCATCTCGCCGACCGCGCTCAACCGCGCGATCAAGAACGCCTGTTCGAAGGGCGTCGTGGTCGCGGCCTATGACGGCGAAGTCACCGAGCCGTGCGCGCACAACGTGACCATCGACCAGCATCAGGCCGGCACCGTCACCGCCGAATGGCTCGCGAAGACCTTGAACGGCAAGGGCAACATCGTGCTCATCAACGGCGTGCCGGGCACCTCGGTGGACCGTGCCCGCACTGAAGCGGCCAAGGCGGTGTTCGCGAAGTTCCCGGGCATCAAGATCGTCGCGGAGGGCACCGGCATGTGGAGCCAGGCGACCGCGAAGACCGAACTCTCGAAGATCCTCGCGACCAACAGCTGGGACAAGATCGACGGGCTGTGGATGCAGGTGGGCTGCTTCACGGCGGCGTCGATGCAGCTGGACGCGGGCATCGCCGACGACAAGATCAAGCCGTGCGCGGGGGAATCGTCGAACGGGCATCGCGTGCAGATGCTGCCGCCGGGCGAAGTGAAGGGACAGGGCGCGTACCGTTCCATCGGTTATCGGTCGATCTCGTATGGCGCGCCGCCGTACTCCGGCGCGATGGCGCTCAAGATGGCCGTGAAGAAGCTCGACGGCGGGGACTTTCCGGCGCGCGTGACGCTCAAGCTGCCGCTCGTGCTGACCGCCGAATCGAAGCTCTGCAAGACCGGCAGCATCGACGAACTGAAGGCCGGCTGCACCGCGTTCCCGCCTGACAAGGTGCCGCCGGGCTGGTTCGCCGACATCTATTCGGACGACACGAAGGAAGTCGGCTTCAATGCGGCGCTCACCGGCAATCAGGACTGAGGCGATCATGAACGATGCGGCGCTGGCCATCGATCTCGCGAACGTGACGAAGCGCTTCGGCGCAACGGTCGCGCTCGACGGCGCATCGTTCCGCGTGAAGCGCGGCGCGGTGCATGCGCTGCTCGGCGAGAACGGCGCGGGCAAGTCGACGACGGTCAAGCTGTTGTCGGGGCTGATCGCGCCGGACGCGGGCAGCATGCGCGTCATGGGCCGCGACGTGACGATGAAGAGCCCGCAGGACGCGCATCGCGCCGGCGTGCAGACGGCCTTTCAGGAAATGACGCTGGTGCGCGATCTCACAGTCGCGCAGAACCTGCTGCTGGCGCACGAGCCGACGGGTCTCTTCGGTCGCATTCGTGCGCGCGAGGCGCAACGCAGGACAGCGGAATGGCTCGAACGGCTCGAACTCGCCGACGTGCGGCCCGGCGCGTATATCCGCGATCTGTCCTTGCCGGTGCGGCAGAAGATCGAGATTGCGAAGGCCATCGCGCGTGAACCGGACGTGCTGCTGCTCGACGAGCCGACCTCGGCGCTCTCGGGACGCGACGTCGCATGGCTGGCGCGACGCATCGAAGAACTGAAGGCGAAGGGCGTGACCTTCGTGTTCATCTCGCATCGGATGCAGGAGGTGCGCGAGTTCTGCGACAGTCTCACGGTGTATCGCAATGGCCGTGATGTGGGCGCGTTCGATACCGCCGCCATCTCGGACGATGAAGTCATCCGGCTCGTGATCGGCCGCTCGCTGGAGGCCAAGTATCCGCCGAAGGTCGCGCCGCCTGTTTCGGCCGTGGCGGAAGCAGCGCCTGCACTGGAAGCGCGCGGCGTGCGCATCGACGGCGTGGTGAGCGACTTCGACCTGACGCTGCGCGCGGGCGAGGTACACGGCATCGCTGCATTGCAGGGCATGGGCCAGCGCGAACTGTTCGAAGCGCTGTTCGGCGCGGCCTATCTGGACGAAGGTGAACTACGTATCGACGGCAAGCCGGTCACGCTGACGTCCACCGCGGATTCGCTGAAGGCCGGTGTATCGACGAGCTTCCTGCCGGAAGACCGCAAGACCGAAGGCCTGTTCCTGCGCCTGCCCGGCGGCGAGAACGTGTCGCTGCCGGTGATCGGCCGCTATGCGCGTTTCGGGCTGATCGACCGCAAGCGCGAACAGGCCGCGATCCGCCGTTCGCTCGCGCAGATGGAAGTGAATCCGCGCGCGCTCTACAAGCCGTGCCTGTCGTTCTCGGGCGGCAACCAGCAAAAGATCGCGATGGCCAAGTGGTTGCTCACGCAAAGCCGCGTCTGGCTGATGTTCGATCCGACGCGCGGCATCGACGTCGGCACCAAGCATCAGATCTTCGTGCTGATGCGCGCGTTCGCCGCGGCCGGCGGCGCCGTGCTGTTCTATTCGACCGACGTGCCCGAACTCGTCAACGTGTGCGATTGCGTGTCGGTGATGTATCGCGGACGCAATGCGGGCGAATTGTCGGGCGACGCGCTCACCGAAGAAAACGTGATGCGCAAGATGCTTTCCAGCTGAGAGGTGCTTCATGAAGACTGCCGTTGCCGCTCCCGACAGCGAGATCGTGCGCCCGGGCGCGCGCGTGGGTTGGGGCGCGCGCATCGATCATCATCGCGGGCTCATCATCGCCGTGTGTGCGCTGCTCGCGATGGTCGGCGCATGGATCGCGCTGTCCGCGACGCCCGTGGGACTGTACGACATCGGCTCGGTCATATCGAGCGCGACCACGCTCGCGCTCGCGGCCATCGGACAGACCATCGTCGTGCTGTCGGGCGGCTTCGATCTGTCGGCGTCGGCGGTGGTGTCGCTCGCCAACGTGCTCGCCGTGCGCTTCGTGCAGGGCTCGCCCGTCGAGCAGTGGGCGGGCGTCGCGCTGATCCTTGCGATCGGCGGCGGCATCGGGCTGGTCAACGGCGCACTCATCGCGTGGTTCAGATTGCAGTCGATCGTCGTCACGCTCGCCACCATGTTCATGGTGCAGGGCGTCACCTTGCTGATCCAGAACAAGCCGGGCGGAAGCGTCGGCGAGCAGTTCGGCGGCCTGCTCACGTCCGATCTCATCCCCGACAAGATGCCGATGTCCGCGGCCTTGCTGATCCTCGCGCTGCTGGTCTGGTCGTTCGTGCGGCGCACGCGCTTCGGCGTGGGCCTCTATGCGCTCGGAAGCGACCCGGATGGCGCCTACGCGAACGGCATGCCGGTCACACGCTACCGGGTCGCGACCTATGCGCTCGCGGGCATGTTCTACGCGGCGGCGGGGCTGTACGTGTCGGCGCAGACGGGTTCGGCCGATCCGCTCGTCGGCCGGCCGCTGCTGCTTTCGATGTTCACGGCCGTGGTGCTCGGCGGCACCTTGCTCGGCGGCGGACGAGGCGGTTGCGTCGGCACCGTGTTCGCCGCGATGACGCTGATGATCACCGTGAACATCCTGCTCGTGCTGAACGTCTCGGCGTTTTTCACGACGATCGCCGAAGCGGTGATCCTGATACTCGCGGTGCTCGGCTCGTCGATCGGCAAGCAATCGGCAGCGCACGAAAGCCTCCGGCATGCGGCGCAGTGGCTGAAGGCGCTACGCACCGGCACGCGTGCGCGCGAAGACCGCAACGCGCGCCGGGTGAAGTTCGAAGTGAACGACTTCCGCGCGCTGGAGAACACCGAGCTGAAGGGACGGCCAATAGCGGACTGGATCGAGCGCAATCGCGAATGGGTCAAGTATGTCGTGCCAGCTTATGTGCTGTTCTTCGGGGTCGTCGTCATCACGGCGATCGTCTATGGCCCGGGTGTGCTGGCGAGCGCGAACTTCTACAGCAGCCTGCTCACGCTGACACTGTTCCTCGCGATCCTCGGCCTCGGGCAGGGCGCGGTGATCCTGACCGGCGGCCTCGACCTGTCGATGCCCTGGCTCATCACGCTGTCCGGCGTGCTGCTCACCGGGCTTACGCACGGCATGAACGGCGCGGCCGTGTGGGCCGTCCCGGTGGTGCTGGCGGTCGGTCTGCTGGTGGGCGTGTTCAACGGCGTCGGCGTGGTGATGCTGGGCTTGCCACCCATCGTCGTCACGCTTGCCGCGAACGGTCTGCTGCAAGGCCTGACGCTGATCTATTGCAACGGCTCGCCGCAGGGCTGGTCGCCGCCGGGCATCAGCGAGTTCACCAACGGCCGCATCGGGCCGCTATCGCTCGCGGCGTGGAGCGTGCCGGTGTTTCTCGTCATCGCGTTGCTATTGCTGCATCGAACGCCGTTTGGACGGCGCGTGTATGCGGTCGGTAACTCGCCCGCTGCCGCGCGGCTCTCGGGCGTGCGCGTGGGCGTCACGCTGATCGCGGTGTATTGCCTGTCGGGTCTGTGCTCGGCGGTGGTCGGCCTGCTGCTCGCCGGCTTCAGTTCGCAAGCCTTCCTCGGCATGGGCGATCCTTATCTGCTGCCCTCGATCGCGGTGGTCGTGGTCGGCGGCGCGCTCATCACCGGCGGGCGCGGTCACTATCTCGGCGTGTTCGGCGGCGCGTTGCTGCTGACCGCGCTCGGCACGCTGCTCGCGGGCACCACCGTGCCGCCGGCCGTGCGCGACATCATCAACGGGCTCGTCGTGCTCGCGGCCGTCATCACGCTGCGGGACAAGAAGGGCTGACCCAACCTCGAAAGGAGCAGAGCGGATGCAAGCGCACAAGATTGCGGTGATCGGTTCGGGACGCATCGGCCGCGCGTGGTCGATCGTCTTCGCCAGAAGCGGCTTCGACGTGAAGCTTCACGACGCCGCGCCCGACATGCTGTCCGGCGCGCTGCCCGCGATCCGCGCAAGCGTCGAGGATCTCGCCTCGTTCAAGCTGATCGACGAACCGGTCGATGCGGTCGTCGCACGTATCACGACCTGCGAGCAGCTTGCAGGAGCCGTCGCCGATGCCGAACTCGTGCAGGAAAACATTGCCGAAGTGGTCGAAGCGAAGCGCGCGTTGTTCAGCGAACTCGACCGCCTGACGAAGCCCGACGCACTGCTCGCCAGTTCGACCTCGGGCCTGCCGGCATCGAGCTTCGCGGAGGGCTTGCAAGGCCGCGCGCGATGCTTCGTCGCGCATCCGGTGAATCCGCCTTCGCTCGTGCCGCTGGTAGAGTTGTGCGGCGCGCCGTGGACCGCGCCGGATGCGTTGCAACGCGCCCGCGCGCTCTATGAGGCAGCGGGGCAGAAGCCTGTGACGGTGAATCGCGAGATCTCGGGCTTCCTGCTGAATCGCCTGCAAGGCGCGTTGCTCGAGGAAGCCTTGAGCCTCTACGAACAGGGTTATGCGAGCGCGGCGGATCTCGATACCGTGATGCGTGACGGCCTCGCGATGCGCTGGTCGTTCATGGGTCCGTTCGAGACTATCGATCTCAACGCGCCCGGCGGCGTGGCCGATTACGCGGCGCGTTATGGCGGCACGTATCGCAGCATTGCGGCGGGACGCAAGGCGTTCGACTGGCCGCAAGCAACGCTTGACAGCCTCGATGCTGAGCGCCGTTCGGTGTTGCCGCGCGAGCGTATCGAGGAACGCAGCCGCTGGCGCGACCGGCGCCTGATGGCGTTGCTGGCGCATCGCCGCGATCTGAAGGACGGCGACAGTTGACCCAAGGAGACGACGATGCCCGAAGTACGCTTGCTGGTCGATGCAAACAATCACCTCGGCGAAGGCCCGCTGTGGGATGTGAAGGAGGAGCGGCTGTACTGGATCGACAGCACGGCCGCCGAAATCTATAGCTGCCGCGCGGACGGAAGCGACGTGCAGCGTTATTTCGTGCCGCGTCATATCGGTTCGATGGCGTTGCGCGAGCAAGGCGGCGCGGTCGTTGCGCTGGCGAACGGCCTGCATTTCTACGACTTCGATGCGCAGACGGTGCAGTTCATCGCCGACCCGGAAAGCGACGATCCGGAAACGCGCTTCAACGACGGCAAGGTAGATCGGCGCGGCCGTTTCATCGCGGGCACGATGGCTTATGACTTCGATCGCTACGATGCCGATCGCGGCCAGCGCTCGACGCGCAGCGGCGGCCTCTACCGGCTCGATCCGGATGGCCGCGTGACGCGCCTGGACAGCGGCATCACGTGCTCGAACGGACCGTGCTGGAGCCCTGACAACAAGACCTTCTATTTCACCGACACCTACAGCCGGGAAATGTACGCGTACGACTACGACATCGAAACCGGCGCGGCGACGAACCGGCGTCTGTTTGCGTCAGCGCGTGACATGGCGGGCACCTTCGACGGCGCGACCGTCGACGAGGAAGGCTATGTGTGGTCCGCGCTCGTGTTCGGCGGGCGCATCGTGCGGTATGCGCCGGATGGCACGCTCGACCGCGTGGTGCCGTTTCCGGTGCGCAATCTCACGAGCGTGATGTTCGGCGGTCCTGGCCTCGACACGCTCTATGTCTCGACGATGGGCCGCCCAATGTGGGGCATTCCGCAGAAAGAGCGCGACAGGGGCGGATTGTTCGCGGTGACCGGACTGGGTGTGCGCGGTCTGCCGGAGCCGCGTTTCGCGGGGTGATTCGAGCGCATGACGTCGGGCGCTATCATGCGGGTCTTGATCACGAACCGTCACCCGACATGAGCATCGACACGGAACGGCTGATTGCGTCGCTGCCCGGGCGTATCGATGCGATCGTCACGCGTCAGGCACTCACGCAGCCTGAGCGCATCGCGTTGCGCGAGGATGCGCGCGCGTTGAGCTATGGGCAACTGGATCGCGCCGTCGATGCTTTGGCCGCGCGTCTGGTATCAGCGGGCGTGCGACCCGGCGATCGCGTGATGTTGGTGGGCGAGAACAGCGTGGCGCTGGTCGTCGCGCTGTTCGCCGTCAGCCGCCTGGATGCGTGGGCGCTGCTTACGAACGCGCGCCTGACCGCCATCGAGCTTCACGCAATCAAGACTCACGCGCAGCCGCGTCTGTCGTTCTTCACCGTCGATGCATCCGCCGATGCCGCGCGTCACGCGCAGCGCGACGGCGCGCAGGTCGAAACGCTCGATGCGATGCCGATCGGCGCGTTCGCGCTCGGTCCCGCCGACGCCCGCGCAGTGCAGGAAGCACATGGACTTCCCGCGGACCGGCAATGCGCCGCGCTCATCTACACGACCGGCACCACGGGCGCACCAAAGGGCGTGATGCTGTCGCATCGCAATCTGCTGTTCGTCGCGGCGATGTCGAGCACGTTGCGGCGCGTGAGCTGCGAGGATCGCGTGTATGCGGTGCTTCCGATGTCGCACGTGTTCGGGCTGGCTTCCGTGTGCCTCGGTTCGCTGTATGCCGGGGCCATGCTGCGGCTCGCGCCGCGCTTCGATGTGCAACACACGGGCCAGGTGCTGCGTGACGAGCACATGACGATCTTTCAGGGCGTGCCTGCGATGCACGCGAAGCTCATCGATTTCTTCGGCACGCGCGGCGGCCTGAATGCGCCTGCCTTGCGCTTCGTGTACAGCGGCGGTTCGCCGCTCGACATGCCGCTCAAGAGCGCCGCCGAACGGTTCTATGGCCTGCCGCTGCACAACGGTTATGGCATGACCGAGAGCAGCCCGACCGTCTCCAACACGATGCTCGATGCACCGGCGCGCGATGCATCGGTCGGACCGCCCATTCCCGGCGTGGACACGCGCATCGTGCCGCTGCAGGAACAGGCCGATGGCACGGTGGATGACATCGGCGAACTCTGGGTGCGCGGGCCGAACGTGATGCTCGGCTATTACCGCGACCCGGCGCAGACCGCGGCGGCCGTGACGCCCGATGGCTGGCTCAGGACCGGCGATCTGGCGCGCATCGAGAAGGGCAATCTGTATATCGTCGGGCGCAGCAAGGAGTTGATCATTCGCTCGGGTTTCAACGTCTATCCGGCGGAAGTCGAGCAGGTATTGAACGGGCATCCGGCGGTGCTGCATTCGGCGGTGGTCGGACGTGGTGTCGAGGGCAATGAGGAAGTGCTCGCGTTCGTCGAACTGCGGCCGGGCGTGCAATGCGCGGAGCGTGAACTGGCGGACTGGACAAGCGCACGCCTCGCACCGTACAAGCGGCCCGCCACGATCACCATTCTCGACGCGCTGCCGGCGTCCGCGAGCGGCAAGGTACTCAAGCATCGGCTGAGCACGACGGCCCCGAGGTCAAGCCCTTGATGATTTATGACGGAATTTGACGCAATCAACCGTGGCGCTGCATAGCCATGCCGTACCCTGAAACAATCGTTTTCAGGGGGGCGCATGAAGGGTTCGCGTGTTGTCTTGCTCGCCGTAGTGTGGCTCTTCGTTGCATTGCAGACTGCCTGCGATGGCGGCACGTCCCCAAGCCCCAGCGCGCGAATCTTGCATCGGGTGGCGGCTGCCGCCACGTTGCAAGCGGCGCCTCAGGTCAATGTGGCGGCCGAAGCGAACGGTACAGGTCCGGCAGCATACGCCTCGCCTTCTTTCGAGATTCCCAAGCCCGACGGCGCCGCGTGGCAAACCCTTGCGAGCCCGACCATTCCCGGGCCGCTGCAATACTCCAACGATCACACGGTCATTCAAGGTGAAGACGGCAACTGGCATGTCATCGGTATAAACGGCGGTGGCAACGGTCAGGAACACGCGCTGTATCACACCATTCTGTCGAGCCTTTATCCTCCGGTTCCCGTCCGTCCTTCAGCCGCTTATCCGACGCTCCAGCCCGACGGGCAGGATGCGCCGCTCGCGCAGTTTCATGACCGGAACGGCGCAGCATGCACGGCGTGGGCGCCGTCGTCGATCAAGGTGCGCGGAACGGCTTATCTGCTCTTCACCAGCGGGCGGGACAACAGCGGCAACTGCTCCGGACAGGTAACGCGGCTCGAGATCCTGCGGTCCACGGACCCGAAGCTCGAAACATGGACATCGGTGAACCGCTATCCGGATGCCACGGCGCCTGATGCAGCGGTCACCATCGGCGTGACGGTGACAGGGGTGCCCGCAAGTCAGCGCCATGCCGGACCGAACGCGGCGGTATTCGATACGGGATGGCCTCTGACTTTTCGCGACCCCGGCATCTTTCAGGATAGCGACGGCACCTTTTATCTCTATTCGCCGTCTTACGACCGGGCGTTGGGCCATTCGGTCGTGGCGGTCTACCGGTCAAGCGATCTGCTGAACTGGACCTATGTGCGCGCGGCATTGACGCTTGTTGCCGGTGCGATCGATGCGAACTGGGCGGCGACGGAATCGCCTTTCGTGTTCAAGCGCGGAGACTGGTACTACCTTTCTTTGACCAACACCGTGTCCAACACGAGCAAGCCGCTCGACTACGAAAACACGATTTTGTTGCGCTCGAAGGACCCGACCAACTTTGGTTCTTATGACGGCACGGTGGTGCCGCATGCATCGTCAGGCTTGATCGCGGTGCTGCCGCTCCATGCGCCCGAGTTCATGCAGGACGCGTCCGGGCAGTGGTACGTCACGACCTGCGGCTGGGCAGGCGCTTCGAGTGTCCCTCAGGCCCGCCAGGGTGTCGCCATCACGAAGCTGATATTCGACTCCGCAGTGCCCGTCAGCCAGCAGTTGGCCTCCTATACGTTTGACTCGACAGGCACCTTGCCGGGTGTCGCGGGTCAGGGCTTGTATCTGGACGGCGGCCACTCCATGGCTCTTTCCCCCGTGCAACTGACAGGCGACTTCACCGTCGATGCCTGGGTGAATCCGAGTTATCCGCCGAGCAACGCGGATGGTCTGTTTCACACCAGCGAAGGCTATGACCTGAATTTCTATCAAGGCTATCCGCGCTTTTACGCGGGTCCGTCACGGGGAGACCTGCTCATATCCTCCATGCCGATTGCGGCCAGCGCGTGGACTCACGTGGCGCTGACCCGTGCCGGCGGCACGATGTCGCTCTATCTGAACGGGCTGAAGGTGGCGCAGAGCGACTCGGTCTGGACGAACCCGATGTCGATCACCGGGGTCGGCAAGACCGTCGCGGGGTCGCTCACGGGTGCGCTCGATGAATTGCATGTCTATCAACGGGCATTGAGTACCGTCGATATCAACAATCTGATCCAGAGTTATGCCGTTCGGGGCGGCGTGCCGCAACCCGTCATTGCCGGCGATTTCACCGTCGCTTCGTGGGTGAACATTCCCGGCACGCCGGGCAACGCAAACGTGCTGTTTTCAGGCACGAACGGCATGAACGTGAATTTTTATCTGGCTTATCCGCGCTTGTATGGCGGTTCGTCCGACATGGCGACGAGTTCCATCGCCCTATCGGGCGATGTATGGACGCATGTCGCCGTGAAGCGCCAGGCGGGTACGGTCACCGTCCATGTCAACGGTGCCGCCTCGGGCTCGGGAAGCTGGACCTCTCCTTTCTGGATCACGGCCGTGGGCCAGCCGCAGGGAGGCAACATCATGGGGCGTCTCGCACATGTCGTCATGACCAATCAGGCTTTGACGGCGAGCCAGATTCAGGCGCAAGCCGGGATGCCAGCGTCAGGTTTCGCGCAGTGGCTGCCATAGGCCGTGCGCCACGCGGGATGTCTCATAGCGATCCCCCGTCCGGCGCTTCATGCGGAATCATCCAGCCGAAGAAGACCTCCGCCTCGATCAGCTTGCCCTCGCGGATGGTGAGGATCTCCGTGTTGCGGAAGGCGCTGCCTTCCCGCGTGCGCAGGTCGTAGGTCACGAACACGCGTGCTCCGTCCTGCACCACATGCACGAAATCGAAGCGTTCGACCGTGTGCGCATTGGGCCAGCAGCGCGCAAAGTACGTGGCGCGGTTCAGCCGGTTATCACGCGGACTCATGAAGTGAAAATCATCGGCGATCAGCTGTTCGATGGCCTCGCGATCCTTGTTCACATACGCCTCATACAGCTGTCGCGCGATGGCGGCGGGTTCAGGATAGCTGTCGTTCATACGCAATCTCCCTGTTTCCCTTGACGACGATTGACGCTCTTGCGCCTCGACATAGACGTCATAAGGCCGCTCAAGCCGATGTATCGAAATGTAACCCTTCAGGCGCATCCTTGCGCATGCATTACATTGCGATATCACTGCAGCTCTGATCAACACATAAGAATGGAGACGCTCGCATGAAGGCAAGCAAGGGACAACGCATGGCGTGCCTGATCGTCGGTACGCTGATGATCGGTTCGACGGCCATGCAGGCGGCCCGTGCGGACACCGCCACCGGAGATGAAACCATCGCTGTCGCAGGGCTTTCAAAGCCCGCTGACATTCTTGTCGACCGTTGGGGCGTTCCGCATATCTTCGCGGCCAATGACAGCGACGCGTTCTTCGTGCAAGGCTTCAACGCGGCACGCGACCGGCTCTTTCAGATCGATCTCTGGCGCCGGCGGGGTCTGGGCGAGTTGTCGGAGGTGTTCGGTCCGGCGTACATCGAGCAGGACAAGGCGACGCGGCTGTTCCTCTATCGTGGCGACATGAAGACCGAATGGCAGCGTTATGGGCCCGATGCCAGACCAGCGGCCACGCGTTACGCAGCGGGCGTGAATGCGTACATCGCCTGGCTGGCGGCGCATCCGGACCGCATGCCCTACGAGTTTCGCAAGATCGGATACTGGCCGGCGAAGTGGAGTCCGGACGATGTCGTGCGCATCCGCAGCCATGGCCTGACGCGCAATCTGACGAGCGAAGTCGCGCGCGCACGCGTGACCTGCAAGAGCTCGCTGGATGCGGATTCCGTGCGCTTCGGGTTGCAGCCGCAGTGGAAACCCGAAATGCCCGCGGGCCTCGATCCCTGTCTGCCCGACGACGTCCTCAAGGTCTTCACGCTGGCAACACAGGGCGTGCATGTGACCAGGGAGTCCATGAAGAGCGCTGACGCGGCGACTACCGTCATCGCCGCCGCGGAGAATTCCGAGGAAGTCACCGAGGGCAGCAACAACTGGGTGATCGCGCCATCCCGGTCGGCGACCGGCCGCGCAATCATGGCGAACGATCCGCATCGCGCCTATGCCGCGCCGAGCCTGCGCTACATCCAGCAGATCAGCACGCCGACGCTCGATATTATCGGTGCGGGCGAGCCTTCGGCGCCGGGCATTTCGATCGGACATAACGGCTCGATCGCGTACGGACTCACGATCTTCAACATCGATCAGGAAGATCTCTACGTGTACGAGCTGAACCCGGCGAATGCGCGGGAGTATCGCTACAAGGGCAAGTGGGAACCGATGCGCGTCGTGCGCGAGCAAGTCGCCGTGCGCGATGGCGTGCCGGTGAACGTCGAGCTGCTGTTCACGCGTCACGGGCCGGTGATCTATACGGAAGCGAGCAAGCATCGCGCGTTTGCGGTGCGCACTGCGTGGCTGTCGCCGGGCATGTCGCCTTACTTCGATTCGATGCGCTACATGCGTGCAAAGAACTATGCGCAGTTCAAGACCGCGCTGTCCACTTGGGGCGCGCCGACCGTGAATCAGGTCTATGCGGACACGGAGGGCAACATTGGCTGGGTGCCGAGCGGACTGGCGCCCGTCCGGCCCAACTGGGACGGACTCATGCCGGTGCCTGGCGATGGCCGCTACGAGTGGGCCGGCTTCTGGCCGCGTGACGCGATGCCATCGGTTTATAACCCCGCGCAGGGCTATTTCACGACCTCGAACGAGATGAACCTTCCAGCCGGCTATCCGTATGCGGAGCGCAAGCTCGGCTTCGAATGGACCAACGGGTCGCGGCATCAGCGCATCGACGAGGTGTTGAAGTCGCGGCCGTTGGTGTCGATCGAGGATTCGGAGCGCCTGCAGAACGATGACGTGTCGATCCCCGCGCGACGGCTCACTGCGTTACTGGCGCCGCTGTCGAGCGACGATGAGGACACGCAAGCCGCGCTCGCGCTGTTGAAGGGCTGGGACGCGCACATGGGCGCCGGTTCGCCGCAGGCCGCGCTCGAAGAGGTGTGGCTGTCGCGACATCTCGGACGCGCGTTCAAGCAAGCGGTCTTGCCGAAGGACGCGGCGGCTGCGTTCGGCCCGCCCGATACGGCCGTCATGCTCGACACGCTCGAACATCCTGAGGCGCGCTTCGGTAACGATGGACAAGCGAAGCGCGACGCGGTCCTGCTGTCGAGTCTTCACGACGCGTATGTCGAGATGCGGCATCTGCAAGGCGCGGATGCGAGTCAATGGCGGTGGGGCAAGCTGCAGACCAACTTGAACGCGCATCCGCTCGCCGATGTCGTCGATGCCGACATGCGTGCGAAGCTCAATGTCGGACCCATAGGCAAGGGTGGCAGCGCCTATACGCCGAATCAATCCACCTATCGCGCGAGTGATTTTCGCGAGACCAATGGGCCTTCGTTTCGCGTGATCGTCGATGTCGGCAACTGGGACAACTCGCGTGCGGTCAATCTGCCGGGCGAGTCCGGCGATCCGGAGAATTCGCACTATCGCGACCTCGCGCAGATGTGGCTCGACGGACAGTACTTCCCGTTGCTGTACACGCGCGCGGCTGTCGAAGCGGCGACCGAGAAGCGCGTGCATCTGGTGCCCGATTCGCACTGAGTGGATTGTTGCGGGATCGGCAAGGCAGCTTCAACGCAGGCGGCGATGATCTTTCAGCCGCCCTGCGTCACAATTCTCTCGCGGTGGACGGGTGCTGGCTGGCGCCTTGCCGGACTCCTCATCCGGTGCGTCCCCGCGCTTCCTTTCTTCTCTTCTCCAACGTGCTTGGCGCTTCTATTTCCTGTCGTGGGAATAGATCGGCTCATGCCTGGGTTAACCAATCGAAGCCTCTCAGCTTGAAACCTAGGTCGAGTGAGTCGAAGCCGCGCAAGGGCCCTGTGCGTTCGATGAGGTTCCGTGGATCGCCTGCGATCCGGTCAACCTTTTCTGTCGGAGTCTGAAGATCATGAACGCCATTGCCAAATTCGTCGTGTCGCTTGCCGTTGCTGCATCGCCGGCACTCGTTTTCGCACAAACCCAGAACGAGCCGCTGACGCGCGCTCAGGTCAAAGCCGAACTGGTTCAACTCGAGCAAGCGGGCTACTCGCCCGCGACCGGCGAGGAACCCAACTATCCGAACGACATCCAGGCCGCAGAAGCGAAGGTCGCGGCACAGCGCGCCGCCAGCGAAAGCCACGAGTCCTATGGCGGCTCGCAAGCCGGCGCGGCGGCGGCAGGTTCCGGCTCGATGCACATGCCGATGCAGCACGGATCGATGACGGATACGGATTGCGTCGGTCCGTCAGGATTCTGCAAGCCGTTCTTCGGAAGTTGAGCTTTGGCGCGTTGGCCGGGGAGACTCTGTTCGAGACTCGGGGTGACATTAATCGGGTTTCGAACGCCTAAAACGAGTGCGGAAAAATAATTTGCGAAAGGGGGTTGACCAGGCGTTCATCCGCCAGTCATAATTCGCCTCCCGTTGAATGACGGCGCGAAAGAAACGAAGCGAAATGCTTCAGAAATTCTCCGCGATGCTCTTTAAAAACTAACAGCCGATAAGTGTGGGCGCTTGATGCGAGTGCGGTTGTGGTTCTTCGGAACTGCGGCATATAGCAAAAGTATCAAGAGTCTCACACGAAGTATCAGAGGAAGGTTTTTGTCTCGGGACGTGTCTTGAGACATTAATCATCGTCAGTACGTTGAGTGAGCGACCGGTTCTTAACGGAACCGAAAACAGTAACAGGAATTGAACTGAAGAGTTTGATCCTGGCTCAGATT
>NZ_JARUXV010000004.1:191888-338574 GCF_031450975.1 Caballeronia sp. LZ065
CTTGACCGTCGGCGCGCTCTGCGCCATCAGCAGTCGGCCCACGGCGGTGGAGCCGGTGAACGAGAGCTTGCGCACGATCGGATTGCCGGTCATTTCCTCACCGATGGCTTTCGGGTCGCCAGTGAGGATGCTCAGCACGCCCTTCGGAATGCCGGCGCGTTCAGCCAGCACGGCCATCGCGAAGGCTGAAAATGGAGTGGCTTCTGCTGGCTTCACGACGATCGGGCAACCGGCTGCGAGCGCCGGGCCGACCTTGCGCGTGATCATTGCCGCAGGGAAGTTCCATGGCGTGATCGCCGCACATACGCCGATAGGTTCCTTCGTCACGACGATGCGTTTGTCCGCTGCCGGAGTGGCGAGTGTGTCGCCGGCGACGCGCTTGCCTTCTTCCGCGAACCATTCGATGAACGACGCCGCGTAGCCGATTTCGCCCTTCGCTTCGGCGAGCGGCTTGCCTTGTTCGGTGGTGAGGATCAGCGCGAGGTCGTCGGCGTTTTCCGTCATCAGGTCGAACCAGCGACGCATGAGCGCCGCGCGTTCCTTTGCGGTTTTCTTGCGCCATGCGGGCCAGGCCGCGTTCGCTGCGTCGATCGCGCGGCGCGTTTCAATCGCACCCATCTTCGGCACGGCGCCGAGCGATTCACCTGTCGCGGGGTTCACCACGTCGAAGGTCGCGCCGTTGTCGGCCTGCTGCCATTCGCCGTCGATGTAGGCTGCGTGACGCAGCAGCGTCGGGTCTTTCAGTTGATCTTTCAAGCTCATTTCTGCGAATCCTTTTCGGTTGATCGGGAGCACATGTCGATTTTGCCTTCGATCGTCAAACCGTGGCGCCGACCGTTTCCGTCAGCACGTCTTCGAGGATGCCCAGCGCTTCGTCGAACACGTCGTTCTGGATCGTAAGCGGGAACAGGAAACGCACCACGTTCGAATACACGCCACACACCAGCAGCAGCAAGCCACGCTCCAGCGCGCGCGTCTGCACGCGCTTGGCGAAGGCGGCGTCGGCGTCATGCGTGCCGGGCTTGCAGAACTCCACGGCCACCATCGCGCCCGGGCCGCGCACGTCCGCGATCTGCGGGACGTCCGCCTTGAGCGCTTCCAGCTTTGCCTTCAGCTTGTCGCCGAGCGCGGCGCCGCGTTCGCACAGCTTTTCTCCGTCGATGATGTCGAGCACCGCGTGCGCCGCCGCCACCGCCAGCGGATTGCCCGCATAGGTGCCGCCAAGACCGCCGGGCGCGGCGGCGTCCATGATCTCCGCGCGGCCGACTACGCCCGACAGCGGCATGCCGCCCGCGAGCGACTTCGCGATGGTCATCAGATCCGGCGCGACGCCGCAGTGCTCCATCGCGAAGAGCTTGCCGGTGCGTGCGAAACCGGTCTGCACTTCATCGGCGATGAGCAGGATGCCGTGTTCGTCGCAGAGGCGGCGCAGGGCGCGCACGAATCCCACCGGCGCCTGATAGAAGCCGCCTTCGCCCTGCACGGGCTCGAAGATGATCGCGGCGACGCGCGCGGCTTCGATGTCGGCCTTGAAAAGATATTCGATGGCGCGCAGCGAGTCTTCCACCGAGACGCCGTGCAGCGGATTCGGGAACGGCGCGTGGAACACGTCCGACGGGAACGGCCCGAAGCCGATCTTGTACGGCGCGACCTTGCCCGTGAGCGCCATGCCCATCAGCGTGCGGCCGTGGAAGCCACCGGTGAACGCGATCACTCCGGGACGGCCGGTCGCGGCGCGCGCGATCTTCACGGCGTTCTCGACGGCTTCCGCGCCGGTCGTGAAGAACGCGGTCTTTTTCGGATACGCGCCGGGTGCGCGGGCGGAGATCTTCTCGGCGAGCGACACATACGACTCGTAAGGCACGATCTGATACGCGGTATGGGTGAAGCAGTCGAGCTGGGCGCGGATCGCCTCGACGATCTTCGGATGACGATGCCCGGTGTTGCAGACAGCGATGCCCGCCGCGAAGTCGATGAAGCGGCGGCCCTCGACGTCCCACAGTTCCGCGTTCTCGGCGCGCGCCGCGTAGAAATCGCACATGACGCCGACGCCGCGCGGGGTTGCGGCGTTCTTGCGGGCTTGCAGGTCTGCGTTCTTGACGGGGGTGCTCACGAGGGTCTCCTTGGACGGATGGGGCGCTTCGGCTGCGAGAGGGAAGTTCCGGCAGGCCAGATGGCCTGCGGCATGATTCGACGACTATAGTAATATTTGGCCCTCAAGTTCAGAGCCATTTCAATAAATCTATAGGGGCCAATCGGATGTCGAACCGTGCCAGCGTGCTGTCGGACTGGCTGGCCCAGCGCATCGAGCGGGGCAATGGTCAGCCGGTCTACCGGCAACTGCACCGGCTGCTTCAGCAGGCCATCCTCACGCGCGAGCTCGCGGCGGGCGCGAAGGTGCCGTCGTCGCGGCTGCTGGCGGCGGAATTGGGCATCGGGCGCAATACGGTGACGCAGGTCTACGAGCAGCTCGCCATCGAGGGTTACGTTTCGTCGGCGACGGGGCGCGGCACCTTCGTCACCGACGGCGCACCCGACGAAATCCTCTTCGACGATACGCCGCCCGCCGCCATGCCGTCTGCCATCCTTTCCGAGCAGCAGGCGCTTTCAACACGCGGTGCGCGGCTGATCGCGGGCGCGGGCGTCTCGAAGCGACAAGGCGGCGCATTCATGCCGGGCGTGCCGGACGTGTCGCGCTTTCCGTCGCGCGTGTGGAACCGGCTGCACGCGAAATACTGGCGTCGTCCGCAGCCCGATCTGCTGACGTATGCCCCCGGCGGCGGCCACGCCGGTCTGCGCCATGCGCTCGCGGACTATTTGCGCACGTCGCGGTCGGTGCGCTGCACGCCGGAACAGATTGTCGTGACGACCGGCATTCATCAGTCGATCGATCTCGCCACGCGCCTGCTCGCCGACGCCGGCGACACCATCTGGACCGAAGATCCCTGTTATTGGGGCGTGCGCAGCGTGCTCCAGGTGTCCGGGCTCGACCTGAAGGCGATCCCGGTCGATGCGGAAGGCATCGCGCCGACGCCTGCCGATCTCGCCGCGCCGCCCCGGTTGATGCTCGTCACGCCGTCGCACCAGTACCCGCTCGGCATGGTGATGAGCCTCGCGCGCCGCCGCATGCTGCTGGAATATGCGCGCCAGCATCGCTGCTGGATCATCGAGGACGATTACGACAGCGAGTTCCGCTACGGCAGCCGTCCGCTCGCCTCGCTGCAAGGCATGGACACGGGCGGGCAGGTGATCTATGTCGGCAGCTTCGGCAAGACGCTGTTTCCCGGATTGCGCGTGGGTTACGTGGTCGTGCCGGAAGCGCTCGCGGAGAGTTTCGCGACCGCGAGCGCCGAGTTGTATCGCGAGGGGCAGCTCTTGCAGCAGGCCGTGCTGGCCGAGTTCATCGAGCAGGGACACTTCACGTCGCATATCCGGCGCATGCGCGTACTGTACGGCCAGCGCCGCGACGTGATGCTCGCCACGATTGCCGCGCGTTATGGCGAGACGCTTGCCATCGCCGGTGGCGATGCCGGACTGCATCTGGTGCTCAGGCTGCCGAAGGACGTCGACGATCGCGCGGTGGCCGCGGCGGCGCTGGCCGCGAATATCGTCGTGCGGCCGCTGTCGGGGTATTACGCGCATCGGCCGGAGGCGGAATCGGGGCTGCTGATCGGCTATGCGTGCGTGCCGGATGAGGACATTGCGCCGGCGTTCGACGTGCTCGCGGACGTGATCGACCGCTTTTTGCGTTGAGCGCCGTCATGGCGTTCGAGCGCGATTTCACGGGCAAGCGTCGCGCGTCAGGCGCAAAAAAAAGGCGCACGACACGTCGTGCGCCTTTCACCACTTTCATGCGTCTCAGGCAGGCAGCCTGAAACTGCCGATTGCCTCGCGCAGCACATCCGCCTGATCCTTCAGCGAATGCGCGGCGGCCGCCGCCTGCTCGACCAGCGCGGCGTTCTGCTGCGTCACCTGGTCCATCTCGACCACCGCGCGATTCACCTGCTCGATGCCCGCGCTCTGCTCGCGCGATGCGTCGCTGATCTCGTCGAGAATCTCGTTCACGCGACGCACCGACTGGACGATCTCGCCCATCGTGGCCCCCGCGTTCGACACCAGCGAGGCGCCGCGTTGCACCGTCTGCGTCGAGGTCTCGATCAGCGCCTTGATTTCCTTGGCGGCCGTGGCGGAACGTTGCGCGAGGCTGCGCACTTCCGCCGCGACGACCGCGAAGCCGCGGCCCTGTTCGCCCGCCCGCGCCGCTTCCACGGCCGCGTTGAGCGCAAGGATATTGGTCTGGAACGCGATGCCGTCGATCACGCCGATGATGTCGCCAATCTGCCGCGAGCTGGCGGTGATGCGCGTCATGGTGTCGATCACGTCGTCGACGACGCCGCTGCCGCGCGTCGCCACGTCCGCGGCCTGCTCGGCGAGGCGCGCGGCCTGCGCGGCGCTTTCGGCGTTGTTCTTCACGTTGGCGGTCATCTCGTCCATGCTCGACGCGGTCTGCACGAGCGCGGCCGCCTGTTCCTCGGTGCGTTGCGACAGATCCGTGTTGCCCGCCGCGATCTCGGAGGCGCCGACGTTGATGTTCTCGGTGCCGTTGCGCACGCGCGAGACGGTTTCCACGAGCCCGCGCTGCATGGTGCCGAGCGCGTGCAGCAGGCTGGTGGTGTCGTCCGGATGCACGTGGACGGCGCTCGTCAGGTCGCCCCGCGCAATGCGGTGCGCCGCGCCGACCGCGAGTTCCAGCTCGCCGCCGAGATTGCGCCGGATGCTGCGCAGGACGATCAGCATCGCGGCCGTCGCGATGCCGCCGAGCACGGCTGTGATCGCGAGCCAGCGCAGCGCGCTTGCCCAGAAGGCGCTTTGCACGTCGTCCATGTACATGCCGGTGACGATGTACCAGTCCCACGGCGCGAAACGCTGCGAGTAGGACATCTTGCCGACCGGCTTGTCGTTGCCCGGCTTCGGCCAGAGGTAGCTGATGAAGCCGCCGCCGGGCTGATCGCCGGCCTTGACGATATCGACGAACAGGCGGTTGCCCGCCGGGTCCGTGTAGCTGGACAGGTCCTGTCCGTTCATTGCGGGCTTGATCGGATGCATCACCATTTTCGGACGCGAATCGTTGATCGAGAGGTAGCCGTCCGCGCCATAGCGGATGGCGCCGATCACGTCCAGCGCGCGTTTTTTTGCTTCTTCCTCGGGGAGGGTCTTGTCGGCCGCGAGCGCGGCGTAGTGCGCGGTGATGGCATGCGCTTCGTTGACGAGGGTCCTCAACTGTTCCTTGCGGTCCTCGATCATCGATGACCGGTTCTGCCACGCCCCGATGATCCCGATCGCGATCAAGCCGATCCACAGCACGGCGATCATCGAGCCGAGCTTCCTGTTCAACGTCATTCTGTTCATAGGTGCGCCTGCCGCCTCTTGGTATTGTCGGTTGCGACGGCGCATGCCGCCGCATGCCCGCTTTACGGCAGGCGCGGCGGCGTCATGAGGGCGGGGAAAACCCGCGGGTTCCCGCGTGCCGGGAACGCCAGGAACGCTCCGGCGCGTTCAGAAGCGGCGGATCGGGTCCTTGTCGGGCGGCGCGTCCGGATGCTGCGGCTCGTCCGGACGATGTCCCGGCGACGGCGGCGTCAGCGGATCGGCTTCCGGATCGCGGTTCGGGTCCGCGACAGGATCGGGAACGGGATTGGTCTGCAGGTCGATTTTCATGATGTGCCTCGAAAGACGGTGCGCGCGGACGGCCTCGTCACGCGGATTGGGGTGCGGCCGGCATGTGCAACGTGAAAGGCGCGCCCGGATGCGCGCCGCCCGCGTCGGAGAGAATGGCGCGGGCGTGCGCCGTGATGGCGTCGCTGGTCATATCGCGGGGATGCTCCGCCAGGACAAGATGCGGCGTGCCGAGCGCACGGGCCATCGCGACCGGCGACGCGTCCGACGAAGCCGCCGGCGCGGCGTCGTCCGACACCAGCAGGCGCGCATGGGCGATCAGGCGCGGCAGCACGCGCGGCGCGACCGCGCCCGCCAGGAACAGCGCAGCCGTCTGCATCGCGCCCAGCACGCCGGCCGTGCGCACGGGATCGGGCGCATCGCCGACGATGGCGATCTGCCAGCCATCGGCGGCGAGCTGGTCGGCGAGATCGGCGTAGCGCTCGGCGGGCCAGGCCGGCGGCGCGCCGTGACTGCCCGGATGGAGCAGCACCAGACGCTCCTCCTCGATGCCATGGAACGCGGCGAGCTCGTCGTATTCGGTGTCGGGCGGGAGGGCTGCATCGTCCGCGCGGGAACTGATGTGCGGCGCGCCCGGCGTGTCGGGCAGCAACGTCGGGATGAGTTCGTCGCTCATGATGGAAAGGGGATTGGCTCGCATCCTGGCTCCTGCAAGTGGCGTGGCCTCGTTGGATCGTCCGCAATGACGCGGTGGCGGGAGCGGGGCAAGCACCGTCCATGCCCGGGCGGGCACGTGCGGCGGCGTGTGCCGATGCCGATGCAAGCGCGCCGCGACGTGTACGGAGTGCAACGGCGCGCGTGACAGTCTGGCCGTCGAAGGCGGGGTTCTGACAGGTATTGAAGGAGCAGCGACGTCGCGCGTCAAGGCGCGTTGCTTGGCAAGGCGGGCGTCAGTCGTGAAAAAGCCGCCGCCTCGTCATCGCGAGGCGGCGGCTTTCCGGATGGTGTTGCGCGGCGGAGGCCGGGAATCAGGTTTCGGCGTTGCTGTCGTCGGCGGGCAGGGTTTTCGGCGTGAACGCTTCGGCGCGGCGGCGGATGCCTTCGATTTCGCCGGTCACGAAGGTACGGTTGTCGGCGGCGAGCGCTTCCTGATACGACGTGCCTTCGGGCACGCGGTGCAGCAAGGCGCGCAGCTCGCCCTGGGTGGTCTGCTCGACGGGTTCGTAGTCGTACAGGCCCAGCGAGAGTTCGGCGCGCTCATGCAGGATGAACAGGCAGGACGCGAACACGGCGACCGCGAGCACTTCCTGCACGCCGAAGCGGAATTCATGGGGCACCGGCGAGAACGGCAGCCACGCGATGAGCGCCGCACCGGCAAGCGCCACGGCGACGGTGAGATTCAACAGCCACTGTGCGCGGATGACGAGACGTTCGCGCTCGGTCTTCAGCTGCCCGGCCGATTTCGGCACGAGCGCCAGCAGCGATTGTTGACGGTGGAGTTCCTGGAGCGGGAGAGCGGCCATTTAAGTTGTGGTCGTAACCATCTGGTGAGCGCCGGGAGCGACGCGACACCGATATTAACGCGCGGCTTACAGGATCGTTGACGGCGCTTTCGTCTTGTTTCTCCTGTTGCTTCCTGTTGCACTTGAGCGCCTGGCGTTCGCGCGACGGAATGCGGCGTCAGCGTGCGCGTTCCTTGACCGGGGTGCGGATAGTCGCGGTGCCGTCGGCGATCTGCTGCGCGAACACCAGCGCCTCGACAATCGTCCCGAGCACTTCCGCGCGCACTTTTTCGTCGGTCAGGCGCAGCAGATACGACGGATGATAGGTCGGCACGATGATGCGCCCCTTGTGCTCGATGGTCTTGCCGAGATACTCCGACAGCGCCGTGCGATGCCCGGTGAGCGCCTTCAGCGCGGTGGCGCCCAGCGCGACGACCACTTTCGGCTCGATGCGCGCCAGTTCCTCGTCGAGCCAGAAGCGGCAGGCTTCGCGCTCACGCTGGGCGGGCGCGACGTGCGCGCGTTCGTCGCCGTGCGCTTCCCACTTGAAGTGCTTGACCGCGTTGGTCAGATAGAGCGATTCGCGCGCGAGCGACGCCTCGGCGATCGCTTCGTCGAGCAGCTTGCCCGACGGGCCGACAAACGGCTTGCCCTCAAGGTCTTCCTGGTCGCCCGGCTGTTCGCCGACCAGCATCACGCGCGCGCCGGCCGGCCCGATGCCCGGCACCGGCTGCGTGGCGTTGCGCCAGAGCGCGCAGCGCCGGCAGGCATCGAGCGACGGCGGCGCGGTCAGGATCGTGCCCTTCACCGGCTCCCGGTCCGTATTGAGCGCCACTTCCATGTCGGACGGCACGTTGCGCGGATGCTCGTCGCGCCGCGAGTACGGGTCGGCGCGGGCAATCAGCGCGGGATCGGCGCGTTCGTTCGACGGACTTTTCCAGTAGCGCACCGGCATGTGCGAGGCCATTTCAGCGGCATTCGCCTGGGCCGGCGCGAAGGTGCTTTCGTAGTACGCGAGCCAGAGCGCCTCGATGGCGTCGCCGCTGACCGCCTCGCCGCTCATGGCGGTGTCGCCGAAGTCCATCGGCTTTTCTTCCGGCTCGCTCGTGCGGTCGACGCGCAGCAGCGCGCCGTCCCAGAAGGCGGCGCCGTGCGGCGTGGCGATCATCCAGGTGGCGCTGCCCATGCGGGTGGCGAAATGCATGGCGGCATGCTCCAGCAGATCGTGCACGGGCTCGAACCAGCTGATGAACTCCGGCGGCCCGAGCGACGAGTCGCGATGCCTGAAGCGCAGCACGCGGCGCATTGTGTTTTCCTCGGCTTCGACCGCTTCGATCATCCGGTGCAGGCGCAGGCCGTCGGCATCCTCCCGGGACGCGATGGCGCGGTCGCCCTGGGTCCAGCGCCACAGCGCCTTGTACAGGAACGGCCAGCGATCCGGCGCGCGATAGCACGCGGCCGTCTCCAGCATCGTGAGAAATTCGCGGGCGATCCTGACCGGCTGCTTCGCGTCTGGACCCGTGGCGCCGGGCGGCGACTGGATCGTGCCGAACACCGTGGCCGACGCGTCCGATTCGCACCAGAGCACCTCCTCGGGGCGCAAGCCTTCCATGAGGAGATTGCGTGATTCGGTACGCCACGCGGCAAACGACGGATCAAGGATGACGCTTTTCATCGGCGAACGGGATCGTAAAAGTACTGTATATCCATACATTATTCTAGCGATGACCATTGGCTTGAGGCAACTATTTGGAGACGATCGTGCCCTTTGCTGATCCTGCGCCCAGACTGGGTACGGCCATGGGTACGGTCATTGCTGAAATTGATCTGTCGCGGCGTTCGATTGTTTTTTCGACGTTTGGGCTTGCCGCGCCACCGATCAACCCACGGAGCCGTCATGCTGGCCATCATCATTCCTGCCCACAACGAAGCCGCGCATATTGGCGCCAGCGTGGCGGCCGCATGCCGCGCCGCGACGTGTCATCAACTGTCCGGCGAACCGGCGCGCGTAATCGTCGTGCTCGACAGCTGCACCGACCAGACCGGCGACATTGCGCTCGCGCACGGCGCGCAGGTGGTCTCGATCGATGCCCGCAATGTCGGCCGGGCGCGCGCTCACGGCGCGGCGCTTGCGCTCGAGTGGGGCGCGCGCTGGCTGGCCTTCACGGATGCCGACACGACGGTCGCGGAAGACTGGCTCGTGCGGCAGCTCGACTGTCATGCCGATGCCGTCTGCGGCGTGATCGGCGTACACGACTGGTCGCCGCATATCCACGCCGTGCGGGAGCACTTCGGGCGTACCTACATGGATGCGGATGGCCATCGGCATATCCATGGCGCGAATCTCGGCGTGTCGGCGCAGGCTTATCTGCGCGCGGGCGGTTTTCCGCCGCTGGAATCGAGCGAGGACGTGGCGCTGGTGGAAGCGCTGATGGCGAGCGGCGCGAAGATTGAATGGAGCGCGATGCCGCGCGTGGTGACGAGCGCAAGGTTGGACTTCCGTGCGCAAAAGGGCTTCGGCGCGACCTTGCTCGAGGTCAGCAAGCGCTATCTGCCAGCGGCGTCCGATGCCGGCGATTCAAACGATGCCGCGCCGATTGCGGCCTGAGGAAGCAGCGCCGCCTGATCTTCAGGTTTCGCTCTGAAGGCCGCTTGATGCTTGTCCCTCATGACCGTACCGGTGAGGAACGCCGTGAGCACGCTGACGAGCAGCGTGACCGCAACCGCGATGGCGACGCCATCATGCTCTTCTTGCGCAAGCTTGTAGACGAGACCAAAACCGATCAGCACGAGGATGCCCGCGATGAACTGCGCGCGCGCGTCCTTGCAAATGGAGTCTCGCGCGTTCATGGATTCCATGTGCCGCGTGTGCTGACCGTTCATCTGAAACTCCTCGACGATCATTCGACCTGCGCCCGGCACGATCCGGTCGTACTGCGCAAGATACTCGGGCGACGGCATGGGTCCGCGAAAAATTGAATGTGCCTGGACCGCGACCATGACCGAGGCCGGACTTGACGCCTGGCCCGGCGACAGATCCAGTCCAGGCACCGGTTCAGCTCTCTCGCTCCGAGCCGCTTGCGCGACGTAGCGAATGCGCGTCTCCTCAGCGGTTTCGTTGACGCTGTCCATAGCCGTTCAAGGTTCTGTCGAAGTCCGACATGGTTCTGTTCCACGCGTCGTCCATCATCTCGGCAGGCGACTTGCGCGGACGATTGGCCAGGTAATCGGTACGCGGATAAATGGAAAAAACGGAGGCGAACGCGTTTGCCACGCGCCGCATTTCGCGCCGGATTGTCATGTGATGCTCCCCTCCACAAAGGTGTGCGCCGCGCCGCCGGAATGCCGCGCGATTGAAATTGATCTTACCATTTGATAAACGGTGCGAATCAATTCAGCCGAATGGCCAAGCGCTTTTCAGACAACCCGACAGCGCGTGCGCCTACCCCGGCGCAGCATCGCTTCAGACGGCTCCGAGATCGCCGGGCACATCGATGTCGCGCAATACGTTCGGGTCGCCGGCCTCCACGATGAAAGGCTCGTGCAGGGCGAAGAGTCCACGCGCGCCGGCGTCGCCGTCGAGCGCCATGAGCGCGTCCCGATGCGCCAGACCGAAGCCCACCGGGTGCCCACGCTGTCCACGATAGCCGGGCGCGACCAGGGGCTCGCCGCCGTCGAGTGCGCGGGCGACGGCTTCGTAAGTCGTGGCTTCGATCCACGGCATGTCGCCCAGCGCAACGAGCCAGCCGTCGGATTCCGACGTGGCGCGCACGGCCGCGGCGAGCGTGGCGCCCATGCCGCGTTCGGCGTCGATGCTGAAGATGACGCCGCAGCCTGCTTCGTTCAACACGTCGGCCAGTTTCTCCGCACCGGGCCGCACGACGGCGATGACTTCCGCCGCCACCGCCAGCAGCCGCCGCGCTGACTGGAACACCACCGGCGTGCCGTTGGGCAATGGCGCGAGCAGCTTGTTGTGAATGCCGGAGGGATCGAAGCGGGTGCCCAGGCCCGCCGCCAGCAGGATGCCGGTCGCGCTCGACGAATAGGTCATCGCGGCTGCTCTCAGGGAAATTGAACGGCGATTGTGCGGCGCATCGAAGTGCGCCGCAAGCTTAAAAAAATGCGCGGCGGCTCAACGGTGCCGCCGCGCATTTCGTTACACCGTCACGCCTGAATCGAAGGCAGGAGCGTATCGAGCGTGATCGGCAGGTCGCGCACGCGCACGCCCGTTGCGTGATATACCGCGTTGCCGAGCGCGCCCGCCACGCCCGTAATGCCGATCTCCCCAATGCCGCGCACGCCGAGCGGATTGATCAGCGGATCGGGATGCTCGACAAAAGCAATGTCGAGCACGCCGATATCCGCATTCACCGGCACGTGATACTCGGCGAGGTTGGCGTTCGTATAGCGGCCATAGCGTGCATCGAGCTCGCCCTTTTCCATCAGCGCCGAGCCGACGCCCCACACGATGCCGCCCATCAACTGGCTGTGCGCGGTTTTCCGGTTGAGCAGCGTGCCGACGTCATACACGCCGACGATGCGCGGCACACGGATGATGCCCAGTTCGGCATCGACGTGCACTTCCGCGAACACCGCGCCGAAGGAGTGGAACGCGGCCTGCTTTTTCTCGTCGCCGGGGCGCGTGGTGGCGAGCGCCTCGATGGCCTTGCCGCCGTTGCGCGCGATGACCGCCGCCGCCGGATCGCGCCGTTCGGGATTCGACAGGCTCACGACCCAGCCGTTGTTCACCGTGACATCCTCGCGCGCCAGGCCTGCGACGGGCGAGCCTTGATCCGCGAGCGCCATCGCGATGAGTTGGTCGCGCGCCTGCAACGACGCCGCCCGCACCGCCGGCGACACGCTCGCCGCCGACTGCGAGCCGCCCGACACCGGCGCTTTCGGCAGCGAGGAATCGCCGAGTGCGAAGCGCACGTAATCGGGCGGAAAACCGAGCGCGTCGGCGGCCACCTGCGTCATGACCGTGTAGGTGCCGGTGCCGAGATCCTGCGTGCCCGAGGCGACCATCGCGGTGCCGTCCGGCAGGATGCGCGCGACCGCCGATGCCTCGCTGCGGTTCGCCGGATACGTCGCCGTGGCCACGCCCCAGCCGATCAGCGTATTGCCTTCGCGCATCGAACGCGGCGCGCTCTGGCGGCGTGCCCAGCCGAAGGTGTCGGCGCCGCGCTGGTAGCACTCCAGCAGCGACTTCTCCGACCACGGCTTCTTCTCCTGCGGCTCCATGTTGGCGTGGTTCTTCACGCGGAACGCGAGCGGGTCCATCTTCAGCTGATACGCCATCTCGTCGATAGCCGTTTCGAGCGCGAACGAGCCGCTCGTCTCGCCTGGCGCGCGCATGAAAGTCGGCGTGCCGATGTCGAGCTTCACCAGCTTGTGCGAGGTCGACTGGTTCGGCACCGCGTACAGCATGCGCGTGACGATGGCCGAGCTCTCGGTCCAGTCCTCGAAGGTCGAGGTCGTGGAGATCACGTCGTGACGCATGCCGGTCATGACACCGTCGTCGCGTGCGCTGATCTGGATGCGTTGCTCGGTGAAGGGCCGGTTGCCGATCATGCCGAACATCTGCGGCCGCGTCAGCACGAGCTTCACGGGCCGCCCGGTCTGCTTCGACGCCATCGCGGCCAGCACGACATGCGACCAGACCGAGCCCTTGCAGCCGAAGCCGCCGCCGACGAACGGACAGATCACGCGCACGTTGTCATCGGCGATGCCGAAGAACTTCGCGACCGCGCTGCGCGCGCCGGAGACGCCCTGGGTCGCGTCGTAGAGCGTGAGCTTCGGGCCGTCCCAGCGGGCGAGCGTGGCGTGCGGCTCCATCGGATTGTGATGTTCGTAGGGCGTCGTGTAGACCGCGTTCAGACGCGTCGGGCCTTGCCGCAAGCCGGCTTCGACGTCGCCGCGCTGTGTCGTGATCGCGCGGCCCATCATTTTCTCCGGCTGATAGGCCTGAGACTTCGCGCGCCCGAAATCGGCGTTGGGCATGGCCGCCTCGTAACGCACGTCGACGTAACGCGCCGCGTCCTGCGCATGTTCCAGCGAATCCGCGACAACGACCGCCACCGGCTCGTTGCTGTAGCGCACTTCGTTGGTTTGCAGCAGCGTGAGCTTGCGCACGGCGGGCGGTTGCGCATCGGGGACGCCATTGTTGGGCAGGCGCATCGCGTTCTGGTACGTCATCACGAGCAGCACGCCGGGCATCGACTGCGCGCGGTTCGTATCGATCGACGCGATGCGGCCGCGCGCCACCGTACTCGTGACGAGCACCGCGTGGGCGAGCTTGGCGTCGGTGTTGTCGGCGCTGTAGCGGGCCTGGCCGGTGACCTTGAGCACGCCGTCGGTACGGTCGAGCGGTTTTCCAATGACAGTCATGCGACACCTCCGGCCTGTTGAACGGCGCGCACGATTACGCGTTGCGCGAGCGCGACCTTGAACGCGTTGTCGCGCTGCGGCTGCGCGCCCTGCACGGCGAGCGCGGCGGCCGCTTGCAGCGTGGCCGGATCGAGCGGCTTTCCGGCGAGCGCCTGTTCGGCCGCAATGGCGCGCCACGGCTTGTGCGCGACACCGCCCAGCGCGATGCGCGCCTGGCGAACGGTGTTGCCGTCCATCTGCAATGCTGCCGCGACGGACACCAGCGCGAACGCGTAGCTCGCGCGGTCACGCACTTTCAGGTACTTCGAATGCCCGGCGAACAGCGGCGGCGGCAGATCGACGGAAGTGATCAGCTCGCCGGGCTGCAAGGTGGTATCGAGATCGGGCCGCTCGCCCGGCAGCCGATGAAACTCCGCAAACGGAATGGCCCGTTCGCCGTTCGGACCCGTGACGCGCACGACGGCGTCCAGCGCGGCGAGCGCGACGCTCATGTCGGAGGGATTCGTCGCGATGCATTGACGGCTCGCGCCAAGAATCGCGTGCATGCGGTTATGGCCGTCGAGCGCCGCGCAGCCGCTGCCCGGCGTGCGCTTGTTGCACTGGGGAAAGCCGGGGTCGTAGAAATACGAACAGCGCGTGCGCTGCATCAGGTTGCCGCCGACCGTTGCCATGTTGCGCAACTGCGCCGAGGCTCCAGCAAGCAGCGCCTGCGACAGCAGCGGATAGCGCTCGCGCACCCACGCGTGATTCGCGGCGTCGCTGTTGCGCGCGAGCGCGCCGATGCGCAGACCGCCGTCGGGTAGCGTGCTGACGCCGTCGAGCGCGGCGATGTGCGTGATGTCGACGAGTTTCATCGGCCGCATCACGCCGCCTTTCATGAGATCGAGCAGGTTGGTGCCGCCGCCGATGAACATCGTGCCGGGCTGGCTCGCCGCCTGCAGCGCCGTGCCGATGTCGGCGGCGCGTTGATAGGAGATCGCGTCCATGTGCGTCTCCTCAGGCATTGCCGGACGCGACCGACTTCACCGCCGCGACGATGTTCGGATACGCGCCGCAGCGGCAGATGTTGCCGCTCATGCGCTCGCGGATCTCGTCGTCGGACAGCTGCGCGGGGCGGAAGCGGACGTCGGCCGTGACCGCGCTGGCGTCGCCGGCGCGGTATTCGGCGATGAGCGCCGTCGCCGAGCACAACTGCCCGGGCGTACAGTAGCCGCACTGAAAGGCGTCCTTCTCGATGAACGCGCGCTGGATCGGCGCGAGCGTGTCGCCGTCGGGCGCGAGTCCTTCGACGGTGGTGACGGACTCGCCATCGTGCATCACCGCGAGCGTCAGGCACGAGTTGATGCGCCGGCCCGACACCATCACCGTGCAGGCGCCGCACTGGCCGCGGTCGCAGCCCTTCTTCGTGCCGGTGAGGCCCGCGTATTCGCGCAACGCATCGAGCAGTGTGGTGCGCGCCTCGACTTGCAGTTCGTAGGGATGACCGTTGATGGTCAGCGTGACGGGCATCGTCGGCACGGCGGCGGGCGGCAGGGGCGCCGGGGCCGGTGCGGCGGCCTGTTGCTGGGCGTGTGCGAGCGGCGCGGCGCTGACGGCGGCGGCCGCCGCGGCCGACTGCAGGAAGCGCCGGCGCGATGGTTGCTGCGCGGTTTCGCTGGCGTCGTGGGAAGGGGTATTGGCTGGGGACATGGCGATTCGATGCTCCTCGCTCGTTCGGAAGGATGCCTGCACAGTCTCCAGTTTTCATGAAGGCATTCGCCCGCGGCGGAACGCGACATCGTGCGCCGGGTGTTCGAGTGCTGTGCGGTGCATGGGATGCGCGGGGCGTGCGCCCGTTCGTCCGTGATCGAACGTTCGACTCCGCGACGGCTCGCAATCAGCAAGTACGGTGCCATGCGATCCGTGACGGACCTGCCGTACCAAAGCGCCAGTGAAAGCGCGTAATTGCTGCACGCACCGGTAAATCCGGCACATCACATCATCAGGAAGATGGCGAAATTGCCAGTTTCGTGCGTGACGCTCAACGTCCGGGTGGATTGCCGTAACGAGAAATGCTGCCGTCGGCACGGGCTTGGGCGAGCGCCGCGCGGACTTGCGCCCGGGTGAGCGGAGCGCTCGGAGGCGTGACCTCTGGCTGCGTCTGCGTCTGCGCTTGTGTTTGTGGTGGCGTCTGCGTCTGCGTCTGCGGAGGCGCGCCGTCATGGGTCTGCGCCGCGGCGTGGACGGCAAGCAGGCAGCCGGCACACAAGGCCGGGCGAATGGCGAGATTCATGGCGCGCTCCTTCAAGACGACTTCGTGCAACGGCCAGGCGAGCAGCAGAGCGCCATGGTCGCACGGTCACTTGATCAGCGCGAGCGTCTCCCTGAAACGTGGATGCACATGGCTGCCGAGCCAGCCGAAGACCGTGGTTTCGACCGTCGTGAGCCGCGCGCCTTCCTGCTGCGATCGCGCCAGTGCCATGGCGCGATCGGCGGGACGGCGCGACGCCACGGCATCCGCCACATACTCCACGCGATAACCCAGCCGCAGCAATCCCAGCACGGTCAGCAGCACACAAACATGGGCTTCGGCGCCAGCGACCCACAGCGGGCCGGGCGCAGGCGGCAGCGCGGCAACGAAGTCCGGTGCAAGCGTGGCGTCGAAGGTTTGTTTCTCGATACGGCGGCCCGCACCGCAATGCGCCAGCAAGGCATCCACCGTCCCGCCGATGCCGCGCGGATTCTGTTCCGTGACCAGCACCGGCATATCGAGCAACTGCGCCGCGCGCACGAGCGTCGCGACGCGGCGGGTCAGCTGCTCGCCGCCGTCGAGATGCGGCAGCAGCCGCGCCTGCATGTCGATGACGACGAGCACGGCATCAGGCCTCGCTTTCCATGATGCGGTCGATCAGCCGCGCGTTCTCGCCCGCCGAGCCGATGCCGGCATGCCGCGCCATCGGCACGAAGAAATGCGTGGCGATGGGCAGCTTTGAGCGTTCGAGCCAGCCCGTCAGATGCGTGGCGAGGCGCCGCGCAGGCGCCTTCAGTTCCTCGCGCAGCACGGCGGGCAGCGTGTCGAAGTGGCGCATGTCCGTCTGATACGGCTCCGGTGCGACGCACAGCGCGTTCGGCCGGCCATCGACATCGACGGGCAGCCGTTCCAGCGCCTGATGCAGCAGCGCGACGCCGAGCCCTTCGCCGCGCCACGGCTTGCGCACTTCCCACAAGCCGATGTAGATCACGCGATGCGCGTTGAACACCTCGCAGAGCTTCTCGGGACCGAGCGCCTCGGTGGCGGCGAGCGCGAGCGACAGCATCTCGCCGGAGTAGGTATCGAGCGTATAGACGAGGTCGGCGCTGCTCTGCAACGGCGGCACCTTGACCAGTTGCAGTTTGACCGCCGCCGCGACGATGTCGCTGCCCGCTTCATGAAACACCGCGAAGGCCGTGCCGAGCCGCTCGTCGTCCACTTGCGGATACTCGTGGCGATAGGTCATCGTGAAGAGAAACGGCCCGATCTTCTCGCGATACGCAAGCGGCCGGTCCACGTCATACACGTCCGTGCCGTCGAGGCCGTAGGGATCGTAAGCGCGCTTCTCGCGCCGGGCGCCGTCCTGCGCCAGCGCGGCGAGCGGGCGGCGCGACTCGGGCACGAGATCTTCCGGCAGGCCTTCCCACGTCAGCCGAAGGAACTCGCGGCCGCCGCGATAGTGCGTCTCGAACAGCGACAGGACGGGATCGGCCGCCACCGGCTCCAGGATGCGCTGCGCGCATTCGGCGGCGCGGTCGAGCAACTGGTCGGCTTCGGCGGGATCGGGCGCGAGGTGCGGCTCGTTGCCGTCCGGCGTGGCGGGCAGGCCGCGCCCGAGGCGCTCCTTGTGTGCCTGTTCGAGCCATTCGTCGGCGGCCCGTTCGGCGATGAAACCCGCCGCGATCCGGTCACCCGTCAGCACGATCGACTGACCGGTTTGCCCGAGCGGAAACACGTAGGCGTCGTTCATGACGTCGTCGATCGTCACGCTACGGAAGGTTTCGCGCGGCGCGTGCGTCTGGGCGTCGGTGTCGAAACGGCTGTGCGAGAGAACGTGAGCGACGAGGTCGGTGGCGGCCGGACCGAAGTCCGATCCGGCGCCGGGAAGAAGCTTCAGAAGGGACAAGGTGCGGGTGCTGCCGGCCGTGCTCGCTGTGCTCATGAGTGCCATCTCCGATCGTGAAGGGTTATCGTAACAAACCAAAGGGCGCGGCAGGCGCGCCGGTGCAACGATCATTCCCGGGAGAGCACGATGAATGTCAAGCAGCGCGACGAAACGAATCCAACGGTTCACGAGGGCGGTTGCGCATGCGGCGCGTTCCGCTTTCGCGTGACAGCTTCGCACAAGCGGGTCGGCATGTGTCACTGCATGACATGCCGGCAGGTGCACGGGTCGGCCTTCGGCGCCTACGTGATCTATGCGCGCGGCAATGTGACGATGAGCGGCAGCGTATCGACCTGGCAGAGTTCCGAACAGGGGCGGCGGCATTTCTGTCCGGTGTGCGGCTCGGTGGCGTATATGGAATACGTGTCGCGCGACGAAATCGATCTGCCGCTCGGCGCATTCGATCAGACCGGCGTGTTCGAGCCAGACTACGAGTTGTGGTGCAGGCATCGCGAGCCGTGGCTGCAGCAAGGCGCGCGGCCCGAGTATGAGGAAGAGCGGCCGTCGCACTGACCGCGGGCTCAAGCGCTGCCGGGATCCCGCATACGGGGACATCGTTTGTCTCACTGGAACTGCATGCTCTCGCCAACGGTCCGAGCAATTGCATTCGCGCCGGGAAAATAAGACGATGAGCGACGTGCATACAGCGCATCGCAATACGCGCCGGCCGGGCGAAAGCAGCAAGATCGGGCACCTGTGAACGGCAAGGCCAACGAGGAGGTTCGACATCATGGCGAAGCAACCGGTCGGCGGCAGCGACAAGATTCATCCCGAAGGCGCGAAGTGTATTGGCGCGTGCGATCCTGGCGAGCAGATCGAAGTGATCGTGATGCTGCGGCGCAAGGACGAAGCGGGCTTTGAGGCGATGATGGCGCGCATCGATGCGGGCGAGGCGCCCGCTCAACCCGTCTCGCGCGCCGAGTTCGACAAACGCTTTACCGCTTCCGACGCAGACGTCGACAAGGTCAAGGCCTTCGCGAAGCAATACGGCCTGACCGTCGTGCGGGCGGAAACCGAGACGCGCAGCGTCGTGCTGAAAGGCACCATCGAACAATTCCAGAAAGCTTTCGATGTGAAGCTCGAACGCTTTCAACATCACAACATCGGCGAGTATCGCGGCCGCGCAGGTCCGGTAAACGTGCCCGAAGACATGCATGACGCCGTCACGGCCGTGCTCGGCCTCGACAGCAAGCCGCAGGCGCGTCCGCACTTTCGTTTCCGTCCGCCTTTCCAGCCCGCGCGCGGCCCGGCGCCCGCGTCCTTCACGCCCGTCGATCTCGCGCGCCTCTATGACTTTCCCGAAGGCGACGGCGCGGGGCAGTGCATCGCGATTATCGAACTGGGCGGCGGCTACCGCGACAGCGACCTCAGCGCGTATTTCAAGAAACTCGGCGTGAAGGCGCCGAAGGTGATTTCGGTCGGCGTCGACAATGCGAAGAACGCGCCCACCGGCAACCCGAACGGTCCCGACGGCGAAGTGACGCTCGACATCGAGATTGCCGGAGCCGTCGCGCCGGGTGCGCGCATTGCCGTGTACTTCGCGCCGAACAGCGACGCCGGTTTCGTCGATGCCGTCAATCGCGCGCTGCACGATTCCACGAACCAGCCCTCGGTGATCTCGATCAGTTGGGGCGGGCCTGAGGCCAACTGGTCGTCGCAGTCGATCAGCGCCTTCAACGCGGTGCTGCAAAGCGCGGCCGCGCTCGGCGTCACCGTGTGCGCGGCATCCGGCGACAGCGGTTCGTCCGACGGCGCCAGCGACGGCGCCGACCATGTCGACTTCCCGGCATCGAGCCCGTATGTGCTCGGCTGCGGCGGCACGAGTCTGACGGCCTCGGCGAGCGGCATCGGCAGCGAGGTGGTCTGGAACGACGGCGATCAGGGCGGCTCGGGCGGCGGCGGCGTGTCCAGTGTCTTCGCGCTGCCGGTCTGGCAGAAAGGGCTCTCGGTCACGCGCAACGGCAGGCATGCGGCGCTCGCGAAGCGCGGCGTGCCGGATGTGGCGGGCGACGCCTCGCCGCAGACTGGCTATGAAGTGCTGATCGACGGCGAGCAAACGGTAGTCGGCGGCACCAGCGCTGTCGCGCCGTTGTGGGCTGCGTTGATCGCGCGCCTCAACGCGCTCAATGGGTCGCCGGCCGGCTTCGTCAATCCGAAGCTGTACAAGGCGCAGACCGCGTGCCGCGACATCACCGAAGGCAACAACGGCACTTTCTCGGCCTCGGCCGGCTGGGATGCCTGCACCGGCCTGGGCAGCCCGGACGGCGGCAAGATCGCAGCGGCGCTCAAGTCCGCCAAGGGCTGAGCGTGCTGGAATTGAGTTGAGTTGAGTTGAAGCATCGAGCAGGCAGCACCGACAGTGAACAACAACCACGACGACGATTCTGGAGCGACGACGATGAACTCCGATCCACTGGCAGCGAAGCACCCCTCCGCCGAAGCCGCCCCTGCATCGCAGGCGGCCCCGGCGGCGAAGAAAGCGGCGAAGAAGACCTCGGCCGCCAAGCAGGACCAACCGTATTTCGATCCGGTCGCCTACGGCAACGGTCCCGACGACGCCGTCGAGGCCGGCGAGGCGGACGAGAACGCGGCCATCACGCATCACAGCGTGAGCATCGGCGGCGCGAAGATCGCCTATACGGCGACGGTCGGCCATCTCGTGACGGTCGATCCGAGCAGCTCGAAGCCGAACGCGAAGATGTTCTACGTCGCGTTCACGAAGGACGGCGCGAAGGAGGAAGCCCGGCCGCTGATGTTCTTCTATAACGGCGGGCCGGGATCGTCGTCGGTGTTCGTGCTGCTGGGCTCGTTCGCGCCGCGCCGCATCAAGACCGCCATGCCGAGCTTCACGCCGCCCGCGCCTTATCAGATGGAAGACAATCCGGACAGCCTGCTCGACCGCAGCGACCTGATCTTCATCAACCCGGTGGGAACCGGCTACTCGGCCGCCATCGCGCCGAACAAGAATCGCGACTTCTGGGGCGTGGATCAGGATGCCGGATCGATCGCGCAGTTCATCAAGCGCTATCTGACGAAGAACAACCGCTGGAATTCGCCCAAGTTCCTGTTCGGCGAATCCTATGGCACGGCGCGCAGCTGCGTGCTCGCGTACAAGCTGCATGAGGATGGCATCGACCTGAACGGCGTCACGCTGCAATCGTCCATTCTGGATTACGCACAGGCGGGCAATCCCGTCGGCGCCTTGCCGACCGCGGCGGCCGATGCGTGGTACCACAAGAAGCTCGGCGTGCACCCGACGCCCACCAACCTCGTCACGTTCGCCGAAGAGGTCGCGGAGTTCGCGCGCACGGACTATCTGAATGCACTGCGCAAGTTTCCGCAGACCGACGACGAGCTGGTGGAAAAGCTGTCCGAGTACACGGGCATCGAGAAGGCCACGCTGCTGGCCTGGAGTCTCGACATCGCCGCTTACGACAGCCGCGGCAATTCGCTTTTCCTGACCACCTTGCTCAAGGCGAAGGGCGAGGCGCTCGGCTCGTACGACGGGCGCGTGACGGCCATCTCGACGGGCATCGCGGGCAAGATCGACCCGAACTCGGGCGGCAACGATCCGACCATGACGGCGGTCAGCGGCGTGTACACGACGATGTGGAACAGCTATCTGAACGAGCAGCTGAAGTTCACCTCGACGTCGTCTTTCACCGACCTCAACGATCAGGCGTTCCTCAACTGGGACTTCAAGCATACGGACCCGACCGGCGCGCAGAAGGGCCTCGATGCGAAGGGCAACGTGATCCTCTACACGGCGGGCGATCTTGCTGCCGTCATGGCGCTGAACGTGGACCTGAAGGTGCTGTCGGCGAACGGCATGTACGACTTCGTGACGCCGTTCTATCAGACGGTCATCGATCTCCAGCAGATGCCGCTGATCGACAAGACCGTGCGGCAGAACCTGGCGGCGACCTTCTATCCGTCGGGGCACATGGTGTATCTCGACGGCGGTTCGCGCACGCAGTTGAAGGCGGACGTGGCGAAGATGATCGACGAGACCACGGGCAATCATGCGGCGATGACGCGCGTCATCGCGCTGCAGAAGGTCACCGCGGACAAACTCGGCGCGCTGTCGCCGGCTGCGGGCGGCTGAGGCGCAACGTCTCGCTTGAGTCTCGCGTTGCCGCTGCGTCGCCGGATACCGGCTGACGCAGCGGCGTCTGCTGCAACCCTTTCTCTTCGGCATCCTGCCTTCATTCGATACGGCGCAACGCGCGCCGGTCGACATCCTCCTCCTGCCTGCGCAACGGTCTTCATGCCGGGAGACCTTGCGACTCCAACGCGCCAAAGAATCGGTCAGAGCGAATCTGCGATTCGCATCTGGCTCGTCGAAATCGGCGCGTGACGTCGCTAAGATTTCCTTGTCCATGGCGACGAACCACGCGCAGCGCCTCGAAGGCGCCGGACGCGGACATTCGATTCAAGTCGCACTGCACGGCCAATTCAATAAAAAGAGAATGTGCGTGAAAACAGCTTTCCGGCTCTTCGCACCCGTGGCCGCTGAACGACGCCGTGTGAACTGGCGTCGTGCAGTGGCGCTTGCCGTGCTGATGCCCCTCGCGGCGTGCATGCTCGGTCCGGACTACCAGCGGCCCGCGATGGAGGTGCCACAGAGCTTCAAGGAAGGCGCCGACTGGCAGCGCGCCGACGCGAATCCGCAAGCCGCCATCGACAGCACCTGGTGGCGCATGTATGGCGACGAGCGCCTGAATCAACTCATCGAACAGGCCTTGCAGGCGAATCAGTCGATTGCGGTGGCCGAAGCGGCGTATCGCGTCGCGGTCGCGACGGTGGCGGCCAACCGCGCCGGCCTGCTTCCGACCATCACGGCGGGTCTCACCGGGACGCATTCCGGCGGCGCCGTGCAGGCGGCGGGCGCGGCGCTTGACTCAGGCGCGCCGTCCGCCGTTGTGCCAGGCAACAACGTGGTCGCGCTCGGCTCGGTGATCTGGGAGCTGGACCTGTGGGGCGCGGTACGGCGGCAGATCGAGGAGGCCAACGCGAACGCGCAGGCTTCCGATGCGCAACGGGCCGGAACGCGCCTCTCCATCGCCGCGAGTCTTGCCACCGCGTATTTCGAACTGCGGCAGGCGGACTACGATCTGCAGGCGCTGAACGCGCAACGGGACATCGACGCGCGCCTCCTCGCGATGACCCAAACCGCGCTGAACGAAGGCTACGCATCCAGCGACGATGTCCTGTCCGCCCAGCAAACCTTCGAAACGATCACCGGCCTGCTGCAAGCCACCGCCACGACGCGCGAGCAGGACGAACACGCGATCGCCGTGCTGGTCGGCGTCCCGCCCGCGTCGTTCAGCATCGCGGCCGATCCGGACTATCACTTCGCCGCGCCGGCCGTGCCGCGCACGCTGCCGGCGCAATTGCTCGAACGGCGCTATGACGTGGTCAGCGCCGAACGCTCGGCGGCGGCGGCCAATGCGGGCATCGGCGTGGCGGTGGCCGCGTTCTTTCCGACGCTCTCGCTGTCCGCCGACGGCGGCTTCGCGCACGACTCGCTCGCCCGTCTGTTCACCGTGCCGTACCGCTTCTGGACGCTGGGCCCCGATCTCGCGCAAACCCTCTTCGACGGCGGTGCGCGCACGGCCGCCGAGCACGAGGCCCGCGCCCGCTACGACGAGAGCGTCGCGACGTATCGCAATACCGTGCTGGCGGCGTTCCAGAGCGTCGAAGACAGCCTGTCCTCAATCAATCATTTGCAGACGCAGGAACACGCGGTCGCGAAGGCGCTGGACGACAGCCTGCGACTGTTCGCGAGCAAGCAGGCGCAATTCGAGGCCGGCGCGGTCAGTCAGCAGGACGTGCTCACGCAGCGCCTGACCTTGATCCAGGCACGGCAGAGCCTGTGCGACACCGAGGCGCTGCTGACGCAAAGCCATGTGCTGCTCGTGAAGAATCTTGGCGGTGGCTGGCAGCAGGATCATGCCGGCGTCGCTGCGCACGCTTCCGCTGCATCCGGCTGACCCGGCGGTCCCGCGTGGGCTCACACGACCGGGCGGCGAGCGGCGGGCGTGACGGGAGGAAGACGCCGCTCGCATTCATCACCCGCAAGAGCGGAGCTCATATGAAGTCACGCTTTCGACGCGCGACCTTGTCGTGCCTGTGTCCGATCGTGCTAGCCGCCTGCTCGAAGAGTCCGGCGCCGCCCGCGCCGCCGCGCGTCGCGACCGTGACGGTGCAGGCGCGCTCGGCGCCGCTCGAACGAAGCTTGGTCGGGCGCCTGTCGCCGTATTACAGCGCCAACGTCACCGCGCGCGTGTCCGGCTTGCTGCTCAAACGCGATTACACCGAGGGCGCGCCGGTGAGGGCCGGGCAACTGCTGTTCGAAATCGATCCTGCGTTCTACCGCACGCAGCTCGACACGGCGCTCGCGGTGCTGGCGCAGGACCGGGCGGTGTCCCTCAACAACCGGATCACGGCGCAGCGCGATCGCCGGCTGCTGCCGGTCGGCTCGGTGTCGCAGCAGACGGTCGACAACGCCGACGCCGCCGAGCGCAGCGCCGCGGCCAAGGTGCAGGCCGACGAAGCGGCGGTGCAGAGCGCGCGCGTGGCGCTCGGCTACACGCGCGTGACCGCGCCGGTCAGCGGCATTGCGGGGGAGCAGCAGGTCACGGCGGGTGCCGTGGTCGGCAACGGCACGTCCGACAGCGGCGGCAACGGCACATTGCTGACGACCATCCAGACGATCGATCCGATGTACGTGAACTTCACCATCAGTTCGGCCGATCTCGCCACGCTGGAACAGCCTTCGAGCCCGTCAGCGAGCCAGCCGGCGATCGAACTCACGCGGCCCGCCGAGACCACCGTGCGCATCGCGCTGCCCAACGGCGCGCCATACGGCAGCGCCGGCACGCTCGACTTTTCCGGCGTCACGGTGAATGCCGCCACCGGGGCGGTCAATCTGCGGGCGCGGGTCGCGAACCCGGACCGGCGTCTCCTGCCGGGCATGTACGTGACGCTGACCGTCGACCTGGGGTGGCAGAACGGCGTGTTCCTGATTCCGCAACAGGCCTTGCTGCGCGATACCGCCGGCGCCTACGTGCTGACCGTGGGCGCGAACGACGTGGTGGCGCGCCGCGACGTCGAGGCCGCCGAAAGCCGCGGCAGTGACTGGATCGTCACGCGGGGACTCGGCGACGGCGACCGGGTCCTCGTGACCGGGCTTCAGGCGGCGCACGAGGGGCGAAGGTCGCGCCCGTCGCGTGGCAAGCTCCCGCACCGGCTGCGGCCGGCGTGACGCCTGCGCCGGCTGCGCCCGGCGTGACCAGGTAGGGGGCCGCTCATGCCGAGTTTCTTCATCGACCGTCCGGTGTTCGCGTGGGTCGTCGCGGTGCTGATGTCGCTGTTCGGGATCGTCGCGGTGCGCAGCATGGGCATTGCCTCTTATCCCGACATCGCGCCGCCGCAGGTGACGGTCACCGCGCAATATCCCGGCGCGAGCGCCGAGACCATGGAATCGACTGTCACGCAGGTGATCGAGCAGCAGCTCAACGGCATCGACAACCTGCTGTACTTCAGTTCGACATCGGGATCGAACGGCCAGACGCAGATCACCCTCAGCTTCGCGACGGGCACCAACCCGGACATCGCCGAGGTGCAGGTGCAGAACCGGGTCGCGCTGGCCCAGCCGCTGCTGCCGTCGCAGGTCACGCAACAAGGTGTCGTGATCTCGAAGTCGAGCCCGGACATCCTGATGTTCATCGCCTTGCAGTCGAACAATCCGGCCATCCAGTCCGGGGAGCTCTCCGACATCATCGCCTCGCGGATCCAGCCGGCCATCGGCCGGATCACGGGCGTCGCCAACACGACGCTGCTCGGCGCCGAATATGCGATGCGCATCTGGCTCGACCCCGACAAGCTGCAAAGCTACGGACTCTCTACCTCGCAGGTCTTCAGTGCGGTGGCCGGGCAGAACGCGCAGTTCCCGGCCGGCTCGCTGGGCGCGGATCCGGCCATCGAGGGACAAACGTTCACGGCGGCGGTCTCGGGAGACACGCTGTTCTCGTCGATGAAGCAGTTCAGCGACATCATCGTCCTGTCGAACAGCAGCGGCACGACGGTCAGACTGAGCGACGTCGCGCGGATCGCGTTCGGGCCGCAGACCGGCGGGCTGACGGTGTCGTATCGGGGGAAGCCGGCCGGCGGCATGGGGGTCTTCCTGCTGCCGGGCGCCAACGCGCTGGACGTGGAGCGCGCCGTGAAAGCCGCGATGGCTACGCTCGCGCGCGACCTGCCCGCCGGCGTCACATGGTCTGTGCCGTACGACACCACGCCGTTCATCACGGCATCGATCGAGGACGTGGTCCGCACGCTGGCCGAAGCCATCGCGCTGGTGTTCCTCGTCATGCTGGTGTTCCTGCAAAACCTGCGCGCGACGATCATTCCGGTGCTGGTGATTCCGGTCGCGCTGCTCGGCACCTTCATCGGCCTGGCGGCCCTCGGCTTCACACTCAACCAGCTGACCCTGTTCGGCATGGTGCTCGCGATCGGCATCGTGGTGGATGACGCGATCGTCGTGATCGAGAATGTCGAGCGCATCATGAGCGAGGAGGGCGCGCGGCCGCGAGCGGCGACGCGCAAGGCCATGAAACAGATCACGGGCGCGATCGTCGCCATTACCGTTGTGTTGACGGCGGTGTTCGTGCCTTCCGCGCTGCAACCGGGCGCAACGGGCATCATCTACGCCCAGTTCGCGCTGACCATCGCGATCTCGATGGGCTGCTCCGCGTTCCTGGCCATGTCCTTCACGCCGTCGCTGTGCGCGGTGATCCTCAAGCCGCATCACCGGACGGAGAAGAACGCGTTCTACCGCGGCTTCGACAGGCTCTTCGCCTGGACCGCGTCGCGCTACGTGGCCCAGGCGGGCCGCATGATTCGCCGGGCGCCGCGCTGGATGGCGGCGTTCGCGTTGATCACGGCGCTGGCGGGCTTCCTGTATGCGCGGCTGCCTACGAGCTTCGTTCCGGACGAGGACCAGGGCTTCGTGCTCGCCCTCGTCAACCTGCCGCCTGGCGCGACCTTGCAACGCACCGCGCACGTGATGGACGAAGTGCGCGACACGCTCGGCCGCAGTGACGTGAGCCATGACATCGCGGGGATTTTTCAGCCGGAGGGCTTCAGTTTTGTCGGCATGAGCGAGAACGTCGGCATGGCCTTCATCCAGCTCACGGACTGGGACAAGCGTGCGGCGACCGCCATGGCGCTGATCCCGCGGATGAACCAGATCCTCTCCAGCATCGCCGACGCGCAGATCTTCGTCGTCAATCTCCCGACCATCCACGGCCTGAGCCAGTTCGGCGGCGTCGACATGTATCTGCAGGCGCGCGCGGGCCAGTCGCGCGCCGAGTTGGGACAGGCGGAATACGCTCTGCTCGCCGATGCCGCGAAAAGCCCCGTGCTGGCGGGCATCCGACCGAACTCGCTGCCTTACCAGCAGCAGCTGGACATTGCGGTGGACCGGACGCAGGCGCAGGCGATGGGGCTCTCGCTCACGGATATCTATCAGACGCTCGAGATGCAGCTGGCGCCGTCCTACGTCAACCAGTTCATCTATGGCGGCCGCGTGAAGCGGGTCTATCTCCAGGCGGATGCGCCGTACCGGATGGGGCTCGATGCCTTTCAACATCTGTTCACGCCGGCTACTTTTGCGGTCAACAGCGCGGTCAACAGCGCGAGCAACGCCACGTCCGTCACGCGCGGTTTCGTCACGCCAGTTGATCCGTCGCCCGCCAATACGTCGATCGCGCCGTACAACATGGTGCCGCTCGCGAGCGTCGTCGCCGCCAAATGGGCCTACGGTCCGACGGCGTTGGCGCGCTACAACGGCTATTCGGCCATCGAGATCGTCGGCAATTCGGCGCCCGGCTATTCGACCGGGCAGGCGATGAGCACGCTCGATCGCATCGTCGATCATGACCTGCCGCACGGCTTCGCGGCGAACTGGACCGGGCAGTCGTATCAGGAACTGCTTTCGGGCTCATCGGCGACGCTGTTGATGGCGCTCTCCATCCTGGTCGTGTTCCTGTGCCTGGCGGCGCTCTACGAAAGCTGGTCGATCCCCGTCTCGGTGCTGCTCGTGGTGCCGCTCGGCATGCTGGGCATGCTGGTGTTCTGCCGGGTCTTTGGCGTGCCGAACGACATCTATTTCAAGATCGGGCTCGTCACGGTGATCGGGCTCGGCGCCAAGAACGCGATCTTGATAGTCGAGTTCGCGGTGGACGGCCAGAAGGACGGCCTGACGCTCCGCGACGCGGTGCTGCAGGCCGCGCGCCTGCGTCTGCGGCCGATTCTCATGACCTCGCTCGCGTTCATTCTCGGCGTCCTCCCGCTGGTGCTTTCGTCGGGTGCGGGGGCGGTGTCGCGGCATGAGATCGGCACGGGGGTGATCGGCGGCATGCTGTTCGCGACGGTGTTCGGTCTGCTGCTGATTCCGGTCTTCTATGTGAGCGTGCGGCGCTTCCTGGGCGACAGGCTCGATGAAGTCTCGCCGCGCATGACGCGCCACGCTCGCGATGAAGACGACGACGGCGACGGCGGCCCACTTGGGCCTTCTGGCGGTGAGGCGTCGGCGGAGGGCAAGCCGGCCTGACGGGGGGCGCGTCGGGCGGTGCGAAGGCGGATGAAACGAACACGACACGAAGCGCTTGCCACACGGGGGCAGATTCTCGACGCGGCCGAATGCGTATTTGCCGAGCAGGGCGTATCGGGCGCCACGCTGGACGCCGTCGCGCTGCGGGCCGGCTTTACGCGCGGCGCGGTCTACGGCCATTTCCGCAACAAGTGGGCGCTGCTGGCCGAGGTAATGCAGCGCGTGACGCTGCCGATGGACGCGTTCAGCAAGGCCGTCGCCGATGCTGCGGACCCGGACCCGCTCGGCGAGATCCGGAAGCGGCTATTGCACTTCCTGGGTACGGCCGTCGTGGAGCCGCGCAACCGCCGCCTGTGCGAGGTGCTGTACACGAAATGCGAGCACACGGAAGTCACGGCGTGCATCGTCGACGCGCAGCGCGAGGCGGCGATCGACGGCCGGGAGCAGTTCGGACGCCGTCTTTCGCATGCGGTCGCGCGGGGACAGTTGCCGCCCGGGCTGGACGTGGAGCGCGCGGCCAGCGTGGTCCATGCCTTCATCGGTGGCGTCTTGCGGGACTGGCTGCTGCAGCAGGACGCGATCGTCCTGCCGCGCGATGCCGAATATTTGACTGATGTTTGCATCGGTATGGTGAGGATCATGCCGCTGTTGCGCGCAGAGCGTGCCTCCGGACAGGAACGTTGCTTGCGCGGGTGAGAGGCAAACAGACGAACCTCACATCCGGAGTCCCCACACATGGCCACAAAGAAGCAACCGGCGAGCGGCGTCGCTCGCGTGCCTTCGCACAGCAACAGCAACGCGAAGGTGGAAGCGCTCGAAACCTTTCGCACCGATGCCACCAATCAGGCCCTGACCACGAATCACGGCGTCAAGATTGCCGACAACCAGAATTCCCTGCGCGCCGGTGAGCGCGGTCCGTCGCTGCTCGAAGATTTCATCATGCGTGAAAAGATCACGCACTTCGACCACGAACGTATTCCCGAGCGCATCGTGCATGCGCGCGGCTCGGCGGCGCACGGCGTGTTCAAGGTGTACGAATCGCAGGCGGCGCTGAGCAAGGCGGCGTTCCTGCAGGATCCGTCGAAGGAAACGCCCGTCTATGTGCGCTTCTCGACCGTGCAGGGTTCGCGCGGGTCGGCCGACACCGTGCGCGACGTGCGCGGCTTCGCGGTCAAGTTCTACACCGAGGAAGGCAATTTCGATCTGGTCGGCAACAACATGCCGGTGTTTTTCATTCAGGACGCGATCAAGTTCCCCGACTTCGTGCATGCCGTGAAGCCCGAGCCGCACAACGAGATGCCGCAGGGTGGTTCCGCGCACGACACGTTCTGGGACTTCGTCTCGCTCGTGCCGGAATCGGCGCACATGGTGCTGTGGGCGATGTCCGACCGCGCCATCCCGAAGAGCCTGCGGACCATGGAAGGCTTTGGCATTCATACGTTCCGGCTGGTGGACGCGCAGGGCAAGGGACGCTTCGTCAAGTTCCACTGGCGGCCGACGATCGGCTCGGCGTCGCTGCTGTGGGACGAAGCGCAGAAGCTCGCGGGCAAGGACCCGGACTATCATCGCCGCGACCTGTGGGAAGCGATCGACAACGGCGATTATCCGGAATGGGAACTGGGCGTGCAGATCGTCGAGGAAGAGGACGAGCACAAGTTTCCGTTCGACCTGCTCGATCCGACCAAGATCATCCCCGAAGACCTCGTGCCGTTGCAGATGATCGGCAAGCTCACGCTCAATCGCAATCCCGATAACTTCTTCGCGGAGACCGAACAGGTGGCGTTTTGTCCCGGACATATCGTGCCGGGCATCGACTTCACCAACGATCCATTGTTGCAGGGCCGGCTGTTCTCCTATACCGATACGCAGATCAGCCGCCTCGGCGGTCCGAACTTTCACGAGATTCCGATCAACCGGCCGCTCGCGCCGCTGCACAACGGTCAGCGCGACGCGATGCATCGCATGACGATCGACAAGGGCCAGGCGTCGTATGAGCCGAATTCCATCGACGGCGGCTGGCCGAAGGAAACGCCGCCGGCTGCCGCGGGCGGCGGTTTCGAGACCTACACGGAGCGCGTGGAAGGCTCGAAGATCCGCGTGCGCAGCCCGTCCTTCAAGGACCACTATTCACAAGCGACGCTGTTCTGGAACAGCATGACGGATCCGGAGAAGGATCACATCGTGGGCGCTTACTCGTTCGAGCTGAGCAAGGTGGAACGCAAGCCCATTCGCGAGCGGCAGCTCGGCATCCTCGCCAATATCGACGCGACGCTTGCCTCGCGCGTCGCCGGGAATCTCGGTCTGCCCGTGCCGAAGCAAAGTGCGAGCGCCGAGGAACTGGGCACGCCGTCGGTGAACGAGTCGAAGGCGCTGTCGATCGTTGCCAAGACGCCGCCTTCGGTCAAGACGCGCAAGGTCGCCATTCTCGCCGCACCGGGTGCGGACGCGGCGACCATCCAGGCGATCAAGGACGCACTCAAGGCAGAGGGCGCGCACGGCAAGGTCATCTCGCCGACGCTCGCACCGCCTGCGCAGGGCATCGAACCGGACGCGACCATTCTCGGCATGCCGTCGATCATGTTCGACGGTGTGATCGTCGCCGGTGGCAAGGCGAGCGCGAAGGCGCTGTCCGAATCCGGCGACGCGCGTCATTTCGTGCTCGAGTCCTTCAAGCATCTGAAGGCGATCGGCGCTATTGCGGACGGCGAAGACCTGCTGGCGGCCTCGCATCTCCCGTCCGGCGATGACGGCATCGCCGTGGGCAGCGACGTCAAGGACGTGATGCAGCGCTTCATCGAGGCCATGGGCCAGCACCGCGTCTGGTCGCGCGCTCAGAAGGCGGAGTCGGTGCCTGCCTGACGGCATGACGGGATCCGCAATGAGCAAAGGCGCTCTGTCGAGCGCCTTTGCTTGCGCGTTTCGCCCGATCCGTTTCGTGGCCCGCAAACGATGCTTCGCGTGCGGTGCGCCATTGATGTGTTTTAATTGACCCTCCGATCTGCTCAATAACAAAAGCGGCGCCGTCCGGCCGCACGATGGATTGCACCGAGAGGCATGAATCGAAGGGATAAGAAAATCATCGAGAGGCGGAAGCGGCGCGCCGGGCGTGCCCGTTTCTCCATGCGCACGGCGCTGGCCTGTACCTGCGCGATGTTTGCGTTCGCGCCGGGCATGTCGCGGGCGCAACGCGCGGAATGGCTGGATGCGCGCGTGACCCAGGCCACCATCGTCGACACGATCTGCGTGCCGGGCTACGTGGACCGCGTGCTGCCGTCGTTCGAAAGCCAGATGCGGCAAAAGGAACGTCTGCTCAAGCAGCGCAGCATCGATGCTTCGTTTGCATCGGAATATGCGCTCGACCACCGGATGCCGGTCTTGCTGGGCGGTTCGCCCAATTCACCCGCGAATCTCGATCTGCGTCGCTGGGAAGGGCGCGCGGGGCAGCGTCGCAAGGAACGGCTTGCCGTCTATCTGAAGCGTTGCGTCTGCACCGGCGACATCACGCTGAAAGACGCGCAATCCGCGATGGCGGGGGACTGGCCCAATCGCTATCCGAATCTGTCCAGCATGTCGTGCAACGGCGAGTGATGCATCGGCCGCGGTCATTGCTGTTCGGCATCCATCCGATTGGGAAGATCAATCGAAAAAGACGGAATGTCGCGGCTCGATACCGGTCTACGGGAATAGACTGAGCAAACTTGTCACTTGCCGTGGAGCCATCATGATCGTCGTCACTGTGTCCCTGTTCATTGTCGGCACGCTTGCTGCGCGTCATCTGCAACAGCGTCGCGCGAAGCCTGTACCGGTCCGCGTGCGTGCAAGAAGGTGACGAAGATGAACCTGCTCGTCTGGAATCTTCCTCTGCGCTGCGCCGCGCGCGATGTGCGGCGTTTCCTGGAACACGAACTCGGCGATTACGCGAGCGACATTCAGGTCCATGGCGCGGGCACCGTCGATGCCTACGCCACAGTCCGCCTCGACACCGATGTGCCTTACATCGGCGAGGCCATTGCCCAGAAGCTGTGCCACCTGCGTCTGCTCGACGCCCCGCTGCGCGCCCGCGCATCCGCTTCCGGCGACGCCTCCATCCGGCTGCATTGAGCGCTCGTCTTCGCGGCGTGCGTGACCGGCCGGAATGAACCTTGCTGCGCCTCGGCTGACGAACGTTGGAAGTGCGGCCAAGCCGGTGCCTCGACGACACCGGCTTTTTCGTCGCATCGTGCGCGTGTCCGCGAGGCGGATGCGTGCTTCCATCGACCGAAGTGGCGCGTCCACGGATCGCTCGCGCAAATTTGCCAGAGGGGAACATTCATCTCGATGCACCAGGCAGGGAAGAGCAAGACGAACAAGACGCCAATCGGCGCACGATTTCTGACGGGCGCCCTGGCAGGCGCGCTGATGTTGAATGCGGCCCCGGCCGTGGCGCAGGGAACACTCACGCAAGAACACGCGGCGGCGCCCGCCACACCGGCCCCGCCCATGCTGTCCGAAGCGAGCGCGCCGAGCGGCGCCAGCGCCCCGGCGCGTGCGCTTCCCGCGATGCCTGTGCCCGTTCCCGCGCCGGCTCCCGCAGCGGTCTCCAGTGCTCCAGGGATCGGCGCGGCCTCTGCGGCTTCCGAAGCAGCGGCCGCAAGTGGTGCAAGCGCAGCCTCGGCGGCGAGCGCCGCCAGCGCGGCTTCCGAAGCGCAAGTGCCTGAAGTGCCGCTACCGCCCGAGCCGCCCGAACCGAACCTCGCACAGCGCACCGGCATGCAACCGGCAGGCGCGCTCGCCATGCGTCAGGCCTACGCGAAGGAAGTGAGCCGCCGGCTGACCATACCGGCCGTGGACCAGCAGGCCTATGGCCGCCTGCTGCAACATCGGCTGGCCGAAGAGGGTCACGGCGATCTCGCCAATGAGTACGTCGTACTGGTCGACCGGAGCGCGAACGTGCAGGCGCTGTTCGTCTACTTCCGCGCGCGGCCGGACGATGCGTGGTCGATGATCGGCGCATCGCCGGTATCGACCGGACGCCCCGGCACCTATGATCACTTCCTGACGCCGCTCGGGGTGTTCCAGCACGTGCCCGGCAACATGGACTTCCGCGCCGAAGGCACCTTGAACGAGTACCAGATCCGCGGCTACGGCGCACGCGACATGCGCATCTACGATTTCGGCTGGGCGGAGGGCGAACGCGGCTGGGGCAAGGGCGGCAAGTCGCCGATGCGCTTCCAGATGCACGCCACCGATCCCGAGAAACTCGAACCGCTGCTCGGCATGCGGCATTCGAAGGGCTGTGTGCGCATTCCTTCCACGCTCAACACCTTCTTCGATCATCACGGCGTGCTCGATGCGCAATACGAGGCGCGCGCCGCCGAAGGGCAATCGATGTGGATCCTCAAGGCCTCGCGCAAGGCGACGCCGTGGGCGGGTCATTACCTGGTCGTCATCGATACCGGGCGGAAGTCGCGGCCGGCGTGGTCGCCGGGTCCGGGAAAGGCCGTGCGCGAACACATTCCCGCCGGCGCGGACACGGTCGACTGAGCGCGCATTGCACATCGCGCAGGCTATTTCGAGCGCGCCAGCAGCACGCCGGCCAGCGCCACGCCGAAGCCCGCGAGTTGCAGCGCGCCCAGCGTTTCGCCAAACAGCAAGTAGCTTTCGAGCGCGGCCAGCGGCGGCGCGAGAAACAGCAGAGCGGTTGCACGCGATGCATCGCCGCGCCGGACCATCCAGACGAGCAGCGTGGTCGCGACGCCCGACAGCATTACGATGCCCCACAACAGCGACACCCAGGTAACCGGCGATGCAACGAAGCGATGCTCGCCGAGCGCGAGCACCAGCACGAGCGCGACCACGGCCGCGCCGGCGTTTTGCAGCGCGCTGGCGCTGCGAATATCGGATTGCGCGAGCGAGCTTTTCTGGTACAGCGTTCCTGCCGTGATCGCGAACACGGCGAGCACTGCCGTCGTCACGACGAACCATTCGGGCGCATGAGCGGCCCCATGCTGCGCGACCGGTGCGCCGCTCGCCGCGATCTTCGGCGCCAGCACGAGCGCGACGCCGAGCAGGCCCAGCAGCAAGCCGCCCCACGCGCGCGGGGAGAGCCGTTCGCCAAACAGGCGCGCGGCGACGGCAGCGGTCAGCAGCGGTTGCAACGCGCCGAGCAGGGCCATGATGCCCACGCCCAGCCCTTGCGCGATCGCCCAGTAACCCGAGCCGAGATAGACGCCTTGCAGCAGCGCGCCCGCGAACAGATGCCGGCCGATATCGCGGCCCTTGGGCCAGGGCGCCCGCGCGAACACGGCGAGCACGATGAAGAGCAACGTCGTGCCGGCGAAGCGCACGAGCAGATATATGTTCGGGTCGACATAAGGCGTGATGGCGCGCGCCACGATGAAGCCCGTCGACCAGAGGAACACGAAGACCGGTGCGGCGAGTAGCGAGAACATGAGGAGGGACGACGAGACGGAATCCCGCAGTATCGTCGTTTCGGCGCGCGCGTGTCTTGTCTGGCCGTGCACCGCGCGGAGGGGCGGAGGGGCGGCGCGCGGGTGCGGGCGGCTCAGTCGAGCGAGAAGGTATCGAGCGGCTGGTTGGCGCGCGCCTCGCCGTCGAGACGGCGCGAGAGCTGCGCGTGCAGACGCCTGGCTTCGTCGAGCGTGAGGTCGATCCAGTAGGGATCTCCAGCGGCGTCGTTGAGACGCTCGGGCGGAAACTGAATTTCGATGATCACGCCTTTCTTGTACATCCGCTTGCCCCCATCATTTCTCTGCGAAGCGTGCAAGTCTAGCGGACCCGGCCGCCTGGATTGCCAACGCACCGGAAAGAATCCATTGCGCGATCGGGCCAGCGTGCCGCCTTGCCAAGGATTTGCCACACAAGGCCGCTAGACTCCTCACACTGCCTCATCTCGACCACGAACGAATGCTCCCCGAACAGCGCCATCACTACATCCTCGATGAACTCGACAAGCACGGCGTGCTTGCCGTTGCGGATGTCGTGCGCGCGCTATCCGTCTCGCGCGAAACCGTGCGGCGCGATCTCAACACGCTCGCCGGGCGCGGCCTGCTGACGACGACCCACGGCGGCGCGCTGTCAGCCGAGCGGCGCGAAGCGCATCTCGACATCCGCGAGGCGGTGAATGCGGCGGCGAAGGAGGCTATCGGCGTGCGGGCGGCGGCGTTCGTGCCCGACGGCGCGTCGGTGATCGTCGATTCGGGAAGCACCACGCAGGCCGTGGCGCGGGCGCTGGCGAACCGGCATCGGCTGACCGTGTACACCAACGACTGGCGCATCGCGCTGTTGCTGGCGCGGCGCAACGGCAACCGGGTCACCGTGCTCGGCGGCGAGCTGGCCGATGCCGAGGATGCCGCCTTCGGTCTCGATACCCTCACGCAGCTCACGCAATATCACGCGGATTTTGCTTTTATCGGCGCGGGCGGGATAACGCAGGACGCCCATCTCACCGATTATTCTCGGCTGGCCGCCGAAGTGCGCGCGCGGATGATCGCGTCGGCCGCGTGCGCGATCGTGGTCGCGGACTGTTCGAAGTTCGGACGCGTGGCGCCGGTGCGTATCCGCGGCTTCGAAACGGTGCGCTACCTCGTGTGCGAAGCGGCGCCGGAGCCGGCCATGCTGCGCGTCATTGCGTCAAGAGGGCCGCAAGTGGTGCCGGTCCTGGAGTGCCGTCCGGCGCGCGCATGACCCGGCAGCGGCCCCTGCCGGGCGGATGGGGCCGCTGCTGTCGTCACTGCTTGACGCTCCCCGTCGCGGCCGTTTCGATCAGCTTCGCGACCTCGGCCGGATGCGACATGAAGGCCACGTGGCTCGTCTTCAGTTCGATCGTCCTGGTGCCCGCGCGCTGGGTCATCGAGCGTTCCAGTTCAGGATTGATCATGCGGTCGTCGGTGGCGATGACGCCCCAGCTCGGCTTGGTCCTCCAGGCCGCTTGCTGGATCGGCGTGCCGAAGTTCTTCGCATTGGGCATCACCTGCGAGATGCCCATGAAGCTGGCTTCGGCGACGGGAAGATCGGCCGCGAAGTCCGCGTTGAAGCGGGCCGGATCCAGATACAGGTAGCCGTCGGACGTGACCTTGATGGCATGGCTCGCGGGCGGCGTCTTTTTCGACAGGGAAGCCGGCGATTCGCCCACGTCCGGCTCGAATGCGGCCACGTAGACGAGGCCGGCGACCTTGTCGTGATTGCCGGCTTCGGTCACCACCGCGCCGCCGTAGCTGTGGCCGACCAGGATGGCCGGGCCGTCCTGCAAGTCGAGGACGCGCCGCGTGGCGATGACGTCGTCCTGGAACGAGGTTTCCGGCTCCTGCACGACGGAGACCTTGTAGCCGTCGCGCGCAAGGATTTTGGCCACGGGTTGCCAGCCCGAGCCATCGGCGAAAAAGCCGTGGACGAGGACGATGTTCTTGATCGGCTCCGCGGGCGCCGCATGGGAAGCCATCGCGCCGAGCGACAGCATCACGCCGGCTGCGGCGCGGGAGAGGGATAAGGAAACGCGCATGTTCATGCTCCAGATGAGTAGGGAAGCGGCGATTCGTCGGTACAACGGACGGCATCCTACGTGGGGGCAAAATGCGCCGCAAGACATCGGAGCCGCCGGGAGAGCGAAGTTTGTTCGGCGTGGGCGGAACACGGATTCGCCCATCGTTCGAGCACTGCAAGGTTGGCGAAAAGTGCCGATTGTTGGCAAATCGTGGTGCGTTCACGTCGATGTCACGGATATCTGCAATTCTCCGGTTCGAGGTTGAAACCGCCTCGAATCCTCCCGACATGAGAGAGCTCACCACCATGACCCGCGATTTGCGCCTTGCGCGCGCCGTGCTGCCGGCGTTCGCCGCTGCATTCAGCCTGTTTGCCGCGATGCCCGTGCACGCCGCCGGAGCTGTCGTTCTCTACACCGCCGACGGTCTCGAGAACCTCTACAAGGATGTGCTGCCCGCGTTCGAAAAGAAGGAAGGCGTGAAGGTCAACATCGTCACGGCGGGCAGCGGTGAAGTCGTGAACCGCGCGACGGTGGAGAAGGACGCGCCGAAGGCCGACGTGCTCGTCACGCTGCCGCCGTTCATCCAGCAGGCGCAGCAGGGCGGCCTGTTGCAGCCGTACCCGAGCGTGAACTACAAGAACGTTCCGGCGATCGCGAAAGCGCAGGACGGCGCGTGGGCCACGTTCGTGAACAACTACTTTTCGTTCGCGATCAATCCCGACGTCACGAAGACCGCGCCGCGCACCTTCGCTGATCTGCTGCATCCGAACTACTCGGGCAAGATCGCTTATTCGAATCCCGCCACCGCCGGCGACGGCATGGCCGTCATCATCCTGACCTCGGCGCTGATGGGCGAGGATGCGGCGTTCGGCTATCTGAAGAACCTCGAACAGAGCGCCAAGTTCCACACGAAGGGCACCGGCTATCTCGACGTGCTGCTCTCGCGCAACGAGATCGCCTTCGCGAATGGCGACCTGCAGATGGACCTCGACGACGCCGCCAACGGCGGGCTCTCGATCAAGCCGCTGTTCCTGTCGCACAAGGCCGGCGAAGCGCCGACCACGTTCCAGCTGCCGTATGCGATCGGCCTCATCAAGAGCGGACCGAATCAGGCCGAGGGCAAGAAGCTCATCGACTATCTGATGTCGCCGGAAGTGCAGGCGAAGGTGCCGGACATCTACGGCATTCCGGGCCGCACCGACGTGCCGCTGGCCGGCAAGAACGGCGAAGCCGTGAAGCAGGCCATCGCGGGCGTGAAGCTGATTCCGGTCGACTGGAACCAGGTCATGGCGAAGAAGGCCGGCTGGACCGAACGCTGGAAGAACGAAGTGATCGGCAATACGGGCAAGCAGACTGAAGTCGTCAAGCCGAAGTCGTAACGTGAACGCGATTCCCATGCAGACAGCGGGCGTCGATGCGACGCCCGGCGTGCAGATCGACCGGCTCACGGTGCGCTTCGGTGCGCGCACGGTGCTGGACGATCTCTCGCTGCATATCGAGCGCGGCGAGTTCCTGACAGTGCTCGGCAAGAGCGGCTGCGGCAAGACCACGCTGTTGCGCTTCATCGCGGGCTTCGTTGCGGCCGATGCGCTTGCAGGCCGGCTGTCGATCGCCGGCCGCGACCTGACGCACGCGGCGCCGCACCGGCGCAATCTCGGTTTGCTGTTCCAGAGCTATGCGCTGTTTCCGCATCTCTCGGTGTTCGACAACATCGCCTTCGGCCTGCGCGCGCGCCGGCTCGGGGCCAGCGAGATTACGCGCCGCGTCGCCGATGCGCTCAAGCTCGTGCAACTGTCCGATGCCGGCCATGTGATGCCCGCGCAATTGTCGGGCGGCATGCAGCAGCGCGTGGCGCTGGCGCGTGCGCTGGTCATCGCGCCGGACGTGCTGTTGCTCGACGAGCCGCTGTCCGCCCTCGATGCCAACCTGCGCGCGTCCGTGCGCAGCGAATTGAAGGCGCTGCATGAACGCCTGCCGAACCTGACGATTGTCTGCGTGACGCACGATCAGGATGACGCGCTGGTGCTTTCGGACCGCACGCTGTTGATGCGCGATGGCCGCATCGCGCAGCTGGGCGCGCCGCGCGAATTGTATGACGCGCCGAACGATGCCTACGTCGCCCGCTATCTCGGCGCGGCGAACCTGCTGCCGCCGCGCGTGGTGTATCCGCTTGGGGCTGCGGGCCATGAGGAGCGCGAGCGGCTGGCGTGCATCCGTCCGGAGAGCTTCAGGATCGGGCCGCTGGGCGAAGGCCGCCTGCACGGCACGATTGCGTCCGTCGAATGGTATGGCGCGGCGTTGTCCATCTCGGTCGCGCTCGATGCGTTGCCCGGCGAGCCGGTGCTCGTCTCGATGCAGCGTGGCCACGCCCGCGCGCCGGAGCAGGGCGCGCGCGTCTCTTTGAATTTCGAGGCTGACGATGTCGTCCTTGTTCGTCCCTGACAGCGTCGCGCGCGACGAGCCCCCCGGCGACGCTGAGCTTTCCGAGCAATTCGCCGCTCATGCCGCCGCAGCGAAGCGCCGGGCGCGCCGCGCGCAATGGCATCTGCTGTTCATTCTCGTGGTGGTGCTCGGGCCGCTCGTCGTCTATCCGCTCGCGCGCCTCGCGATGCTGAGCGTAAGCGGACCGCAAGGCTTCACGCTGCGTGCCTACACCGCGTTCTTCGGCAATCCCGAAACGCGCGGCATGATCGGCACGACGCTTGGCATCCTGTTCGCCAGCGCGAGCATTGCTTCGCTGCTCGGCGTCGCGCTGGCCTCGATGCTGTTCTTCAGGCCGTTCGCGGGCGCGCGGCTGCTGACGCGCTTCCTGGAATTGTTCGTCGCGTTTCCTTCGTTTCTCGTGGCCTTCACGCTGATCTTTCTCTATGGCTCGCAGGGCTCGGTGAGCATCGGCCTGCAACGGCTCTTTTCCCTCGATGCCACGCCGCTGGACTTCCTGTTCGGCATCGGCGGCGTGATCCTGGCGGAAGTCGTGTTCTATGCGCCGTTCGTCGTGCGCCCGACGCTCGCGTCCTATGCGACGCTCGACATGCGTCTCGTCGAAGCGGCGCGGAGCCTCGGCGCGAACGGCTGGATGGTCGCGCTGAAGGTCGTGCTGCCGCTCGCGTGGCCGGGCATCGCGGCGGGCACGGTCCTGTGTTTCCTGCTGACGCTGAACGAGTTCGGCATTCTGCTCGTGCTCGGCAGCGCGCATCTGATTACTTTACCCATCGCCATCTACAGCGCCGCGACCGTCGACCTCGACCTGCCCACCGCGGCCGCCGGCGCGGTCGTGATGCTGCTGATGTCGCTGTCGCTGCATGCGCTGTACCGGCGCGCCGAACGCCGCTCGAAAGGACGTTGACATGCAGCTTGCCCTTGCTTCGCGCTTCAGACCAGGCGCCGTCCTGAGCATCCTCGCGACGGCATGCGTCGCGCTGCTGTGCGTCTGGCTGTTCGTGCTGCCGGTGGGCGTGGTCGCGCTGTCGAGCGTCGCGTCGCACTGGTCCGGCACGATCCTGCCCGACGGCTACAGTACGCGCTGGTTCGCGCGCCTCTCATCCAGCGACTTCGACGCGGTCGTCACGAGCCTCGAAGTCGGTCTCGGCGTGGCGGTGCTCGGCACCACGCTGGGGCTCTGGCTCGCGCTAGCTTTGGAAGGACGCGACCGGCGCGGCCTCGGCGCGCTCGTCGATGCCGTCGCGATGATGGGTAGCGGCGTGCCGAGCGTCGTGCTCGGTCTCGCGGTGCTGATCGCCTATCACAAGCGTCCGCTCGATCTCTCCGGCTCGGCGGCCATCGTCGTGCTGGTGCAACTCGCGCTCGTGCTGCCGTTCTGTTATCGCTGCGCGGCCGCGGCACTGCGCCCCGAGCTCACGACGCTGCGCGAGGCGGCCGCGAGTCTCGGCGCGCCGCCGCGCAGGGTGCTGTTGCAGGTCGTGCTGCCGCAACTCGTGCCGGCGATTCGCGCCAGCCTGGCGCTGGGCTTCGCGCTGTCGCTCGGCGAACTGGGCGCGACGCTCACGGTCTATCCGCCCGGCTTCGCGACGGTGCCCATCGTCGTCGTGGGGCAGGTCAATCGCGGCTACTATCTGCCGGCATCGGCGCTTTCGCTGATCCTGCTCGGCATCTCGCTTGCAGCGCTGCTGCTGATCGCCGCGCGGACGCCGCGCCGTTGAGAAGCGTGCCGATCATACGGATGGCGAAGTAATTATTTCTCTCGCTCTGAAAAGAGCGAGGGCGCTGGTGAGCAATTCCCGGGCCTCATTGCGGTGCACGAGCCGTCATACCAAAAACAATAAAACTGGCGTAACCTGCACGTTCAGGCGCGACCGCACCCGCGCGGAAACGGGCGATAGCCGGCAAATGCGTCCAATCGGTGAACTCCGGATGCGCTTTCGCGGTCGCTGCATATGATGCAATAACCGGAGGTTTCGATGACATCCGTCGACCTGGAATTCGACCAGCTCAATAGTACTGTCGATGCGCTCAGGCGCTCCATCTCGAACCGCCTGATGTACGGCGTGGGCAAGGATGCGGTCACCGCGCAACCGCGCGACTGGCTGCATGCCGTCGAACTGGCGGTGCGGGACCGCCTCGTGGCGCGCTGGATGCGCACCACTCGTCTGCAATATGAACAGGACGTGAAACGCGTCTATTACCTGTCGATGGAGTTTCTTATCGGCCGGACCTTCACCAACGCGCTGCTCGCGCTCGGCATTCACGACGAAGTGCGTGACGCGCTTGCCGGTCTCGGCGTCGATCTCTCCGCGCTGGAGGATCTCGAACCCGATGCCGCGCTCGGCAACGGCGGCCTAGGCCGTCTCGCCGCCTGCTTCCTCGACTCGATGGCAACCGTCGGCGTGCCCGGTTTCGGCTATGGCATCCGTTATGAATACGGGATGTTCCGCCAGACGATCGTCGACGGCAACCAGGTTGAAATGCCCGACTACTGGCTGCGCGCGGGCAATCCGTGGGAGTTCCCGCGTCCGGAAGTGGTGTACACCGTGCATTTCGGCGGGCGTACCGTGCAGCACGAGGACCGCACCGACTGGATCGATACCGAGCACGTCAACGCGATGGCCTACGACACGGTCATCCCCGGCTTCGCCACGACGGCGACGAATACGCTGCGCCTGTGGTCCGCGCGCGCGACCGACGAGTTCGATCTCTCCGCCTTCAACCAGGGCGACTATCGCCGCGCGGTGGAAGCGAAGAACACGTCTGAACATGTGTCGCGGCTGCTGTATCCGGATGATTCGACGCAAGCCGGCCGCGAACTGCGCTTGCGCCAGGAATACTTCTTCGTCTCCGCGACGATGCAGGATCTGATTCGCCGCTATCAGCGCACGCATACGCACTTCGGGCGGCTCGCCGAGAAGGTGGCGGTGCATCTGAACGACACCCATCCGGTGCTGGCGATTCCCGAACTGATGCGCCTGCTGGTGGATCGTCATCATCTGCCGTGGGACAAGGCGTGGAAGCTGATCCAGCAGATGTTCTCGTACACGAACCACACGCTGATGCCGGAAGCGCTCGAGACGTGGGATGTCGAGATGCTCGCGCGGCTGCTGCCGCGACATCTGGAAATCATCTTCGAGATCAACGCGCAGTTCCTGAAGCAGGTCACCGAGAAGTTCGGCCGTGACGTGGAGCTGATCCGCCGCATCTCGCTGGTCGATGAATACGGCCAGCGCCGCGTGCGCATGGCGCATCTGGCGATCGTCGCGAGCCACAAGGTCAACGGGGTTTCAAAGCTGCACTCGCAACTGATGGTGCAGAACATCTTCTCCGACTTCGCGCGCATGTATCCGGAGCGCTTCACCAACGTGACGAACGGCGTCACGCCGCGCCGCTGGCTCGCGCAGGCGAGTCCGTCGCTGTCCAGCCTGATCGACAAGCGCCTCGGGCCGCGCTGGCGCACCGATCTCTTCGAACTCGGCCGGCTGCGCGAATGGCGCGACGATCCCGAATTCCGCAAGGCGTTTCATGACGCGAAGTTCGCGAGCAAGCTGCGGCTCGTCGAACGCGCGAAACGCGAGGCCCACGCGATCATCAATCCCGAGGCGCTGTTCGACCTCCAGGTAAAGCGGATCCACGAGTACAAGCGGCAACTGCTCAACATCCTGTATGTGATCGTGCGCTACAACCGCATCCGCGAGAATCCGGAGAAGGACTGGACGCCGCGCGTGGTGATGTTCGCGGGCAAGGCGGCGTCGGCGTACAAGATGGCGAAGAACATCATCAAGCTCATCAACGACGTCGCGAAGAAGATCAACGCGGATCCGTTGATCGGCGATCGACTGAAGGTGGGCTTCATCCCGAACTATGGCGTGAGCGTCGCGGAGTTGATCATTCCGGCAGCCGATCTCTCCCAACAGATCTCGATGGCCGGTACCGAAGCGTCAGGCACCGGCAACATGAAGCTGGCGTTGAACGGTGCGCTGACCATCGGCACGCTGGATGGCGCGAATATCGAAATCTGCGATGCGGTGGGACGCGAGAACATCTTCATCTTCGGCAACACGACCGATGAGATCGAGTCCTTGCGCGCGGCGGGTTATCGGCCGCGGCAGATCTATGAAGAGAACCCGGAACTGAAGGTCGCGCTCGACCAGATCCGCCTCGGGCATTTCTCGCCGGAGGAGCCGCACCGCTTCTACGACATCTTCCACACGCTGGTGGACTGGGGCGATCACTACATGGTGCTCGCCGACTTCGACAGCTTCGACAAGACCCAGACCGAAGTCGATCTCAAGTTCCGCGACAAGGACGCGTGGACCCGGAGCGCGATCGAGAACGTGGCCGGCATGGGCATTTTCTCGTCGGACCGCACGATCGCGGAGTATGCCCGCGATATCTGGCACGTCGAGCCGTTGCAGATCACCTGAGTGCAACGGGGCACGTCGTGCCCCGTATCGTGACGATCAGCTCTGCGGCTTCACCGCCGCAGTGGCTGCGGCGTGCTTCGAGACCGCCTCGGCGACCAGCGCGGCTACCTTGTCCGCGAAGTCCTGATCCTTGGTGATGAGCACTTCGCGTTCGCCTTCGGGCGTCGCGACCATCAGTTGATAGATGACGTCCTGCGTGATCCAGGTCAGGTAGCCAACCACGACGAGCATGATGCCGAGCACGAGCGCCGCGCCCGAGCCGGTGAAGATGCCCGCGCCCAGCGCCACGAGCCCGATCAGCGCAAGGATGACCGGCAGCGGCTTCTGGCGCGGAATCATGACGACGCGCGCCGTGCGCAGTTCGCGCAGCGGGATCATCTGGCCCGAGGCCGACAGGCCCGCGCGCGACAGCGTGACGCCGCGTTCGTTGAAGGGAGTATCCATAAGCGTTGCGTGAAGTCCGACGAACGGTGAAACCGGGCAGGTTACCAGACCGCGCGGTCCGGCGGCGTGTGCCGTATCGACACGGGCCGCCGGACTGGCCGCGTAGACCGGCCTAGAAGGCGTAGCGGACCCCCGCGAAGACGCTGCGTCCCTCGCCCGGATAAAAGATTGCCGTGGATGCCGTGCGGGCGTCGGCGACCGTGCTGATGTCGCTGACATAGCGCTTGTTGGTCAGGTTGCGCGCGTCCAGGAAGACCGACAGCCCGTTCCTGAAGTCCATGCCCGCCTGAAGGCCCAGCAAGGTGTAGCCGGGCACGCGCAGCGTGTTGGCGTCGTCGGCCCAGGCGCCGGCCGGCACCCAGTCCACCGATGCCGAAATGTGAAAGCCGTTGGGCCGCGAGTAGCCGAGCACCGCGCGCACCACGTTCACCGGCACGCCCGCGATGCGGTTGTTGCCGTACACCGGGTCGTCCTTGAAGCGGAAGTCGCTCAGGTTCCACACGCCGGAGAGCGTCACCTTGTCGCCCGCGCCGGGGCTCGTCAGATTGCGCAGCACGTCCACCGACACGCCCGCTTCGACGCCCTGCAGCACGGTCTTGTTCGCGTTGAAGGTGGAGGCGGGGATGTCGGGGCTCGTCGTGTATTGCAGCAACTGATCGCGGACGATCGAACGATACGCCGTGAGGTCCCAGCTCACGGGGTCACGCGTGCCGCGCGTGCCGAGTTCGAGCGTCCACGCATGTTGCGCGCTCAGCGGCGTGAATTGCGTCGTGTTCGAGAAGGTCTGCGTCAGGTCGCTGAAGTCGGGCACGTCCTGGCTGCGCGTGACGTCCATGTACGCCTGGATCTCGCGGTTCGGCTGCCATAGCAGACCGAGTTTTGGATTCACGCCGCTGAAGGTCTCGCTGGTGGACTTGTAGGTCGGGTCGGCGGCGAGTCCGCCATGATCGACATACTGGCGCACGTCGCGCAACGCCTTGAAGCCTGCCATCAGCGCGACCGTCGGCAGGAAGAACAGGCGGTCTTCCACGTAGGCTTCGTAGTTATAGGCGCTTTGCGTGGAGTCCAGCGTCTGCGTGCCTTCGTTGCCCGAGACGTTCACGTATTGCCGCGCCCGCGTGTTGCCGCCGAAAAAGCGCGCGCCCGCGATCACGTCGTTGCGCATGCCGCCCAGATTGAGCGTCGCCGTATAGCGCGGGGCGATGCCGTAGGTCCAGCCATCCTGGTCGAGCACCTGGAAGATCGGGTGGTAGAGACTCTTGTGAATTGCCCAGGTGACCACGTCGAGTTGGCCGACATCGAGCTTCACGCTCGTCTTGTTGGCGATGCGTTCGGTGCGCGTGTCGCGCGCCTGATCGCCGGACAGCGCGCTCGGCGCGGCCTTGGTGGGATTGCTCAGCGCGTCGCTGAGCGAGAGCGTGCCCGGCAGTTCCTGATCGACAACATAGACGCCCAGGTAGAAGCGCGTCTCGACCTGCGGCGAAAAGCGGTAGCCGATGTTCGCGTTGAACTGCTCGTACTGCCCGCGTTCGTGATCGCGGTAGCCATCCGCATGATTCACCGAGAACGTGCCGATGAAATCCAGCGGCCCCAGCACGCGCGAGAACTGCGCGCTGCTGCGCACCGTGCCGTAGCTGCCGCCTTCGAGTCGCAGAATGTTCGGCGCCTCGGCGGTGCGGGCGGTCGGCGTGATGAAGTCGATCGCGCCGCCCTGCATCGACGAACCGTACGCAAGACCGTTGCCGCCCTTGTAGACATCGACCGATTGCAGCGCGATGGGGTCGATCTGATAGTAGTCGCCGCTGCCGTCGGCGAGGTTGGTCGGAATGCCGTCCTGAAGGATTTCGAGTCCGCGCGTGTGATAGCTGCGCGCGATGCCCGAGCCGCGGATCGACAGCCGCAGTTCCTGGCCATAGCGGTTCTGCACGAACACGCCGGGAACGTTCTTGAGCACATCGCGCAGGGTGAAGGCGTAGGTGTTCTGGAAGTCGTCGCCATCGACGAAACCCGCCGAGCCGACGGTCTCTAACAGCTTGCGTTTCTCCTGCGCGACGCTCTGCGACGTGAGTGACTGCGCGGACTGTCCCTGCACGATCACGGCGGGGAGCGTAGCGGCGGGTTCAGGCGTCGTCTGGGAAAACGCGCGCGAGGCGAACAGCAGGCTCACGCCGGTGGCGAAGGCGCTTTTTCTGGCGAAGGCGTATTTCATTGTTTCGCCTCCGCGAGCGTGAAAGCAGGCGAGGGCGGCTCGCAGCCGTGTGTGATCGGGCACAGGGTCATGGTTCTTCTCTGATATCGGTCGTGAAAGATCGCGCACGCGCATGGACGTGCGAAACCGTTCGATGCCCCAGGGCATCGCGTCATGAGGACGAGGTCAGATCAGAACGGGCGGGGCGCGTGGCTGCGCCGGGGAGAAGTGCGTGGCGCGCCGCGTGTTGCGCGCGGGCGCGGCCGCGACGGTTTGCCGCGCAGGAATATCCAGCGAGAACGCCAGCCGTACGGTCGGCAAGACAGGCGCATGCGCGAAGACATGACAGTAGCCGCAGGTCTGGCCGTCGAGGTGCGCGGGGGTGTCGGAACTACGATGCTCGTCCGCTGGGGTCGCGTGCGCCGAGCACAGTTCCGCAGTGAAGTCCGCCGCATGCGCATGCGCCGCGAGCAATTGCGAGATCGCCGGTGCGAACGTGATCAGCAGCATGGCGAACAACGCCAGCAGTGAACCCGTTCGTTGATGGAGGCGACGGCGCATGGTGATCGGAGATAAGGGCGGAAGTCGTGACGGCGGCGATTATGCCATCGGCTACTTGGTATTACAGAGCAAATTGCGCGGAAATTCCCGGAATAAATATGGTGCGTGAAACGGTGCATGTCATTGCATGTGCGGCGCAACGCACCGAGACCGCTGGCTCACTGTGGCAGTGTGCTCGCATGAAGCTCACGGCACGGGAGGTCGCATGAACGTGCGCACGGTTTCGTTGTGGATTGCGATGGCATGCATGGCCGGGCATGCCGCCGCCGACACGCTCACACGCGCGGACGGTGGCCGCTACGTCGGACAGGTCGTGAGCGGAAAGGCTGACGGTCAGGGCGTCGAAACGCGTCCTGACGGAACCATCCTCAAGGGTCGTTTCGCCCAGGACGCTTTCGTCGAGGGCACGATGCGCTCGGGCGGCTGGGTCGTGCCGTTCTCCGCCTGCCATTCGCCCAGTGCCAGCGCCTCCGCCGCGCCTCAGGTCGCCGATCGTTGAAGCGTGGGGCACTTGCATATCGTAAAATTCCGATATAAAATTCGACGCAAGACGATTTCGGGAGCCTTTGCATCCGTTTCGTCAGACACAAGCGCACCGAAATGGATATCGACGCAATTCACAAGGCCCTCGCCAACCCCCTTCGCCGCGAGATTCTCGAGTGGTTGAAGGAGCCGGAGCTGCATTTCCCTGAACAGGAACTGCCGCATCTGCACGGCGTTTGCGCGGGTCAGATCGATGGACGCTGCGACATGTCGCAGTCCACCGTTTCGGCGCATCTTTCTGTTTTGCAAAAGGCCGGACTCGTCACCACGAAGCGCGTTGGACAGTGGGTGTTCTTCAGGCGCGACGAAGCGGTGATCCAGGCGTTCCGCGATTCCCTCGCGAAGCTCTGAGCAGGTTTTCCGCACGGCGCGGTCCAGCTTTCAATTTATTTAGGATGCCATTACATGACGACTCTCTTCGATCCGCTCAAGGTCGGTGCACTCACGCTCAAGAACCGCATCATCATGGCTCCGCTCACGCGTCAGCGTGCCGGCGTCGAGCGCGTGCCGAACGCGCTGATGGCGCAGTACTACGCGGACCGCGCATCGGCCGGTCTGATTCTCAGCGAGGCAACCTCGGTGACGCCGCTAGGCGTCGGCTATGCCGACACGCCGGGCATCTGGTCGGATGAGCAGGTGGAAGGCTGGAAGCTCGTGACGAAGGCCGTGCACGATGTCGGCGGCAAGATCATGCTGCAACTGTGGCATGTGGGCCGCATCTCCGACCCGGTGTTTCTCGACGGCGAATTGCCGGTGGCGCCGAGCGCCATCGCGGCGGGCGGACATGTGAGTCTCGTGCGTCCGCAGCGTCCGTTCGTGACGCCGCGCGCGCTCGAACTGGATGAAATCGCCGGCGTGGTCGCCGCGTTCCGCAAGGGTGCGGAGAATGCGAAGCGCGCGGGGTTCGACGGCGTCGAAGTGCATGGCGCGAACGGCTATCTGCTCGACCAGTTCCTGCAGGACAGCACCAACAAACGTACCGATGCCTACGGCGGCGCGATCGAAAGCCGTGCGCGTTTGCTGCTCGAAGTGGTCGACCAATGCATCGACGTCTGGGGTGCGGACCGCGTGGGCGTGCATCTCGCGCCGCGCGCGGATTCCCACACGATGGGCGATAGCGACCGCGCCGCGACCTTCGGTTATGTGGCGGGTGAACTTGGCCGTCGCAAGATCGCGTTCATCGCGGCGCGCGAGCACGAAGCGGGCGACAGCCTCGGGCCGCAACTGAAGAAGGCGTTCGGCGGCGTGTATATCGTGAACGAAGGGTTCTCGAAGGCGAGCGCCGAAGCGATCATCGCGCGCGGCGACGCGGACGCGGTGGCCTGGGGCAAGACGTTCATCGCGAATGCGGATCTGGTGCGCCGCTTCGAACAGGACGCCGCGCTGAACGACTGGGACACCTCGACGTTCTACGCGCCCGGCGCGAAGGGCTATACCGACTATCCGCTGCTCGAAACGGCGGAATAAAACCACGCATTGAAAAACAGGAGAACGACGGCGCACGCCGTCGTTCTTCAGTGCTCGCGCATCGGCCGCAAGCCAGTTTCATCCTCCCCGCCATTCGGTCTGTCTCTACGCACGCATCAGCGTCCGCGTCTGTCCCTCCGCCTCCCTCGATAAGTTGCCTCGACACCTCAAAGCGCTCATCGCAGAACTTCGACCCCTGACGACCGCCGGGCAATTGCCGGTCACAAAAAATTGCGGACTTGTTAGGGGCAGTTACGAAAATTGGTGTATTGGTGAGCCGTCGAGATGAATCCGTGCCAGACGCAGGCCCGGGCCGATGAGGCTCGCGTTTTACGCCCGGCAAGACGCAGAACTTGCGTCGAATTGCGCGTGTGTTGTCGTCGGTCAAGCTGTGCTTTCATTTCGAACGGATGGCTGAAACTTCGTCAATATAATTCGGGCGATTCAAATGATCGTGCTGATTTTCTGCCGTTTCTGGTCAAAAAAACGGCAAAGCAGCTTCGACTTGACAAGGAACGCTTATGTCATGGCTTACTGCAACACTGCGTAGTTATCCTGAAATCGCCGTATTTTTCTCGTTGGGCGTTGGCTACTGGGTCGGCGGGAAAAGCTTCAAAGGGTTCAGTCTCGGCGCAGTGACCGCGACCCTGCTCGCCGCCATTGCCGTAGGCCAGCTCGGCATCACCATCTCACCCAACGTCAAGTCCGTTTTCTTCCTGATGTTCCTGTTCGCCGTCGGCTATGGCGTCGGGCCGCAGTTCGTGCGCGGCATCGCGAAGGACGGATTGCCGCAGGCGTTGTTCGCCGTCATTCAATGCGTGTTGTGCCTGGCCGCGCCGTGGGTCGCCGCGAAGATCGCCGGTTATGACATCGGCTCGGCGGCGGGGCTGTTCGCCGGCTCGCAGACCATCTCGGCTTCAATGGGCCTCGCGACCGACGCAATCAATCGCCTTGGCCTGCCACCCGAGCAGGCCAAGGCGATGCTCGACGCCATGCCTACTGCCTACGCCGTGACTTACATCTACGGCACGATCGGCTCGGCGCTGATCCTGGCGATGCTCGGTCCACGGCTTCTCGGGATCGATCTGGTGGCGGCGTGCAAGGAGTACGAGAAGCAACTCGGCGGCGGCACGGAGCTGGGCGGCGACGGCTCGGGCTGGCATCAGTTCACGCTGCGCGCCTATCGCGTGCAGGCCCATGGCCGTGTCGTGGGGCTGACGGTCGCGCAGGCGGAAGCACTGGAGCCCGCGGGCGCCCGGCTCTTCATCGAGCGGATCCGGCGCGGCGGGCAGATCCAGGAAGCGAAGATCGACGACGTACTGGAGGCCGGCGACGTGGTCGCGGTGGTCGGGCGGCGCGATCAGCTGGTCGAGATTCTCGGCGGTGGCGTGGCGACAGAAGTCGACGACGCGGAACTGCTCGCCGTACCGGTCGAAGGCGTCGATATCTTCGTGACGAACAAGTCGGTGGAAGGCAAGACGCTCGGCGAACTGGCGCATTTGCCAGGCGCGCGCGGCGTGTTTATCCGCAGGATCAAACGCGGTGCGACCGAGACGCTCATACCCGTACTGGCGAACACGAAACTGCACCGTGGCGACACCGTGACGGTGGTAGGGCGCACGCAGGACACCACGGCCGTCGCAAAGGCGGCCGGCGTGATCGACCGTCCGAGCGATGTCGCCGACATGGCGTTCACCGGCCTGGCGATCACGCTTGGCGCGCTGATCGGTGCGGTCGTCATTCACGCGGGCGGCGTTCCGCTCACCCTGTCGACCGCGGGCGGCGCGCTGATCGCGGGGATCGTCTTCGGCTGGCTCCGCGCGATTCACCCGACCTTCGGACGGATTCCGTCTCCGACACTGTGGTTCATGAATTCGGTCGGCCTGAACGTGTTCATCGCCGTGGTGGGCATCACCGCTGGCCCGGGCTTTGTCGCGGGGCTCGAGAAGCTCGGCGTGAGCCTCTTTCTGTGGGGGATCTTCGCGTCATCCGTGCCGCTCATTCTCGGCATGTACATCGCGAAATACGTCTTCAGGTTTCATCCGGCGATCCTGCTCGGCATCTGCGCGGGAGCGCGGACCACGACGGCCGCGCTCGGCATGATCTGCGATGCCGCGAAAAGCCAGGTGCCGGGCCTCGGCTACACGGTCACCTATGCGGTGGGCAATACGCTGCTGACGATCTGGGGGATGGTGATCGTCATGCTTCTCTCGTGAGCGTGCCGCATGCCTTTTCGCGTGTCATCGAGTTGATTTCTTTTTCTGGGGGTGTTGGATGGCCAAGTCTTCAAAGCCGGCTCGCGACGATCGTGCTGCGATGGCAGCGCTCAGCCCGTTCGAACTCAAGGACGAGCTCATCAAGGCCGCGGGCGGCAGCGCGGTCGAGCGGCCCGCAAATCTCGCGATGCTCAACGCGGGCCGCGGTAATCCGAATTTTCTTGCGACCATTCCGCGCCACGGCTTCTGGCAGCTGGGCCTCTTCGCGATGCGGGAGTCGGAGCGTTCGTTCGCCTATATGCCGGAAGGCGTCGGCGGATTTCCAAAGCGGGAAGGCATCGAGGAGCGCTTCGAAATTTTTGCGCGCGAGTTTCATGGAACGCCCGGCATCAGCTTCCTGGCGGGCGCCGTGTCCTACGTTCGAGACCAGCTCGGCTTGAATGCGGCTGATTTCCTGTATGAAATGTGCGAAGGCATTCTCGCCTGCAATTATCCCGTCCCGGATCGCATGCTGACGCTGTCGGAGAGCATCGTCGCGCAGTATCTGCGGCGCGAGATGATCGGCAAGCATCCGTTCGTCGGCGAATTCGACGTCTTCGCGGTGGAAGGCGGTACCGCGGCGATGACCTACATCTTCAACACGATGCGCGAGAATTTCCTCATCAAACCGGGCGACACCATCGCGCTCGGCCGGCCGATCTTCACGCCGTACATCGAAATTCCGCGCCTGAACGACTACAAGCTGAACGTCATCAACTGCGATGCCGACGTGAAGAATCGCTGGCAGTACTCGAAAAGCGAGCTCGACAAGTTGCGCGACAAGAAAGTGAAGGCATTCTTTCTCGTCAATCCGAGCAACCCGCCGTCGGTGAAGATGGATGAGGCAAGCTTGCAGTACATTGCCGAAATCGTGAAGGAACGGCCTGATCTGATTCTCCTCACCGATGATGTCTACGGCACCTTTGCCGACGACTTCGTGTCGCTCTTCGCGCTGTGCCCGAAGAACACCATCCTGGTCTATTCGTACTCGAAGTATTTTGGCGCGACCGGCTGGCGCCTCGGCACCATCGCGACGCATCGTGACAACGTGCTGGACGCGCAGATCGCGGCCTTGCCGAAGGATGCGCGGGCGCTCCTGCACGAACGTTACGAATCGATCACGACCGAGCCCGACAAGCTCAGATTCATCGACCGTCTGGTGGCGGACAGCCGCACCGTTGCGCTGAATCACACGGCGGGCCTATCAACGCCACAGCAGGTGCAGATGGTGCTGTTCTCCCTGTTCTCGCTGATGGACACGCCCGATGCCTACAAGAACGCGCTGAAGCGTCTGATCCGCAGCCGCAAGGCGGCGCTGTATCGCGAGATCGGTGTCGCGCAGGAAGAGGAAGACGCGAACCAGGTCGACTACTACACGATCCTCGATCTCGAATACATGGGTGGGCGCGCGTATGGCAAGGAATTCGTCGACTGGGTGCTCAAGAGCGTGCAGCCATCCGAAATGCTCTTCGAGCTTGCGAAGGAAGCGCGCGTCGTTCTGCTGCCGGGACGCGGCTTCGGGACGCCGCATCCTTCGGGCCGCGTGTCGCTCGCCAATCTCAACGAGAGCGACTACATGCAGATCGGCCGCGCGATTCGCAAGCTGATGGATCGTTACGTCGAGCGCTTCAAAAAGGAAGGCGGCAAAACAGCGAAGTAATCGACATTCTCAATCCCTATTTGCAGAGGATGCAAGGCAATGAATCCCGCAACGACACCGGACGGCACGCCGCCCGAAAAAGTCACGATGTACGACGAATTCAATCTCGAGGTGCCGGAGGACGCTTTTCCGCGACACGGCATTTCGGCGCGCGCCGCGGACGCGCTGGTCTGGAGCGACGAGTGGACCGACACCAATCCAATGCTGAACATGTCGTCGTTCGTTACGACCTTTGCGGAACCCGAGGCGGTGGAAACCGCGCGGCGCAACATGTACAAGAACTACATCGACCATGACATGTATCCGCAACTCTTCGCGATGGAGAGGCGCATGGTCCGCTGGCTGCACGAGCTCTGGAACGGTCCGAAGGACGCGGAGCCCTATGGTGCGGCGACCATTGGCTCGTCCGAGGCGTGCATGCTGGCGGGGCTGGCGCACAAGTGGAACTGGCGGCAGGCGCGCGAGAAGGCAGGCAAGGACGCATCGCGACCGAACATGGTGACCGGCGGCAATGTCCAGATCGTCTGGAAAAAATTCCTGCGCTACTTCGACGTCGAGCCGCGCATCGTGCCGCTCGAGCCGGGCAACTATCGGCTGACGGCGGATCAGCTGGACAAGTACGTCGACGAGAACACCATCGCGGTGGTCGCGATCGCCGGACAGACGTTCACCGGCGAGGACGACGACATCCAGGCGATCCACGACTGGCTCGACGCGTACGAACAGAAGACCGGCATCTCGATTCCGATGCATATCGACGGCGCCTCGGGCGGTTTCGTCAATCCCTTTCTCTATCCGGACTACGCGTGGGATTTCCGTCTCCCGCGCGTGCAGTCGATCAACGCGTCCGGACACAAGTTCGGGCTCACGCCGCCAGGACTCGGCTGGGTGGTGTTCCGGGAGCGCAAGGTTTTCAATGAAGACCTGATCTTCTACGTCAATTATCTTGGCGGTGAAATGCCTACCGCGACCCTCAACTTCAGCCGCAACGCGGCGCCGATCGCGGTGCAGTACTACCAGTTTCTGCGTCTCGGCTTCGATGGCTACAAGCGCATCGTGACGCACACGCTCGCCAATGCGGTCAGGCTGCGCGACGAACTGGTCAGGAGCGGCTACTTCACCATCATGAACGAGACGCAGCGCATTCCTGTCGTCGCCGTCACGCTCGATCCCAAGGTGAAGAAATTCAATGAGTTCGACGTGTCGAACAAGGTGCGCGAGAAAGGCTGGGTGCTGTCGGCGTATTCGATGCCGCCCAACGCCGAGGAAGTGAGGAGCCTGCGCGTGGTGGTGCGTCCACACATCAACCACACCGTCGCGATGTCGCTGGCGCGCGACATTGTCTCTGCTTGCACGTACCTCGACGAGCACGGCGGCACCGCCACCGCTCCGGCACTGCATGCTCACGCCGATCCTCACAAGGTCGCCGTGGCGAAATGTTGAGCCGCGTGAGCGTGTGAGCGTGTGAAACCAAGCGGGCCGCCCGAAGGCGGCCCGCTTGGTTCGACCGACGTCCCTCGACAGGACGTCCGGCGTCGCAGCGATGCTTAGAACTTGTGGCGGATGCCGACGCGGAACGCCAGCTGATCGTTCTCGCCGAGACCCGACGTGCCGAAGTAGCTCGTCGCCGAACCGATCTGCGCCTGCACGTCCGTCGTGCCGTTGCGGCCCGAAGCCTTCTGGTAGATGCCGAGCACGTACACGTCGGTACGCTTCGACAGCGCGTAGTCGACCGACGCGTCGAACTGGTGCCAGTGGCCCTTGGCGTTGTCCGTCAGGTTCATGTACGAGTAGCCGAGGCCAGCCGTCAGCGCCGACGTGAAGGCGTACTTGCCGCCGATGTCGAACGCGTTGAACTTCGAGCTCGCGCCGGTGACCGGTTCGAAGCGCGTGTTGGTCCACAGGCCGAAGATCGTCGCTGCGCCCAGCGCGTAGTTCGCGCCGATGCCGAACGTGCGCAGATCCTTGATGTTGGCTTGCGTGATGTTCGCGATGTTGGTCGAGAACGTCGGCGTGGACGAGCCCGGGTAGTGGATGTCCGTGTAAGCCGCGCCGATGCCGAGCGGGCCCGCCTTGTAGTTCAGGCCGAAGCTGTAGGCGCGCGACGAGCCGGCCGTCGTGCCGACCGTCGGCGAGCCGGCGAAGGCGCCAGCCGCGTTCGAGAAGCCGTACATCGCGCCGAACGTCACGCCGTAGAAGCTGGCGCTGCTGAACTTGACCGAGTTGTTGATGCGGCTCGAGGTCAGCTGGTCGACGTCGTTGATGTGGTAAGCGTAGTTGCCCGCGACGGTCTGGCCGCCGATCGAGTACGCGCCGCCGAGATAGTCGGTCGAGAACGAGTATTGACGGCCGAAGGTCAGCGCACCGACGTCGTTCTTCGAAATACCGACGAATGCCTGACGGCCGAATTCAGCGCCGCCCTGGCCCAGTGCGCCGGTGCCGCTGTTGAAGCCGTTTTCCAACGTGAAGATCTCCTTCAGGCCGCCACCGAGATCTTCGGAGCCCTTCAGGCCCCAACGGCTGCCTTGCGCCACGCCGTCGTCGTACTTGACGAGCGAGTCGCTGCCGCCGGTGCGTGCTGCGTTGTTCGCGTAGCTGATACCGGCGTCGATGATGCCGTACAGCGTGACGCTGCTTTGCGCGTGCGCGGAGGTGGCGGCGAGGGCGGCAAATGCGGCGAGCGCGGCGGTCGCCAAGAGATTCTTCTTCAAAACAAGCTCCGTGAGTTGGTTCGCGGTGGTGGTGACGATGTCGGTCAAATCCGCGTTCTACGACGTGTTCATTGCGACGGGCGCAACTGTAGCGAGCGCTGAAGAAGAAAATGTGACAGGGCTTTCAGCCTGCTTTCGGTGTATCTCAGGTGCAACACCACTGGCGGAATTGTTGCGCTTGTGTATCCGGCCCGCGCGATGCGAAGCTCACGCTTCACTCTTTTGACGAGCGACACCATGGACGAGACGGGAATCCGCGAACTGGAAGCGCGCCTGAAGCAGGCGATGATGAAGTCGGACGTGGAGGCGCTGGACGCGCTGCTCGCCGACGACCTGAGCTTCGTCGATGCCACCGGCAAGGTATGGACGAAGGCCGACGACCTGAACGGGCATCGTTATGGCATGCAGCGCATCGAGAAGCTGGAGACGGAGGACGCGCGGGTGCGCGTGTATGGCACGTTCGCGGTGACGGTGACGCGCGTGGCGATCACGGGCACGTTCGGCGGCGCGCCGTTCGCGGGCAGCCTGCGCTACACGCGAACCTGGGGCGAGATCGACGGGAACTGGCGCGTGGTGGCCGCGCAATGCGGCCTCGCGCCTTTCTAGAAAGCGATGCTCAAGCGGACAGCAGGGACCCGGTCCGATACGCCTTCGCGCCCGCGATGCGCGCCACTTCGAGACCGGCCGTCGCAAAGCGCACGATGTGGCGCGCGTACATGACGCCCGAGGTCGTGCATTTGAGCGTGGTCACGGTGTCGGTGAGCGGATCGATGATGTCGGCGACCGGCGCGCCCGCTTCGATGTACTCGCCCACCGGCGCGCGGAACACCAGGATGCCCGACATCGGCGCGACGATCGGCTCCGCGCCCGCGAGCGGCGTGGCCGGATAGGCGAGCGGCGGCAGCTCGGGCACCGGAGCGTCGATCACGCCGCGCCGGATCAGATAATTGACGATGGCCTGCGCGTCCTTGTCGGCGAGTTCGTAGGACACGTCGTGCTGGCTGCGCAATTCCACCGTCACCGACACGCCGCCGTTCGGAATCGGGAAACGCTCGCCGTATCGTTGACGCAGGTCGGACCAGCAGAAGCTGTGGATCTCGTCGAAGGGATTGCCCACGGAGTTCAGCGCAAGCAGCGACGCGCGGGCATCGAGATAGCGCGCGAGCGGCTCCACTTCTTCCCAGATGTCCGGATTGGTGTAGAGATGCAGCGCGGCGTCGAGGTCGCAGTGCAGGTCGAGCACGACATCGGCGTCGAAGGACAGCTTCTGCAACGCGAGACGCTGCGATTCGAGTTCGGTGTGCGGCGTCTGCTCGTCGAGCGCTTCCTGCATGGCGGCGCGCACGGCCAGCTTGTTGGCCTCCGCGTCCGGGCCGAGACGCGCCTCGATGCGCGGCGCGATCAACGCGGCGAGATCGTGGAAATTGCGGTTGAAGTTGTGGCCGCTGTTGGTTTCGAAACGGCCCATCAGCGTGCCGTGCAGATGCTGCGACAGGCCGATCGGATTCGGCACCGGCACGATCACCACTTCGCCGCGCAGCTTGCCGGCGGCTTCGAATTCGGCCAACTGGCGGCGCAGACGCCACGCGACCAGCATGCCGGGCAGTTCGTCGGCGTGCAGCGAGGACTGGATGTAGATTTTCTGGCCGCCGCCGGGGCCGTAGTGAAAGCTGGTGATGGTGCGGGTCGTGCCGAGGGACGGCGAGATCAGGGAGTGGGTTCGGGTTTGCATAGGGGTCGCGCGCACGCGATTGCGTGCTTCTTGCCTCGGATAGTTGCGGGGCGCCGCGGTGTCTCCTTCCGCTGGCGTCTTACCGGACGTTCGATCTTAGCCGAAATCACTGCGGCGGGCGCCCGGACAGCGGCGTCCACAAGGGATGATGCAAACGAAACGGGCTCCGTGCCTTGCGGCGCGGAGCCCGTTTCGAGGGGGCGGGACGGCTTAGCTGCCGTACACGTTGAAGTCGAAGTACTTCTTCTCGATCTTCTTGTAGGTGCCGTCCTTGATGATGTCGGCGATGGCCTTGTCGATCTTCGCCTTCAGGTCCGTGTCGTCCTTGCGCAGACCGATGCCGGCGCCGTTGCCGAGCGTCTTCGGATCGTCGAGGTCCTTGCCCGCGAAGTCATAACCGGCGCCGCGCGGCGTCTTCAGGAAGCCGATCTCGGCCTGCACGGCGTCTTGCAGCGCGGCGTCGAGGCGGCCCGACGTCAGATCAGCATAGACCTGATCCTGGTTCTGGTACGGCGTGACCGTCACGCCCTTCGGCGCCCAGTAGGTCTTCGCGTAGGTTTCCTGGATGGTGCCCTGTTCCACGCCGACGTTCTTGCCCTTCAGGCTTTCGGCCGTCGGCATGATGTTGCTGCCTTTCTTCGCGACCAGACGCGTGGGCGTGTTGAACAGCTTGCTCGAGAAGGCGATCTGCTCGGCGCGTTGCGGGGTCATCGACATCGACGAGAGCACGCCGTCGAACTTCTTCGCCTTGAGGGCGGGGATCATGCCGTCGAAGTCATTCTCGACCCACACGCATTTCGCCTTGAGGCGCGAGCAGATCTCGTTGCCGAGATCGATATCGAAACCAACCAGCTTGCCGTCGGAACCCTTGGATTCGAACGGGGGATAGCTGGCGTCGACACCGAAGCGGATCGTCGAATAGTCCTTCGCCTGCGCGGCGGTGACGGCGGTGAGCGACGTGGCGGCGAGAAGGGACATCGTCAGTGCCGCGAGCAGTTTCTTCACTGTTGTAACTCCAGAAGGTGGTCGGTTCTACCCGGAAGGTCTCGTTTCCGGGCGACCGGCGCGTGGTTGGGGCGCCGGATCAGGTGCATTCCGCGGATCGTGTCCGCTCAGAATCGGCAGAAGGTTACCAAGCCAAAAATGTTGGGGAGCTAGTGAAAGCCCCGATAGCGGGTCTTTGAAGCCTTACGGTCTGAGGAAGGTGCTTCATGCGGCCTTCAACTCGATGTGCGGATGCAAGCCGACGCGCACGGCCAGTGCCAGCAGCATGTCGAGGCTGAACTTATCCCACTTGCTTCGGTTCAGGTCGGAAACACGCGGCTGGGTGATGCCGAGCGCCTGAGCAGCCTGTGCCTGGGTCCAGCCACGGGCTTCGATCACCTGACGCAGCGAAGCCATCAGGTCGGCGCGGAGACTGAGCAGCAGAGCCTCTTCCTCGGGAAAGCCGAGGTCGGCGAAGACGTTTCCGCTTGAATCTACAATGGGTTCGTTCATGATTCAGCCTCCAATCAGGCGATAGCGGCGAGCCGCCAGTTCGATATCTTCGCGTCGCGTCTTTTGAGTTTTCTTCTGGAACGCGTGCAGCACATAGACGGCGTCGCTCAGCTTCGCGACATAAAGCACCCGCCATTCTCCTTCGAGGTGGACGCGGATTTCATAAACCCCTGCGCCGACCGACGGCATGGGTTTGAAATCATCCGGCATCAGGCCACGCTGCACGGCGTCCAGCTGAAATCCGGTGTGGCGGCGCGCTTCTATAGGAAATTTGCGCAGATCCTCCAGGGTCGTACCGACAAAGCGTAAGGTTTTTATCGCGACAATATACAAGTATATGTATATTTTCGGCGGTTAAGCAATGTCAAATTTGGTGACGTCTGTGCGTTGACCTGCTCCGTTTGGCATGACGCGCTATGGCGTAGTGGCGGGGCTTGTCGACTAGTGGCTTCGCGTGCCCACTGCATGTTTGCGTTCCGTATGCCAGACTCCGCAGGACGTACCCGGGCCGCGACCAATCTTCGAATATGTCCGACACGCTCAACCCAGTCGAAGCGGATCATGCTATGCGTCACTGGACCTACCGGTCCACGGGGACAATTCCGATCGGTTCAGACCTGCACAAGCGCATGTTCTGCGAGATGCTCCTGACGACGCACAACCCGTACAAGCCCGCCGTCATCGACTGGCCGCCTCTCGACCCCGGCGCCCTGAAGCGCGTGACTTCGCTGCCGATCTGGGACATCGCGGTGCAGACGGAAGGACGCGCATCGATTCGCGTCGCCACCTACGCCGCCACGGTCGCGGACGCGCATCTGCGCGAGGCCCTGCGCATGAACGGCGGCGAGGAGGCGCGTCACAAGCTGGTGCTGTCGAAACTGGTGGAGGCGTATGGCATCGCACTCGCGCCGGAACCGCCGTATCCCGCCCCCGCCGATCCGTTACGCGCCTGGATGCTGACCGGCTACAGCGAATGCATCGACAGTTTCTTCGCGTTCGGGCTGTTCGAGGCGGCGCGGCAATCGGGCTACTTTCCCGAAGCGCTGGTCGAGACCTTCGAGCCGGTGATTCAGGAAGAAGCGCGTCACATCTTGTTTTTCGCCAACTGGGTGGCGTGGTACCGGCGCAGCCTGCCGTGCTATCGCAGGCCGTGGTTCCTGGCGAAGACCGCGAGTGTGTGGATTTCGCTGATCCGCGACCGCATTTCCCTCGCGCGCGGCTTCGACACGAGCGGCGCCGCGCAGGACGCGAACTTCCCGGCGAATGTCGGCGATTCGGTGGCGGGCGATGTCTCGGTGCGCGCGCTGATCGAAACGTGCCTGAAGGAGAACGACCGTCGCATGGGCGGTTACGACGCGCGGCTTCTGCGCCCCGTCACCGTGCCGAAGCTCGCGCGCCTCGCGCTGCGCTTCATCCGCAAATAAAGCTTCATTTTTCCTGCTTCGGCTTCGCTGCAGCATCGAAGCGCCGCGAGGCTTCCTCGACTTCCTGCCGGAAGCGCACCAGCGCGGCCACCTGCGCGTCCGGCGGTTGCAGCGCCGCCCACAAGACTTCCACGAGCTCGTTCGCTGTCGTCTCGATCTGAGTCTGACTCAAGCGCCGCTTCGCGAGCGTGGCATCCCACAGAACGTGCTCCATCGGACCGAACACGAGCGAGCGCAATAGCCGCAGCGGCACGTCGTTGCGCACGTGGCCGAGCGCCTGGCCATGCGCGAGCACGTCCATCAGCGGGGCGGTATAGCGGCGTTGCAGTTCCGTGAGCGCGTCCGACAGATCGTGCTGCTTGGTGCGCCCCTCCGACAGTACCAGCGAGCAGAGCCCGGTGCCGTTCATCAGCATGAGCCGCATGTGCGTCCGGACGATGAACGCAAACTGCTGATGCACCGTGCCGTCGCGCGGCAAGCCGGATTCGAAGGCATCGATGATCTCGTCGTACCAGTCCGCGATCACGCGCGCGCACAAATCCCGCTTGCCGCTGAAATAGCTGAAGACCGTGGCTTCGGAAATGCCTGCGCGCTGCGCGATCTCCGCGCTGGTCGCGGCGTCATAACCCTTCTCGGCGAAGACTTCGCGGCCGGCCTGAAGAATCTCCTTCACGCGCTGCTGCGACTTGACGCCGGCGGGCGCGCGGCGGCCGGAAGCGGTGGTATGCGTCGACATGATCGGAATGCAGCCCTGGAAATGTCTCGAATGAATGTGAGCGTAGCTCAAAAACATGTTGACGGCCAGCCAATTTGAGCGTGAAATTGCCCAATCCAGCGGTTTCCGTCGTAGTGTGAGCCAGACTCATAACACGGCACCCGCCGAAAACATCCGTATTCACGAGGAGACGCTTCATGAGCAACCTGCCCGGTCTGAATTTCGCGTTGGGCGAAGACATCGACATGCTGCGCGATTCGCTCGCCCATTTCGCGGCGAAGGAAATCGCCCCGCGCGCCGGCGAGATCGACCATTCGGATCAGTTTCCGATGGACCTGTGGAAGAAATTCGGCGACCTGGGCGTGCTCGGCATGACGGTGTCAGAGGAATACGGCGGCGCGAACATGGGCTACGTCGCGCACATGGTGGCGATGGAGGAAATCTCGCGGGCGTCGGCGTCGGTCGGCTTGTCGTATGGCGCGCATTCGAATCTGTGCGTGAACCAGATTCATCGCAACGGCACCGAGGCGCAGAAGCAGAAGTACCTGCCGAAGCTCGTCTCCGGCGAGCATATCGGCGCACTCGCGATGAGCGAGCCAAACGCGGGCTCGGACGTCGTCAGCATGAAGCTGCGGGCTGAAGAAAAGGGCGACCACTACGTGCTCAACGGCACCAAGATGTGGATCACCAATGGCCCCGACTGCGACACGCTGGTTGTCTACACGAAGACCGACATCGAAGCAGGCGCGCGCGGCATTACGGCGTTCATCGTCGAGAAGGGCATGAAGGGCTTCTCGGTCGCGCAGAAACTCGACAAGCTGGGCATGCGCGGCTCGCACACCGGCGAACTCGTGTTCGAGAACGTGGAAGTGCCGAAGGAGAACATCCTCGGGCAGTTGAACGGCGGCACCAAGGTGCTGATGAGCGGCCTTGACTACGAACGCGCCGTGCTCGCGGGCGGACCGACCGGCATCATGCTCGCGTGCATGGACGCAGTGGTGCCGTATATCCACGACCGCAAGCAGTTCGGCCAGGCCATCGGCGAATTCCAGCTGATCCAGGGCAAGGTCGCCGACATGTATTCGACGCTGCAAGCGTGCCGCGCCTATCTCTACGCGGTCGGCCGCCAGCTCGACACGCTCGGCGCCGGTCACGTGCGCCAGGTGCGCAAGGACTGCGCGGGCGTGATCCTCTACACCGCCGAAAAAGCCACGTGGATGGCCGGCGAAGCCATCCAGGTCCTCGGCGGCAACGGCTACATCAACGAGTATCCGGTGGGCCGTCTGTGGCGCGACGCCAAGCTCTATGAAATCGGCGCGGGCACGAGCGAGATCCGCCGCATGCTGATCGGCCGCGAACTGTTTGCCGAGACGGCTTGAGGGCGCGACATGACGATCATCGAATCGAAGCTGAATCCGCGCGGCGAGGAGTTCCGCGCCAATGTGCAGGCGCTCGACGCGCTCGTCGCCGATCTCAAGCAGAAGGTCGCGAAACTCGCGGAAGGCGGCGGGCAGGCCGCGCGCGACCGCCACGTGTCGCGCAACAAGCTGCTGCCGCGCGACCGCATCGCGCAGTTGCTCGATCCGGGTACGCCGTTCCTGGAGCTGTCGCAACTGGCCGCGTATGGCATGTACAACGACGAAGCGCCGGGCGCGGGCATCATCACGGGCATCGGGCGTATCGCGGGGCAGGAATGCGTGATCGTGTGCAACGACGCCACCGTGAAGGGCGGCACCTACTATCCGGTCACGGTGAAGAAGCATTTGCGCGCACAGGAGATCGCCGAGCAAAACCGGCTGCCGTGCGTGTATCTGGTCGATTCAGGCGGCGCGAACCTGCCGAATCAGGACGACGTGTTTCCCGACCGCGATCACTTCGGCCGCATCTTCTACAACCAGGCGAACCTGTCCGCGCAAGGCATTGCGCAGATCGCGGTGGTCATGGGTTCGTGCACCGCGGGCGGCGCCTACGTGCCCGCGATGTCCGATGAATCGATCATCGTCAAGAACCAGGGCACGATTTTCCTGGGCGGCCCGCCGCTCGTGAAGGCCGCGACCGGCGAAGAAGTGAGCGCCGAGGATCTCGGCGGCGGCGACGTCCACACGCGTCTGTCGGGCGTCGTGGACCATCTCGCGCAGAACGACGCGCACGCGCTCGGCATTGCGCGCAGCATCGTCGGCAATCTGAATCGCGTGAAGACGCCCACGCTGGCGCTGAAGGAACCCCTTCCGCCGCGCTACGACCCACAGAGCGTCTATGGCGTCATCCCCGCCGATACCCGCAAGCCCTTCGACGTGCGCGAAGTGATCGCGCGCATCGTCGATGACTCCGCCTTCGACGAATTCAAGGCCCGCTACGGCACCACGCTCGTCTGCGGCTTCGCGCATGTGTGGGGGCATCCGGTCGGCATCGTCGCGAACAACGGCATTCTGTTCAGCGAGTCGGCGCTGAAGGGCGCGCATTTCATCGAACTGTGCGCGCAGCGCAAGATTCCGCTCGTGTTCCTGCAGAACATCACCGGCTTCATGGTCGGGCGCAAGTACGAGAACGAAGGCATCGCGCGCAACGGCGCGAAGATGGTGACGGCCGTCGCCACGGCGAAGGTACCGAAGTTCACGATCATCATCGGCGGCTCGTTCGGCGCGGGCAACTACGGCATGTGCGGCCGCGCGTATTCGCCGCGCTTCCTGTGGATGTGGCCGAACGCGCGCATCTCGGTGATGGGCGGCGAGCAGGCGGCGTCGGTCCTCGCCACGGTGCGGCGCGACGGCATCGAGAAGAAGGGCGGCGCATGGTCGAAGGAAGAAGAAGAAGCGTTCAAGGCGCCGATCCGCGATCAATACGAAGCCCAGGGCCATCCGTACTATGCGAGCGCGCGCCTGTGGGACGACGGCGTGATCGATCCCGCGCAGACGCGCGACGTGCTGGGCCTCGGGTTGGCCGCGACGCTGAACGCGCCCATCGAAGACACGCGCTTCGGCGTATTCCGGATGTGACGACAGGAGTTGGCGCTTTAGCGCCTTACTCCTGTCCTCTGCAGAGCAAAGACATGTTCAACAAAATACTGATTGCAAATCGTGGCGAGATCGCCTGCCGCGTCGCGGCTACTGCGAAGCGCCTGAACATCGGCAGCGTTGCCGTGTATTCGGATGCGGATGCGAAAGCCAAGCATGTCGATGTCTGCGACGAAGCCGTGCACGTCGGCGGCGCGGCGGCATCGGAGAGTTATCTGCGCATCGAGCGCATCGTCGCGGCTGCACTGGCGACGGGTGCGCAAGCCATACATCCGGGCTATGGCTTCCTCTCGGAGAACGAGGACTTTGCCAACGCGTGCGAGAAAGCCGGGTTGGTGTTCATCGGACCACCCGTCGATGCCATCCGCGCAATGGGTTCCAAGGCCGCGGCCAAGGCGTTGATGCAGTCCGCGTCCGTGCCGCTGGTGCCGGGCTATCACGGCGATGACCAGGACCCCGCGCTGTTGCAGCGCGAGGCGGACGGCATCGGCTATCCGGTGTTGCTGAAAGCGAGTGCGGGCGGCGGCGGAAAGGGCATGCGCGTGGTCGAGCGCAGCGAGGATTTCGCGGCGGCGCTGGCCTCGTGCAAGCGCGAGGCGGCGTCGAGCTTCGGCAATGATCGCGTGCTGATCGAGAAGTATCTGCAGCGTCCGCGTCACGTCGAAGTGCAGGTATTCGCGGACCAGCATGGTCACACGGTCTATCTGTTCGACCGCGATTGTTCTGTCCAGCGCCGCCATCAGAAAGTGCTGGAAGAAGCCCCGGCGCCGGGGCTCGCCGATGAAACCCGCCGCGCGATGGGCGAAGCCGCTGTTGCGGCGGCGCGCGCGGTGAATTACGTCGGCGCGGGCACGGTCGAGTTCATCATGACGCAGGACGGCCAGTTCTACTTCATGGAGATGAACACGCGCCTGCAGGTGGAACATCCGGTGACCGAGATGGTGACCGGGCTGGACCTCGTCGAATGGCAGTTGCGCGTGGCGGCGGGCGAGCCGCTGCCGCTCGCTCAGGACCAGCTGAAGGTGCACGGACACGCCATCGAGGCGCGCATCTACGCGGAGAATCCGTCGCGCGGCTTCCTGCCGTCGACGGGCACGCTCAAGCATCTGAGCATGCCGCACGCGGTGGAATTTTCCATCGACGGCGACGTGCGCGTGGACAGTGGCGTGCGTCGCGGCGACGCGATCACGCCGTTCTACGACCCGATGATCGCGAAGCTCATCGTGCATGGCCGCGACCGCCGCGATGCGCTCGCCCGCATGGCGCGCGCGCTGGCGCAATGCGAGATCGTCGGGCTGTCGACCAATGTCGAATTCCTGTTGCGCATCGTGCAGAGCGAGCCGTTCAGCACGGGCGAACTGGACACGGGCCTGATCGAGCGTCATCACGACGCGCTGTTCGCGCCGTCGACGGTATCGCGCAAGCATGCGCTCGCGCTTGCCTGCGCGGCGCTGCTGACGCGCGAGGGCGGCGAGGCGCATGGCCATTCGCCGTGGGATGCGCTGTCGCACTGGCGCATGGCGGGCGGCTACAGCCAGGACTTGAACTGGCGCGCGGCGGACACCGACGAAACGCTGAAGGTGATCTTCACGAAAGCCGGCGACAAGCGCCTGCAACTCAACGGCGAGCAGACGCGCTTCGACTGGTCGCATAGCGGCGACACCTCGTTCGCGGTGCAACTGGACGATGCGCTCATCAAGGGGCACGTCTTCACCGACGGCGACCTGTTCCACGTCTTCCACGAAGGTGCGGCCATGCAGTTCGAGTGGCAGAACCTGATGGCTCACGCCGGCGATGTCGAGCAGGAAGGTCGCCTTACCGCGCCGATGCCCGGCAAGGTGATCGCCGTGCTGGTGGAGCCGGGCGCGCAGGTGCAGAAGGGCGCGCCGCTGATGGTCATGGAAGCGATGAAGATGGAGCACACCATCGTCGCGCCGGGGCCGGGCACGATCGGCGAGATTCTGTTCGCCGTGGGCGATCAGGTCGCCGACGGCTCGCAGCTGCTGGTGCTGGAAGCGGCGCAGGCGGCCTGAAAGCTGAAACGCTAGCGCCGGCCTCCGGCGGGCGTGCCGAGCAGCGTGGTTTCGCTCTCGGTGCGCACCAGGATCTCCACGCGCCGGTTGAGCGCGCGGCCTTGCGCGGTGTCGTTGCCGGCGATCGGCCGCAGCCAGGCCGCGCCCTTCGTCGTGATGCGCTGGGCCGGCACGCCGCGCTGGATCAGCGCCTGCGCCACCGCTTGCGCGCGCGCTTCGGACAGATTGCGGTTGTAGCCGAGCGATCCCTGGTTGTCAGTGTGCCCTTCGATCAGCACGGGCCGCATGCTGCGCTTCAGCACGACGGCGACCCGATCCAGCAGCGGCGACTGTCCCGCGCGAATGTCGACTTCGTCGGTATCGAACAGCGGCGCCTCGGGCAGCCGGATCTCGACGCCGCCCTTCACGGGAAGCGTCGTGATGCCGTAGCGTGCATTGACCTCGTCCTCCTTCGACCGGTTGAGCTTGGTCGAGCAGCCGGCCAGCAGCGCGAGCGCCACGCACGCCGAAGCCGTGGCCCGCAGCGTCATTCCCTGTGGGGTCTTTCCCGTCATTGAACCTTCCCTGCATCGATGCCGAACTTCGATTATAGGGAGAGCGGCGCGCCGTTCCGTAAAGCATGTGCGCCGGCCACGCGGTCGGGCATGCGTGATTACAATGAACGGGGACGAATCTCCCCGCTTCTCCCCATTGTTCGCACCACCACGAGGCCCCCGTTTTTATGCCCATTCAGCCGCGCAACGACCCGACGCCGGATTCATCCGGCCGCACCTTCAAGATGCAGCGCACGGCCTCGGCGGTGCTGTACGCGGTTCTCGTGCTGGTGGCGCTGTACACGGCGCGCACTTTCATTCCGGCGGTCGTGTGGGCGGCGGTGATCGCCATCGCGCTCTGGCCGGCGTTCGGCTGGCTCGAACGAAGGCCGTTCTTCAAGAACCATCACATCGTGCTGGCTGTGTGCCTGACGGCGGCCATCGGCCTGCTGTTCGTGGTGCCGTTCTTCGTCGTCGCGGCGCAGACCATCAACGAGGCGCGCGACATGCTGCACGGGTTCCACGATGTCCTGCGCACCGGTTTCCCGATGCCCGCCTTCGTCGAACATCTGCCGATGAGCGGACAGATCTCGCGCTGGTGGCAGGAGAATCTCGCGACGCCGCTCGATTCCTCGCCGGCCGTCAAGAACCTGCACAGTGCCACCGTGGTCGCGATGACCCGTCACTTCGGCGGCCGCGTCGTGCATGGTTTCGTCATCTTCGGCTTCATGCTGATGACGCTGTTCTTCGTGTTCCAGGCGGGGTCGAAGCTGGGCCAGCAGCTGCTCTCGGGCTCGCGCCGCGCATTCGGCGCCGAGGGCGCGGCGCTCGTGCGGCGCATGGCCGAATCGGTGCGCAGCACGGTGGTCGGGCTGGTGGTGGTCGGGCTGGGCGAGGGCGCGTTGCTCGGCGTCGCGTACATGGTGACGGGCGTACCGCACGCGAGCCTGCTCGGCATGCTCACGGCGGTCGCGGCGATGCTGCCGTTCTGCGCGCCGATCGTCTTTCTCGGCTCGGCGCTGTGGCTGTTCGCGCAGGGCTCGACGGTCGCGGCCATCTGCGTCGCCGTGTTCGGGCTGATCGTCGTGTTCGTGGCGGAGCACTTCGTGCGGCCGGTGCTGATCGGCGGCTCGGCGCGGCTGCCGTTCCTGCTGGTGCTGTTCGGGATTCTCGGCGGCGCGGAAACCTTCGGGCTCATCGGCCTGTTCATCGGCCCGGCGCTGATGACGATCCTCGTCGTGCTGTGGACCGATTATGTGGTGGAGCGGCGCTAGGCGGTCCGGGCGGGTTCCTCAGCCGCGCTCCTGCACGCAGACCCACGGCGACGTCACGACCGCCCACAATTCGGGGGCGCGCGCGGCGAGATCGGCGGCGGTTTCGGCCTGCATGCGCTCGACGAGCCCGGCCGACAGCCATTGCGTGACCTGACGGGTGTCGTCATTGGCGACGGCTTCCGCGACGCTCACCAGATCGAGATCGCCCTTGACCCAGATAAGCTTGCCTTGCGCGAAGAAGCGTTCGAGTTCGGACCAGCCGATCTGGGCGGTTTCGGCGAGGAGCCGGGCGTAGAGGGGGCTGGGCGTGGAGGCGTCGGACATGATGTGAGGCGGGGAAAAACGAAAAAGGCGTCCGACACTATAGCGCAGTGCCGGACGCCTTCTATTCGAACCTCTGCCGCGAAAGCCTTACAGATCGAAGAACACCGTCTCGTTCGCTCCGCGCAGATGGATGTCGAAACGATAGATGCTGCCCGACGATCCCGGCTTCGCCGCCGGGCCCGTCTCGCGCTTCGCGATCAGCGTATGCCGGCGCTCGGCCGGCACGCTTTGCAGCACGGCGTCTTTTGCGTTGGCTTCGGCTTCGTCCTCGAAATAGATGCGCGTGTAGGTATGCAGCAGCATGCCGCGCATCAGCACGATCACGTCCAGATGCGGCGCGGAATCGTCGGCGGTCTTGCCGGGCTTCACCGTATCGACGATGAAGCGCAGCTTCGGATCCGTGCCCGTGCCCACGCGGGCAAAGCCGCGGAAGCCCGACTCGCGCGCTTCCTGCACGCTCTGCACGTAGCGGCCCGAGGCATCGGCCTGGGCGACTTCGATCAGCGCGTCGTTGACGGCCTTGCCTTCGGCGTCATACACATTGCCGACCACGGCGATGTGCTCGCCCGGCACCTCACGGTCCGCCGCCGATGCGGTGAACAGGCTCTTCAAGTCGAAGTTGTACTGCTCGGGAACCAGGCCGTAGGCGAAGTACGGACCGACGGTCTGCGAAGGGGTTTGCTTGAGCGTGGTCATGGGGTTCACTCCGTCGGCGTCTGGTCGGGGCCGCGCAGCACGATGTCGAATTCGTAGCCGAGCGCGTAGCCTTCCTGCGTGGTGTCGATGGAAAAGCGCGACACGAGACGGTTGCGCGCCTGTTCAGGGATGCCCTGGAAGATCGGGTCCAGTTCCAGCAGCGGGTCGCCGGGGAAGTACATCTGCGTGACGAGACGCGAACCGAAATACTCGCCGAACAGCGAGAAGTGGATATGGTTCGGGCGCCATGCGTTCGTGTGATTGCCCCACGGATACGCGCCGGGTTTGATCGTCATGAAGCGGTAGCGGCCTTCGTCGTCGGTCAGGCAGCGGCCCGCGCCGAGAAAGTTCGGGTCGAGCGGCGCGTCGTGCTGATCCGCCTTGTGCACGTAACGGCCCGCGGCGTTCGCCTGCCACACCTCCACCAGCGTGTTGCGCACGGGGCGGCCGCCCTCGTCGAGCACGCGTCCCGTCACCACGATGCGCTCGCCCAGCGGCGCGCCGTTCTTGGCGGCATTGCGAGTGAGGTCGGCGTCGAGCACGCCCAGGTCGTCGGCGCCATAGACCGGCACGCGGCGATTGCGCAGATTTTCCTTCAGCGGCACCAGCGGCAGCCCGGGGCTGCGCAGCAGCGACGACTTGTAGCCCGGCGACAGATACGGCGGATGGGATGCCCAGTCGCGCGGCGTGAGGATGGGGGAGGTCATTCGACTGTCTCCTGTGATTTTGTGAGGACTGAACCCGGTGTTTCTGACAAACACTTTATAGAACGTCGCAAGTTATGGAAAATGATGTTTCGTGCCATCTTGCATAACCAATTCTCATGGATACCGACTTCACCAACACGCGCGTCAAGTTCCGGCATCTGCAGTGTTTCCTGGCCGTCACGCAACTCGGCAGCGTGCAGCGCGCGGCCGACAGTCTTTCGATCACCCAGCCGGCGGTGTCGAAGACCATCGGGGAACTGGAATCCATGCTGGGCGTGCGTCTGTTCGAGCGCGGCCGGCGCGGCGCGGTTCCTACCCGCGAAGGGCGCCTGTTCGCGCCGCATGCGAGCGCATGTGTGGCGTCGTTGCGGGAAGGCGTCGACATGCTGCTGCGCGAGCGCGGCGACGTGCCCGGTTCCATCTCCATCGGCATTCTGCCGACGGTCGCGCCCGTGCTGCTGTCGCCGGCGCTGCTGTCGTTCCGGCAGCAGTGGCCGGCGGTGTCGCTGTCCGTGTGGACGGATTCCAATGCGCTGCTGCTGGAGAAGCTCAAGGCGGGCGAGGTGGATCTGGTGGTCGGCCGGCTGTCCGAGCCCGAGGCCATGCATGGGCTGTCATTCGAGCAGATTTATCGGGAACCGCTGGCGGTGGTCGTGCGGCGCGAACATCCGCTTACGCTGGAGACGCCGTTGACGCCCGCGTTGCTGGCGCGCTTTGCCATCGTCGTGCCGCCGTTCGGCACGCTGATCCGTCAGTCGGCTGAAAGCGTGCTGACGGCGTTCGGCGCACATGCGTTGACCGCGCTCGTCGAAACGCTGTCGGTGTCGCTTGGACGTTCGCTTGCGATGAACAACGACGCCGTCTGGTTCGTACCAGCGGGTGCGGTGGAGCAGGACATCGCGCTCGGATTGCTGGCCGCCTTGCCGATGCCGTTCGCCGGCACCGACGAGCCGATCGGCCTGATCCGCCGCAACGACGCCGCGCGCACGCCGGTTGAGGAGACGCTGGTCGATGCGCTGCGGGAAGCGGGCCGAGGGCGGGCCGGGAGCAAATGACCGGCAGGCATGAGCGGCGCGCAAGTTGCTGAAGGAGCATTTACCGCGCAGATTTCGCGCGAAAGAAATACTATGACGATAGGGTGAAGGAACGGCGCGGCTGCAACGAATGCAGGTCGCGACGGTCAGAAGCAGATTCCGCCCGCGCCATGGTTTCCACGTTTGACCGCACCGTACCCAGAACATGTTCGCAAGATGAAGACTGTACTGCTCGTCGACGACGATCCCGCCACCATCGAAGCCTGGACCCTCTGCATGCAGGGCGAGGACTGCACCGTGTTATGCGCATTCGACGGCAATGGCGCCCTGGCGATACTCGGCGAGCAGCAAGTGGACATCGTCGTCTCCGACTGGATGATGCCGGGCCTGGGCGGCGCGCTGCTCTGCCAGACGATGAAGAACGACACGGCGTTCGCGCATATTCCTTTCCTGATGATTTCGGGGCATCCGAATCCGCCGGCGTTCGTCAGCTACGACGGCTACCTGCGCAAGCCCGTCGATATGGAAACGCTTCTTTCCGCCGTCAACCGGCTGTGCGCCGCGAAGAAGCGGCCGCTTTACTGAGTGACGGCTAGCGCAGGATCGCCAGCGCTTCGTCCATCTGCGTCTGCGCGAGGCGATTCAGTTGCTGCGGGATCTCGCAGTCGAGCGGCAGGCACGGCGTGACGATCACGCGGATATGTCCGCCACGGTCCGGCCAGCCTTTCGCGGGCCAGACCTTGCCGGCATCGTGGACCACCGGCACGACCGGCACCCGCGCCGCGCAGGCAAGGCGCACGCCGCCCGAGGCGAGCTTGAGCGGCGCATCGTGCGCGACGCGCGTGCCTTCGGGGAAGATCACCACCGAGTCGCCTTTCTTCAGCCGCACGGCGGATTCGCGCGTCACCGCGCCGTGAGCCTGGCGGATCGAGCCGCGATCGAGGCTCACCATGTCGAGCCCGCGCAGGACCCAGCCGAAGAACGGAATGTTCATGAGTTCGTGCTTGAACACGAAGCTGATGCGGCGCGGGAAGAGCGCCATGAAGGACAGCGTTTCCCAGGTCGATTCATGTCGCGACAGGATGATGCACGGTCCTGCCGGCAGGTGCTCCAGACCTTCGATGGAACAGGTGACGCCGGTGATGACGCGCATCATCGCGACCATGGCGCGGCACCAGAGCCTGGCAAGCCGGTAGCGCCCGTTACGGCCCACGAAGGGAAACAGCGGCAGGATCAGGATCGACCAGACGATGCCGCTGCCGAGCAGATAGGTGGCGAACAGCCACTTGACGAGGGTGCGGCGCATCGGATTCACAAGATGACGAGTGGGTGACAGCGGGAGCAAGCCGCAAGCATAGCGTATCGGGGCTGGCGGGCGCGTCCAGCGCCGTCGCGCGAGCGATGCAACAATGGACTTCGGTCAAACCATCACGCAGGGAAGCGAGCTCATGGAAAATCAGGCGCCCAGGGATTTCGACGAAGGCATGCTCGACGTGGGCGACGGCCATTCGATCTACTGGCGGGCACAAGGTCCGCGCGACGCGCCGGTGATGCTGATCGTGCATGGCGGCCCCGGCGGCGCGATGAACCTCAAATGGGCGGACGTGCTGGAGCCGGACGCGTGGCGCGTCGTGTTCTTCGACCAGCGCGGCTGCGGCAAGTCCACGCCGTTTGGCAAGCTGGAACACAACGGCATCGAGGCGCTGGTCGCCGACATGGAGACACTGCGCGACGCGTTGCAGATCGAGCGCTGGGCGCTGTTCGGCGGCTCATGGGGCACGACGCTCGCGCTGGCCTACGGCGTCGTGCATCCGGGGCGCTGTCTCGGCTTCCTGCTGCGCGGCATCTTCCTCGCGCGGCGCGAGGATATCGACTGGTTCCTGTGGGACGTGCGCCGCGTCTTTCCCGACGCGCATCGCGCCTTTCTCGACGCTATCGAGACCGCCAGCGGCAAACGGCCCGCCAGCGCGCCGGAAATCCTGCAACTGACCGAGGCGCCGCTTGCGCGCTTCGACGAGGCCGGCACGCAGCTCGCGCGTGCGTGGACCCGCTACGAAACCACGCTGTCGGTCGTGAACAAGCCCGAGAAGGAACCAGCGGACGAGGCGAAGCGGCCGAGCGCGGAAGCCAATGCCGCCGCGATCTCGATGGCTCTGCTCGAACGTCACTACATGGCGCACGAACTGCCGCCGCCGGCGCTGCTGCCGCGGGTCGCGCGCATCGCGCATCTGCCTTGCCGGATCGTGCACGGGCGCTTCGACATGGTGTGTCCGGCCGACCAGGCGAGCGCGCTCGCGGCCCACTGGCCCGGCGCGCACCTGGCGATCGTGGACGCCGCGGGGCACTGGACTTTCGAAAAAGGCAATGTGGCGGCGCTGCGCGAGGGGGCAGCCGCGCTTGCTGGCGTTATCGGAAAGACTTGATCTGAGGAACCGGCACTCAGAGTATCTCGGGCGCGCCGTCGATCAGCCGCCGCCAGTCGAGATCCGCGCCGATCACGACGGACTTCGACGCGCGTTTCGTCGCGATGGTGAGCGTCACGCACAATGAGGTGCCCGTCACGGAGAGATACGGCGCGCTCGTGATGACCTGCTGCGGATTGGCGTGGGCATCGACGAAATACGGCCGGTTGTCCCAGCGGCCCGTCGCCGGGTCGGCGATCGGCGCGAAACGTTCGCTTGGCGTCTTCGCGGCGGAACCGGCCAGCCCCGGCGTGAATTCGCGGCCCGTCTGATCCAGAAAGAAGCAACTGAGCGTGCAGGGCAGGGCGAGCAGGTCGGCGCAGGCGCTGTGCGTCGCGGCGCCGGCGGCGAAGCGCTCGGCCGCCTGGAATAGCCCCGCACGATACGGCAGCACCAAGAGATCGCCCGCCAGCCGCTCGGCGCGCCGCATGTGCGCGAGCTGGTCGAACACGTCCTCGAAGAGCGGCATGGCCGCGCCGCGCGCGGCGAGCTGCGCGGCGGGCAGCCCGAACAGATAGCCTTGCACGAAATCGACGTTCGAGCGCGCGGCCAGCATCAGATCCTCGCCGGTCTCGATGCCCTCTGCCACCACGAACATGCCCGACTCGTGCAGCAGATCGACGAGCTTCGGCATCAGCGCGTCGCGCATGTGGGCGCTCTTCGCGCGCACGAGGCTGCGGTCGAGCTTGACGATATCCGGCCTGAGCGTGAGCAGCCGGTCGATGTTGGAATGGCCCGCGCCGAAGTCATCGACCGCGACGAGGAAGCCCTGCGCGCGAAACGCGTGCGTCGCGCGCGCGATTTCGGCGACATCGGTGCCGCCGGATTCGAGCACTTCGATCACGAGCCGCTCCGGCGTCAGGCCCGCGGCGCGCGTGGCCGCGGCGAGCCGTGCGGCATAGCCGGGATCGGTGAACGTGGCTGGATTGATGTTGAGAAAGAGCCATTGCGCGGGCGGCAGCAGCGGCGCGGCGTTGCGCAGATGCGTGACGTGGCTCATGCGGTCGAGTTCGGTCAGCGTGCCCGCGACGATCGCCCGCCCGAACAGATCGAACGGGCCGATCAGCGCGCCATCGCCCGCATCGCCCCGCAGCAGCGCCTCGTAGCCGACCTCGCGTTGATGCGGCAGGCTGTAGATCGGCTGCAAGTGCGTGCGCAGCGTGATGCCATCGACGATTTCCGGCTGTGCGGTCGCCACGTTCAGACGGCGGAGACCGGCGTTGCAGGCGCGACGGCCGGGTTCGGCTCAAGGGACGCGCGCGCCGTCGGACGAACACAGAGAATGGCAGACAGGTCGATGAACAACACGGCAGTCACGCGTTTTCGTGGGGATGTGGGCAATATCGGCTGATCATGCTCAAACTTGAGCAGCGGCCGTCTGGACGTCCAGACGCGCACCCGGATTGCCGCCTCGGCCGCTGCGACCTATCTTTGTTGATGCAGCGGTATGATCCGGCTGCAACTTCTGCCGCGTGCCGCTCGTCGAACGCTGCAACGAACCCTAGAGAGAGACTGATGGCGCAACAAAAAACCAATCCGAAACTCGAACAGGCGCTGACCCGCGGCGATCTCGCGATCCGTCAGGCCAACTCGGGCCGCGCCACCGCGGTGCTGCGCGCACTCGGCAAGATGATCGTCGAGGCGTCGGCGACTATTGGCGTCGAGGCGCACGTCGTCATTCACGACGGCGACAAGATCTATGATCCCGCCGACGGCGTCTGGCCGCAGCAATTGCTGATTTCGCTCGATGGCCCGGTCGAGGAAAACGATCCGGACGAAGTCCGCACCGTGACCTTGCTCGCCGATACCCCGGCCACGATTTTCCGTTGCGAATGGCAACGCGCCGATGGCAATCTCGGCCGCCAGGAAGGCAAGCCGCTCGCGATGGTCGCGTTCATCACCGACGTGGATATTCCCTGGCTCGACGAAGACGACTGATTTTCCGAACTGTTTGACGGTCATTCACACGGCCGACACGATTATGTCGTGCCAAAGGCGGACGTCTCGAAACTGAGCGTCCGCTTTTTGTTTGTTCATTCCATTCCGGGTGAATCCGGATTTTCTCCATTTATGCCGTTTCGCAAGATCTGCGAAGCGACGCACACAGCAAACGTTACCGTGTCGCCTTTCTCCCGTGTTTTGCGGTATTTACGATGTCCTCCGAAAAGGTTTTTCGAACGCTATTCTTCATCAGGCTTCTCACGTCGTCAGCACAGCACGCCCTCGTTGCCATTTCACTCAAATTCCGGCTCGCATATATCGGTACGGCATATGCATATTTCGGCTTGCGGCGGCTGCCTGACGGTCGATTCGTCGATTAGAAGCTTTCCTCCAATGGTTTAGCCTGAAATTTGCTGGGAAACGGCGGCAAGCGCGCACGCCCTTATTTGACTTCGTGAGAGGCTCGTTGAGCCGTGTGTGAAGAACTCACCCAAAACCCGTTCTTCACGCCCGGACCTTTCCAATCGCCAAGAAAAAATGGGGTATTACAAATGGAACGTCTGAACCTTGCCAATCACACCGCCGCTAACCCGATCGAAGCAGCGGCCCGCCCGACTCTTACCGTGGTTCCCACGCTTCAGAAAACGGAGCGGATGCCGTTTACGATTCGTATCGTCCGTGACGATGCAGGGCTCCAAAAGGCCGTGAGCATCAGACGTTCGGCCTATGGGCGTCATCTGCCCGAATTCGCCGATACGATGGCCATCGAATCGTCCGACCGCGACCGCGGCACGGTCGTGCTGCTGGCGGAATCGAAGCTCGATGGCGCGCCGCTCGGCACCATGCGCATTCAGACCAATGCGTACAGTCCGCTGGCGGTGGAGCAGTCGGTGCGTCTGCCCGACGAACTGGCCGGCAGCCGGCTCGCGGAAGCGACCCGGCTCGGCGTGGCGGGCGGAATGGTGGGACGGGTGGTGAAGGTGGCATTGTGCAAGGCGCTGTGGATGCTGTGCGAACTGCACGAGATCGACTTCATGGTGATCACGGCGCGTACGCCGCTGGACCGCGAATACGAAGCGATGCTTTTCAAGGACGTGTTCGGCGTCAACGAATTCCTGCCGATGACGCATGTCGGCGGCCTGCCCCACCGGGTGCTGGCCAAGGATGTCGCCGCCGCGCGCCAGCGTTGGGAAGAGGCTCGTCATCCGCTGTTCAACTACATGGTCAATACGCACCACCCGGACATCGATTTGCATTCTGTAGATTTATCTTTTGAGTGGGAAACGGTAGGATGTTCCAAGACCCCGTTAATGGCTTACGGAAGGTAAAAACAGGGGTCTCGTGCGGGTAAAAAAGTACGATCGTATCTAGGACGGTAATAGAAAAAAACCGGACACGAAGCGGTCCGGTTGGCCAGAAGCGGCGGCGCCCGGGGATTCACACGGCACCGCCGCCGCTTTGCGCAGACGCATCGGGCGTCGGCGCACACGGGGGTTTTTCCAGGTATGGCGTCGGTTATTCCAGCTTCCCTTTCGCGTATCAGACGCAGCGGCTCGTGGATCGACGACGCGCTTTATGTCGTTGCGGTCTACGCCGTGCCCGTCCTGATTCTGCTCGGTACGCTGGCTACGCTTTATTTTCTGCCGCGCCAATATGAAACCCGCGGCGCCATTCCACTTTCATTACAGGTTGTCGCGGATAGAAGCGACATTACCGCCCCCGCCGATGCGCTCGAGGCATTGCACGGCGCCGCACCGGTCTCGAGTTACAGCACGCGTCTCTCCGAAAAACCCATCTGGTTCAGCTTCACCGTGCCCAGCATGAGCGCGGACGGGTCGACGGCCGTGGAATTGCCGTCGCGTCACGCGCAAACTCTCGCCTGCTGGAATGCGAGCACGCTCGCGCCGCTCGGCCGGGCAGACCGCGACAGCGTCAGCGGCACGATGCATCCGGTCAAGGCCGGTTATTACATTCAGGCCGGCCGCGTGCGGCAACCGGAAAACATTCTCTGTAAAGGCACATTTTCAGGCCCCGCGCAAATCAACGCTTTTGCCTGGGAATGGCAAGGCCTGCGTAGTTCGGCGCTCGATTTCCAGGAAAGCTCGGGTTTGATTGCCGGCGGCTTGCTGACGCTCGCCGTTTTCGTGTTTGTCACCGCGCTGATCAATCACGAATGGACTTATGTGATTTTCGCGGTATGGCTGGTTGGCAATTTGCGCTTGTGCGCGAATGCGATGGGCTGGGACATGCAATGGCTCGGCCGCATGCTGCCGTCCGATTACCTTCAGCCATTGCGCCAGATCACCTTCGCCGCTTATTACCTGCTGACCGCCGCGCTGTTTCAGCAGTTGTTCCGGCGTGAACTGCGAGTCGTCGGATATCGGTGGTTGCTGCGGGTCATTCAATATGTCGGCATTGTGCTGCTTGCTGCCGCGCTCGCGCTGCCGTACGCGTACTTCATTCCGGTGCTGTGGGTCATCGCCGGCTTCGGCATCTGCGTGCTGCTGTTCTTCCTCGTCCGGCTTGTCTGGATGGCGCGTTCGCGCACCGTGCTCTGGTATGTGGCATCGCTCGCCATCGTGCTGTTTGCCACCTTCTCCGAAGTCCTCGGCGCGGCCTTCGGGCTGAAGTTCCTGGTCGGCGGTGTGAATACCGTAATGGCCGCGTTGTCGTCGAGCATGATGGCGGCGTTCGCGATCGCCGAGCAGATGCGCGCCGAGCGCGACTTCCGCCGTCAGGCGCAAATGGAACTGCGCAATACCTACGAAGTCACACCCATCGGGCTCTTCACCCTCGACGCCGAAGGTCACTTCGTGCGCGCGAATCCGTCACTGCGCGCGATGCTCGACCTGCTGAAGTCCGACTACAAGATCCGCCACTGGAACGACTATTTCGAGGCGGGCGCCTGGGGCGCACTGCAGGCGCTCGCGTCGAAGGGCAGCGACGGCGAACTCGAAATGAGCGGGTCGCCCGAACGCGGCACCGGCGAGCGCCGTTACCTGTTGAAAGCCATTCGCTCGAACGGCTGGATCGAAGGGTCGCTGCAGGATACGACCGAGCGCTCGAAGGCCGTCGAGCGCCTGCGCTTCCTGGCCGAGCACGATCCGCTGACCGGCTCGCTGAACCGCCGCGGCATCGAGAAGGCGATCGCCGCGCAAAGCGACGAAACGTTGCCGTGGGCGCTGGCCTACGTCGATCTCGACCGCTTCAAGCTCGTCAACGACCTGTTCGGCCATCGCAGCGGCGACGAAGTGCTGCGTCAGGTCGCGGCGCGCACGCGGGCGCATTTTGCGCGCAGCTATCCGGTGGGGCGTATCGGCGGCGACGAGTTCGTCTGCGTGATGCACGACACGTCGATCGAAGAGGCCATCGCGCAATGCCGCGAGCTCATTTCCATCCTCTCCGACGCGCCATATCAGGTCGGCAATCGCGCGTTCCAGGTGAAGGCGTCGATCGGTCTGGTCGAATGTTCGCAGGGCGTGCGCGTGCAGGAAGCGCTGTCGCATGCGGACCGCGCCTGTCGCGAAGCGAAGAAGGTCGCGCACACGCATCTGGTCACGTATCGCAAGGGCGCGGCCGCGTTCGAGGAGCGCGCGGAAGAATTGAGACTGGTCGAAACGCTCGGCCGCAATCGCCTGCCGCCCGGTCTGTTTCTCGTCATGCAGCCGATCATGTCGCTTGCGGCGCCCACCGAATCGCTCAATTTCGAAGTGCTGCTGCGCATGCGCGCGCCCGACGGCGCCACGCTGCCCGCCGGCAAAGTGATCGTCGCGGCGGAGGAATCGGGCAACATCGCGGCCATCGACCGCTGGGTCATCTCCACACTGCTTGAATGGATCGAGGAGCACCAGCATCTGCTGGCCAACACGCAGTTCATCTGCGTGAACCTGTCGGGCGGTTCGCTCAACGACGAGCAGTTCATGGAGGACATCTTCGCGCTGTTCGGGCGTTACCAGTCCATCGTGCATTACCTCTGCCTGGAAATCACCGAAAGCGTGGCGCTGCACGATCTCGAGAACACGCAGCGCTTCATCGCGCGCGTGCATGACATGGGCGGCAAGATCGCGCTCGACGATTTCGGCGCGGGTTACACGTCATTCAAGTATCTGAAGGCGCTGTCGGCGGATGCACTGAAGATCGACGGCGAGTTTGTCCGCTCGATGTGTGCGCATCCGGCGGATATCGCGATCGTCGAGGCGATCGTCGCGCTGGCGCGCAATCTCGGCATGCGCAGCGTCGCGGAGTGGGTGGAGGATCTGGATACCTTGCGGGCGTTGCAGGAAATCGGCGTCGATTACGTGCAGGGCTACCTCGTCGCGCGGCCGCAGGAGAGCACCGCCATTCTTACGGCGGCTTCGGCGGCGAGCTTCCTTAAAGATCCGGACGTGGTGAGCTTCGTGGAAGGACTCTCGGAACCCGCCCAGGCCACCGTCTTCAATTACGACTGGCAGGCGCGCGCGTCGGGCACGCACTGACAAGCGCCGGTCCGTCGATCACGCGGTGTCCATCTCGTTGAGAATCTTGCTTGCCGCGATGGGAATGCGCGTGTCGTCCCATTGCGCGAGCCACTGGATTTCCTTGCGGGTGAAATAGCCCGGATGATTGCGCAGCGCGAACTGCAGCGAATCGACGATGTGATCGCGGATGATCTGGGGCGCGTTGTCGTCGTTGACGATGGCGTGCAGCGCTTCGAGTGTGCTCATGTTTCGGCGAGGTTTGATGAATGATCCTGCCGCCGAACATAACCGACTAAAAATCGCGTCAAAAATAACGGTTGAGGCTGACCGATTGGCAAGTCAGGCGCTTGCCAGAATCGGAACAGGCCGCTTTAGCCGATAAAATCAGCAGAATAAGCCACACGGGGACCTGTCCATGAATGTTGTCCGACGCGCGCGGCCGCGCCGCGAGGCCCGCGCCGATGCCTGATCCCAAGCCCGGGCGGACGCCTCTCGTTTCCACGCAATCCATCGGCTCCAATCAGCTGGGTATGCGGCAGTTCAACGAGCGCATCGTCCTGCAGGCCATCCGTCTGCACGGCGCGTTGCCCAAGGCCGATATCGCCCGCCTCACGCGTCTCTCGATGCAGACCGTGTCGCTGATCGTCGATCATCTGATCGGCGACGGCCTGCTGGCCAAGGAACCGCGCACGCGCGTGCCGGGACGCCTCGGCCAGCCGTCGGTGCCCATTTCGCTGCGCGCGGACGGCGCGTTTTCGATCGGCGTGAAGGTGGGGCGGCGAAGTCTCGATGTGCTGTCGATGGACTTTTGCGGCAACGTGCGTGCGCGCGAAACCCTCGACTATGCGTATCCCGATCCGCGCGCGCTGTTTCCGGCGCTCGAAAAGCGCCTCGCGCGCGTGACGGCCGCGCTCGGCGAGCACGCAAGCAAGATCGCCGGGATTGGCGTGGCCGCGCCGCTGTGGCTCGGCGGCTGGCGCGATTTCTTCGACACGCCCCCCGACGCGCTCGCGGCCTGGAACGAGATCGACATCCGCGCGCGCATCGGCGCGATGACCGCGCTGCCGGTCGAGTTCGCGAAGGACACGACCGCCGCCTGCGCCGCCGAACTCGTGATGGGTCAAGGGCGCGGGTTGCGCAATTTCCTCTACGTGTTCATCGGCACGTTCATTGGCGGCGGACTCGTGATCGATGGCCGGCTGCACGCGGGTCCCGGCGGCAATGCGGGCGCCATCGGTTCCCTGCCACTCACCCGCAGTGCCAGCGATGGCCAGCCCGGTCAACTGCTCAACACGGCATCGGTGTATGTGCTGGAGAAGGCGTTGGCCGCCGCGGGCGCGCCCGCCGAGGCGGCCCACGACGCACGCGCGTGGTCCACTGCATGGCGGCCGCTCGCGCAGGCGTGGATGAGCGAGACGTGTCCGGCCATCGCGCACGGGATTGCGTCGTCGGCGGCGCTGCTGGATCTGGAGGCGGTGGTGATCGACGGAGAAATCGATCGCACGTTGCTGCGCGAAGTGATCCGTGCCACCGACCAGGCCCTGTCCGGCTTCGACTGGCAAGGCATGGCGCGGCCGCGTCTGGTGGAAGGGCAGATCGGCCCCGACGCCCGCGCGATGGGCGGCGCGATCCTGCCGCTCTATGCGCATTTCGCGCCGAAGCACGAACTCTTTCTGAAGCCGCTGGAAAGCTGACTTGCCCGCGAAGGGCCACGTGCTTCAGTCCAGCGACAGCCGCACGGCGAATGCAAGCAGCGCGGCGGAAAAGGTCCAGCGCTGCACGGTCTGCGCTCTCGGATGGCGCTTGAGCCAGCTGGAGAGATGCGTGGTGCCGGCGACCATCGCAAGATCGAATGCCATGCCCACGACCACCAGCACCACACCCAGTTCAAGCACTTGCGACCAGACCGGCCCGGCGTCCGGATGCACGAATTGCGGCAGCAACACGGAGCAGAAGAGGAGCGCCTTGGGATTGAGGATGCTGCTCAGGATGCCTTTCGCATAGGCGGCGCGCAGTGTCGGCGCGCTGGCGCTGGCGGCCGCGGTATCGAGTCCGAAGGCCGGCGAGCGGAAGATCTGGACCGCGACATAGGCGAGATACACGCCGCCTGCGATGCGCACGCCGTCATAGAGCCAGGGCGCACTGCGCAGCAGCGCGGCGACGCCGAGCGCCGAGAGCGTCACATGCGTGGCGCGCGCGGAGGCCAGTCCACATGCCACCGCGACGCCGTGTCGGATGCCCCGGGTGGCGCTCGTTTGCAGGACGAGCGCCATGTCAGGTCCCGGCAACGCGTAGACGAGGGCGAGCGCGCCAATGAAAACCCAGAGCAAATGTGCCGAAACCATGATGATGAAACTCCCGTATGAGGGCATCATCGTGCCATGAGGTTTGAAGCGATTTCTGGCAATTTCAGATACTCTTCCGCATCCCGAGGTTGCTTTCCCCTAGAATATCCACAAAGAAAAGGGGAAACCACCATGACCGATCTGGACCGAATCGACCGCGCGATGCTCGCCGCGCTCCAGCAGGACGGACGCATGCCCGTGGCGAAGCTCGCCGAGCGCGTCGGCCTGAGCGAAACGCCCTGTGCTCGCCGGCTGAAGCGTCTGGAGAGCGAAGGCTTTATCGACGGCTATCGCGCCATGCTGTCGCGCAAGGCGCTGCAACTCGGTGTCGTCGCGTTCGCCCAGGTGCGGTTCAGCGTGCACGACCGCGCGTTGTCCGACCGCTTCGAGCGCGAGATTCACGGCATTTCCCGCATCCTGTCCTGCCACAACATTTCAGGCACCGCCGATTATCTTCTGCAAGTGGTGGCGCGCGATCTGGACGAATACGGCGAATTCCTTCGCGATGTATTGCGGACGCTTCCGGGTGTGACGGCGGTGGAATCGATGTTGTCGTTGCGCGAGATCAAGCGCGACAGCGGCCTGCCGATGCCGTGAGTATTGTCTATACAAGCATGCCGTCGCATGAAGCCATTACGGCACATAAGGCATCGGGTTCGCCCTAATACAACCCAAGTTGTATATACAAGAAGATGAGGTCGATCCGGCGTGCGCGACAACGTTCACGTCCTACGTCCATTCAGGAGCTGCCCGTGACTTCATCTTCCCGTTTCCGCGACATCGAAATTCGCGCGCCGCGCGGCACCCGGCTGAACGCCAAAAGCTGGCTGACCGAGGCGCCTTTGCGCATGCTGATGAACAACCTCGATCCCGAGGTCGCCGAGAATCCGCGGGAACTGGTGGTGTATGGCGGCATCGGCCGGGCGGCGCGGGACTGGGCGTGTTTCGACCAGATCGTCGAGACGCTGAAGCGCCTCGAAGCCGACGAAACGCTGCTGATCCAGTCGGGCAAGCCGGTCGGGGTGTTCCGGACGCATGAGAACGCGCCGCGCGTGCTGATCGCCAATTCGAACCTCGTGCCGCACTGGGCCAGCTGGGAGCATTTCAACGAACTCGACGCCAAAGGTCTCGCCATGTACGGCCAGATGACCGCCGGCAGCTGGATCTACATCGGCAGTCAGGGGATCGTGCAGGGCACCTACGAGACGTTCGTCGAAGCAGGGCGGCAGCATTACGCCGGCGATCTCAAGGGGCGCTGGGTCCTCACAGCCGGACTGGGCGGCATGGGTGGCGCGCAGCCGCTCGCCGCGACGCTGGCGGGCGCGTGTTCGCTCAATATCGAATGCCAGCAGAGCCGCATCGATTTCCGCCTGAAGACGCGTTACGTCGATGAGCAGGCCACCGATCTCGACGACGCCCTTGCACGCATGCAGCGCTACACCAGCGAAGGCCGGACGGTATCGGTCGCACTGTGCGCCAACGCCGCCGACGTGCTGCCCGAACTGGTCCGGCGCGGCGTGCGCCCCGACATGGTCACCGATCAGACGAGCGCGCACGATCCGCTGAACGGCTATCTGCCGAAGGGCTGGACTTGGGCGCAGTATCGCGACCGCGCGCAGAGCGATCCCGCGGGCACGGTGAAGGCGGCGAAGCAGTCGATGGCGGAGCATGTCCGCGCCATGCTCGCGTTCCGCGAACAGGGCGTGCCGACCTTCGACTACGGCAACAACATCCGCCAGATGGCCAAGGAAGAAGGCGTCACGAACGCGTTCGACTTCCCGGGCTTCGTGCCGGCCTATATCCGGCCGCTGTTCTGCCGGGGCGTCGGGCCGTTTCGCTGGGCCGCGTTGTCCGGCGATCCGGAAGACATCTATCGCACCGATGCGAAGGTGAAGGAACTGATCGCCGACGACGCTCATCTGCATCGCTGGCTCGACATGGCGCGCGAACGCATCAGCTTCCAGGGCCTGCCTGCGCGCATCTGCTGGGTCGGTCTGGGCCAGCGCGCGAAACTCGGCCTCGCGTTCAACGAAATGGTGCGTAACGGCGAACTGTCCGCGCCGGTCGTGATCGGCCGGGATCATCTGGATTCGGGTTCGGTCGCGAGCCCGAATCGCGAGACCGAGGCGATGCGCGACGGCTCCGACGCCGTATCCGACTGGCCGCTCCTCAACGCGCTGCTCAACACCGCGAGCGGCGCGACGTGGGTGTCGCTGCATCATGGCGGCGGCGTCGGCATGGGCTTCTCGCAGCATGCGGGCGTCGTGATCGTGTGCGACGGTAGCCATGAAGCCGATGCCCGCATCGCCCGCGTGTTGCACAACGATCCGGCGAGCGGCGTCATGCGTCATGCGGATGCGGGCTACGACATCGCCGTGGAATGCGCGCGCGAGCAGGGTCTCGATCTGCCGATGATCACGCGATGAAGACACTCTGGCATCACTGCAACGCCGCAACGATGGCGAATGGCGCGTATTCGAGTATCGAGGACGCGGCGATTCTCACCGATGGGCCGCGTATCGAGTGGATCGGCCCGCGCGCGGCGGCGCCCGAGTCTGATGCATGCAAGCGCGTCGATCTGCAAGGCGCGTGGGTGACGCCCGGTCTGGTCGATTGCCACACGCATCTGGTGTTCGGCGGCGACCGCAGCGGCGAGTTCGAAGAGCGTCTGCAAGGCGTGAGCTACGCGGACATCGCGGCGCGCGGCGGCGGCATCGCCGGAACCGTGCGCGCGACCCGCGCAGCCAGCGAGGACGCGTTATTCGACGCAGCGCGCACGCGTGCGCTCGGCTTGCTGCGCGAAGGCGTGACGACGATCGAGGTGAAGTCCGGCTATGGTCTGGATCTCCCCAGCGAGCGCAAGATGCTGCGGGTGGCGCGCCGTCTGGCCGACGCCCTGCCGCTGACGGTGCGCGCCACCTGTCTCGCCGCGCACGCTCTGCCGCCCGAATACGCGGCGCGCCCGGACGACTACATCGGCCATATCTGCGACGTGATGCTGCCCGCGCTCGTGGCCGAAGGTCTCGTCGATGCCGTCGATGCCTTCTGCGAGCACATTGCATTCTCGCCGCAGCAAGTGGAACGCGTGTTCCGTTGCGCGCAGGAACTCGGCGTCCCCGTCAAGCTGCATGCAGAACAGTTGTCGTCCCTGCATGGCGCGACGCTGGCGGCGCGTTATCGGGCGCTCTCGGCGGATCATCTCGAATACATGACCGAAGCCGATGCCGAAGCGATGGCGCAGTCCGGCACGGTCGCCGTGTTGCTGCCCGGCGCGTTCTATCTGTTGCGCGAGACGCAGTGTCCGCCCGTCGATGCGCTGCGCCGCCAGCGTGTGCCCATCGCGCTCGCCAGCGACATGAATCCGGGCACCTCGCCCGCGTTGTCGCTACGTCTGATGCTCAATATGGGTTGCACGCTGTTTCGCCTGACGCCGGAAGAAGCGCTCGCCGGCGTGACGCTCCACGCGGCGCGGGCGCTGGGTCTCGATGCCACCCATGGATCGCTCGAAGCGGGCAAGACGGCGGATTTCGTTGCATGGCGCATTGGCCGGCCCGCCGAACTGTCCTATTGGCTGGGCGGCGCGCTGCCCGCGCGGGTCGTGCGCGGCGGCGAGGAACTGGACTTTGCGCATTTGAATGCATAGAGGCGCATAAAAAAACGCCTCGCCCGGTGCAGGGCGAGGCGTTAACTCCCTCAATGCATGCTCACGTGCTGCGCTTGCGGATCATCCCCCAGACGACCAGCAGCACGATTGCGCCGATCACGGAAGCAATCCAGCCGGCCGGTTGCCCCGGCTGATACCAGCCGAGCGCGCGGCCCACATAGCCGGCGATCAGCGAGCCGGCGATGCCGAGCACGATGGTCATGATCCAGCCCATGTTGTCGTCGCCAGGCTTGACGGCGCGCGCGATCAGGCCGACAACGAGTCCCACGATCAAAGTACCGATGAATGCGAACATGCGCTTGCTCCTTAGCAGTAGTTGACGGCTTCTGACCTGAGCTGCCGGTGTTTCCGGGAACATCCGGTAGCTTCAAATTAGCACGGCGCACTGCGTTTGGGTATGACAGGGCCATGGCGAAGCACGGGAGGCCGGGATCGGCCATTCGGACGGTTGCATCAGCACGAACAATGCCGCGCATCGTTGACACGGTAAAATCCGGCGCATTGCCTCACTGCATGCTTGCGCATTTACGCCATGACCGATTCCGAATTCCCCTCCGCCGACGAAGCCATCCACGAAGACCGCCTGTGGCGCGATGACGGCTGGACCGCGCGGGTCATCAAGAACGAAGACGACGACGGCTGGGCTGTCGCGATGATCCAGGCGGGCGAGGCCGAGCCCGCGCTCGTCGGCCCGTGGACCATGGGCCGCGACAAGAAGAACCCCAAGCCGCTCGACGGCGCGGCGTTCCGCACGCTGGTAAAGACGGCGTCGGAAGTGCTGCGCCGCCACGAACAGCAGCGGCATGCGATGCTGCACAAGAATCTCACGATCGAAGTGAACGGCGAAGAGGTCACCGTGACGCTGGAGATCGTGCCCGATGAAGACGATCCCTACGCCAATCTGAAGGCGCTCGATGCCTTCGGCACGCAGCTCGCGCATGCGCGCGTCTCGCCGGCATTCAAGCTGACGAAGGCAAGCGCCGAGCGCTGGGCGGAGAACGATTTCGACAAGCCGAACTGAGCCGCGGTGGCGTGTGATTCAACGTCGAAACAGGGCGAGCACACGCCGCGCGCACTTGCGCAGCCATGAGGCCCGCGCGCGCTCCGTCTCGCGCCGCTCCACCGTCAGCGTGATGAACACTTGCGTCGTGGAGGGTCGCTCGGGCGCACGCTCCGTTGCATCGGACGGAGCGGTCCACGGGCACCTCCGGCAGTCGGGCTTCAAACAGGTATTGCAGGGCGGTTGATTGCAGCTCATGTCGGTCCTCGGCGGCTTCGGTCCATGATGTGCGAAGCCGTTTCGCAAAGGGATAGGACAGGTCTGATTGCCCATCGAATCGGAGCGCCAACCATCGCGTTGAAATTGCGCCAGAATCAGCCAAATCGGCGGACCGCCGATTCACTTCAGGAGAAGGCGATGCATCACCTGTTGATCTACGAACTGTGTGCGGATTATCTGGATCGTCGCGCCGAGTTTCGCGATGCGCATCTTGCGCTGGCGTGGGCTGCGGTCGAGCGCGGCGAGATCGTGCTGGCAGGCGCGCTCGACGCCCCCGCCGACCGCGCCATGCTGCTGTTTCACAGTGATTCTCCGGCGGTGGCGGAGGCGTTTGCGAAGAACGATCCGTATGTGACCAACGGGCTCGTGACGCGCTGGGAAGTGCGCAAGTGGAATACGGTCGTTGGCGCGAACGCGGCCACGCCGGTGCGCTGACCCCGCGCCGGGTTCAACGTCGTCAAGCGTCCGCGGTTTCCTCTTCCGGACGATCGCGCCGCGGACCGCCGCGCCGTTGCGCCGAGCGATACAGGTTGGTCAGCGTGTCGTCGATCAGCTGCGAACGCTCGAACAGCGTCGCCAGCCAGTCGACGAACACCGAGACGCGCGGCGTCGCCTGACGGCTCTTCAGGAACGCCACTGACACCTTGAGCGGCGGCGCCTTCAAATCCGGCAGCACTTCATGCAACTGTCCGGAGCGCAGAAACGGCTGCGCTGCGATGCGCAGCGGCTGAATCAGCCCGAGCCCTTCGATGCCGCACGCGAGATACGCGTGCTCGTCAGCGACCTGCACGAAGCCGCGCATTTTCATCGTGACGGGCTCGCCGTTCACGTCGAAATCGAAATCGGCAGGACGGCCCGTCTTCTCCGACACGCAGTTCACCGCGACATGCTGCGCCAGTTCGCCGAGCGTCGCGGGCGTGCCATGCTTCTCCAGATAAGCCGGGCTTGCGCACGTCACTTGTTCGAGCACGCCCAGACGCCGGGCGACCAGACCCGAATCCGGCAGTTCGCCCAATTGCACGCTGCAATCCACGCCGCTGCCGACCAGATCCAAATGGCGATTGCCGATACCGAGCGAAAGCTCGATCTGCGGAAAGCGCGCATGAAATTCCGGCAGCGCGGGCACGACGATGGACGTCGCGACGGTATCCGGCATTTCCACCCGCAGGCGGCCGCGCAGGCGTTCCTCGCCCGCGCCGAAACCGGATTCGAGTTCGTCGATGTCGGCGAGAATCTGCGCGCTGCGTTCGTAGTACGCCGCGCCGTCGACGGTGAGATTCAGGCGCCGGGTCGTGCGTGCAAGCAATTGCACGCCGACCAGCGCTTCGAGTTGTTGCACGGTCGTCGAAACACTCGCGCGCGGCATGCCCAGTGATTCGGCGGCGCGCGTGAAACTGTTCGTATCGACGACACGCGTAAAGACACGCATGGCATGAACGCGATCGATCACGTTGAGTTTCCCCTTGATGACGATTGAATGGCGATGCGCGAGAAAAAACGTCTCCGCCGCGGCTGCAAGGCTGCGGAAAAAGGGCGCATCGGCGATGGTTAGATCGTACGGACGGGAGACGTCAACGTGAATACACAAAACTGGAGGATTCTTGCCTGATCCTTTTTTCAGGGCGGTGCTTCAGGCAATGCATGACGCCATGAATGCCATGCGCCATGCGGCTCAGAGCGTCGGCATTTCGCCGCGCAGGCGCCCGGCCATGCCATTGAAGACCGAGCCCGACGGCGCCTGATACAGCCGCAGTCCCATCTCGGGAAGGATCGACAGCAGATGGTCGAATACATCGCCCTGGATGCGCTCATATTGCGTCCACGCGGTCGTCGCGGTGAAACAGTAGACCTCCACCGGAATGCCCTGCGATTCCGGCTCCATCATGCGCACCATGATCGCCATGTCCTGGCGGATCTCGGGATGCCGTTGCAGATAGGCCAGCCCATAGGCGCGAAAGGTGCCGATGTTCGTGAGCCGCCGGCGATTGGCCGGCTCGTTCGCGAGTTCGCCGAGGTTGCGGTTGGCCTGTTCCACTTCGGTCTGTTTCTGTTCGAGATAGTCGTGCAGCAGGCGGAAGCGCATCAGCCGGGCGGTTTCCTCGTCGGTCAGAAAGCGCACGCATTGCGCGTCGATGCGCAGCGTGCGCTTGATGCGCCGCCCGCCCGATTCGAACATGTGCCGGTAATTGCGGTAGCTCTCCGAAAAGAGCTTGTAGGTCGGCACTGTCGTCACGGTGTTGTCCCAGTTCTGCACCTTGACCGTGTGCAACGCGATGTCCTTCACGAAGCCATCCGCAGCGGCCTGCGGCATCTCGATCCAGTCGCCGATGCGCAGCATGTCGTTCGACGTGAGCTGGGTGCTCGCCACCAGCGACAGCAACGTGTCCTTGAACACCAGCAACAGCACGGCAGAAAGCGCGCCGATGCCGGACAGCATCCAGAGCGGCGAACGGTCGATGAGGATCGACAGCACGAGCACGCCGCACACCAGCGCGAGCGCCAGCTTGCCGATCTGGATATAGCCCTTGATGGAACGCGTCTGCGCTTCCTTGCTTTCCGCGTAGACATCCTGCCAGGCGGACAGCGCGCTGCCCGCGGCGAGAAACGCGCAGATCCACGCGCCGGCGTGCGCCACGCGGCCGATCATCGTGGCCCAGTGACCGACGTGCGGCACCTCGTCGATACCGAGCGCGATCGTCGCGAAGGGCACCGCGTACCAGAGCCGGTGATAGGCGCGCCGCCGGATGAACGCCTGATCCCACTTCACATGACCGGCCAGCACCAGCAAGCGGTGCGCAAGATACAGGACGATGCGCGCCACGACCCATTGCACGAACAGCGCGATGAGCGCGAGCGCAATGAATCCCGCGAGGGTCTGCGCCCACGGATGGGCGTCGATCTGTTGCGGCAGCGTGCCGGGAAGAAAGTCGAAATTCATGCTGGGTCGTTGGCCGGTGGGCGCACGCCTTGCAGCGCGTCTGGCCCCGTATTGTGCATGAAGGCGCGAGGCGGGGACATCGGACATGGCCGAAGCGCGCAGCGTGCGAAGCGGCGTCGAAGCCTCCCGGAAAACCCCGAGTGCGATGAAAATGAATTTTTTTTGGCGAGTTTTTCGAGTAAATATACTTTCATCGCTCACTGGCAACGAACTCGCGCGCTCCATGTCCCGAACGCAGTCAGTCTCCGCTCACATGCAGGCAACGGCTCGTGCCGACGACCTGATCGCCGCGCGCATCACCGCGGCCATGCCGACGCTCACGCCGATTCACCGGCGCATGGGAGCCTTCGTGCTGGCCAACCTGTTCCGTTCGGCGACCATGCGGATCGACGAACTCGCGGGCGCGGTGGGGGCATCGGTGGCGACGGCGAACCGCTTTGCACGCGCGCTGGGCTTCTCCGGCTATCCGGCGTTCCGCGAGGCGCTGGTGCGCGGCTTCGAGGCGACCATCGCGCCGGTCGAGCGGCTGCGGACCGCGCTCGAACAACCGGCGAGCGCCGCCGACGTGTTCGATGCGTCGCTCGCGCAGGCGGCGGCAAATCTGCATCTGGCGCAAACCTCCGTCGATGCCGCGACTGCCGAAGCCATCGTCGAGGCCATACTCGCCGCGCCGCGCGTGTTCGTGCTCGGCTACGGCGCGAGCGCGTTTCTCGCCGGACTGATGGAGCACGGGCTCACGCCGTATTGCGCGAACGTGCAGTCGCTGGCGCTGATGGGCGGACCGTCGCACGCGGCGCGACGTCTGTTCACCGCGACGCCCGGCGACGTGCTCGTGGCGATTGCGTTTCCGCGCTATGTGGACGACACCATCACGCTGGCGCGGCGCGCGCGCGCTCACGGCCTGCGCGTCATTGCGCTGACGGATCACGCCGCCTCGCCGCTCGCGCAGGTGGCGGATCTGGTGCTCGCGATCCGCGCCGAGCGGCGGCTCGCGGCGAATTGCGATACGGCGGTGCTGGCCGTCATCGAAGCATTGTGCGATGCAGTTGCGCACCGGGCGAAGCGCTCGGTGGAGGCTGCATCGGGTCTGACCGAATTCGTGTTGCCCTGGCTCATCGTGCCGCCGGCGCCGTCGGCGTCGAACGAGACGCAGGGGCTGCGGACAAGCCGGCCCGCCGCCGCGAAGCGACACCTTCAACCGGAACCGCGCGAATCATGAACGCCATCCCCGTCATCGCCATTCATGGCGGCGCAGGCACCATCGTGCGCAGCGCGATGAACCCCGACGCCGAAGCGCGCTATCACGCCGCGCTCAACGAGATTTTGAGCGCGGCTCAGCGCCTGCTCGCCGAAGGCGGCAGCGCGCTCGACGCGGTCACCGAGGCGGTGCGCCTGCTCGAAGACTGTCCGCTTTTCAACGCGGGCCACGGCGCCGTGTTCACGGCGGCGGGCACGCATGAACTGGATGCCTCCGTGATGGACGGCGCAACGCTCGAAGCCGGCGCGGTCAGCTGCGTGACGCGCGTGAGGAATCCGGTGCTGGCGGCGCGCCGCGTGCTCGACGTGAGCGATCACGTGATGTTCACGGCGGCGGGCGCGGAAGCGTTCGCGCAGGCGCAGGGACTGGAATTCGTCGAGCCGTCCTACTACTACACCGAGGCGCGTCATCAGCAGTGGCTCAAGGCGCGCGGCACCTCGCGCACGATGCTCGATCACGACGCGGCGACCTTCGCGTTCGCGGGCGCTTCGGGTGCAGCGGATACATCGAACGCACCGGGCGAAGACGATCCGCTCGATCCGGCGAAGAAGTTCGGCACGGTCGGCGCGGTCGCGCTCGATGCGCAGGGCCATCTCGCGGCGGCCACCTCGACGGGCGGCATCACCAACAAGCAGGCCGGCCGGGTCGGCGATGCGCCGCTGATCGGCGCGGGCTGCTACGCCAGCGACGCCACCTGCGCGGTGTCCACCACCGGTACGGGCGAGATGTTCATCCGTATGCTCGCGGCGTATGACGTGGCGGCGCAAATGGAATATCGCGGTGTATCGCTCGACGAAGCATCGCGCGATGTCGTGATGAACAAGCTGCCGCGCATCGACGGACGCGGCGGTCTCGTCGCCGTCGATGCGCGCGGCAACGTCGTGCTGCCGTTCAACACCGAAGGCATGTACCGCGGCTACGCGCGCGTGGGTGAAGCGCCCGTCACGGCGATCTACCGATGATCGATACGGCCACCACGCTCCCTGGTTCGCGCGTCATCGACGTGCGTGATCTGTCGGTTTCGTTTCGCTCGCGTGCGCGTACGGTCGAAGCGGTGCGCAAGGTGTCGTTCTCCGTCGAGCGCGGCGAGACGCTGGCGATCGTCGGCGAGTCGGGTTCGGGCAAGTCGGTGACGTCGCTTGCGCTGATGCGGCTCGTCGAACATGGCGGCGGCCGGATCACGGCGGGCCGCATCGACTTCAGGCGGCGCAACGGCCAGGTGCTGGATCTCGCGAAAGCGTCTTCGGCGACGATGCGCGGCGTGCGCGGCGCCGACATCGCGATGATCTTCCAGGAGCCGATGACCTCGCTCAATCCGGTCTTCACGGTCGGCGACCAGATTGCGGAAGCCATCGCGCTGCATCAGGGCAAGAGCCGCAGCAAAGCACGCGCCGAGGCGTTGCGCCTGCTCGATCTCGTGCGCATTCCCGAATCGAGACGGGTGTTCTCGCGCTATCCGCATCAGTTGTCGGGCGGCATGCGTCAGCGCGTGATGATCGCGATGGCGCTGTCGTGCAAGCCGGCGCTGCTGATCGCCGACGAACCGACCACCGCGCTCGACGTGACCATTCAGGCGCAGATCCTGCAACTCGTGCGCGGCTTGCAGAATGAGATGAACATGGGCGTGATCTTCATCACGCACGACATGGGCGTAGTCGCCGAAGTGGCGGATCGCGTGCTGGTGATGTATCGCGGCGAGAAAGTGGAGGAGGCCGGTTCGGATCAATTGTTCCACGCGCCGCAGCATCCGTACACGAAGGCATTGCTGGCGGCCGTGCCCACGCTGGGCGCGATGCACGGCACCGACCGACCCGCGAAGTTCCCGATTCTCGAAGTCGCGCCGGTGGAAGCCGCGCCGGACGATGCAAGCGCGCTGCGTCCTGCCGAGGCGGTGGGACACGAGACGCAACCCGCCGTCGATCAAACCGCGCCGCCGATCCTGCGCGTGCGCGACCTGGTCACGCGCTTCCCGGTGAAGACCGGCTTGTTCGGCCGCACGACGGCGGCGGTGCATGCGGTCGAGCGCGTGAGCTTCGACCTGCGTCCGGGTGAGACCCTGGCGCTCGTCGGCGAGTCGGGCTGCGGCAAGTCGACGACCGGGCGCTCGCTGCTGAGGCTGGTGGAGAGCCAGAGCGGTTCCATCGAGTTCGACGGACGCGACATCAGCACACTGCAAGGACACGCGCTCCAGACGCTGCGGCGCAATATCCAGTTCATCTTCCAGGACCCGTTCGCCTCGCTCAATCCGCGTCTTACTGTGGGCTTTTCGGTGATGGAACCGCTGCTGGTGCACGGCGTCGCGAGCGGCCGCGAAGCGCAGGCGCGGGTCGACTGGCTGCTCGACAAGGTCGGCTTGCCGCCGGAAGCCGCGCAACGTTATCCGCATGAGTTCTCCGGCGGACAGCGGCAACGCATCGCCATTGCACGCGCGCTCGCGCTCAACCCGAAGGTCGTGATCGCCGACGAATCCGTCTCCGCGCTCGATGTCTCCGTGCGCGCGCAGATCGTCAATCTGATGCTCGACCTGCAGCGGGAACTGGGCGTCGCCTATCTGTTCATCTCGCACGACATGGCCGTGGTCGAACGCGTGAGCCATCGCGTGGCGGTGATGTACCTGGGGCAGATCGTCGAGATCGGGCCGCGCGCCGCCGTGTTCGAGGCGCCGCGTCATCCCTATACGAGAAAGCTGATGAGCGCGGTGCCGGTGGCGGATCCCGCGCGCCGCCATGCGCAGCGCATGCTCGCCGCCGATGAAATCCCGAGCCCGATCCGCGCGCTCGGAGACGAACCCGTAGTCGCGAAACTGGTCGCGGTCGGACCAGATCACTTTGTCGCCGAGCATCACGTGGGCGGCGCTTACTAAAAGCACTTCAACAAGGAGTCAACCGATGCCGTCCTCTCGTCCTCATTCGTTGCGCGCGCTGATTGCAGCCGGCGCCTTCGCGACGCTCGCCGCGCTCGGCCCGGTCACGGCGGCGCATGCGCAAAGCACCGCCGTGATGGCCGTCGCCTCGACCTTCACGACGATGGATCCCTACGACGCCAACGACACGCTCTCGCAAGCGGTGGCGAAGTCCTTCTATCAAGGGCTGTTCGGTTTCGACAAGGACATGAAGATTCAACCCGTGCTCGCCACGAGCTACGAAGCGAGCCCGGATGCGAAGGTCTACACGATTCATCTGCGTAAGGACGTGAAGTTCCACGACGGCACCGACTTCAACGCGGACGCGGTGAAGGCCGTGTTCGACCGGGTCACGAATCCGGACAACAAGCTCAAGCGCTACAACCTGTTCAACAAGATCGAGAAGACCGAAGTGATCGATCCGTACACGGTGAAGATCACGCTGAAAATTCCGTTCTCGGCGTTCATCAACGTGCTGGCGCACCCGTCGGCGGTGATGATCTCGCCGACCGCGCTCAAGAAGTACGGCAAAGAGATTGCGTTTCATCCGGTCGGCACGGGGCCGTTCGAGTTCGTCGAATGGAAGCAGACCGACGACCTGAAAGTGAAGAAGTTCGCCGGCTACTGGAAAAAGGGCTTGCCGAAGATCGACATGATCGACTGGAAGCCGGTAGTGGACAACAACACCCGCGCCGCGTTGATGCAGACCGGCGAAGCGGACTTCGCGTTCTCGATTCCGTTCGAGCAGGCCGCCACGCTCAAGTCGAGTCCGAAGGTGGACCTGGTTGCGGCGCCGTCGATCATCCAGCGCTATGTCAGCATGAACGTGCTGCAAAAGCCATTCGACAATCCGAAGGTGCGCGAGGCGCTCAACTACGCCATCAACAAGGAAGCGCTGGTGAAGGTCGCATTCGCGGGCTACGCGGTGCCGGCCGAGGGCGTGGTGCCGCAGGGCGTCGATTACGCGACCAAGCTCGGCCCCTGGAAATACGATCCGGCGAAGGCGCGCGAACTGCTGAAGGAAGCAGGCTATCCGAACGGCTTCGAGACCACGCTCTGGTCCGGCTATAACCACACGACCGCGCAGAAGATCATCCAGTTCGTTCAGCAGCAGCTCGCGCAGGTGGGCGTGAAGACGACGGTCGAAGCGCTCGAAGCGGGCCAGCGCGTGCAGCGCGTCGAGAGCGCGCCGGATCCGAAGACTGCACCAGTGCGCATGCTGTATATCGGCTGGTCGTCGTCGACGGGCGAAGCGGACTGGGCCATTTCGCCGCTGCTGGGCGGCTCGTCGTTCCCGCCGAAGCTCTTCAACACCGCGTACTACAAGAACGACAAGGTGGACGACGATCTCGCGAAAGCGCTCGCCACGACCGATCGCGGCGAGAAGGCGAAGCTCTACGCCGACGCGCAGAAGCAGATCTGGACCGATGCGCCGTGGATCTTCCTCGTCACGGAGAAGGTCGTGTATGCGCGCAGCAAGCGTCTGTCGGGCGCGTACGTGATGCCTGACGGCTCGTTCAGCTTCGACGAGATCGCGATCAAGTAATGGCCCGTGGCCGGGCTTCGCCGCCCGGCCACTCTCTGACTCAAAACGATGCTCACTTTCCTCGTCAAGCGTCTTTTCGGCCTGCTGCCGACGCTCGTCATCGTCGCAGTGTTGGTGTTCTTCTTCGTGCACATGTTGCCCGGCGATCCGGCGCGTCTCGCCGCCGGCCCCGAAGCGGACGCACAGACCGTTGCGCTGGTGCGTGCTGATCTCGGTCTCGACAAGCCGCTGCCGCAGCAACTGGTGAGCTTCTTCGGCAAGATCGTGCAGTTCGATTTCGGCACCTCGACGCGCAGCAAGCGGCCCGTCTCGACGGAAATCGCCGAGCGCTTCATGCCGACGCTCTGGCTCACGCTTGCAAGCATGGTGTGGGCGGTGATCTTCGGCATGGCGATCGGGATTGTCTCGGCGGTGTGGCGCAATCGCTGGCCCGACCGGCTCGGCATGACGCTCGCTGTTTCCGGCATCTCGTTTCCGGCGTTCGCGCTCGGCATGCTGCTGATCGAGATTTTCTCGGTGAAGCTCGGCTGGCTGCCGATTGTCGGCGACGGCACCTGGAAGGGCTACGTGCTGCCGTCCATCACGCTGGGCGCGGCCGTTGCCGCGGTGATGGCGCGCTTCACGCGCGCGTCCTTTGTCGAGGTGCTGGGCGAGGACTTCGTGCGTACCGCGCGGGCGAAGGGCGTCCACGAGCCGATGGTGATCGTCAAGCACTGCCTGCGCAACGCGATGATTCCGGTCGTCACGATGATGGGCCTGCAATTCGGTTTCCTGCTCGGCGGTTCGATCGTGGTCGAGAAGGTATTCAACTGGCCGGGCCTCGGACGGCTGCTCGTCGATGCCGTCGAGATGCGCGACTACCCGGTGATCCAGGCGGAAGTGCTGCTGTTTTCGCTCGAATTCATCGTGATCAATCTGGTCGTGGACGTGCTGTACGCCGTCATCAACCCGACCATCCGTTTCAAGTAAGTCAAGTGAGGACCGCATGAGCGCGACCGCAGAAAGCGCAGTGAATGCCGCGCAGGAGATCCGCACGCCGTGGCGCGAATTCTGGCGCAAGTTCAAGCGGCAGCATGTTGCATTGATCGCGGCCGGGTTCGTGCTGCTGCTGGTGGTGATCGCGATCATCGCGCCGTACATCGCGCCTTATGATCCGGAAAACTACTTCGACTACGACGCGCTCAACGCGGGTCCTTCGGCGGCGCACTGGCTCGGCGTCGATTCGCTCGGGCGCGATATTTTGAGCCGCATTCTTGTCGGCAGCCGCATCTCGTTGACGGCGGGCTTGCTGTCGGTCGTGATCGGCGCGGTGATCGGCACCTTCTTCGGGTTGCTCGCCGGTTATTACGAAGGCTGGTGGGACCGCATCGTGATGCGCGTCGCCGACGTGCTGTTCGCGTTCCCGGGCATTCTGCTTGCCATCGGCGTCGTCGCGATTCTCGGCAACGGCATGGTGAACGTGGTGTGCGCGGTCGCGATCTTCAGCATTCCCGCGTTCGCGCGGCTCGTGCGCGGCAACACGCTCGCGCTCAAGCATCTGACTTATATCGAGGCGGCGCGCAGCATCGGCGCGTCGGACTGGACGATTCTCGCGCGGCACATCCTGCCGGGCACGATTTCATCGGTGGTCGTGTACTTCACGATGCGTATCGGCACGTCGATCATCACCGCCGCCAGCCTGTCGTTCCTCGGTCTCGGCGCGCAGCCGCCGACGCCCGAGTGGGGCGCGATGCTCAACGAAGCACGCGCCGACATGGCCATGGCGCCGCACGTCGCGATCTTCCCGAGCCTGGCCATTTTCTTCACGGTGCTCGCCTTCAACCTGCTCGGCGACGGCCTGCGCGATGCGCTCGATCCGAAGCTCGACCGGCCATGATGCAGGCGCCGCATATCGGCATGTTGCAGGCGGGCGCGCGCGGCAGCATCGCGGACGTCGCCGGCGTGAGCGTCGGGCATTGCACGCTCGACCAGGGCGCAATCCAGACCGGCGTCACGGTGTTGCGTACCCATCCGGGCGATCCGTATCGCACGAAAACGCCCGCCGGGGCCTGCGTCATCAATGGCTTCGGCAAGAGCGTCGGGCTGATTCAGGTGGACGAGCTCGGCGTGCTCGAAACGCCGGTTGCGCTGACCAACACGTTCGGCGTCGGCACGGTCGCGAACGCGCAGATTCGTGCGGCGATTCACGCGAATCCGCGCATCGGACGCGAGGAGCCGAGCGTCAATCCGCTCGTGCTCGAATGCAATGACGGCTATCTCAACGACTTGCAGGCGCTTGCCGTGGACGAAGCGCATTACCGCCGCGCGCTCGATGCCTGCAGCGATACGTTCGAACGCGGCGCAGTGGGCGCGGGTCGCGGCATGTCGTGCTTCGAGCTGAAGGGCGGCATCGGCACGGCGTCACGCGTGGCGCGCGCCGGCGCAAGCGAGTACACGACCGGCGCGCTCGTGCTCGCCAACTTCGGCCGCCTGCCGCAACTGACCATCGACGGCGTAGCGCTCGGTCGCGAGCTGCACGGCGCATCGCAAGCAAAGCCCGAGCAGGGCTCGATCATCATGCTCGTCGCGACTGATGCGCCGCTCGATGCGCGTCAGTTGCGACGGCTCGCGCAGCGCGCGGCGGCGGGCCTCGCGCGCACCGGTTCGGTCTATGGCCACGGCAGCGGCGATATCGCGCTGGCCTTCTCGACGGCCTACACCGTGCCGCACGATGCCGCCTACGTGAACGTTCCTCCGCTGCTCGCCGACGCCGCGCTCGACCCGCTGTTCCAGGCCGCCGCCGACAGCATCGAACAGGCCATCCTCGACGCGCTGTTCAGCGCGCAGACGGTCATCGGGCGCGACGGCCATCGACGGGTCTCGCTCAACGAAGCTTTGCAAACGCGATCATGAAAGTACTCATCTCGACGGATATCGAAGGCATCGCGGGCGTGTTCCATCCGGAGCAGGTGCGCGCCGGCAACGGCGAGTACGAGAACGCGCGCCGCTGGATGTCGAACGAAGCCAACGCGGCCGCGCTCGGCGCGTTTGAAGGCGGCGCGACGCAGGTCTGGATCAACGATTCGCACGGCGGCTTTCGCAATCTGCTGCCCGACCTGTTCGATCCGCGCGTGCGTCTCGTGCTCGGCAAACCGCGCACGCTCGGCATGATGGCGGGACTCGAAGCCACGCCCGATGTGGTGTTCATGATCGGCTATCACGCGCGTGCGCAAAGCCGCGGCATTCTCGCGCACACCATCAACAGCGCGGCGTTCGCGCGCGTCACGCTCGACGGCGAGGAAACCGGCGAAGCGGGCCTGTATGGCCGGCTCGCCGAGGAACACGGCGCGCGCGTCGCGCTGCTCACCGGCGACGATGTGTTCGGCGCCGAGACATTGCCGGCGTTTCCCGGCGCGCGCTTCCTGTGCGTCAAGACCGCGCACGGCTATTCGAGCGGCGTGACCGAAACGCCATCGGCCGCCTGCGAGGCGATCCAGCTCGCGGCGCGCGAGACCATCGAAGGCGCGGCCTCGCTTGATCGGATGCCTAAGCTTTCGCGCGCCGCGCATCGCTGCGAACTGCGCGCGCAGAGCAGCGCTTATGCCGATCTCTTCAGTCAGTGGCCCGCGCTCGAACGCATTGATGCGGTCACGCTCGCCTTCGATGCCCCATGCATCGAACATGTGGTGCGCACATTAAATTGCCTTTCGGCAATGTCCTTCATGTTACGTTAAGCGCCTTAACGGATCGGGTGGTCTATGGCTAGAATGGAGGCCGCCGCGAGACTGGCCTTCTCTTGACGCACACCGCAGGCGACCCTCATGCACCACGTGAAGCTGGAACACAATGATGACGAAACTCTCGATCCCGCCGCGCCGCAGGTCGCGGCGCGCGGCTCGCTGTTCATCGACGGCCTTGAGGCCGGTTCCTGGGAACAGCGGCGCGACGGCACCTGGGCCGCGCACGTGCGGCACCGCGACGGATGGATCGTTGAGCCGAGCCGCGACGCATTGATCGGGCGGCTTGCCGACGCGGCATGAGTCCGACTCCTGTGCACCCTCCGCACTATCTCAATAACATCGAACCGCTTCAACACTGACATGTATCTGTCGATCATCGCCGTGGGAATCGGCGGCGGCCTGGGGTCGCTGCTCAGGTGGGTCTTGAGCCTGCGTCTCAACGCCGTCTTTCCGAACTTGCCGCTCGGCACGTTCGCGGCCAACGTCATCGCGGGCTACATCATCGGCGTGGCGGTCGCGGTGTTCGCGCGCTTTCCCGATATCCCCGTGGAGTGGCGGCTGTTCATCATCACCGGGCTGATGGGCGGGCTCTCGACGTTCTCGTCGTTTTCAGCCGAAGTGGTCGCGCATCTCCAGCAAGGACGGCTCGGCTGGGCGTTCACCGAGATCGCCCTGCACGTGGGCGCCTCGCTGCTCATGACCGCGCTCGGCATTGCGACGGTCGCGGTGGCCGCCTGACACAACGCGTTCCATGACGGTCCCCGCGTTTTCGCATTCAGCATGTCAAACGTTTGCGCGCCGCGTTGTTCGCGTCGGCCGCACGCCGTTGACCCCCATCTTTTATTACTCTTGAAAGCAGGAAGGTGAAGGTATGGCACGATTTCCGGTCATCGAAGTCAGACCCTATCAGCCGAGCGATCTCGACGCCGTGATTGAGTTGTTTCAGCACGCGATCCGAGAAACCGCTTCGGCCGATTACAACCAGGCGCAGATCGACGCGTGGGCGCAAGTCGATCGCGACGAATGGGAACTCGCCCGCGCGACCCGGCCGACCTGGGTCGCGTTGGTCGACGGTGACATCGCCGGATTCGCGGATCTGGAAAAGAACGGCCTGGTGGACATGCTGTTCGTCCATCCGAAACATCAGCGCAAGAGCGTCGGGACCTCGCTGCTCGCGCGCATCGAGGCCGAGGCCGACGAGTGCGGCATCACCTGCCTGCACACGTATGCCAGCGTCACAGCCAAGCCGTTCTTCGAGTATTGCGGCTTCACGGTCCTGCTGGCGCGGGCGGTGGTCGTGCGGGAACAGCGCTTCATCCAGTACGTCATGGAGAAAGTCCTGTAACCAACTCAAAATGTATAGACAACATGCGGGTTCTGCCTGTTTGAGGATCGGTGGAATCCCGCATGTGCCGCGTTTCGACCTTGTCTCGGGCTTGCGCTGCGTTTAGACTTAAGTCCAACTTGTATAGACAGGACGAATCATGATGATGCTCACGCCCGGCCAGTTGACCTTGCCGCAATTGCGCCGCATCGCGCGCGGCTCTGACACGCTTCAGCTCGATCCCGCGAGATTTGTCGCCATCGATGCCAGCGCGCGTGCCGTCGCCGCGATCGCCGCGAAGGGCGAGCCGGCCTACGGCATCAATACGGGCTTCGGGCGGCTCGCCAACACGCATATCCCCGCCGACCAGCTCGAACTGCTGCAAAAAAATCTGGTGCTGTCGCATGCGGTGGGCGTCGGCGAGCCAATGTCTCGTCCGGTCGTGCGCCTCTTGATGGCGCTCAAGCTGTCGAGTCTCGGGCGCGGTCATTCCGGGATCCGCCGCGAGGTCATCGAAGCCCTCATCACGCTGTTCAATGCCGACGTCCTGCCAGTCATCCCGGTGAAGGGCTCGGTCGGCGCATCAGGCGATCTCGCGCCGCTCGCGCATATGTCGACGGTCCTGCTCGGGCTCGGCGAGGTGACGATCCGCGGCGAGCGGGCCCCGTCCGCAGAGGGTCTCGCGGCCGCCGGTCTGAAGCCGCTGACGTTGCAGGCCAAGGAAGGTCTCGCGCTGCTCAACGGCACGCAGGCTTCGGCGGCGCTTGCGCTGCATAACCTGTTCGCGATCGAGGACCTGTTTCGCACCGGACTGGTGGCGGGCGCGCTGTCCGTGGATGCGGCCGCGGGTTCGGTCGTGCCGTTCGATGCGCGCATTCATGAACTGCGCGGGCATCGCGGGCAGATCGACGCGGCGGCGGCGTATCGGACGCTGCTGAAGGGTTCGGGCATCAATCTGTCGCACGCGGACTGCGAGAAGGTGCAGGACCCGTACAGCCTGCGCTGCCAGCCGCAGGTGATGGGCGCGTGCCTCGACCAGATGCGGCATGCGGCCGAGGTGCTGCTGATCGAGTCGAATGCGGTCTCGGACAATCCGCTGATCTTCCCCGACACGGGCGAAGTGCTCTCGGGCGGCAACTTCCACGCGGAGCCGGTCGCTTTCGCCGCCGACAATCTCGCGCTCGCCGCCGCGGAAATCGGCGCGCTGGCGGAGCGTCGCATCGCGCTGCTGATCGACGCCACGCTTTCGGGGCTGCCGCCGTTCCTGGTGCGCGATGGCGGCGTCAACTCGGGCTTCATGATCGCGCATGTGACGGCGGCGGCGCTGGCGTCGGAAAACAAGACGCTCGCGCACCCGGCCTCGGTCGATTCGCTGCCGACGTCCGCCAACCAGGAAGACCACGTCTCGATGGCCACGTTTGCGGCGCGCAAGCTCGGCGATATCGCCAGCAACACGGCCAACATCCTCGCCATCGAACTGCTGGCCGCGGCGCAGGGCGTCGACTTGCGCGCGCCGCATCGCACCAGCGCACTGTTGCTCGAAGTCGTGGAAACCTTGCGCGCACACGTGCCGCACTACGATCTCGACCGTTACTTCGCGCCGGACATCGCGGCGATCGCCACGCTCGTGCAGCAGGGCGCGATTGCACGTCACAGCCCGTTTGCGTTCGCGTCGGAACAGGCCACATGAGCACGCCTGCGTATCAGGAGATCAAGGACTACATTCTCCGGCGCATCCACGTGGGCGAATGGCGCGAAGGCGATCAGGTGCCCTCCGAGAACGAACTCGCGCGGGAGTTCAAGGTGGCGCGCATGACCGTCAACCGTGCGCTGCGCGAACTCACCGCCGAGCAGGTTCTCACGCGCGTGCAAGGCGCGGGCACCTTCGTCGCGCAGCCGAAATATGCATCGACGCTCGTGGAGATCCGCAGCATTTCGGATGAGATTGCCGCACGCGGGCATGCGTACCGGGCGCAGGTGCTGCATCTGGGGGCGTCCATCGTCGATGAACAGCTGGCCGCCGAAATGCAGCTTGCGCTCGGCAGCCCGGTGTTTCACTCGCGCGTGCTGCATCTTGAAAATGATGAGCCCGTGCAGCTCGAAGAACGCCATGTGAATCCCGCGCTCGCGCCGGAATATGCGCGTCAGGATTTCACGACGATCACGCCTAACCAGTACCTCATGAGCGCGGCGCCGTTGCAGCGCGTGGAGTATCGCATCGAGGCATCGGTGCCGTCGGCGGAGATTCGCTCGGCGCTCGCAATGAAAGAGCACGCGCCCTGTCTGCTGCTGCACCGGCGCACCTGGTCGCGCGACGCGGTGGCGTCCGTGGCCAACCTCTGGCATCCGGGCGACCGCTATCAGTTCACCGGACATTTCTGAATTCATGATGATTCGTGCAGCTTCGCTTGCGCCGCAGCCCTGGAAGAACGGCGGCGGCATGACGCGGGAAATCGCGACGGGGCCGCAGGGCGCGTCGCTGGATGGATTTGCGTGGCGTCTTTCGCTTGCGGACGTGGCGCTGGAGGGCGCGTTCTCTTCGTTTGCGGGCGTCGATCGGGTACTCGTGCTGCTCGATGGCGCAGGCATGCGGCTCGCGGAAGCGGACGGTGCGACGCATGTGCTCGACCGGCCGCTGGCCATGGCGCGCTTTGCGGGCGAGACGAAGATTCACGCAACGCCCATCGATGGTCCGACACGCGATTTCAACGTGATGGTGCGTCGTGATCTTGCGCGTGCGGCGGTCGAGGCCCGGCGTGGTGCGCATGCGGTTGCGTGTGCGCACGACGTCACGTTTGTTTTCTGTGTGAGCGGGCAGATCGAGATCGAGCTTGCCGATGGCGCCCGTCTCACGCTTCATTCAGGCGACACGCTGCAGCTCGATCAGCCGGCGGTGTGTATCGCGGAGGACGATGCGGGGTGGCTGCATATCGGTATCGACTTGAATCAGGATCGCGAGACGGTCGGCTGAAGCTGTCAGAAAGATGGCGATTGGCTGGCCAATGTGCAATGACGTTTTGACCTGACGGATGAAGCAGGACTCGCGGGCGACGCGGCCGTCCTAGAAAAATATAATAAAATCAATTAGATGAGGTGGATTTGCATGACTTCTGCTTTGGCAGGCGTTTCATTCTTCAAAACGCATTATTGCAATCAGAACAAATATGTTTCATTGAAATCGGGGTTTCCCCTAAGTTGCCTGCCTCCTACACTGTCTTCAAGCGAAACGAAATCAGAAACGACTTAATTAGCTTCCGATTCGGTTTCGATTTCAAAACAAGACAATCTGGAGGTTCATCATGATCAAGGCATTCGTTCCCGCACTCGTCATCGCCACTGCTCTTGCTGCTCCGAGCTTCGCGTTCGCACAAAGCAATGCGCCGGTGACCCGCGCTCAAGTCCGCGCCGAACTGGTTCAACTGGAAAAGGCTGGCTACAACCCGTCGCAAGACCGCGTGAACTATCCGCAGGAACTGCAAGCAGCACAAGCCCGCGTGAACGCCGAAAACGGCCAGTCGGCTTATGGCGCTTCGACCGGAGGTTCGTCGCAATCGGGTGCGGCGCAGGGCGCAGCGCGCGCCAACGTGTCGATGTCGGATCGCAACTCGGTCTACTTCGGTCACTGATTTGACCCGGCGAATGCGCCGGGAGAGCAGCGTTGAAGAGCAGGTGCAGTTGATGTTGTAGTTGAGGTGGCAGTTGAAGGTGAAGCAGCAGTTGACGTTGCCGTTGCAGTTCAGAAAGCAAGAGCAGTGGCAAGACCAGCAGTACTTGCGAGAAATGCAGTAAGCAGTGAAGCATCACCGCAGCATGCAGTAGGCATCAGGCAGTAAGCATCAGGCAGTACCGGAACGCCGGCCGCTACCAAGCGACCGGCGTTTTTTTACGTCTCGCGTTCGTCGCCATCCCGAGGCGACTTCGCGCCACACGCGCGGATCACCAGTCTGACCACTTCCTCGGTCTGCTCGTCGAAGGCCTTGTGCGTCAGCGCACGCTTGCCTTTGAGCGCGCGGATCTGCGCATCGAAGTCGGCGTAATGCTGGGTGATGGCCCAGATCATGAACATGAAGGTATCTGCCTCGACCGGCGCGAGCAGGCCGCGCGCGACCCAGCCATCGATTACCTTCACCCGCGTGTCGAGCCATGGCTTCACGCGCTCGTTCAGAATGTCCTGCATGTGATGCGCGCCGTGGATGATCTCGCTCGCCCACACCTTCGAGCCGAGCGGCCTGCGACGCGACAACGCCATCTTCGCGCGTACATAACCGCCGATGGCTTCCACCGGATCGTCGCTGCATTCGAAGGTATCCGCCGCACGATGCCAGTCTTCGAACAGGTCTTCGAGCACGCGCCGGTACAACGCCAGCTTGGTCGGGAAGTAGTAGTGCAGGTTGGCCTTGGGAAGACCGGCGCGCTCAGCGATCATCGCGGTGCTCGCCCCTTCGAGTCCCTTCTCCGCGAACACCTCTTCGGCGCAGGCCAGTAACTGCGCTTCGTTGCTCTCGCGAATCTGTGCCTTGCGCCGCCGCAAGGGCGGCGCTTCGGCCTCGCTTCCGGTGATGCCGTTTGCCGCGTCGTCGTGTCTCATCGTCGATTGTCGAGCTCGTGTGTGCCGCATCGTGCCTCAATTGCGCCGTTCATGCACGCCGCGCTGCATCGCGACGAAAGCGACGCCTGAGCCATGCCACATCGATGCTGCACAGCAATGGCATGTAAATCGCTTGGTGCGCCCGCGCACGAAAGACGTTGATTTGCTTATTTTAATCGGCTACAACCTGTCCAACCGGACAGGATTCGACAAGTACTCGCATCAAGAAGCAGCACGTCGCTGGCAGCATGCATCGCAGAACAGACTTGTGCACCGCCTCCGTGCGGCACGCACGAGCGCGGGTCCCCACAGACGAAGGCCGATAGTAAGGAGCGCGTCGCATGAACGCTGTCACGGATTCACTCGGAGAGGCTGGTCTCGATACCTCCATCAAGGTCAACGGCGAGAGACTGTGGAACAGTCTCATGACGATGGCGAAAATCGGCGCCACGCCCAAAGGTGGCGTGTGCCGCCTGGCGCTGACCGACCTCGACCGCGAAGGCCGCGATCTCATCGTTGCGTGGGCCAAGGAAGCGGGCTGCACGGTGAGCGTCGATCAAATGGGCAACGTGTTCATGCGGCGCGCCGGCCGCAACCTCGACGCCTTGCCCGTGATGACCGGCTCGCACGCCGATTCGCAGCCCACCGGCGGCCGCTTCGACGGCATCTATGGCGTGCTCGGCGGACTGGAAGTGATCCGCTCGCTGAACGATCGCGGCATCGAGACCGAGCATCCGATCGAAGTCGTCATCTGGACCAACGAGGAAGGCTCGCGATTCGCCCCGGCGATGGTGGCGTCAGGCGTCTTCGCCGGTGCCTTCACGCTCGACTATGGCCTGTCGCGCAAGGACACTGACGGCAAGACGATCGGCGAGGAACTGGAGCGCATTGGCTATGCGGGCGATCAGCCGTGCGGCGGGCGCAAGCTGCATGCGGCCTTCGAACTGCACATCGAGCAGGGACCGATACTCGAAGCCGAGAACAAGACGATTGGCGTCGTGACCGATGCGCAGGGTCAGCGCTGGTATGAGATCACGCTGACCGGCCAGGAAGCGCACGCGGGCCCGACACCGATGCCGCGTCGCAAGGACGCCTTGCTCGGCGCCGCGCGCGTGGTGGATCTGGTGAACCGCATCGGCCTCGATCATGCGCCGCTTGCCTGCGCGACGGTCGGCATGCTGCAGGTGCATCCGAATTCACGCAACGTGATTCCGGGCCGCGTGTTCTTCACGGTGGACTTCCGTCATCCCGATGACGCCGTGCTCGCCCGCATGGATGCGGCGCTGCGCGAAGGCGTCGAGCGCATTGCGGGCGAGATCGGCTTGCAGACCGAGCTCGAGCAGATCTTCTACTACGAGCCCGTCAAGTTCGATGCCGCGTGTGTCGCGTCCGTGCGCGCCGCGGCGCAGCGCTTTGGCTACTCGCACCGCGACATGGTGTCGGGCGCGGGCCACGACGCGTGCTATCTCGCGCGGGTCGCACCGACATCGATGGTGTTCGTGCCCTGCGTCGACGGCATCAGTCATAACGAAATCGAAGACGCGACGCAGGAGTGGATCGAGGCCGGCGCCAACGTCCTCCTGCACGCGATGCTCGAACGCGCGTCGGAACCCGCCTCTTAAGCAACCCTTTTTCGTTCGCACCTTCAGTCCGTCCGCGACTCCACACGCGGACGGAAGGCACCGTCACGCCTTTTTCGAGGATCGTGTATGACCATGAAAACCATCGGCGACATCGCGACCGGACGTCTCGCGCAGGACCAGCTCGCCTGCGAATTCGCGGATGTCGCGCCCTTGCTCGACGCCACCGCCGCGGCCGCTGCCGCGAGCCGCTGCTTCTATTGCTACGACGCGCCGTGCATCCAGGCGTGTCCCACGCAAATCGACATTCCCGGCTTTATCCGCAAGATCGGCAACGGCAACCTGAAGGGCGCGGCCGTCGATATTCTCTCGGCCAATCCGCTAGGAGGCATGTGCGCGCGAGTCTGCCCGACGGAGATCCTGTGCGAAGGTAGTTGCGTGCGCAATCATCCGGGCGACAAACCGGTGGCGATCGGCGCATTGCAGCGTCACGCGACCGACCGCGCCATGGCCCGGGGCGAGCCCTTGTTCTCGCGCGCGCCGGACACGGGCCGGCGCGTGGCGGTCGTCGGCGCGGGTCCGGCGGGGCTTGCGTGCGCCTATCGGCTCGCGCTGGCGGGACATCGCGCCGTGATCTTCGATGCACGCGACAAACCGGGCGGTCTCAACGAATACGGCATCGCGGCGTACAAGACCGTCGAGGACTATGCGCAGCGCGAGATCGAATGGCTGCATTCGATTGGCGGCATCGAGATCAGGACGGGCATGGCGCTCGGCCGCGATGTCACGCTCGACGAACTGCGCACGCAATACGACGCGGTGTTCCTCGGCTTCGGGCTGGCGGGCGTGCGTGAACTGGGGCTGGACGGCGAGACGCTGGGCGGCGTGATGAACGCGGTGGATTTCATCGAGCAGGTGCGTCAGGCCGATGACCTCGCGAGCGTGCCGGTCGGGCGGCGCGTGGTCGTGATCGGCGGCGGCAATACGGCCGTGGACGCCTGCGTGCAAAGCCGCAAGCTCGGCGCGACGAACGTGACGATGGCCTATCGGCGCGGCGTCGAGAACATGAGCGCAACGTGGGCGGAGCGCGAGTTCGCGCAGACCAATGGCGTCGGAATCGTCACGCATGCGAAGCCTGTGCGGTTGATCGGCGTGGACGGACAGGTCACCGGGGTGGAGTTCGAACGCGACGCGGAGCGCTTCGTGATCGAAGCCGACATCGTGCTGAAGGCGATCGGTCAGACGCTCGTGCCGGTGGGCGTCGCGCGCGAACTGCTGACGCTGGATGGCGGACGCATCGTCACGGACGAGAACCGCCAGACGACCCTCCCGAAAGTCTGGGCGGGCGGCGATTGTGCAACGCATGAAGGACTCGATCTCACGGTGCAGGCCGTGCAGGACGGCAAGCTCGCGGCAGCGTCCATCGATGCCTCGTTCGCACTGACTGCCATCAAGGCTGCGTGAACCTCTCGAAGGAATCCAACGAACATGGCTGACCTGACTTGCAACATCGCCGGCATCACTTCGCCGAATCCCTTCTGGCTGGCCTCCGCGCCGCCCACCGACAAGGCCTATAACGTCAATCGCGCCTTCGAGGCGGGCTGGGGCGGCGTGGTCTGGAAGACGCTGGGACTGGACCCGCACGTCGTCAATGTGAGCTCGCGTTACGGCGCGGTGCAATGGAACGGACAGCGTATCGCCGGGCTGAACAACATCGAGCTGATTACGGATCGCCCGCTCGATATCAACCTGCGCGAGATCGAGCAGGTGAAGCGCGACTGGCCCGACCGCGCGCTGATCGTGTCGCTGATGGTGCCGTGCAACGAACGTGACTGGAAGTGGATCCTGACGCAGGTCGAGGACACGGGCGCCGATGCGGTCGAACTGAACTTCGGCTGTCCGCACGGCATGAGCGAGCGCGGCATGGGCGCGGCTGTGGGACAGGTGCCCGAGTATGTTGAGATGGTGACGCGCTGGGTGAAGGAAGGCACGAAGCTGCCGTGCCTCGTCAAGCTGACGCCCAACATCAGCGACATCCGCACTGGCTCGCGTGCGGCGTTCAAAGGCGGCGCGGACGGCGTGTCGCTGATCAACACGATCAACTCGATCGTGGCCGTCGATCTCGACCAGATGGCGCCGATGCCCACTGTCGATGGCCGCGGCACGCACGGCGGCTACTGCGGCCCCGCCGTGAAGCCGATTGCGCTGAACATGGTGGCGGAAATTGCACGCGACCTGGAGACGCCGAACCTGCCGATCTCGGGCATCGGCGGTATCTCATCGTGGCGCGATGCAGCCGAGTTCATGGTGCTGGGCGCGGGCAGCGTGCAGGTCTGCACGGCGGCGATGCACTACGGCTTTCGCATCGTCAACGATCTCGCGGATGGCCTCTCGAACTGGATGGACGAAAAAGGCTACGCGACGCTCGACGACATTCGCGGCCGCGCCGTGCCCAACGTCACCGACTGGAAATACCTCAACCTCAAGTACGACATCAAGGCGCGCATCGACCAGGACAAATGCATTCAGTGCGGGCTGTGTCATATCGCGTGCGAGGACACGTCGCATCAGGCCATCCTCGCGCAGAAGGACGGCAAGCGTCATTTCGAAGTGGTCGATGCGGAATGCGTCGGCTGCAACCTGTGCATGCATGTGTGCCCGGTAGAGCAGTGCATCACGATGGAACGCGTCGATGCCGGCGAGTACGCGAACTGGACCACGCATCCGAACAATCCGGCGCGCGTGACCGAGAAGGAGTCCGTGAAGGCCGCCTGAGCGGAACCTTGCGTTCCGCATCCATCGTTTCTTGGTTACATCAACCGGAGTGCATCCGATGAAGCAGACAGCGCACGACGTCGAGGCCAGCAGCCTGTACAACGACGATCTCGCGCCCACCGGCCCCGCGCAGCGAACCTGGAAGTGGTATCACTTCGCGGCGTTGTGGGTCGGCATGGTGATGAACATCGCGTCGTACATGCTGGCGGCCGGACTCACGGAGCAGGGCATGTCGCCGTGGCAGGCGGTGCTGACCGTCTTGCTCGGCAATCTGATCGTGCTGGCGCCGATGCTGTTGATCGGCCATGCGGGCGCGAAGCACGGCATTCCCTATGCAGTGCTCGTGCGCTCGTCGTTCGGTACGCAGGGCGCGAAACTGCCCGCGCTGCTGCGGGCGGTGGTCGCGTGCGGCTGGTACGGCATCCAGACCTGGCTGGGTGGCAGCGCGATCTACACGCTGCTGAACATCCTCACCGGCAACGCGCTGCACGGCGCCGCGCTGCCGCTCATCGACATCTCGCTCGGGCAACTGGCGTGCTTCCTCGTGTTCTGGGCCCTGCAGCTGTACTTCATCTGGCACGGCACGGATTCGATCCGCTGGCTCGAAAGCTGGTCGGCGCCGATCAAGGTTGTGATGTGCATCGCGCTCGTATGGTGGGCGACTTCGAAGGCGGGCGGGCTGGGCTCGATGCTGTCGGCACCGTCGCAATTCGCGGCGGGCGGCAAGAAGGAAGGACTGTTCTGGGCCACGTTCTGGCCGGGACTCACGGCGATGGTCGGCTTCTGGGCGACGCTCGCGCTCAACATTCCCGACTTCACGCGCTTCGCCCGCACGCAGCGCGACCAGGTGATCGGCCAGTCGATCGGACTGCCGCTGCCGATGGCCTTGCTTTCCGTGATCTCGGTCGTCGTGACCTCGGCGACGGTCGTGATCTACGGACACGCCATCTGGGACCCGATCGACCTGACGAGCCGCATGACGGGCATCGGCGTGGGCGTCGCGCTGCTGATCCTCACGCTCGACACCATGTGCTGCAATCTCGCGGCCAATCTTGTCGGACCGGCCTATGACTTTTCGAGCTTGTGGCCGAAGGGCATTTCGTACCGGGCGGGCGGCATGATCACGGCGACCATCGCCATTGTGATGATGCCGTGGAAGATTCTCGCGACCACGCAGGGCTATATCTTCACCTGGCTGGTCGGCTATTCGGCGTTGCTCGGGCCGGTGGCGGGCATCCTGATGGTCGATTACTTCCTGATTCGCGGCACGCGGCTCGATCAGCGTGAACTCTTCGACGAGCACGGCGAGTATTCGTATAGCAACGGCTGGAATGTGGCCGCCGTGGTCGCGTTGCTGGTCGGCGTGCTGCCCAACTTGCCGGGCTTCCTGCACACCGCGTTTCCCGCCTCGTTCCCGGGTGTGCCGGCCTTCTTCAATACGCTCTATACCTATGCATGGTTCGTGGGCCTCGTGCTGGCGGCGCTGGTCTATGGCTCGTGGATGAAACTGCGCGGCTCGCCGCGCGCCGGCGTGCTCAGCGCCTGAACGGCTCAATTTGTCTCTGTGGAGGACGACTCATGCCTACTCTGATTCGCGGCGGCACCATCATCGATGCGGACCGCACTTATCGCGCCGACGTCCTGTGCGCGGACCCGCAGGCCGGCGGCGCGATACTTGCCATCGGCACGGAACTCGACACGCCCGCCGGCACGCAGACAGTCGATGCAGGCGGGCAGTACGTGATGCCCGGCGGCATCGATCCGCATACGCACATGGAACTGCCCTTCATGGGCACGACCGCCAGCGACGACTTCTACACCGGCACGGCGGCGGGCTTGTCGGGCGGCACGACGAGCATCATCGACTTTGTGATTCCGAGCCCGAAACAGCCGCTGATGGACGCGTTCAAGGAGTGGCGCGGCTGGGCGGAGAAGGCGTCGGCGGATTATGGCTTTCACGTCGCGGTGACGTGGTGGGACGAATCCGTGCATCGCGACATGGGTCTGCTGGTGCAGGAACATGGCGTGTCGAGCTTCAAGCATTTCATGGCGTACAAGAACGCCATCATGGCCGACGACGAAGTGCTGGTGAACAGCTTCACCCGTTCGCTCGAACTCGGCGCGCTGCCGACGGTGCATGCCGAGAACGGCGAACTCGTGTTCCAGTTGCAGAAGCAATTGCTGGCGAAGGGCTTCCGCGGGCCGGAGGCGCATCCGTTGTCGCGTCCGCCGGAAGTGGAGGGCGAGGCCGCCAACCGTGCGATCCGCATCGCGCAGGTGCTGGGCGTGCCGCTGTACATCGTGCATGTGTCGGCGAAGGATGCCGTCGATGTCATTGCAAAGGCGCGCAACGACGGACTGCGCGTGTTCGGCGAGGTGCTGCCGGGGCATCTCGTGATCGATGAATCCGTCTATCGCGATCCGGACTGGAACCGTGCCGCCGCGCACGTGATGAGCCCGCCGTTCCGATCGGCCGAGCATCGCGAGGCTTTGTGGCGCGGCTTGCAATCCGGGCAATTGCACACCACCGCGACGGATCATTGCGTGTTCTGCGCGTCGCAGAAGGCGATGGGCCGCGAGGACTTCACGCGCATTCCGAACGGCTGCGGCGGCGTGGAAGACCGGATGTCGGTGCTGTGGCATCACGGCGTCAACATGGGCCGCCTGACGCCGAACGAATTCGTGCGCGTGACCTCGACCAACGCGGCGCAGATCTTCAATCTGTATCCGCGCAAGGGCGCGGTGCAGGTGGGCGCGGACGCGGATCTGGTCGTCTGGGACCCGAACGCGACGCGCACCATCTCGGTGAAGACGCATCATCAGAATGTGGACTTCAACGTTTTCGAGGGGATGACGGTGCAAGGTGTCGCCACCAGCACGCTTTCGCGGGGCGCGCTTGTATGGACGGGCGGCGAGTTGCGGGCGGAGCGTGGCGCGGGGCAGTATCTGAAGCGTCCGCCGAATGGGTCGTACTTCGAGGCGGCGCGGGTGGCGAACCGGCTGCGGGAGCCGCATCCGGTGGAGCGGGTCTGAGGCACGGTTGCCTTGCGTTTTTGGTGGATGCGGGTTCGCGCTCTTTCAGGCTGTTTCACGCGCTCGCAAGCATAATCCGGCAGGCTGGTGACTTTCTCAGACTGCCGGATCATGCCGATGAAAATTGTTCAGGGAATGGGGCGCCTCGCGGCGCTGTGCGGCGTCGCCGTGACGCTCGCGTTGCCGCTTGCGTGCGCGGCGAACCCGAACGCGTTGTGGGACATCGTCCACGATTATTGCGAGCCCGCCGCCGAAGGCGCGCCAGTGAAGCAGAAGTGCGCGGACGTGAATCTGCCGGAAGGTTATGCGGTGCTGAAGGATCTTGTGGGCGTCGCGCAATATCTGCTGATTCCGACGGCGCGCGTCTCCGGTATCGAGAGTCCCGCGTTGCTGACGCCGGATTCACCCAACTACTTTCGCGATGCGTGGAACGCGCGAGGGTATGTGGACCGCAAGTTGCATCGCACCTTGCCGCGCGATGAAGTATCGCTCGCGATCAACTCCGCGAGCGGACGCACGCAGAACCAGTTGCATATCCATATCGATTGCCTCGCTGCCGATGTCGCCCAAACCCTGCGCGAAGTGGGGCCGCGCATCGGCACGGAATGGGCGCCGTTGCCGGTGCGGCTGCGCGGGCATGTCTACAGTGCAATGCGCATCGACGACGATGATCTGTCGCACACGGATCCGTTCAAGCTGCTCGCGCCTTATGCCGCGCAACGCGGACAGACGATGGGCCAGCAGACACTTCTGCTGGTGGGCGCGGTGCGTGGCGATGGGGCGGCTGCTTTCTATCTGCTCAACGATCATGTGCAGCCGGGCGACTGGGCGTCGTCCGAGGAGTTGCAGGATCACACGTGCTCGCTGGCCGATCGGTCTATAGAGAAACCTTGAGGATTGCAGAAGAATGAAGTGACGCGGGATCTCACGCGGATTCGTATCAGGCGGGTGCGAATTCGGAGATTTCGCGGGTTGTTACTTCAACTTCTGGGAACCACAATGAATGCATTCGGATATCACGTTTGACCCGTTGAAGGACGCGATCAATTGTCTTCAGCATGGGGTGTCGCTTGGGCTTGCGCGGGACATAGCGTGGGACAACCTGATTCGCTGGGTTGATGATCGATACGACTATGGAGAGCTTCGCGAAGTAGGCTTGGCGCCTCTTCGCGGCCACATATTCTGCGTGGTGTTCACCCGCAGGGACAATCAGCGACGCATCATTAGTCTGCGCCGCGCCAACAAGCGAGAGATAAAACGATATGGAATTGACGGATAAAGGACTCATCTTTCCCACGCCGGAAGAAGAGGCGGAAATCCAACGGGGAATTGAACTCGACCCGGATACGATTGATCTTTCCGATGAGCGCCTTTTACTGAGGCGGTTTCGGGACGTCAGGGATCTATGTCGGGTTTGAAGTCGCTCAGGTATTTGAGCGTTAGCCATCAGGTCTATAGCGAGTCATTGAGGCTTTCCAGAGGATTGAAGTGACGCGATATCTAGCGCGGATTCGTATCGGGCGGTAGGGAATTCGGAGATTTCGCGGCTTGTTACTTCAATCTTTGGGAGCCACAATGAACGCATTCGGATATCACGTTTGATCCGTTGAAGGACGCGATCAATTGTCTTCAGCATGGAGTGTCACTCAAGCTTGCGCGTGAGATCGCTTGGGACGAAGTCGTGCTGAGGGTCGACAAGCGTCGAGATTATGGAGAGGTTCGAGAAGTGGGCTATATGCCCATTCATGGACGAATGTTCTGCGTGGTATTCACGCGAAGCGCCAAGTCGCGGCGCATCATCAGTCTGCGTCGCGCGAACGATAGAGAGATTCAAAAATATGCGAAAGAAACTTAGCGAAATCATCCGGCCAACGCCGGAGGAAAACGAAGAAATCAACCGCGGCATAGCGTTGGACCCGGATAAATGGGAACTGACTGACGAAGAGTTCAAGCAGCTTAAGCCTTACGCCATTTACGAGGAAGAACGCCGGAAGGATGGCTATCGGTAGCGCACGTAACTGCCTCGATTGCGCCGCAGTCATTCGCCTTTAGGCAACATGGGTCAAATTTGCGTGATTCGAAAGCGCGCAGCAAAGTGTGTCGCACCCCTCTTAACCTAGCTACAAGAAAGATCAATGAAACATAAACGAACGCCCAAGGGTTTGATCCTCCCAACAGACGAAGAAGACGAAGCAATCAACCGCGGCATAGCATTGGACCCGGACACTTGGGAACTGACCGAAGAAGATTTCAAGCGCTTCAAGCCCTATGCGATTTATGAGGAGGAACGCCGAAAGGCAGGTGATCGATAGCGCGATGCATAGCTGCACTCCCGCCGCACGTCACTTGCCTTCGGCCATCACGTGCGGCGCGCGACCCATCAATCAAACCCCTGAAACACCGCATCGTCCGGACCAATAGAAGCCGGCGATTTCCATGCAGCATCGCGCATCGAATGACCCACCTGCTGTTCAACGCCCAGCAGCACGGCGAAAATCGCCATGCGCACCGCAATGCCGTTATCGGTCTGCCGGAAGATCGCGAGGCGCGAGTCGTGGTTCAGGTCCGTGGCAAGATCGTTCGCTCCCGGGCGGCTGTCGCGCGGCAGCGGATGCATGATGAGCGTGTCGCGGCCGCATACTGCATCGACGAGTGCCTGATTGATCTGGAAATCGGGCGTATAGCCTTCAATGGATTCATCCGCGAATCGCTCTTTCTGAATGCGCGTCGCGTACACCACGTCCGCACCGGCAAGCCCGGCGCGCAAGTCGCTGGTTTGCTCGATCACATGATCGCCGCGCGCAAGACGGTCGATGATATGCGCCGGCATCTCCAGTGACCCTGGCGAGACGAGCGTGAACTTGAGCCCCTTGTAGAGCGAAAGCAGCTTGGCGAGGGAGTGCACGGTGCGGCCATACTTGAGATCGCCGACCATCGCGATATGCGCGCCATCGACAATCTTGCCGAGCCGCGAGAACTCGCGCTGGATCGTATAGAGGTCGAGCAGCGCCTGGCTCGGATGCTCTCCCGGTCCGTCGCCGGCATTGATGACGGGAATGTTGGTCGCGCGCGCGAACTCGGCCACCGAGCCTTGTTCCGGATGTCGCACGACGATAGCGTCCGCATAACCGCTAATCACGCGGCTCGTGTCGTAGATCGATTCGCCCTTGGCCATCGACGAAAACGTAAAGCCGGTGGTGTCGCACACCGCGCCGCCAAGACGCGCGAATGCCGCGCCGAAACTGACGCGCGTACGCGTGCTGGCTTCGAAAAACAGGTTGGCAAGCACCGCGCCCTCGAGCACCCGCGTGATTTTCTTGCGGCGTGCGATGGGCTGCATCATGTCGGCCGTGCGGAACAGCGCCTCCGCCGAATCGCGCGAAAACTGGTCGATGGACAACAATTGCGGCCGTCCCTCAAACGTGATTTCGGAATATGCGCTTTGCGTATATTCGCCATTCTGCGGCATGCCACTGAGAATCTCGGCGACGTAGCGCGCCGCGATTTCTGGCATCGCGCGGGATTCCGGCGATTCGTCCGGCAAAAGCCAGGTATCCAGTGCTCGCCTTGTCACGCCAATGCGCGCGGCAAACGCATCGCGGGTCATGTTGAGACGCCGCATGGCATCGCGAAGAATGGTTTGCTGCTGATGGTGCTGTGACATGGCGCCGCTCCCGAGATATACGCGTTGCGTATATTAGATCACTCGCCAATCAGATGCAACACCAGTTCCCGCTGATGCTCCGCCGTACGGTGCTCGAAGACATAGATGCCTTGCCATGTGCCCAGCACCATGCGTCCGGCCTCGACGGGAATGGAAAGCTGCACGGTCGTCAGTGCCGTACGCAGATGCGCCGGCATGTCGTCGGGGCCTTCGGCGTCATGCACGTACCGGCCGGGCGCTTCGGGGGCAACGGTCTCGAAATAGCGCTCCAGATCCACGCGGACGTCCGGATCGGCATTTTCCTGGATCAGCAGCGACGCCGACGTATGCCGGCAGAACAGTGTCAGCAAGCCGGTGCGGATGTCCTGAAGGTCGATCCAGCGGTCGATGTCGCGGGTGACTTCGTGCAGGCCGCGCGAGCCTGTCGCGACCGTCAGATGGTGCAGTGCCTGTTTCATGTCGGTCTCGGTTCAGAAGTGCGTCGGGATCTTCAGTGTATCGGCTTGGGCGCGGGCGGTTCGGGCCGGCACAATCCACTATGCTGTTCGAATCCCGGCTCGATGAAGGGCGTCATGATGCGCTCAGCGCTCCCCACCCCAAAAACGCTCTCGCGCGTGCGGACGATGCTGGCCGCCGCGCTGGCCGTGTCCACGTTTGCCCACGCCGACGAAGCCCGTGAGAATCGCGGCCACGATCCTTTCATTCAGGTGTCGAGCGCGCTGCCCGGTTGCAGCGCGCCGCGTGGACCGTTCGAGACCGAGCAGGAGTGGCTGGACGAGGCGCACTACCGCATCGAACGCGGCAATAGCTGCTGGCTCGCGGGCCGTTGCCGACTCTCGAACAGCTATGACTACGACCAGGAGATCGCGGCGAGTGTGACGCGGCGTCTCAACTCACTGAATGCGTCGTTCCAGTGGCGCGAGAAGACCACGCTGTGGCTGACCATCCAGCGGCGTTTCATTTACGTCGACGGCTGCGTCGCACGCGATTTCGACAAAAGCCACTTTGTCTCGGCCCTCGGCGAGACGGCCGATGTCGACAAGGTCATCGACCGGATCACGGTTCGGCAGTGAACGCACGGCGCGTCCGTTTGCTCTAAGCTTGAAGCGAAGGCAAAACGGCAATAACCGGCAACATGAGGAGGACCGTGGCGGCGTGCGCGCTGGCGGTGTCAGCCCATGACGAAGAAACTCGTTGACTGCTTGTGGACCTGCGCCAGGCTGTTACTGGGCGCGCTGGTTTTGACTGCGTCCGCTCACGCGGCAGCGGCGTCGGCGCCGGTCGTCGTGATTCCGCTGAAAGGGGCAATCGGCCCGGCGAGCGCGGATTTCGTCGTGCGTTCGCTGGCTCGCGCCGCCGCGGGGCATGCGAAGCTCGCGGTGCTGCAACTGGACACGCCCGGCGGCCTCGACCTGTCGATGCGCACGATCATCCAGGCCATGCTCGCCTCGCCGGTGCCGGTGGCCGTGTTCATCGCACCCAGCGGCGCGCGCGCCGCGAGCGCCGGAACCTACATCGCCTATGCCAGCCACATCGCGGCCATGGCGCCCGGCACGACGCTCGGCGCGGCGTCGCCGGTGCAGCTCGGCATCGGCGGCGCGGGAGGCGAGCCGTCGCGCGCGGGCAAGGAAGCATCGGCAACAGATTCACACGCGGATGCCCGATCGACCGAAACCCGCAAGCAGATGCAGGACGCTGCCGCCTATATACGCGGCCTCGCCCAGTTGCGCGGGCGCAATGCGCAATGGGCGGAACGCGCCGTGCGCGAGGCCGTCGCGCTCTCGGCGGACGAAGCGCTCGCCCAGCATGTGATCGACCTGAACGCCGCTGATATTCCCGATCTGCTCACGAAGCTCGATGGCCGTCACGTGCGCACCGTCTCCGGAGAACACGTGCTCGCCACGCGCGGCGCGCCCGTCGAGACGCTGGAACCGGACTGGCGCAGCCGCTTCCTCGCGACCATCACGGACCCGAGCGTCGCGCTCATTCTGATGATGATCGGCCTCTACGGTCTGTTCTTCGAGTTCGCCAATCCGGGCATGGTGCTGCCGGGCGTCGCGGGTGCGATTTGCCTGCTCGTCGGCTTGTTCGCGCTGCAACTCCTGCCGGTCAGCTATGTCGGACTGGGACTCGTCGTGTTCGGCCTCGGCTGTCTGATCGCCGAGATGTTCCTGCCGACCTTCGGCGCGCTTGGCATCGGCGGGATTGTCGCGTTCGCCATCGGCGCGCTGATGCTGATCGATACCGATGTGCCGGGTTTCGGCATTCCATTGGGCCTCGTGATCGGCCTTGCACTCTTCACGGCGCTGTTCGTGTTCGTCGTGGGCGGCGTCGCGCTGAAGGCACGCAGGCGGCCGGTCGTGAGCGGTGCGGAGGCAATGCCCGGCAGCATCGGCGTGATGCTGGCAAGCGAGGGCGCAGCGCCCGGCAGCGGCTGGGCGCGCGTGCGCGGCGAGCGCTGGCGTGTGCGCGCCGGCGACGCGCAGGCGCTGCCGGCCGAAGGCGCGCGCGTACGCGTGATCTCACGCCAGGGACTGACGCTGACGATCGAAGCGCACGACGCGCTCAAAGCCGGTCATCTATAACCACCTTCACTGCGAGGCTCGCGAAATGGGGCTTACCTTCGGTTTCAGCGGCATTCTGATTGCACTCGTCGTCTTCATCCTGGCGTCGGCGGTGCGCATCTTCCGCGAGTACGAACGCGGCGTCGTCTTCATGCTCGGGCGCTTCTGGAAGGTCAAGGGCCCGGGGCTCGTGCTGATCATCCCGGTGGTGCAGCAGGTCGTGCGCATGGACTTGCGCACCGTCGTGTTCGACGTGCCGCCCCAGGACGTCATCACGCGCGACAACGTCTCGGTGAAGGTGAACGCGGTGGTGTACTTCCGGGTCGTCGATCCGGAGAAGGCGGTGATCCAGGTCGCGCGCTTTCTGGAAGCGACCAGCCAGCTCGCGCAGACCACGTTGCGCGCGATTCTCGGCAAGCACGAACTCGATGAACTGCTGTCCGAGCGCGAGCGCCTCAACGCCGACATCCAGCGCGTGCTCGATTCGCAGACCGACGCGTGGGGCATCAAGGTATCGAACGTGGAGATCAAGGACGTCGACATCAACGAGACGATGATCCGCGCGATCGCCCGCCAGGCCGAGGCCGAACGCGAGCGCCGCGCGAAGATCATCCATGCGGAAGGCGAACTGCAAGCCTCCGAGAAGCTGTTGCAGGCGGCGCAGATGCTCGCGCAGGCGCCGCAGGCGATGCAGTTGCGTTATCTGCAGACACTGACGACGATCGCCGGCGACAAGAATTCGACGATCGTCTTTCCGGTGCCGATCGATCTGGTGAACTCAATCGTCGACCGGTTCACCGGCAAGAATAACGCGCCCTGATCCGCTTCAGACCAGCTTCGGGAAGTCGAGCGTCGTGTCGTTCACGCGGTTCACGAGGTTCGTGAAGTTGATGACGCTCATCGCGAACAGCGTGTCGATCACCTGCGCTTCCGAGTAACCCGCTGCGCGCACTTCGTCCAGCCGCGCCGCATCCACGGTGCCGCTGCTGCTGACGAGATGCCGCACGAAGCGCACGAGGGCGTCGCGCTTCGCGTTTCCGGTGGCTTCGCCCGCGCGAATCTGCTGGGTTTCCTGCTGCGTGAGACCGACCATCTTGCCGACCACCGTATGCGCGGCGGCACAGTAATCACAGCCGACGAGTTCGCTGACGGCCAGCTTGATCGCTTCGACATCGGACTTCTCGAGGCTGCTCTTGGCGAGGATCGCATCGCCGTTGAGCGTGGCGCCCAGCGCGGCCGGGCTGTGCGAACCAATGGCCGCATAGGCGTTCGGCACGCGGCCCATGGCCTTCTTGATGCCGGCGAACAGGTCGGCGGTGACGCCCGTGGCTTCGTTGACGTTGACTTGGGAAAGACGTGACATGGTGAACTCCTGGGTTCGTTGAGACGCCATCTGGATGGCGTGAGTGAACTTTAGGCGCGCGCCGTCGCGGCGTGAATGTCCGATCGACTCGTAAAACCGCGCGATCGTCTCAAGTGCCGGGAGAGCGTCCCGGCTTGCTTCGTGCCATGATCGGGGCTTCGCCTCCGCCTGCATCGACGAAACCGCAATGGAATATCTGACGAGCCTGAAAGTGTTCTGCTCCGTGGTCGAAGCGAAGAGCTTCGCGCGCGCCGCCGACATCCTGGGCTTGTCGCCGCCGGTGGTTTCGCGCGCCATCGCGGGGCTGGAAGAGCGGCTCGGCAGCCGCCTGTTCAACCGGACCACGCGGCAGATCTCGCTGACCGAGACGGCCGAGCGTTTCTACGCCGATTGCTCGCGCCTGCTCGACGAACTCCAGGCCATGGAAGAACGCGTGTCGCACCGCGCCAGCGAGGCAACCGGCCTGTTACGGCTGGTCGCGCATACCACGGTGATGACGAGCCGCTATACGCCCCTCGTCGCCAGCTTCAGGCGCGCGCATCCGCACGTGCGCCTCGACGTGACGCTGACCGAGCGGCCCGTGGACCTCGTCGGCGAAGGCTACGACCTGGCCATCGTGCTGCCGTTCATGCTCTCCACGGACACGGCGGTCACGCGCCTGCTCGAAACCATTCCGCTCGTGCTGGTCGCGAGTCCCGCGTATCTCGCGCGGCATCCCGCGCCGCGCCATCCGTCCGAACTGACGGATCACGAATTCGTGCCGATGTCCCCGTCGATCCGCAAGCCCGCGCTGACCTTCCGCATCGGTGGCGAGGAACTGCGTGTGCCGCTCGGTCACGGCGTGTCGTCGAACAGCGCCGTGTTCAACCGCGAGATGGTGCTGCAGGGCTTTGGCATCGGCGTGCTGCCGACGGCGCTCGTCGATCGAGACGTGGCAGAAGGCCGCCTCGTCACGCTGCTCGACGCCTATGAGCGTGTGGATTCCGCCATCGAGATCCGCATCGCCTACAGCACGCGCGCGCTGTTGCCGGCCAAGGTGCGCGCCTTTGTCGAGCATGCGGTGCGCTTCTGCATCGATCAGTCGATGCTGGCCGACATCGCCCAATCCTGACCGCAGCCGCGCGCAGCTTGCCTCGGGGCGATTGTTTCCGTCTGTGTCATTCACTCATGCGAGCCGTGACGGTTGACGGGGTGCATATGCACATCTAGTCTACCGGCCTATGACGGACGGCTTTAGCGGTCCACTTTTCACTCTCAATCGTGCATATGCACACAAAGCGGACAACATGACGACTCCAACGACAAACCTTCCTTCGGTCGCCGCGCCCGCCCTGGCGCGGCCTGAGCGGCGGATTCCGTGGATGCTGCTGGCGCTGGGCCTGGTCGGGCTGGTGGTGATCGCGGCGGCGGCGTGGTGGGCGCTGGTGCTGCGCTTCCAGGAATCGACCGACGATGCCTACGTGGGCGGCGATGTCACCGTGCTGGCGCCGAAGGTGAACGGCTTCGTCACGGACGTGCTGGTGCAGGACAACCAGCGCGTCAAGGCGGGCCAGGTGCTGATCCGTCTCGACGCCCGCGACTATGACGCGCGGCTCGCGCAGGCGGACGCCGACCTGTCCGGCGCGCGCGCCGCCGTCGTCGAACTGCAGGCGAAGGACGCGCTCCAGGCCGCCGTGATCAACCAGCAGCAGGCGGAAGTGCATGCGTCGGCGGCGGAATTGACGCGCAGCGCGCAGGACCGTTCGCGCTATCGCGAGCTGGTGAAGGACGACGCGGTGTCGAACCAGATCGTCGAGCGCGCCGATGCGGACTACGCGAAGGCGCAGGCTTCGGTGGACCGCAGCGGCGCGGCGCTGGTCGCGGCGAAGCGCCAGCTGAGCGTGATCGACGCGCAGATCGCGGACGCGGAGGCGCGCGTGGCCACCGCCGAGGCGGCGCGACGGGTCGCGGCGCTGAACGTGGAGTACACGACGATCCGCGCGCCGGTCGACGGCTATGTCGGCAACCGGACGGCGCGCGTGGGCGTGCTGGCGAATGTCGGCACGTCGTTGCTGACCGTGGTGCCCGCGACGGGCCTGTGGATCGACGCCAACTTCAAGGAAGACCAGTTGAGGAAGATGCGCGCGGGCGACACGGCGGATATCGAACTCGATGCGTCCAACCTGCCGCTCAGCGGCCACGTCGAGAGCCTGGCGCCCGCAACCGGCGCGACCTTCAGCGTGTTGCCGGCCGAGAACGCGACCGGCAACTTCACGAAGATCGTGCAGCGCGTGCCGGTGCGCATCCGTCTCGACGTGCCGAAGGGTATGGAGAACGTGTTGCGTCCGGGCCTTTCCGCGACGGTGAAGGTGCATCTGCGCCAGCAGGCGAACAGCTGAGGAGCGCGCTCATGACCCGATCACCGACCCCGGCGCCGCTCGCCGACCCGTCGACCCAGCCGCTCAAGCTGCGCGCATTCGCGTTCGCGCTGATGTGCCTCGGCTTCTTCATGGCGACGCTCGACATCCAGATCGTCGCGTCGTCGCTGAAGGACATCGGCGGTGGCTTGTCCGCGAGCCAGGACGAACTCTCCTGGGTGCAGACCTCCTATCTGATCGCCGAAATCCTGGTGATCCCGATGTCCGGCTGGCTTTCGAAAGTCTTCTCCACGCGCTGGCTGTTCGCGGCATCGGCGGTGGGTTTCACGATCACCAGCATGCTGTGCGGCATGGCGTGGGACATCAACTCGATGATCCTGTTCCGCTGCCTCCAGGGCGCGCTCGGCGCCGCGATGATCCCGACCGTTTTCACGACCGCCTTCGTGCTGTTTCCGGGCAAGCAGAGACTGATTGCATCGACAACCATCGGCGCGCTGGCTTCGCTTGCGCCGGCGATTGGTCCGGTGATCGGCGGCTGGATCACCGATCAATGGTCGTGGCACTGGCTGTTCTACCTGAACGTCGTGCCGGGTCTCGTGGTCGCGGTGCTGGTGCCGAAGTACGTGCATATCGATACCCCGGATATTTCGCTGCTGAAGAAGGGCGACTATCTTGGCATTGCGCTGATGTCGGGCTTTCTCGGCTGCCTCGAATACGTGCTGGAAGAAGGGCCGCGCAAGAACTGGTTCGGCGACAACGTGATCATCGCGTGCACCTGGATTTCGGCGATCTGCGGCTTTCTGTTCCTCGTGCATGCCTTCACCGCCAAAGACCCCATCGTCGATCTGCGCGCGCTTGCGGTGCGCAACTTCGCGATTGGCAGCGTGCTGTCGTTCGTGACCGGCATCGGCATCTTCGTCTCGGTGTTTCTGACGCCGGTGTTCCTCGCGCGCGTGCGCGGCGTCGATTCGCTGCACACGGGTCTCGCGCTGCTGTCGGTCGGCTGTTTTCAGTTGCTGTCGATCGGGGTGTACGGCTTCGCGTCGCGCTTCATCGACATGCGCGTGTTGCTGGCCTTCGGGCTCGTCTGCTTCGGCGCGGGCTGTTACTTCTACACGCCGCTCACGCACGATTGGGGCTGGCAGCAATTCCTGCTGCCGCAGGCGCTGCGCGGCATCGGCCAGCAGTTTGCGGTGCCGCCCATCGTCACGATGGCGCTCGGTTCGCTGCCGCAGTCGCGTCTCAAGTCGGCGAGCGGCCTGTTCAACTTGATGCGCAACCTGGGCGGCGCGATCGGCATCGCGGTGAGTTCCACGATGCTCAACGACCGTCTCAACCTGCACTATCTGCGCCTCAATGAGAACGTGACGACCGGCCGCTCCGCTGTGGAAGACATGCTGGCGCGCAGTTCGTCGCATCTCGCCTCGGTGGCGGGCGACGCGCTGAACGCTTCGCAGGCGGGGCTGGCGTCGCTGCACGCGCTGGTGTTGCGCGAGGCGCTCGTGCTGACCTTTGCCGACTGCTTCTACGTGCTCGCCTTGTGTTTCCTGTTCGGCCTTACGACGGTGCTGTTCGCCAAGCCGATAGGCGTTGCGCCGGCATCGCCGGACGCTCATTGATTCTGCTTATCCGACTCCGACCATGAAGAAACTCGTCCTCTCAAGCATCGCGCTGCTGACGCTTGCGGCCTGCGCGGTGCAGCCTGCAACGCACGCCGACTTGCCCGCGACGGTCCAGGCCACCGCGCCCGCCGACTGGAACGTCGAGACGCCGAAAGCGGCCGCTGACCCGCTCGCGTGGTGGCAACAGTTCAACGATCCGCTGATGCACGAACTGGTGGCATCGGTGCTCGATGAGAACCTCGACCTGCAAGCCGCGCTCGAACGCGTGAAGCAGGCGCAGGCGATCACCACGCAGCGCCGCTCGGTGCTGCTGCCGCAACTCGACGTCAACGCCGGCGCATCCGACTCGCGGCAGAACACGCCGCCGCCGCTCGGTTATGTGAGACAGGCGGGCATCGGCCTCGCATTGAGCTGGACGCCCGACGTGTTCGGCGGCGAGCGGCTCGAGTTGCTGGCCTCGCAGGCGCAACTGGTTGGACGGCAACACGCGGCGGATCAGGTGCGGCTCGCGCTGGCGGCCAACACGGCCGGCGCGTATATCGACTTGCGCTGGGCGCAGGCCGAACTGAAGATCCTGCAGGACAATCAGGCGATCCGCGAGCGTGCGCTCAAGCTCACGCAACGCCGCCTGCAATACGGCCTTTCAACGCAACTCGACGTCGCGCGCGCGCAGAATCAGTTGAGCGACTTGCTGTCGCGCATTCCGCGCACGCAGGCCACGATCCAACATCAGTTGAGCCTGATCGCGGTGTATTCGGGACGCACGCCGGAAGCGCTCGACCGATTGATGCTCGCCGATGCCGGCACGACGCCGCGTATCCCGGTGCCGGCTGGAGGCGCGCCGCAGATATTGCCGTCGGAGGCCTTGCTGCGTCGTCCGGACGTGCTGGCCGCCTACGCCACGGTCCGGCAACGCGCGGCCGAAGTGGGTGTGGCGCGGGCGGAGCGCTATCCGAAGTTTTCATTGCGTCTGACCGATGGCCTGCTCGCGTCGTCGTATCTCGGCCTGCCTACGCTTACCGACAACCTGTTCTCGGCCGCGCTCAATGCCACGAGTCCGATTTTCAACGCGGGACGCATCACGGCGGAAATCGGCCAGAACGAGAGCCGCATGCGGGAATCGGAACTCGGTCTGCGGCAGACGATGCTGGCCGCGCTGAAAGACGTCGAGGACACGCGCAGCGATCTCGTCAGCACGACCGAATCGAGCGCGCGTCTCAACGATGCGCTCGCCGCGTCCGGACAGTCGCTGACGCTCTCGACGCAGTTGTACAAGGGCGGCGCGGCGAGCTTCCTCGACGTGCTCGACGCCCAGCAGACCTATCTGCGCGACGCCGATGCGCTCAACCAGTCGCAACGCGACCATGCGCTCGCCGCCGTGGCGTTGTACCGCGCGCTGGGCGGCGGCTGGAGCGTGACCGGCGACGACAGCACGATCCAGACCGCAAGCAGCACGACGGAGAAGGCGAAATGAGTTTGATCGAAGAAACGGCCGCGGGCCTCGATGGCCTCGCGCAGATGCGCAAGCTGATCGCGAGCGGACGCAAGCCGGGCATCCTGGTGTCGCTGGAATTCGACTTCATCGAAGTGGAGGCGGGCAGGGCGGTGTTCGCGGGCGTGCCCGGCGATCATGCGTACAACCCCATCGGCACCGTGCATGGCGGTTATGCGGCCACGCTGCTCGATTCGGCCTGCGGCTGCGCGGTGCATTCGTGCCTGACCGCGACGCAGGCCTACACGACGCTCGAACTCAAGGTCGCGTACCACAAGGCCCTCACGCGCGAGACCGGCGTGGTGCGCGCGGAAGGCCGCGTGTTGAGCATCGGACGGCGTGCGGCGTTCGCCGAGGCATCGCTGATGGACATGAGCGGTCGACTGTTTGCATCGGCGACATCGACGCTGCTGGTGATGGAACGCTAGGCTGAAAAAGCATCAGGCGTGGCGGCGCGCGTAGCGTTTCGCGGCCACCGAAGGCAGTTCGCCGAACATGACGCGATAGTCGTTCGCGAAGCTGCTGAGATGCCAGAAGCCCCACTTCGTCGCGGCCGAGGTCACGGACTCGCCGAGCCGCAGATCGCGCCGCACGTGATTGAGGCGCACGGCGCGCAGCCAGGCGATCGGATTGAGATTCAGCGCTTCCTGGAAGGCGTATTGCAGCGTGCGTCGGCTGAGTTGCAATTGCACGCACAGATCGGCGATGGACAGCGGACACGTGCTCGCATCCTGCAGCCGCTCCTGCACCTCGTTGACCAGCGACCAGTAAAGCGTGGGGCGCGTATCGGTGGCGGGAGACGCTGACAACACTTCCGAGACGGCATAGAGCACCGTGCGTTCGAGCAATTCGATGCGCTCGTCGGTGTCCGCCTGTTCGCCCGGCGACGATTGCGCCGCAGCCGCCAGCGTCTGCTTGAGCAGACTGCGCAGGTTGTCGGCGACATCGGATGCCATCGGGATCAGCGGCGCCATGTGCCGGCCGAGCAGCGATGCGCCGAGTATGCGCAACGGGTTCGACGAGAGTTTCTCCGGCTCGATTTCCACGTTCACCAGAAGATGCCGGTCGGGCGGGTAGAACTCGCATTCCGGACCGCTCGAGAAGACGTGCAGGCTGTCGCGATCGCTCTTTTCGCCGCACATTCTCGCGTGACCTTCCAGTTTGAGCGGCACCGCGACGGCAATCCGGTCCGAAGGCACCGAGGCGCGAGCTGAAGGATCTTCAGGCCATGGGCGTCGATGTCACCGAGGCGGCCATCGCCGCGCAGCAGGGGCGTCTGTGCGAACCGGCCGAAGTGGCGGCCGCAGCGCTGTTTCTCGCGTCCGATGAATCCAGCTTCGTCAACGGCACGCACCTGTTCGTGGACAACTGCTTCTCGGCGGTCTGAGGCTGCCGACGCCGAACGTTCCGCGCACGGTCATGCGAATCGAAGGTCACGCACCAATGCGGCCTTCGATTTTTTTTGTGCTGTTGTGGCGTCCCGTCCCATCGGAATGTCGGAATTCTTCTAGCAGGCCGCGCGCGACTTCGATGAAATGCAGCGTGTGGATCAGGCACCCGAAGCAGTTCGACTTCAACTTTCATCGATACTTCACCATGTTCAATCGCGCTAGCAGCACCGTCGAAAACGTCGACCCCGAACTCTGGGCGGCCATCAGCCATGAGAATCGCCGTCAGGAAGAGCACATCGAACTGATTGCGTCGGAGAATTACACGAGCCCCGCCGTCATGGAAGCGCAAGGCTCGCAGCTCACCAACAAGTATGCGGAAGGCTATCCGGGCAAGCGCTACTACGGCGGTTGCGAGTATGTGGACGTGGTGGAGCAACTGGCCATCGACCGGGTCAAGCAGCTGTTCGGCGCAGAAGCCGCCAACGTGCAGCCGAACTCGGGTTCGCAAGCCAATCAGGGCGTGTTCTTCGCGATGCTCAAGCCGGGCGACACGATCATGGGCCTGAGCCTCGCGCACGGCGGTCACCTGACGCACGGGTCGCCGGTGAACATGTCGGGCAAGTGGTTCAACGTCGTGAGCTATGGCCTGAACGAAGCCGAAGACATCGATTACGACGCGGCCGAACAGCAGGCGCGCGAGCACAAGCCGAAGCTGATCGTGGCGGGCGCTTCGGCGTTTGCGTTGAAGATCGACTTCGAGCGTCTCTCGAAGATCGCGAAGAGCGTCGGCGCTTACTTGATGGTGGACATGGCGCACTACGCGGGATTGATCGCGGCGGGCGTATATCCGAATCCGGTGCCGCATGCGGACTTCGTCACCACGACCACGCACAAGAGCCTGCGCGGTCCGCGCGGCGGCGTGATCCTGATGAAGGCCGAGTATGAGAAGCAGATCAACTCTGCGATTTTCCCGGGCATCCAGGGCGGTCCGCTGATGCACGTGATCGCGGCGAAGGCCGTGGCGTTCAAGGAAGCGCTCTCGCCGGAGTTCAAGGAGTATCAGCAGAAGGTGGTTGACAACGCGCGCGTGCTGGCGGAAACGCTGGTGAAGCGTGGCCTGCGCATCGTCTCGGGCCGTACGGAAAGCCATGTGATGCTGGTCGATCTGCGCGCCAAGAAGATCACGGGCAAGGCCGCTGAAGCAGCACTCGGCGCGGCGCACATCACGGTCAACAAGAACGCGATCCCGAACGATCCGGAGAAGCCCTTTGTCACGAGCGGCATCCGACTCGGTTCGCCCGCGATGACCACGCGCGGCTTCGGCGTGAAGGAGGCGGAGATCGTCGGCAATCTGATTGCCGATGTGCTCGAAAGCCCGGAGAACGCGGCCAGCCTCGAACGCGTGCGCGCGCAGGTCGCGGAGTTGACGAAGCGGTTCCCGGTTTACGGTTGAGGCTTTTTGTACTTCTGGCAGGGCTGCACAGGGCCGCGCTCATGCGCGGCCCTGTGCGTTGTACATGCTGGCTTTACGCCTGAGCAAGCGCCTCGTATGCATCCTCCGGAATCTCCGCGAGTCTGGAAGGATGGACTTGTCCGCTGAGCCCATAGAACTTCTGGAAGTTCATGATGAGCGGCGACCACTTGTCCGGATCGATGCGATTGGCGTGACCTTCCATGAGCAGATCGGGATGGACGTGAACGCGCTGGATCCGCACTTCGAAGAGACTCAGCGCGCCGCGCAGTTCGTCACTGTCCTCGCCGATGCCGTGAGCCGCTGCCAGCACGGCTTCGAGCTGGATCGGGCATTCGAGCGCGCGTGCAGCGGCGACGGTATCGGACTTCACTCGCGTCATGCCCGCGCGGCCGAACTTGTCGGGTTCATAGACATAGCCCAACGCCTGCCGGAACGGTGAAACGGGATTCATGCCCGTGGTTCGCGCGATCCGGTCCACGGCGCCCACTTCGCCGCTCGACGGCAGATTCAGCACGCATTCGCCGGTGCGCAGCAGATTTTGCGCGGTCTGCGAACTCGTCGCGATGCCCAGCGCGCCGCGCCAACCCAGCCAGAAGGCCGACGATATCGGAGCGAGGTTATGCGTGCCGTCTTCGTTGACGGTGCTGACGAGCACGACGGGCGTGCCGAGATACAGGATGTGCGGTTCGGCGACGACGTGGGGCGCATTCATGGTTTCTTCCTCGTTGATTGAATGTGTCCATGATGCGGATGCCGCGCGCTTCCTTCACCCCGGATCTTGCGCCGTCATCAGTGAAGACCCGCATTTTCCGAAAAGCGATAGTCCTCAAAAAAACGGCCTCCTAGAGTGGCACTCACCGGCTAACCGGCCAAGCGGCGACATCGACGTCGCCCGGGCCCCTCCGGGAGACTGAGCATGGATGTGGAACAGCGCAGTATCGAATTCATTCCGCTGAGCGAGCGCTACGGCACGCCCAGGCGGCTCTTCACGATCTGGTTCAGCGCGAACATGCAGGTGACGGCGCTGGTGATCGGCACGCTCGGGATCGTCGCGGGGCTGAGCCTGTTCTGGACCATCGTCGGGCTGATCCTGGGCAATGTGATCGGCACCGTCTTCATGGCGGCGCATTCCGCGCAAGGACCGCACCTCGGCATCCCGCAGATGATCCAGAGCCGCGCGCAGTTCGGCGTGTTCGGCGCGGGGTTGCCGCTCGCGATCGTCGTGCTGGCGTACATTCTCTTCGTGGCCGCGGGCGGCGTCGTGATGCGGGATTCGATCAAGGCCATCTAATCCGATGGGCGACAACGAAGCCATCATCCTGTTCGGCATTCTGACCTTCGTTATCAGCTATATCGGCTATGAGCTGATCCACAAGATGGGCGCGTTCATGACGCTGCTGTCGTGCGTGATCTTCTTCGCGTCGGCGGTCATGGTGTTCCTTCAGCCCGACACGCTGACGATGCTGCATCAGGCGAAGCACGGCTTCTCCGCAGGCGCCTTCAATCTCGTCGTGGCGCAGGCCGCTTCGTGGACGCTCGGCTTCGGTCCGTATGTGGCCGACTATTCGCGCTACCTGCCGGCCAACGTGAAAACGAAGCACACGTTCTGGTACACCTACCTGGGCGGCTTGCTGGGTTCGCTGCTCGTCATGATGCTCGGTGCGTTGCTCGCGACGCTCGCCCCGGCCATCGCCAACGATCCCGGCACCGGCACCGGCATTGCCTCGATGTTCGGCCACGGGTCGCGTCCGGCGCTTGTGATCATCGTGCTCGGCGTGCTCGAATTCAACGTGCTCAGCCTGTACAGCGCATATATGTCGACGGTCACGATCTTCAGCGGCTTTCGCAAGATGACGCGGGTCGGCAAGCTCGTGACGTTTTCGGTGTTGGCCGTGACGGCGGCCGTGGCGACCGTGATTGCCATCGGCACGCAGTATCACTTCAACGACTACTTCGCCGACATCCTCAACGCCCAGATCTACGTGCGGGTGCCGTGGAGTTCGATCAATCTCGTCGATTACTACCTCGTGCGCCGCGGCGACTACTCGGTCACGGAGATGTACGACAGCCGGGGACGCTACGGGAAGTTCAACCTGTCGACGCTGGACATCTACTGCCTGGGCATTGCCAGCACGCTGCCGTTCATGGATCTGTCGTTCTATCACAGCTATTTCGCGAAGATCATCGGCGCGGATGTGAGCTGGATTCCGAGCCTGCTCGTGCCCGGCATTCTCTACTATGGGGTGAACCGGGGACTGCTGATCGAGTCCCGCGCGGTGGCGAATCAGGCGTGATGCATCGCGGACTTGCCACAGACATGTGGCAAGTCCGCTTCCAGCTGAAGACGCTTACTTGACGCTTTCCAGCACCTTCTTCACCGTGCCGAAGATCTGCTCGATCTGCGCATCCTCGATGATGAGCGGCGGCGAGAACGCGAGAATGTCGCCGGTGTAGCGGACCAGCACGCCCGCCTCGAAGCACTTGACGAACACCTCATACGCACGCGCACCCGGCGCGCCTTCGCGCGATTCGAGTTCGATGCCGGCCACCAGCCCCAGATTGCGGATGTCCTTGACGAAAGGCGCGTCACGCAGCGCGTGCACGGCGGTTTCGAACTTCTCCGCCTTCGATGCGGCGCGCTCGAACAGCTTGTCGCGCTGATAGAGATCGATCGTGGCGATGGCGGCCGCCGTTGCAATCGGGTGCGCCGAATAGGTATAACCGTGGAACAGTTCGATGGCGTTGGCGGCGCCCGCATCGACAATCGCGTCGTGAACCTTGCGATGCGCCGCGACCGCGCCCATCGGGATGGCCGCATTGTTGATCGCCTTGGCCATCGTGATGAGGTCCGGCGTCACGCCGAAATATTCGGCAGCGGTGGCCTTGCCGAGACGGCCGAAGCCGGTGATGACCTCGTCGAAAATCAGCAGGATGCCGTGCTTCGTGCAGATGTCGCGCAGCTTTTGCAGATAGCCCTTCGGCGGCACCAGTACGCCGGTCGAACCCGCGAGCGGCTCGACGATCACCGCGGCGATCGTCGAGGCGTCGTGCAGCGCGACGATGCGCTCCAGTTCTTCCGCGAGATGCTCGCCCCAGGCGGGCTGGCCTTTGGTGAAGGCGTTGTGGGCGAGATCGTGGGTATGCGGCAGATGATCGACGGACGGCAGCAGGCCGCCCGAGAAAGTCTTGCGATTCGGCCCGATGCCGCCCACCGAAATACCGCCGAAGCCGACGCCGTGATACCCGCGCTCCCGGCCGATCAGGCGGGTGCGCTGGCCTTCGCCACGCGCGCGATGATAGGCGAGGGCGATCTTCAGCGCGGTATCGACGGACTCGGAACCCGAGTTGGTGAAGAAGATCCGGTCGAGCCCTTCGGGCATCAGGCCGGCAACCCGGCTGGCCGCTTCGAACGCAAGCGGATGGCCCATCTGGAAGGTCGGCGCGAAGTCGAGCGTGGCGACGGCCTTCTGCACCGCCTCGACGATCTCGTCCCGGCAATGTCCCGCATTCACGCACCACAGGCCGGCGGTGCCGTCGAGCACCTCGCGGCCGTCGGTCGAACGGTAATACATGCCCTTCGCGCTTTCCAGCAGGCGCGGCGCGGCCTTGAACTGGCGATTGGCGGTGAAGGGCATCCAGAACGACGAAAGGTCTTCGATGACGGGGCGGGCATTCATGGCAGGTTGTCTCCGGGAGAAGTGCGGTCACTGCACTGTATTCCGCCGCCATTTTGCGCGGCATAGACAGTTCTCTCACTGCGCTGCTAACTGTGCTGGCAAAATGCGGCGAACTGTATTGGTTAGCGCGCATGGCACGCGCTATGCTCGCCTCCATGATCGAACTCAAACTGGAGCGCGGCTCGCGGCAGACGCCGACGCTCGTCGAACAACTGGTGCGCGCGTTCTCGCAGGCCATCGAGGAGCAGACGCTGCGCGCGGGCGCGTTGCTGCCCTCGGTGCGGCGGCTGGCCGAAGCCGAACGGCTCAGCACCTTCACGGTGACAGAAGCGTATGGCCGGCTCGTGTCGATGGGTCTCGTCACCGCGCGGCGCGGTTCGGGTTACCGGGTGGCGGTGCGTGGCCGTAGCGAGCGTGTGCGCGACCAGGCGTGGCAGCCGCCGAGCCTCACCGCGACCTGGCTCCTGTCCGATGTCTTCGCTGATCATTCCGTGCCGATCAAATCCGGTTGCGGCTGGCTGCCCAACGAATGGGTCAACGAAAGCGGCCTGCAACATGCGCTGCGGGCGGTGAGTCGCGTGCCGGCGGCGCGCATTGCCGACTACGGGCATCCGTATGGGTTCGCGCCGCTGCGCGAGCGCATCGCGGAACAGCTCGACCGCCATGGCCTGCCGGTCGATGCCGCCGCGAACGTGCTCCTGACCGCCGGCGCCACGCAGGCGCTCGACCTGATCGTGCGCACGCTGCTGCGCCCGGGCGATGCCGTGGTCGTCGAGGATCCCGGTTACTGCAACCTGCTGCAGATTCTTCAGCTCGCGGGCTTGCAGGTGCATGGCGTGCCGCGCACGGTTGCAGGCATCGATACGGACGTGTTCGAGCGCGTCGTCATCGAGCACCGGCCCAAGGCGGTGTTCCTCAACACCACGTTGCAGAATCCCACGGGCGCAACTTTCAGCATGGCGTCGGCGTTCCGGTTGATGCAGATCGCGGAGCGCCACGGCGTGTGGGTCGTCGAGGACGATGTGAACCGCGAGCTCGCGCCGCCCGGTGCACCGTTGCTCGCGTCGATGGAAGGGCTCAACCGCGTGCTGTACGTCGGCGGTTTCGCGAAGACGATCACGCCGTCGTTGCGCTGCGGGTATGTGGTCGCGGAGCGCGAAGTGCTGCGCGAACTGGCGCGCACGAAGATGGCGGTGGGTTTGACGACTTCTGAAGCGACCGAACGGATCGTTGAAAAGGTGCTGACGGAGGGACGCTACACGCGGCACGTCGAGTTCGTCGTCGAGAAGCTGAAGGATGCGCACGTGCTGATCGAAGAGCGCATGGATGCGCTCGGCGTGGAACTGTTCCGCCGGCCGCGCGCGGGGCTGTTCGTGTGGGGCGCGCTGCCGATCGATCCCGCACGCGGCAATACCGTCGCGACGCAGGCGTTGCAGCATGGCATCTGGCTCGCGCCGGGTTCCTACTTCCGTCCCGGTGACGCGGCGAGTCCGTGCTTCCGCTTCAACGTGCCGTATTCCGCCGATGACGCGCTGTGGGCCTTTCTGGAGGGAGCGATCAGCGGCGGCTGATGAGCGGTCTCAAGCGACTGCGTGTTGTTGCTGCATGCGTTGCGGGCGGTTTTGTTTGAAGCGCGCGGCCGCGAGATGCGTCCGCGGAGGTTCGCAGACATCCGTGCGGCGCACCGGTTTGAGTGGATCGCAGAGCCGGATGGTGAGCGTGGCCGGGCGCATCTGCGCCTGCGTGAGTTCGGGCGCCTCCCACAAGACCACCGTGAAGGTTCTATCGGAAATCTGCACCAACTGAAACCGCGAGAGATCGATGTGGGTCAGCTCATAAGGTTTGATCGAATGATGCATGAGGTCCTCGACGTTTTCCGACTGGGTCAGGCCGCATGATGCGAACAGGGTGCCGGTTTTGGAAGGCGCATGCGCCCGTGTCTCACGGCGCTGGGCTGTGTGTCAAAGATTCTGCAAGAGCACCGAATCCTTGAGACTGGTACTCCAGCATAGCCAATGACTTGCTCACGAATTCGGTCTCGCGGCGGACGACGCTTGAATAGAATTCGCGAGTTTTACCGGATTTGAGACGCGAATGATCTGGAACGTCTGGACGTTGCGACCGGCGTACGTACGCCGGTCATGTGGGGGCGCATCCGGCCAGTTCCTGCCGTTAAGTCACCAGATACAATGGTCATCGGGACGGCCGGTACATCCCGAAATCCGCCCGTTGTTCGGCGCAACCAGGTCAGTCTAACCTGTATTCGATAAGGGACTCAGCCCGTTTAACGGCCATACAGTTGGTCCGACGGGAAGAGATCCTTGCACCGGAGCCCGGATAGCTTCGCCAATCGAATCTCACGCCCCGAAATCCATAGACGCCCGCTCGGCAACGCCCAGAATAGGACTCTACAAATTAGCACGATCCTTTGGAAGGCCATTTATTTATCAGTCTAACGGATCAATCATCGGCGACAGGTTACCTCGATATGGCTCTCCTAACTCCAATCCGCACAGCGTTTGTCGAAAATTATCTGTCAGACCGCATGTTGAAAGACGGTCTTGGATTTTTTTTAGCTGTGGCGCCGCGTCGGGAATAGTATCTAGGTCCCCGCCAGCTAGAAGCTGATTCATATAGGAAGCAGCTTTTTTATATTGAGCGCCAGAGTTATGGTCGCCGGTACGAATCGAGATGATGGCTCGATTTCCAAAGATGTACGCAATATCCAATTTCAATCCAGGAGGAACATTGTGATTTTCATCTTGATACAGCAATAGCGTCTCTTTCAGTTCCTCGGTGAATTTGCGGTCAACACTTGCAGCAGTGTCGCGACCGGCGGAGCCGCCGTATTTTAGAAGGCTTGCTAAATAGGTTAAGTAGATCTTATATCTACTTTCAAAATAAGGAGAATATACATTCCAACTACTATAATTCAACTTATTGGGCGCTGTGAAATCAAGGATGTATTGAGCATAGCTATGACTGCAGTCTCCGGATGGTGCGCATGGAGCACCGGCTCGAAAGTTCTGTCGTGCCCTCGTAACGGCTAAATCAAAGCATTTTTCCAAATAGCTGTAACCACATCGGAACTCAATAAACACGCTTAACCCTTGGGGCGTTGAAAGCAGTGCCTGGCGTTCAGTGATTTTCGCAAGATAGTCTTGTCGCAGTCTTTTATCACCGTTCAGTAGTGCCTGTGGTTTGATGTATTCCAAGCTCGCTTCCTTTACCTGACCGCTCGCCTCGAAGGCTCGTGCTTTTAAAATGTGCAAATTTGTTATAATCAAAAGGCCGGCATGTGTCGTGACAATATCGGGGTCTCCCAAGGCGATGCTGAATGCAGCATCGATTTGCTGAGACGCTTGTGATATGTACCCAGCGTCCAAAAGCGTTTCGATCGCTTTGATTTGACGCGCTAGTGATTTTACACGGTCAAGTTTGGTAGAAGGCACCTGATAAAAATTCGTAATCTGATATGTCTTCACTTCCACGTTTTTTGATGCAATTGTCCCAATAGCAACTCCCGATGTGGTAGCGCTGACAGAGGGCGGGTTCGCTCGGTCTCCGACTGACTGTGCGCCGACCCTGCCGCCAAGCAAGACAAATAGAAGGAAAACGGCAGTAATTTGATGGACAAGCGTACCGAAAGAGGATGCTTGAATCATTTCTGGCACTCGACACCTATGGCGATACCGCCGGACTGCGCACTAACGGATCCTTTGTTGACGCACTTTTCGGATGAATCGATCATTTGAGGCCGAGGAACATTGGCAGGGGTAGCCGATTCAGCGATCGGTCGGAGAGAGTCGTCCTTCGAATTAGTGGATTTTCGAACAGAGTCGTCTTTCGATTCGATTGTTGAAGGATGAGAATTAAGGACCGCAACATAGAATCCCGCCATCAGTGTTCCGGCAATTAAAAGCACAGCCAATAGTGTGCTGGTCACTGAGTATCCGATTAGACGGCGCCCCGCTAGGCCAATAACCAGCGCGAGAGCGAAAGCACCGAATCCCACTGGGCTAGCCCCGATTTTCGCGAGCTCCGCAAGGATCGTCGAGTTCATTGACATCTTCCTGAAGGAACCCTAACAATACAATTCTAGACAAAAAGGAAGAATTTTCCTGAAATATTTCTTTTGGCTTAGTCGTGCTCGTACCGCCGTTCGATCTCAAACATCCGACAAGGTCGGACCTCTTAGGCATGATCACGTATGTTGATCGCGCCCGTGTTGAATGTCGCAGACACGAACTTCGGGAATTGAAGCGCCGGGAACAATCCGCGACATTGCTGACGTACAACTGAGCGCGCCTCAATCACGGCCGAACTGCAATCTGCAAGAAGGTGGCGTGCATGACGGAACCTTTCAACTCCCCGCCGTTGAGTCCCAGTAGTGGTTTCAATGCTTCGAAACGTGGTTAGCATCAGGTTGTCGAAGCGACGCTCTAGCCGCGTGCTTCGCTCGCGAACAGGACGTCAACGTCAATTTGATGTTCAGATGGCGTCGTCGTCAACAGCTTGCCGGCTAATTCGGCATCCCTTGAAGCTGCGATGTCTGGTCCGACAGCACTGAACCGGTTCTTGTTGACGGTTGCAGCGCTGTCGTTGGAGGTGGTCGAGTCGGCACGATTTTGATTGCTCATTGTCGTGAGCGCGAAGTTGCCAACAAGAATCAATGTCCGGGATGGGTTGCTTACTTTTACGAAGAGTCAGCGTTCCCGATTCGCAGTCAGAGCTTAAATGAATCGTCCGGTTTGGTGCTGGCCGCTCCAGACACGTCCGGATGAGGAGATGTGTTGCCCGGAGCCGCCGCAGTGCTGCTCGGGGCCGGAGGGACACTGTTTGAAGGAAAGGCGTTGGTGACCGCTGGCGGCTCTCTATTGTCTCGTGGGACAACAGTTTGGACTGTGTTATGACTTGTGCCAAAGAGATAGCCCACTATCGCACCTAGAAGCGCAGTCATGGCCTCGCTCGCCAAAAGTCCGGTTGAGCCAATTACGAGGATGACGGGCAGCAAGAACGATACGCCCATAATCTGTAGGAGATGAGGACTTAGAGGATCATTTCTCGGATCCCTGATCGAAAATTTTCCCCTCCAGACCATCACCAGTAGAGCGAAACCGCAGACCAATATTGCAAGCGCCAGTGCACCGACAATAAGTGTTACGGAAGTGCCTTTCGCGCAAACAAACTTCGTGCAATCGACGATCGCTGGTGTTACTCCGCTTGCACCAATTGCGATATCACTCATTTCGGTTACCTCGGCTTGTGGTCGATGGCCGTACGATTTGGCCGTTGGCAAAGGCGAATCAACGATTGATACACTTGCTCCCTGTGGTATCGCGGATAGAGCAGGATCGGTTGGCTTCTTAAGCGTCGAGGCTGAAGCCGAGTTGGGAACTCTAGCCGCGGGGGGCGCCGAGTCGGCATTCCGGGGTTTCGGCAATTGCGTCGCTGAGGCGAAATCGTTTACTTCGGTACTAGGTGACGTTGCTGGGGCGCTGGAAGCAACAGGTGGCACCAAGGCCGAATTCGACGGGTCCGGCGGCTGCACGATTGGAAAGGAATTCGCTGCCGCTGCAGCCACCGCTTCCTTTACAGAATCTGTGGGGGTATCGGCCCGCGCTTTAAGATGGGATTCAGATACCGTTATCGGCGGGGTGGTTGACCTGGAATTAGAAGCTTTCTTTGGCAACTCGATTGCATCGGCATGAGAACTTTCGGCTCTTCGAGTGTGAGAAAGAAGATTTGCAGTTCTCTCAGGCTGGGTGCCTCGCTCGGAACGATTTTTCTTCGAAGGAAGCGTCGCCGAGGCGGAACTAGGTGTGTCAACGGAGGATATGGGTGAACTACCTTCTTGGCGGAATGGTATGGAGGTACTCGATTGTGCCCGAAGAGGTAACGTCCTGCTCACTGCGGAGTCCGGCAAATCTTTCGTATTGGACCCACAGCCGTTCAAAAGCAACGCGATGAATGCAGTCGTCAGCGGGAATAGCGGTCTCGGAATCCTAGTCAAGGCAACCCCCGATGCATTTCTTTGGACTTACAGCGAGACCGTGTGTCACGAGTTTGTTCAATACCAAAGAACGATTTCCGATGCAACCAGAAAACAAGCAGCAGTCAGGAATTGTTGTTCCCCTCGGAGCTGAGGTTACATCCCTTATTAAATAAGCAATTGAGTTTGCATGGTACGATTTTTTTTGATTAACGCCTGAGGATGATCGAAAACCGCCAAAAATGTCTAGCGGGCGCTTAATGATACTAAAGTTCATTTGGTGGAGGCCGCTTGGTCTTTTCCTCTTCGACGGAGAATATGATGTCCTGTGAGCCTCATCAATCCATTCCGTGCTCATCATACGATAAAGAGCGTGATAAATTGTCAGGGAGAGAGTGCGCTTGCTCACACTCATTAGTTAAGGTTTCGCTTCATTCCGATGTTTGCCGTCTCATCGAGATCACCTTGATGAATGAACGACTCTCTGCTAATGAACAGATTGCAGTCATTGTCGAGCTAAGGAAGTTAGCCGGCCTCGATGCTCCGATATTTCGATATTACATACTCGGTTTTGTGTTAGCGATTATATTTAGTGTAGTTATGCTTATCATGCTTAGTGTGGAGCGAGTGACTGGCGCGTTAAGTGGGGGGGTGGTCGCCCTTGCGTCAACCGCTGTTGGATGCTTGGCAGGATTACTCATGCCGGGGCGAAAAGATAGAAGTTGAGTGAAGATCCGACGAACACGCGGCCTCCGATCCTTGTGTCACTACAAGTCTTTCCGAGTACATCTTGAGCCGAATGTTTAATGAATTATTGACCTTAATTCAATCGAGCGCAGTTTGGCTGTTTCAGGCAAACCGGGAGAGGGAAGGCTGAATGTCGCCTGAACAGAAAAAGCGCGACGCGGAGTGCGCCCATTCACATCGCTATGGCAGGGTAGCACATGCTCCAGACCATCATCGGGCGAAGGGTTCGGAAGCCTGCACTGACCTCAACCAACTCAGAAATTCGGCAAAGTGACGTGAAGCAGTCAGACGGAGCGTGCAGGGCGTGCGTCCCCTGAGGCCGATGACTCGCTGGCGGGGCTGCGAGCGAATGACCATTGCACGTCATGAAGAGACATCCAATGCAGCGGCTGTCGAATGGCCGAGAAGGGTCGGCTACGGTCAACCCCGCCGGCCATTTCTGTCCTTGGAAGACCTGTCAGCGCCGTATGGCTGCTTCCGCCCCTGGTCCCCGACCGTGACCACCGCTCACTGCAACTCAACTTTCCGCCTAAGTTCGGGCTGTCTCACGGTTCCTGTTTTTCGAGTTTCACCAAAAGCGCCCAATCTTACTAATTCCGTTCCCCAGCACTTCCTCGCCTCCCTGCAAAAAAGCGCTAAATCCACGCGCAAGAACACATCGCGACGCGTTTCCTCAGCGGCAAAATTCCTCACTTCGACGATGCTGCCGTCTTCCTGCCAGACGTCTTGCGAGCCGGCACTGCTGCGGACTTCTTCGCGGCGGGTTTCGGCGTCTGCTTCTTCGCTGCCGGCTTCGGCTTGAGTCCCGCAGCAGCCTTCGGCTTCGGCTTCACTGCGATCTCCGTCCCCTCCGCATCAATCAAAAAACGGCTTCGGTCCTTCACATTAACGATCCACGCGGGCGGCCGGGCCCAACCGCTCCAAGTCTCGCCGGTTTCCGGATTGCGATACTTCGCCGGCAGCTTGCCCTTCTTCGCGGCCCGGTTCACCGCTTCGTGCCGTTTCACGGGCGCGGGAATCGCGACATTCGGTTTGGCCGCGCGCTTCGCCTTCCTGCGATGCCGCTCGATGTCGCTCGTCGTCAGACCATGGCGCTCCATCATCGCGCGGATGTCGTCGAGCACCGCCTGCGCGCGATCGGAAATCAGGCTCTCCGCGCGTTCCTGCAACTTCCTGAGCCGCGCCTGAATCTGCTTGAGCGTTGCCATCGACGTCTCCTTGTCATTGAAGAAAGCGCTAATCCACGCCGCTTCGCGTTTCATCGACGAACTTCTCGGTCGCTTCATCGATGCGCCGCGACTTGCGCCCCATCGGTCCGTGCACGTAGACGGCCTTGACGTTCGCGGCCGCATCGGGCGGAGGCGGCGGCGTCATCGGGTAACGCACCGTGCGCGCGTGATCGCCCAGTTGCAGGCGCGGATCGAACACCGAGTTGAAGCGCCACAGCATGCGGATGAAGTTCGTCTGACCCTGCATCAGCAAATGCACGGCCTGGCCCGCCGCGCCGCGCAACGCCGTCCAGCCCATGTGCTTGCGATTGAGCACCTGCTGCGTGCGCACGAGTTCCGCGTAGAACTCGGGCAAGGGCAGGCGCGTGGGCAGCACGGCGTGCTGGATGTCGTAGAGACGATAGTCGAGACTCGTCAGCCGGCGCTGCTCGCGCAGCCAGATTTCCGTGCCGGGATAGGGCGTGTTGACGCTGATGTTCACGATCTCCGGAATCTCCAGGCACCATTGGCGCACGGCCTCGAAGCGCTCGCGCGTCCAGTCGGGATCGGCGATGAGATTGATCGCCACCGTGATCCCGAGCGATCGCGCGAACTCCAGCGCCTCGAAATTCTTGTCGAGCGTGATGCGCTTGCGAAACGCTTTCAGCCCTTCGGCGTCGATCGCCTCCATGCCGATGAACATGTACTGCAAGCCGAGCGTGCGCCAGAAACGGAACACCTCCTGGTTGCGCAGGAGCACGTCGCCGCGGGTTTCGAGGTAATACTGCTTGCGGATGCCGCGTTGCTGGATCGCGCGGCCGATCTCCATGCCATGCTCGGCGTGCACGAAGGCAACGTCGTCGACGATGAACACGCCCGGCTCGCGGATCGACGCCAGTTCATCCGCGATCACCTGCGGACTGCGCGCGCGATAGCTTCTTCCATAGAAGGTCCACGCACTGCAAAACGTGCAGTCCCACGGGCAGCCGCGCGCGAATTCGATCGACGCGCACGGATCCAGCGTGCCGATGAAATACTTGCGCCGATGCCGCAGCAGATCGCGTGCGGGCAGCAGGTCATCGAGACTGTCGACGAAACGCGGCGGCGGCCCCGCGCCTTCGCTCGTCACCGCGCCGGGCACGTCGAGCAGGGAAGCGCCGGTCGCGAACGCGTGCAGCAGCGCATTCACCGAGGCTTCGCCTTCGCCTTTCAGCACGCAATCGATCGCGCCTTGCGCGTGGCGCAGCAGATCCGCCGCCGTGAACGACGCGCTATGGCCGCCGACGAACACGAAGCAGGCCGGCAGGACGTCGCGGACGGCGCGGGCCAGATCGATGATTTCCGGAATGTTGGCGAGATAGTTGCCCGAGAAGCACAGCGCATCGGGGTGCCAGTCGCGGATCAGACGGTCGAGGTCGCGATGCGTTTCGACCTGCAGGTCGATCAGGCGCACGTCGTGTCCGGCGCGACGCACGGCGGCCGCGACGGTTTCGAGCCCGAGCGGTTCGAGGCAGAGGAAGACGCGGGTGTACATCAGCCCGCTGGGATGAACGGCAAGCACCTTCATGGACTCTCCTTGCGAGAGTGAGCGGCGCCAGCCTGCCGGCCGCTCCGGTCATGTCAGATCAGGCGGATCGGATCTCCATTCGTGCGCGGCCTCGTTCAGTGCGGCTTCATTTTCAGTGCCGATGCGAGGTCGTCTTCATTCTACTGGCGGCGTGCGCAGGATGCCGGCAGGGTGCGCGGCGGATTCCCAAGAAGGCTATTGACGCACCGCGAGGAAAGCGGCGGTTTCGTAAGGCACGGTGACTTCGCTTTTGCCGCGCAAGTCGGGTTCATCGTCGATCAACTGGCGCACCGCGCGTTCGATGTCCTCGCGCTCCGCCGCAGGCAACGCCGCGATGAAACTCGTGGAGCGCACGCGATTCAGGATCACGTCTTCCGGCGCGCCCGTGTGGCCGATGCCGAAGTGCGTTTCGACGAGCGGCCCGAAACCCGCATGCGGGAACGCGCTGCGCCATGCGCCGGTGTAGTAGCGCGGCGTGTCGCCTTCGTAGCGGTTGACGATGGCGTCCAGCTTCGCGACCCACGGCACGCGCGCATCGCGCATGTTCCAGACGAGGCCAAGCTTGCCGCCGGGCTTGAGGACGCGATGAATCTCGTCGAGCGCCGCGCGGCCGGCGAACCAGTGGAACGACTGGGCGCAGACGACGGCGTCCACCGAGGCATCGGCGAGCGGAATGGATTGCGCGGTGCCCGCCAGCGCCTTTACCTCGGGCAACGCCGCCGACAGCTTCGCGCGCATGGAATCGACCGGTTCGACCGCGAAAACCTGCGCGCCGGTCTGCACGAGCCGCGGCGTGAACTTGCCGGTGCCCGCGCCCAGATCGACGACGCTCGCGCCCGGCCGCAAGCCCAGCTGTTCAACGAGCCAGCCCGCGAGCGCGGGCGGATAGTTCGGCCGTCCGCGCACATAGCTGTCCGCGTGGGCCGTATAGCCGACAGCCGCCGCGCGGTGGACGTTGGAGGAAGCGGATGCGGGCGGCTGCGTCATGATGATTACTCGCCGTAGATGTCGAAGTCGAAGTACTTCTGCTCGATGCGCTTGTACGTGCCGTCCTTGATCATCGCGGCGATGGCGCCGTCGAGCTTCTCCTTCAGGTCGGTGTCTTCCTTGCGCAGGCCGATGGCCGTGCCGGGCCCGAAGATCGCGCTGTCCTCCAGCGCGCCGCCCGCGAAGCCGTAGGGCTTGCCGCGCGGCGTGTCGAGGAAGCCGCGCTCGGCCTGCACGGCGTTTTGCAGCGAGGCGTCGATACGGCCGGCCAGCAGATCCTGATAGACCTGGTCCTGATCGGCGTATGACACCACCTTCACGCCCTGCGCGCCCCAGTGAACCTTCGCATAGGTTTCCTGCATCGAGCCCTGCTCGACGCCGACAGTCTTGCCCGCGAGCGCTTCGGCGGTCGGCTGGATGGACGAGGCGCGTTTTGCCACGAGACGCGTGGGCACGTGAAAGAGCTTGCTCGAGAAGGCGATCTGCTTGACACGTGCAGGCGTCATCGACATGGTGGACAGGACGCCGTCGAACTTGCGCGCCTTGAGGCCGGGGATCATGCCGTCGAAGGCGTTTTCCACCCACACGCATTTCGCGTTGAGGCGGCGGCACAGTTCATTGCCGACATCGATATCGAAGCCCACCAGCGAGCCATCCGGCGCTTTCGATTCGAAAGGCGGATAGCTTGCGTCGACGCCGAAGCGAATCGTCGACCATTCCTTCGCATGCGCACCGATCGATACCATCAGCATCGAACCCAACAACACCGTCAACAGCCTCTTCACGATAGTCCCTTGTTTTCTTGAATGATTGACTTGGGCGGCGGGCGCCGCCAGGGACGATTATAAAGAGTCGCTTTCAGATGCGAAAACGGCCGCGAAGACGCGGCCGTTCTTGTTGGGCTTACTGGCGTTTCAGCTGGCGCGCACGTCGACCCGACGCGGACGCGCCTGTTCGCGGCGCGGAATGGTGAGCTTCAGCACGCCATGGCTGAGATTGGCGTCGATCTTCGTGGTGTCGAAGTCGTCGCTCACCGTGAAGGCGCGCACGAAACGCGGCGCGCGCAGTTCAGTGTGATGCGCGCGAACCGCGCCCTGAACCGGCAAGTCCGCTTCGGCTTCGATGGTGAGGCGCGCGTCGTGCACCTTCACATCGAGCTTGTCGCGCGGCACGCCGGGCAGGTCGGCCCACACGGTGATGCCCTGGCTGTCCTCGATGATATCGACGGCGGGCGTCACGGTGGCACGGCGCACGGCGTCCTGCGGTGCCACACGTGTGGCTGCTTGCGGGGTATCGAACATGATGGCTTCCCTCTTACTGAATGGTGATGGCGCGCGGCTTCGATGCCTCGCGCTTGCCGATGGTGACGAACAGCGTGCCGTTCTCATAGCGCGCTTCGACCTTGTCGCTGTCCGCGTTCTGCGGCAGTTCGATCACACGGCGGAAGCTGCCCTTGAAGCGTTCCTTCGCATAGGCGCGCGAGCCTTCCGCGGCGGCCGGCGCACGCCGTTCGCCACTGATGGTGAGCGTGCCCTTGTCGACGGTGACATCGAGCGATGCAGGCTCGACGCCCGGCGCGAAAGCGACGATCTGGATGGCTTCGTCGGTGCTGCCGATGTTCAGTTGCGGAAAGCTGTCCGCGCGGCTCGAACGGATGCTCGAAGGAACGTTGCCGAAGAGCGTGGACACCTGCCGTTGCACGCGGTCCAGTTCGGAGAACAGGTCGCCGCCAAAATAAAAGTCACTCATGGTCGAGTCTCCAGGGTTGCGGCCATGCGGCCGGCAGCAGGAAATTGAAACGGCAGCGTGTCGATTCGCCGCCTCCGCATCCAAGGTAGGTGCGCAGGCTATCGTTTCAATACCCTGCAACAGGGCTTCAGGCGGACTATATTTTTGCCGCGCGTCTCTTGAAACAGCGAAGCGAGCCCATAGAGCGCAGCCTTCTGCTACCGCTCGAAATGCCGCAACTGCTGCTGTTTTTTGCCGGCTGCGCCGCTCATCATCGAGGCATGAAGCACTCATGTCCCCTTTGAAGGAGCCGCTCGTGAACCTCTTGAAGATGATCCGCATCGTGCTATGGAGCTTTTTCGGCGTGCGCCGGCGCGCGTCCCACAACGCCGATTTCGCGCAGGTCAAGGTGTCGCTGCTGCCGTTCATCGCTGTCGCGCTGGCGGGCGCGTTCGGCGCCACGCTGCTGATCGTCGCCCGGCTCGCGACGGGCATCGCGCACTGAATGTGCTGCGGCGCCGTGTTCCGCTCTTACAATGGCGAACGATCGATAGCCGGCGAAGAGAGGAATCAGGACCATGAAAACAGGCATCTACGGCGCGGGCGCCATCGGCGGCTGGCTCGGCGTCAAGCTCGCGCAGGCGGGCTGCGACGTCAGCGTGGTCGCGCGCGGCGCGACGCTCGACGCGCTGCGGCAGGACGGGCTGCGGCTCGTCGAACAGGACGCGACTCATACCGTGAAGGTCGCGGCGAGCGCCGACCCGGCGGACCTCGGCGTACAGGATCTGGTCATCGTGGCCGTCAAGGCGCCGGCGATGGAGTCGGTCGCCGCGCATATCGCGCCGCTCATCGGGCCTGACACCCTCGTCCTGACCGCAATGAACGGCGTGCCCTGGTGGTTCTGCGACGGGCTCCCCGCGCCCTTCACCGGCAGGCAACTGTCATCGGTGGATCCGCATGGCAGCATCGGCGCCGCGATTCCGGCTGCGCAAACGGTCGGCTGCGTCGTGCATGCGAGCTGTTACGTCGAGACGCCGGGCGTCATCCGTCATCATCACGGGCGCGGGCTGATGATCGGTGAAGTGGCGGGCGGGCCGGCCGCGCGTACCGAGGCGCTCGTGTCCCTGTTCGCCAAGGCGGGCTTCGACGCCACGCTCTCGCCCCTGATCCAGCGCGACGTATGGTTCAAGCTGTGGGGCAACATGACGATGAATCCCATCAGCGCGATCACCGGCGCCACCACGGACCGCATTCTCGCCGACGATCTGGTGCGCGGCTTCGTCACCGGGGTCATGCTGGAGGCGAAGGAGATCGGCGCGCGCTTCGGCATTCCGATCGAGCAGGCGCCCGAAGACCGTCACGCCGTCACGCGCAGGCTCGGCGCGATGCGCACCTCGATGCTGCAGGACGTGCAGGCGGGCAAGGCGGTCGAGCTCGACGCGCTGGTGGCCTCCGTGCGCGAGCTTGGCGCGATGACGGGCGTGCCGACGCCCTTCACCGATGCGCTGCTCGGACTGGCGCGGCTGCATGCGCGCACGCTGGGGCTGTATCCGGATGCGTGAGAGCGGAACCTCGTCGGAGGAGAGCATGGAGCCCGGGAACCCGCAGGAAACGGAGCGCGGCGAACTCGCCGAGATGCGCGACCTGCTGCGCGAGTTCGTCCGCGAGCGCGACTGGAGCCGCTTCCATTCGCCGAAGAACCTGGCGGCGGCGCTCTCGGTGGAAGCGAGCGAACTCCTCGAACCGTTCACGTGGCTTTCGAGCGGCGACAAAAGCGAACTCGACGAAGCGAAGCTGCGCGCCATCCGCCACGAGATGGCCGACGTGCTCGCCTATCTCGTGATGCTCGCCGATGCGCTCGATGTCGACCTGTATCGCGCGCTGATCGAGAAGATGGCGCTCAACCGCGCGAAATATCCGGTGGAGCGCGTCAGGGGCGACGCGCGCAAATACACGGATTACTCCGACCAGGACGATTGACCGCTGGCTGCTTTCAGTGCTGCGCGGTGTTGCCCTGCGCCTGTCGCTGCGCGACGATGCGGCTTGCCGCGATGGCGTTGTCGGGATAGTTGAGCCAGTCGTCCGGGTCATAGCCGGCTGCGCGCCAGATCAGGAAGTCCTGGCGGACCTGCGCGCGGGTTTTCGGCGCGTTCGGATCGCCGGGCTGCGTCGCGGTCTGGGCGAATACGGATGTCGCGCAGCACAGCGCAAGCGCGAAAGGAATCAGGCGGAATGGATGTGTCATGACGGTGACCTCGCGCGCAACGAAGGCGAACCACAAAGGCGAACCACAGAGGCGAACCGCAAAGGCGGACCGCAAAGGCGAACCGCAAAGGCGAACCGCAAAGGCGAACCACAAAGACGAACCACAAAGGCGAACCACAAAGGCGAATCACAAAGGCGAATCACAAAGGCGAACCACAAAGGCGAACCACAAAGGCGAACCACAAAGGCGAACCACAAAGGCGAACCACAAAGGCGAACCACAAAGGCGAACCACAAAGGCGAACCACAAAGG
>NZ_JARUXV010000004.1:338674-465226 GCF_031450975.1 Caballeronia sp. LZ065
CGAACCACAGAGGCGAACCACAGAGGCGAACATAAGGCAGTGATTCGATTCTAGGTGACGAAGCGCTTTCGCGCAGTGACCGTCGCTGCGCGATGCACACGGCGCGAGGCTGTCGCAAGTCGTCGCATCGACATATTGCGTGCCGATCATCCGCCTATACTCGGGGCTTCCGGGTGGAGCGCAGCGGCGTCGCCAGTGCTCGGTCAGCACAAGGTCAGCACGATGTCAGCGCCGCGCCAGCGAGGCACCGAAACACGGAACCACAGTCTGATTCAAAAATCGCAGCACAGAACAGATACAGGACCGCGGGCCGTCGTCATGAACGCAAGCAGTGTCGTCACCAGCAGTTTTCCCGAGATGGACGAACTCGAGGCGCTTCGCGTCGCGGGCGGCGCGCACTTCGAATGGCGCACGCGCTGCGAAGTGCGCGCGCGCGGACAGGTCTTTCCGCTGCTCACCGCGTCCATCGGTTCCAATGATCCGGGCGCGCCCGCCATCGGCTTCTTCGGAGGCGTGCATGGGCTGGAATGCATCGGCACGCAGCTCGTGCTCGAATACATGCGCGCCTTGCTGACGCGCCTCGAATGGGACGACACGCTGCAACAGCAATTGCGCGCGATCCGTCTGATCTTCATGCCGATCGTCAATCCCGGCGGCATGTTCGCGCGCACGCGGGCGAATCCGAACGGCGTCGATCTGATGCGCAATGCGCCGCAAAGCGCCGAGGGACGGGTGCCGTTTCTCGCGGGCGGGCAGCGCATCGGGCCGTGGCTGCCGTGGTATCGCGGTCCCGTCGACGGCCACATGGAAGCCGAAAGCGCCGCGCTGCTCGGCGTGGTCGAGGAAGAGCTGATGTCGCGGCCGCTCAGTTTCGCGCTGGACTGCCATTCGGGCTTCGGCTGGGACGACAGCATCTGGTTTCCGTATGCGCGCACCGAGCGGCAGATGGCGCATCTGCCGGAGATGTTCCTGCTCAAGCGGATGTTCGAGGAGTCGTACCCGCATCACGGCTATGCGTTCGAGCCACAGAGCCACCAGTACCTGCTGCACGGCGACCTGTGGGACTTCGCTTACGACCGCTCGCGCCCGCCCAACATTTTTCTGCCGATGACGCTCGAACTCGGCTCCTGGCGCTGGATCCGCAAGAATCCGATGCAGTTGTTCTCGCGGCTCGGCATCTTCAATCCGATCAAGGCGCATCGCACGCGGCGGGTGCTGCGGCGTCATCCGAACTTTTTCGATTTCCTGACGCGCGCCGCGTATTCATCGCAACGCTGGCTGCCGGGCGGCGCGCCGCGCGACGAACTGTTGCGGCGCGCGCAGGCGCACTGGCAACGCACGGGCCTCCGATGAGCCAATGGATCCTGCTGCGCGGCCTCACGCGTGAAACGCGGCACTGGAGTGGTTTCGACGCGGCGCTGGTGGCGCACGGGCTGGCGGAAGGCGCTGAGGACATCGTTGGTATCGATTTGCCGGGCAACGGTGTGGAGCAGGGACGCCCGGCGCCGCTCTCGGTCGAGGCGATGATGGAATTCATCCGCGCCCGGGCCACGGCACTTGGCGTACGCATGCCGTGCCGGGTGATCGCGATGTCGCTCGGCGCGATGGTGGCGACCGCCTGGGCGCAACGGCATCCCGACGATATCGAGCGCCTGGTGTTGATCAATACCAGCATGCGGCCGTTTGCCAGCATGCACGAACGACTCCGGCCGTCGGCGTGGCCGGTGTTGCTGCGCATTGCGGCGAACTCGCGGCGGCCTGGACCCTGTGAAGCGTTGATTCATCAGCTGACCTGTCATCGGCAAGACGGCGCGGACGCGGACATCGCGCACTGGACGGCGTTGCGGCGCACCCACGGCGCCAGCGCGGGCAACGCTTTGCGGCAACTGCTCGCGGCGGCGCGGTTTCGCGCGGAGAAGCAAATGCCGGCGGGGAAAGCGCTGGTGCTGTCGGCGGCGGGGGACCGGCTGGTCGATCCCGTCTGTTCGGTACGCGTCGCGATGCACTGGGGCGCTGTGCATGCCGTGCATCCGTGGGCCGGCCACGACCTGCCTCACGATGACCCTGAATGGACCTGTCGCGCCATTGTCACGTGGCTCGCCGCGCTCGAAGCGCAGGCAGCGCGGGCGTGAAATCGGGCCCCTCGCGCTTCGAGCGCGTTGGCCTTGCGCAGGAACAGCGGCATCGGCGGCCCATCCGCCGGGCGATTTCAAAAAAGGGACATCGGAGCGTCAATACGGGGACGCAGGCATTGCGTTACCTTGGAATCGGCATCAGGCTTTTCCGTCAGGCAGCGACGTGTCCCCCGCGCGACTCCACCCCGACCCTAGGGAAACTTCGTGTTGCGCCGCAGCATGGCATTGCGTATGCTGTTCCATGAGGCGGCAGGGGCCGTCCGTACGGCCATCTGTCAGGCCGTGTTCACATTCGGCAGCGGATTGAACTTTGGCAAGCCAGCCGCCGGCAAGCAAGGCGAGCGTCGAAGGCAGCAGGCGGGCCTTGCGGACATCGCGGGAAGGAGCCGCACATGGAACTGACCACAACGTCGAACCCGACGCTGCACGTCTTCCATCAGGAAGGCGGGTGGCACTGGGGCATCACCATCGAACGCGCAGCGGGCGGTGGCATGAAGGTCGTCGCTTACAGCGACGAAGGCTTCGATTCGGAAGAGCAGGCGCGCGAGGACGGCGAGCATGTCCTGCGTTCGGAAGACTGGCGTTCGCGCCAGAGTTTCAGCCGCAGCGAGCGGCGACACGGGTATTCCTGAGCGGGGCGGCGCGTCATCGTCCCGTTCTTTCCGCACATCCTCCGCAGTCCGCCGCTCTTCCCGCATCTTTTCCCCACATCAGAATCGCGCGACACTGAAGTTCCTTCAGTTCGATGAGGTCGCCCACATGTCCTCCATGGAAGCCCCGTCGCGCGCCCGTCCCGATGATGCACGCTTCACCATCCGCCGCATGACGCCGCCCGAGGTGCAGAGCGCGCTCGACTGGGCCGCCACGGAGGGCTGGAACCCCGGTCTCGACGATGCCCGCGCCTTCTTCGCCACCGACCCGCAAGGTTTTTTAATCGGCACGTGGGACGGCGAGCCGATCGGCTGCCTCTCGGCGGTCGCCTATGACGACGCGTTCGGCTTCATCGGGCTCTACATCATGCGTTCCGGATGGCGCGGCAGGGGCTTCGGGCTACGCCTGTGGAACGAGGGCATGGCGTACCTGGGTGCGCGCAACATCGGACTCGACGGCGTGCTCGCGCAGCAAGCCAACTATCGCAAGTCGGGGTTCGTGTTGGCGGGCCGCAATGTGCGCTATGAAGGCGTGGCGCGGGCCAGCGTAGAACCGGTCCAGACGACGCTGACCCTTGCCGACGCGAAAGCTGTTCCCTTCGCCACGCTGCTCGACTATGACGCGCGCGTGTTCGGCTGCCGGAGAACAGCATTTCTGCAAGACTGGTTGACGATGCCGCAGGCATGCGCACGCGTGGCGCTGTCCGGCGATAGGGTGCGCGGTTTCGGCGTCATCCGCCGCTGCGCGCACGGCTACAAGATCGGTCCGCTCTTTGCCGACGATTCGCCCACCGCGCATGCGCTGTATCGCGCGCTCGTCGCGGAGGTCGCGGGTGAAACCGTGTTCCTCGACGTCCCGGAAAGCAATCCCGCGGCGGTCGCGCTCGCTGTCGGGCGTGGCATGACGAGCGTGTTCGAAACCGCGCGCATGTACACGAGCGGCGCGCCGGACGTGCCGCTCGACCGGGTCTTCGGCGTGACCACGTTCGAACTGGGTTGATACGCGCTTGCCCGATGTTTGCACGCCTTCGCGCACTCCGGTAACGTGATGCGTCTGTGTCACTCGCGAGACCGCTCATGAGCCACGATCACCCTCATCACCACGACGACCACGACCACGACCACGCCGGCAGCCCGCTGCCTGAAATGGATCTGCGCGTGAAGGCGCTCGAATCGCTGCTGGTCGAGAAAGGCTATATCGATCCGCAAGCCCTCGATATCTTCATCCAGACCTACGAGCACAAGGTCGGACCACGCAATGGCGCGCGTGTCGTGGCCCGTGCATGGAGCGATCCGCAGTTTCGCGCGTGGTTGCTGGACGATGCCACCGCGGCCATTGCATCGCTTGGTTTCACCGGACGCCAGGGCGAACATATGGTCGCGCTCGAAAACACCGCGCAGATTCACAACATGGTCGTCTGCACGCTGTGCTCGTGCTATCCGTGGTCGGTGCTCGGCTTGCCGCCGGTGTGGTACAAGTCCGCGCCGTATCGGTCGCGGGCCGTCATCGATCCGCGCGGCGTGTTGCAGGACTTCGGTGTCCGCTTGCCGGACGAAGTCGAACTGCGCGTATGGGATTCGACGGCCGAGGTCCGCTATCTGGTCCTGCCGATGCGCCCGCCCGGCACCGATCATCTCGACGAAGACGCGCTCGCCGCGCTCGTCACGCGCGATGCGATGATCGGCACGGGTCTCGCGTCGAGTCCGTCGGAAGCAAGCGAGGTGGCGGCATGAACGCGGCGCACGACATGGGCGGCATGCAGGCCTTCGGGCCCGTCGAGATCGATCCGTGCGATGCACCGGGCGCGTCGCCTTTCCATGCGGACTGGGAGCGGCGCGTGCTGGCCGTGACGCTCGCGATGGGCGCGACGGGTCAGTGGAACATCGACACCTCGCGGGCCGCGCGCGAAAGCCTGCCGCCTGCGCAATATCTCGGCAGCAGCTACTACGAAATCTGGTTCGAGGGCTTGAAGAAGCTGTTGCTCGCGAAGGGCCTGGCGAGTCCAGCCGAGATCGAGGCCGGTCATTCGCAGGCCGCGCCCGTCCCCAACGTGCGCATGCTGCGAGCCGCGGACGTCAGCGCCGCGTTGCTGCGTGGCGCGCCGGTCGATCGTCCGGAGCAGGCACCGGCGCGCTTCGCCATCGGCGACACCGTGCGCACGAAGCTGATGAATCCGCCCACACACACGCGTCTGCCGCGCTATTGCCGGGGCAAGAGCGGACAGGTGATCGCGGTGCGCGGCGCGCACGTTTTCCCCGATGAAAACGCCCTTGGCCACGGCGAGCATCCGCAATGGCTCTACACGGTGCGTTTCGACGCCGCCGAGTTGTGGGGCGCGGACACGAGCGCGTCATCGGTGTGCGTGGATTGCTGGGAGCCTTATCTTCTCGATGCCGCGCATGCATGACATGACCCTGAACGATCCGGCACTCACCCCGCTGCAACTGCAGGAACTCCGCGCCGCCCTGCCGGCTTTGCCCTTCAACGACGATGGCCCGGTGTTCCGAGCGCCGTGGGAAGCGCAGGCTTTCGCGATGACGCTCGCCTTGCACGAGCGCGGGGTGTTCACGTGGCAGGAATGGGCGCATGCATTGAGCGAGGCGATCCGCGCGGCGCAGGCCGCCGGCGATCCCGATCACGGCGACACCTACTATGCGCACTGGCTGAGCGCGCTCGAACGCCTGAGCACGGCAAAGGGCTGCGTCAGCCAGGAGACGCTGACGCAGCGCCGCCACGAGTGGGACGAGGCTGCGCGCGCCACGCCGCATGGCCAGCCCATCGTGCTGGACATGGCGCATGCGTCGAAACAGCACGTACTGCGCGCGCTGCCCGCCGCCACGCTCGACGCCTATCGCGCAGCGATCTACCGGATCGACGCAACGCCGGCAATCGACATGAAGATCGGCGTGACCAATCCGGCGCTCATCGCCTTGCTCGAAGAACATGGAGCCGACACCGCCGTGTTCGTGACCGCGTGCAATCCGTTCGGCCATCTGCTGCCGCCGGACGCCAACGCGACGCGGCAACGCGCGCTGGCTGCACGGATCGCGCAATCGGGACTGCGTGCATTGTCCGGCGCGGGCATCGACCCGTTGCACGTCTGGGCGGCCGAAGACAGCCTGCTGGTGCTCGGCGCGACCCAGGCAACCGCCGATGCGCTCCTGACCGAATTCGAGCAGCACGCCGTGGTCATGGTGGATCGCGCGAAGCCGCCGCACTTGCTGCTGCATCCGGGGCATCGCTGAGCCCCATCATCCAACAGGAGAATTCACATGCCGCTTGTACGCATCGATTTGCTGAAGGGAAAAGACAGCGCCTACCGCACGGCCATCGGCGACGTGGTGTATGACGCGATGCGCGCCACTCTCGACGTGCCCGAGAACGATCGCTTCCAGATCATTGCGGAGCGCGACGCGCCGGACTTCATCGTGGATCGCACTTATCTCGGCATTGCGCGCAGTGACGATTGCGTGGTGATCCAGGTCACGTTGAACGAGGGCCGCGATGTGGCGAAGAAGCGCGCGTTCTACAAGGCCGTCGCCGATGGCCTGCACGAGCGTCTGAAGCTGCGTCGCGAGGATGTGTTCATCGGTCTCGTCGAGGTGAAGAAGGAGAACTGGTCCTTCGGCAACGGCGAGGCGCAGTACGCGCCCACATGACCGTCACCGCCGTACCCTTCGATCTCGAACCGCTCGCGCTGCCTGCCGGCGTGCCTGCCGACATCCGCGTCTGGCGCGTTCCGATCCCGTTGACCGTCACGCCCGACGATCCCGCCTGCGCCGTGCTGGACGCAAGCGAACGCGCGCGCGCGGCGCGTTATCTGCGGCCTGAAGATGTAGCGCGCTTCAGCGTCATGCGTGCTTCGCTGCGTCACGTGCTCGCGACGCTGACCGGCACCGAGCCGGCCCGCCTCAAACTCGACGCCGGCGAGAACGGCCGCCCGCTGCTCGACCAGCCGGCCGCGCCGGACTTCAACGTCTCGCATTCGGGGTCGTTCGGGCTGATCGGCGCGTCGCGGGTCCGACGCGTCGGTGTGGATATCGAGGCGGCACGCGCCACTTTCGCCTGGCATGAACTGGCGCCTGCCGTGCTGGCGGAGCGCGACCGGCAGGCCATCGAGACGCTGCCCGAGGCCGCGCGCCACGGCGCATTCTTCGATTGCTGGACCGCCAAGGAAGCGGTGCTGAAGGCGCAGGGCGTCGGTATCGGCGGCGGGTGGATCGGGCTGAAAGGCTTCTCGGTGCTGCCGCGCAAGGGCTTGCGTCATGCGGTGTCGCCGGAAGCGGGCGGCTTCTCGGCAGTGGCACTGGACGCGCCTTCCGGCTATGCCGCCGCGCTCGCGTGGCAAGTTTGATGCGGTGCAGCGAGGCTCACACAGTCTTGGCGCGCACCAGGTCGCGATGCGTGAGATACAGCCGCAGATCGAATTCGATCTGATGGTAGCCCGGCTGCATCAGCTCACAGAGCCGATAGAACGCCTTGTTGTGATCGCTTTCCCTGAGATGCGCAAGTTCATGCACGACGATCATGCGCAGGAACTCAGGCGCCGTGTCGCGAAACAGCGAGGCGATGCGAATCTCCTTCTTTGCCTTGAGCCGCGCGCCCTGCACGCGAGAAATGGCTGTGTGCAGGCCGAGCGCGTGACGCAGCACGTCGAGCTTGCTGTCGTAGATGACCTTGTCGATGGCGGGCGCCACGCGCAGGAATTCCTGCTTCAGGTCCGAGCAATACGCATACAGCGCGCGATCGGACTGCACGGCGTGCCGGCTCGGATAGCGTGCGTCGAGATACGTGCCCAGTTGCTGCTGGGCGATCAGTCGACGCACCTTGTCCTGAAGCGTGTTCGGGTAAGCGCTCAGGTATTTCAGGTGTTGCATGACGGCGGTGTTCTGAAGAATCTCTCAAAACCTGCTTGCGCAGGCGGGCGTGGGACGCGCCAGGGGCGTCCGCAGCGGGAAGGGCGCAGCAATCTGACAACCATTCTAGTCAACGCGACGCAGACTCGCCCATTGCGACGGCGGCGCGGCGTGTTTCCGCGTACGCATTTGCGTAAGTTTATGTTTCAGCCCGGCGCGTCGTGTAACGCGCATGCGAACATTCGCGCTCTCCCGGCAAGCGATCAAGGCAGGTTTTTCCATGGCGTCGAACAAGGCTCATCATGCAACCGGATGGGCTGCGGGCATTATCGCGGCGGCGCTCGTGACGGCCGCGCACGGACCCGCCTCTGCGGGAGCGGGCATGGTTCCAGCGGTACTCGCACTGCTTGCCGCCGTGGCCGGCGCCACCGCGCCGGATTGGCTCGAAGTCGCGTGGTGGACGCGCGCCCGCAAGCTCTGGATCACGCATCGCACGTTGACGCATTGGGGCGTAGGCTGGGCCGCGCTGCTCGCGCTGTCCTGGCATGAACTCGGGCGGCATCCGGCGGCGCCCGTGGCCTTCGGCTTCGCATGCGGCGGCCTGATGCACCTGCTGGCGGACTGGCCCAATCCGCTCGGCGTGCCGTGGGTCGGCCCGCGCCACTCGCTCAATCTGTGGACGAGCGGGCACTGCGATCTGATCGTCGTGGGCGCGGCGTGGGTTGCCGCGCTGTTCGTCGTCGATGATGTCTGGTTTCATCATGCCGGTAGCCGTATGCTGCTCAACGTGCTGCGGTCCGGAGCATGATCACGCGAGGAACCTCGATCCCATGCAAGCGAATCACCCGCGCAGCCGCTTCTTTCTCTTTCTCGCCGGCCTGGCCGTGCTGTTCGCGCTGCATGGCTGCGCAGGCTTCTTCAATCGCGATGCCATGCGCGTGACGGTGGCGGGCATCGAGCCGCTCGAGGGACAGGGCCTCGAGATGCGCTTTACCGTGAAACTGCGCGTGCAGAATCCAAACAACGAACCGCTCGATTTCGACGGCGTCGCGCTCGATCTCGACCTCAACGGCCGCCCGTTCGCCAGCGGCGTCAGCGACCAGCGCGGCGTGGTGCCGCGTTTCGGCGAGACGGTGGTGGCCGTGCCGGTGACGGTGTCGGCGTTCTCGGTGGCGCGGCAGGCGTTCGGCTTCGCCACGGGCGAGGTACCGAACAAGGTCTCGTATGCGGTGCGCGGCAGGCTCGCGGGCGGGCTGCTCGGCGGCGCGCGCTTTGCCGATACCGGTTACGTCGACTTGCCGATGAACGGCGCGTCCGGCTACTGAGACGCCTGAGCTTCGCCGGGATCGTAGGGCACGACGCGGTCCGCTTCATTCGCGTCGTTGCGGGCGATCACCGCGCGCGCAGGCTCGGTGTCGCTCAGATTGACCGGCTGATGCGGCACGCCGGGCGGAATGAAGACGAAGTCGCCCGGCTCATTGATCATCGATTGCGCCAGCCCCGCTCCGTAGCGTGTCTCGATGCGTCCTTCCAGGATATAGATGCCGGTTTCGTAGCCGATGTGAACATGCGGCTCGCCGCGCCCGCCCGGCGGCACGACGACAAGGTGCATTGCGAGGCCGCGCGTGCCGGCCGTCGCCGCCGAGAGACCGATGAAATAAGGCAGATGTTGAACCGAAGCGAGCTTTTCCTGAGGCCGCACGGTGACGACCGTCTGCTGCGCGGGGACTTCCGTGGTGTCCTGCATGGCGATTCCTCCGTGTCCGGACTGCGCTGCGAATCTTCCCCTCGACGATAGGTCGAAAGCGCGTGTCGCGCAAAGGTCACGCGCGGGGGCTACCGTGGAAGGGCGCCGGCCTTGTGCAGGCGCACATGCCTGGCGGAAGGCAAACGCGCGTCGCGGCGCATAATCTCGATGACGTGAAGAGCAGACCATAGCGGCATCGCAACCGACACCCTCGGGAGGACACCATGCTGGTCAGGAACGAAGCGCGGGTCGAACAACTCATCAACGATCTCCTCGAATTCGCGCGAGGACGGTTGCCGGAGCAGACCTGGCCGATCATCGAGCCGCTGCTTCGCCACTACTACGAGCAGGTCGATGTCGAGGACATTGCGAGCCGCGATGTCGCCGATCTCTACGGCGCCGCCATGGCGCACATCCAGACGGCGCAGAAGTTCGTCCACGGGCGCGAAGTGCTGCGCGTCTACAACCCGAATCTGGAGCAGCACGGCTGGCACTCGGACCATACGGTGGTCGAGATCGTCAATGACGACATGCCGTTCCTCGTCGATTCGGTGAGCATGGAGCTCAACCGGCTGGGACTTGCGCTGCATTCCGTGATCCACCCGGTGTTCCGTGTCTGGCGCGGCGCCAAGGGCGAGATCGAGCGCATTGCGCAAGGTCACAGCGAGCCAGGCGACGGTCAGTCCGAGCTTGAATCGTTCATTCATTTCGAAGTGGACCGCTGCAGCGACGGCGCGCGTCTTGATGAAGTGCGCGACAACATCGCGCGCGTGCTGGGCGACGTGCGCGCGTCGGTGGAGGACTGGCCGAAGCTGCTCGACACCGCGCGCGCCGCGATCACCGAACTCAAGACCCGCGACACGACGCCGGACGGCATCGAGTCCCGCGCGTTCCTCGAATGGATGGTGGGCGACCACTTCACGTTCCTCGGCTGCCGTGACTACGATCTGGTGGAGCACGAAGGCGGCTTCGCGCTGCGCGGCGTGCCGGGTTCCGGGCTGGGCTTGTTGCGCGAAACCTTGCGCGCGCCGGCGGCGGGCGACCTGACGCCGCTGCCGCCGGGCGCGGCCGCGATCATCGAAGGCGCGGCGCCTGTCTTCCTGACCAAGGCCAATTCGCGCGCGACGGTGCATCGGCCCGGGTATCTGGACTATGTCGGCGTGAAGCGCGTGTCGCCCGAGGGCAAGGTGATCGGCGAGCGGCGTTTTCTCGGCCTGTACACGTCCACGGCCTATCTCGTTCCCACCTACGAGATTCCGATCGTGCGGCGCAAGTGCGCGAACATCGTGCGGCGCGCGGGGTTTCTGGAGAAAGGGCATCTGGCGAAGTCGCTCATCACGGTGCTGGAGCAGTATCCGCGCGACGAACTGTTCCAGGCCGACGAAGACGTGCTCTTCGACATCGCGCTCGGCGTGCTGCGGTTGCAGGAACATCAGCGCACGCGGCTGTTCGTGCGGCGCGACCGCTTCGACCGCTTCGTGTCGTGCCTCGTGTTCGTGCCGCGCGACAAGTTCAACACCGACCTGCGCCGCCGCATCAGCCGCGTGCTGATGGAGGCCTTCAACGGGCGCAGCATCGAGTTCACGCCGCTGTTGTCGGAGTCGCCGCTGGCGCGCATTCATATCGTGGTGCGCGCGGATCGCGGCACGATGCCTGACGTCGATACGCGCGAGCTCGAAGCGCGCGTCGTGCAGGTGGCGCGGCGCTGGCAGGACGATCTCGCCGACGCGCTCATCGACAGTCACGGCGAGGAAGCCGGCAACCGCCTGTTGCAGCGTTACGCGGATTCGTTCCCGGCGGGTTATCGCGAGGATTATCCGGCGCGTACGGCGGTGCGCGACATCGAGTTGATCGAGGCGACGCACACGAGCGCCGGCGGGCTCTCCATGAGCCTGTACCGGCCGATTGAGGCCGGCAAGCGCGCGTTCCGCTTCAAGGTGTATCGCGTGGGCGAGCCGATTGCGCTGTCGCACAGCCTGCCGATGCTCGAACATCTCGGCGTGCGCGTGGATGAAGAGCGACCGTATCTGATCGAGCCGACCGGCGCGCCGAACGCGTGGATCCACGACTTCGGCCTGGAGTTGCAGGACGATGTGGAGTTCGACATCGACCGCGTGAAGCCGCTGTTCGAGAACGCGTTCGCGAGCGTGTGGTCGGGCGAGATCGAGAACGATGACTACAACCGGCTCGTGCTGCGCGCGGAGTTCGGCTCGCGCGACGTGACCATCATGCGCGCCTATGCGAAGTATCTGCGCCAGGTGGGCTCGACGTTCAGCGACGCTTATATCGAGCGCGCGCTGATCGGCAATCCGCTGATCGCGAAGAAGCTGCTGCAACTGTTCATGGTGCGTTTCGATCCGACGCATGGCGGCGGCAGCGAGGCGCGCGACGCCGCCGCCGAGCGCGTGCTCGCCGACATCGAAGCGGCGCTCGACAAGGTGCCCAATCTCGATGAAGACCGCATCCTGCGGCAGTTCCTCGGCGTGATCTGCGCGACGGTGCGCACCAATCATTTCCATCGCGATGCGCACGGCCAGCCGCGGCCTTATGTGTCGTTCAAGCTGGATCCGTCGAAGGTGCCGGGGCTGCCCGAACCCAAGCCGATGTTCGAGATCTGGGTCTATGCGCCGCGTGTCGAGGGCGTGCATCTGCGCGGCGGACGCGTGGCGCGCGGCGGCTTGCGCTGGTCGGACCGGCGCGAGGATTTCCGCACCGAAGTGCTCGGCCTCATGAAGGCGCAGATGGTGAAGAACACGGTGATCGTACCGGTGGGATCGAAGGGCGGCTTCGTCGTGAAAAATCCCCCGCCGGTGACGGATCGCGAGGCGTTTCTCAGCGAAGGCGTCGCGTGCTATCAGATGTTCCTGCGCGGCCTGCTCGATGTCACCGACAACCGCACACCAGAGGGCATCGTGCCGCCGCCGGACGTGGTGCGTCACGATCCCGATGATCCTTATCTCGTCGTCGCGGCCGACAAGGGCACGGCCACCTTCTCCGATTATGCGAACGCGATTGCCCATGAATACGGCTTCTGGCTCGACGATGCGTTTGCCTCCGGCGGCTCGGTCGGCTACGACCACAAGAAGATGGGCATCACGGCGCGCGGCGCGTGGGAGTCGGTGAAGCGCCACTTCCGCGAGATGAACTTCGATACGCAGAGCACGGATTTCACGGTGGTCGGCGTAGGCGACATGTCCGGCGATGTGTTCGGCAACGGCATGCTGCTGTCGCGTCACATCCGGCTGATCGCGGCATTCGATCATCGCCATATCTTTCTCGATCCGACGCCCGACACCGCCAAGAGCTTCGAAGAACGCGCGCGTCTCTTTGCGCTGCCGCGTTCCAGCTGGGCTGACTACGACGCCTCGCTGATCTCGACCGGCGGCGGCGTGTACCCGCGCACGGCGAAGTCCATCCCGGTGTCGCCGCAGGTGCAGGCGGCGCTCGGCATTAGCGCGTCGGTGCTCGCGCCGAATGAACTGATCCGCGCGATCCTGCTGGCCGAAGCGGATCTGCTCTACAACGGCGGGGTCGGCACATATGTGAAGGCGACGGCGGAAACGCATCTCCAGGTCGGCGACCGCACCAATGACCCCGTGCGCGTGAACGGCGCGGAGCTGCGCGTGAAGGTGGTCGCGGAGGGCGGCAATCTCGGTCTCACGCAACTGGGGCGCATTGAGTTCGCACAGCGCGGCGGCCGCATCAATACCGATGCCATCGACAATTCCGCAGGCGTCGATTGCTCGGATCATGAAGTCAATATCAAGATCCTGCTGGGCCTCGTGGTCGCGGATGGCGAGATGACCGAGAAGCAGCGTAACGCGCTGCTCGCCGAGATGACCGACGAAGTCGGTCTGCTCGTGCTGAAGGATAACTATGCGCAGACGCAGGCGCTGTCGATCGCGAAGCGCTACGAAGCCGAAACGCTCGATGCCGAGGCGCGCATGATGCGCTTCCTGGAACGCGCCGGGCGCCTGAAGCGCCGCATCGAATTTCTCCCTTCCGATGATGAAATCGCCGAGCGCGCGGCGGTCAAGTCCGGGCTGACGTCGCCCGAGCGCGCGGTGTTGCTGGCGTACGGCAAGATGTGGCTGTACGACGAACTGCTCGAATCGGACGTGCCCGAAGATGCGCTCGTCGCGGACATGGTGCCGGAGTATTTTCCGAAGCCGCTGCAACAGCGCTACAGCGACACGATGCAGCGCCACCCGCTCAAGCGCGAGATTCTCGCGACGCATCTGACCAATGCGCTCGTGAATCGCGTGGGCTGCACCTTCGTGCATCGGCTGATGGAAGAGACCGATGCGCAGCCGAGCGACATCGTGCGGGCCGCGCTGATGGCGCGCGATGTCTTCGATCTCGATGACCTGGGGCGCAGCATCGACGGGCTGGACAACATCGTCGCCGATGAAGTGCAGGCGCGCATGTTCGTCGATGTCGTGCGGCTGCTCGACGATACGTCGCTGTGGTTCCTGCGTCATCTGAAGCACACCGGTGCGGACGCGCATGAAGCGCGCGGCGTGCTGGCGCGTTGCCGCGAGGCTGCGCAGCGGCTGGCGCCGCAACTGCCTGCGCTCCTGCCCGCGACGCAACTCGACGCCTGGTACGCGCGCCGGCGTGATCTGGAAGATGCGGGCGTGGAAAGCACGCTGGCGGCGCGGGTCGCGAGCGGCGAGATCGCCACGGCCGTGCTCGACAGCGCCGAAGTCGCGGCCTGCACGGAGCGCAGTCTCGAACTGGTGGCGAGCGTGTATTTCGGCATCGGCACGTTGCTCGATTATCGCGGCATCGCGGAGCGCGCAATGGCCTTGCCCGTCGCGACGCACTGGGACCTGCTCGCGCGCGCGGCCGCGCTGGAGGAACTGGCGCGCCTGAAGCGCGCGCTGACGGTGAGTGCGCTCGAGCAGTCGCGCGGGATCGATGCGGCGGATGTGATCGTCGAGACCTGGCGAGCGAAGCGCGAGCAGGCACTCGATCGCTACACGCGCCTGCTGACCGAATTGCGCGCCAGCGGCGGCGCGAGTCTTTCCATGCTGCTGGTCGTGGTGCGCGAGATGGCGGTGCTCGAACGCGCGTAGACCTTGTTCGCTGAGTGATGAAAAACGGGCGCCTCGCAAGCGCCCGTTTTTTTTTCATGCGTGCTTCATGACATCAGGGATCCGAAGCAATTCGTGAAGCATTGAATTCGATTCATGCCCGCTGTGTGTACTTTGTCGGATCCATGCTAGATCGCATGCGCAAATGCGCTCGACGCGCACTTTACATTCGGTAAATCACGGCATTTAATCAATGAGCGGACGAAGGCGTCCGGCATGTCTTTCTCTTTCCGTTCCCGCGGTCATCTCCGTGTGAATTCAATCGTTACGGCACACACGATCCGATTGCGGGTTCCTTGCGCTTTCGCCGGTCCAGCGGGCAGGGTCGGGCACGTCGCGGCGCGTCAATTGCAGCGAGGTTTCACATGATGAAGATATCGGGCGAAGTGATCGACTCTCTCAAGGCGACGGTACGCGGCAGGGTGATCGCACCCGCCGATGCCGACTACGACGAAGCACGCAAGGTCTGGAATGCCACCATCGACAGGCGGCCCGCGCTCATCGTGCGCTGCGCGGGCGTCGCCGACGTGAAGGCGGCGCTTGCGTTCGCGCGCGGCAACGGCATGCTTGTGTCGATCCGCGGCGGCTCGCACAACATCGCGGGCAGCGCCGTCAGCGACGACGCCGTGATGATCGATCTCTCCGCGCTCAAGTCGGTGCGCATCGATCCGCAGGCAAGACGCGCCTATGTGGAGCCCGGCGCCTTGCTCTCCGATCTCGATCACGAAGCGCAGGCCTTCGGACTCGCGACGCCGCTCGGCATCAACTCGACGACCGGCGTAGCCGGTCTCACGCTCGGCGGCGGTTTCGGCTGGATCAGCCGCAAGTTCGGCGTCACGGTGGACAACCTCGTGGCGGCGGAGATCGTCACGGCGGACGGCGAATGGCGCCGTGTCGACGAACATACCGACCCCGATCTCTTCTGGGCCTTGCGCGGCGGCGGCGGCAACTTCGGCGTGGTCACGCTGTTCGAATTTCGCCTGCATGAAGTCGGGCCGGAGATTTATGGCGGGCTGGTGGTCTATCCGCTCGAACAAGCGGATGAAGTCCTGCCGAAGTATCGCGAGTTCGTCGCACAAAGCCCCGACGAACTAAGCGTCTGGGCCGTCATGCGTCTCGCGCCGCCGTTGCCGTTCCTGCCCGCGGACGTGCACGGCAAGCCGGTGATCGTGCTGGCGAGTTGCTATGTCGGTCCGGTCGAGAACGGCGAGCGTGTGCTGGCGCCGGCGCGCAGCTTCGGCACGCCCTGTGGCGAGCATCTCGGACCGATGCCCTTCGCGGCCTGGCAGAAAGCCTTCGATCCGCTGTTGACGCCGGGTTCGCGCAACTACTGGAAGTCGCATAACTTTGCCGGCCTCACGGACGCGACCTTCGACATCCTGACCAACGCGGTGAAGTCGCTGCCTTCGACGCAATGCGAGATCTTCGTCGGCGCGATGGGCGGCGAGACGAACCGCGTGCCCGCCGATGCGACGGCCTACGCGAATCGCGATTCGATCTATACGATCAACATTCACGGCCGCTGGGAAGACGCCGCCGATGATGCCAAATGCACCGCGTGGGCGCGCGACATGTTCGCCGCGCTGACGCCGCACGCGTTGGGCAGCGTCTATGTCAACTTCCTGACGGGCGATGAAGGCGATCGGGTGAAGGCGGCGTATGGACCGAACTACGAGAAGCTCGCGCGAGTGAAGCAGCGCTACGATCCGGAGAACGTGTTCCGCAGCAATCAGAACATCGTGCCGGCGGCATAAGAAGGTGACGGGCCGGATTTAACGCCGGCCCAGGCCGTGGCGCATGTCGTGTGAGGCGTCGTCGGTGGTTTCTTCGTAGACGAGGGTGCGCGTGTCACTGGTCAAGTGCGCGCGCAGCACGTGCAGGAATCGGGGTTCCACTGCGAGGCGCAGCCGGTCGAACCGGTGCTGCTGGCGACTCTGCTCCAGAAAGCCGGCGACCTTGCGCGCGAACGCTGCGCCGTCGTCGTCCGCCATGCTTGCCGCCGGATTCCTGAGGTCTTCGACCTGCCGCAGATCCAGCGTCAAACCAAGCGTCTCGAAGACGCGCGCACGCTTGCCGTCAGCCGCGAGAACCCACGTGATGGCGGTCATGGCGCTCCTCCTGTTCGCCCGTCCACGCGAGCTTTCGCCATTGTGCGCCCGATCTTCGCGCGCCGGCTTCGTTCGTGCGGAGATTCGCTTTTGCGACGCAGCACGAAGTACGAAGCAGGATGCCTGCGCCTAGGTCTCGCTCCACATGCGCAGCAGGTTGTGATAGCAGCCGACCAGCGTGCGCTTGGCGGCTTCATCGCCGTCGGTGGCGTTGAGGCGCTGGATGGCGTTGTCAAGATCGAACAACAGGGCGCGTTGTCCATCGTCGCGCACGAGGCTCTGCGCCCAGAAAAAACTCGACACGCGTGCGCCGCGCGTGACCGGGCGCACTTGATGCAGGCTCGTCGCCGGATAGACCAGCGCATGGCCGGCGGGCAGCTTCACTTCCTGCACGCCAAAGGTATCTTCGATGATCAATTCGCCGCCGTCATATTCGTCGGGCGGCGTGAGGAACAGCGTGACCGAGACATCCGTGCGCACGCGCGCGCCGTGGCCCGGCACGATGCGGATCGCGCCATCGACATGACTGCCGAAGTGCATGCCGCCTTCGTAACGGTTGAACAGCGGCGGATACACGCGATTCGGCAACACGGCGCTGATGAAGAGCGGATGCCGCTCCAGCGCGCCGACGATACTGTCGCCCAGTTCATGCGCGATCGGCGAGCCTTCCGCGATCTGCATGTTGCGCTTGACCGGCGCGCCCTGATAACCCGCGGTGGCGCGGCCGTCGACCCAGGCGTCGCTGGTTTCGAGGCGGGCGCGCATGGCGGCGGCATCGGCGGGACTGAGGACGTTCGGTATCGAGAGGATCATGGTTCTGTGGGACGTGGCGCGCGCCGCGGGCGGGCGGGGCGCGCCGGCACGGCCTCAGCGGAAACCGTAGTTCAGGGGGGCGAGGGACGTGCGGCCCCGACCCCGCCCCGCGCGTCCGCCGTCGGACGGAATCAGGGCGTCGTAGTACTTCTTGTCCGTCAGGTTCAGCACGTTGAACTGGATATCGTAGCGTTTCTGATGATACGCGGCCATCACGTCCCAGCGCACGTAGCCGCCCACTTCGACGAGATTGTTGTTCGCCGCATAGCGCGACGACACATACGAAGGCCCGCCGCCGATCTGCCACACCGGCGTGAAGTCATAGGTCGTCCACAGCGTGAACATGTGATGCGGTGTGTTGGCCGGCGTCTTGCCCTGCGTGCCGTCGAAGGCCTTCAGGATGGTGCCGTCCATGTAGGTATAGCCGCCGAACATCTGCCATTGCTTCGTGATGTGGCCTGCCACGCCCAGTTGATAACCGCGCACGCGGATGTCGCCGTCGAGCGAATAGCTGCCGTCCGAAGCCAGCGTGCGCGCGTTGGTCTTCTCGATGTTGAACAGCGACTGCGTGACCGAGAGACCGCCGTTCAGCAGATCCCACTTCGAGCCGACTTCATACGACTTGTTGTGCTCGGGCGGCAGGTTCTGCTGGCCGTTGGTGAGCGTGAGCGCTTCGAGCGACGGATCGAATGAAGTGCCGTAGGACACGTAGTAGGACTGCGTCTCCGTCGGCTGGAACACGAGGCCCGTGCGCACGCTCGTGAAGTAGTTGGTTTGCGTGCCGTAGGAGGGCGCGTTGATCGAGTTGTGGATCGCCGCTTCATAGCGGTCCCAGCGCACGCCGCCAATCCACTTCCAGTGCTCGCCGAGCGAAATCGTGTCGTTCAGGTACAGGCCAAGACCGTTCGCGCTCGACTCCGCCAGATTGGTCACCACCTCGCGATAGTTCGCCGGACGCGGTACATACGCCGGATCGACCAGCGGCACGATGGCGAGCGTGTTCGAGGGCAGGCCCGGCGTCGTCGCGGTGAAGCTCTGGTTGCTGTAGGTCTCGTGGCTCAGATCGACGCCCACCAGCATGTCGTGCTTCAGGAAGCCCGTGGCGAACTTGCCTTCGAGGTCGGTCGTGTTGTAGACCGAGTGATCGTTGATGTTGCGGTCCTTGCCTTGCAGGCGCACGAACAGCGAGCTCAGCGGCAGGGAAGTGTAGTTGCCGTTGGTGAGCGCCGTCGAAGTGCCGAGTGGTCCGGTCAGCACGGCCGCCGCGTTGGTCGCGCGCGCTTCGGTGCTGTAGTGGCTGAACTGCGTCTGGTTGCGCAGCGTGAACATGTCGTCGAAGCGATGCTGAATGCGCGCGCTCACCGTCTGCACGTCCTGGATCGTGCGGTCGTCGGTGAAGCCGTAGAAAGTCTTCGTGTCCACCGGCGCGGGATGGCCGTTCAGCGGCGGGATGCCGTAGTCGGGCTGGTCGCGGTTGTGCTGGATCAGCGCGCTCAGCGTCACCTGCGTCGGCGTGCCGATGCCGAACTTCACTTCCGGCGCGATGCCGTAGTCCTTGTTGATCATCTCGTCGCGGCTCGAACCCAGCGACTGACCAAACGCGTTGATGCGGAACGCCGAGGTGTCCGTCAGCGGCTGGTTGATGTCGACCGTCGAGCGGAAGCGGTCGTGCGTGCCCGCCTGCAACGAGACATCGGCGCGGGGTTTCAGGTCCGGCTGCTTGCTGACCTGATTGATGACGCCGCCCGTCGAGCCGCGTCCGAAGTACAGCGACGACGGCCCGTAGAGCACGTCGATCGACTCGAGGTTGAACGTGTCGCGATAGTACTGGCCGCGGTCGCGGAAGCCGTCGAGATAGATGTCGGTGCGCGCGGAGAAGCCGCGCAGGTTGATGTTGTTCCCGATCTGGCCGCCTTCGGCCGCGCCGAGCGTGACGCCCGGCACGTTGCGCAGGGCATCGGAGAACGAGCTGATGGCCTGCGATTGCAGCACGGCCTTCGGCACCACGACGACCGCCTGCGGAATGTCGCGCAGCGCGGTGGGCACCTTGGCGCCGACGCTGGACACGTCGGCCTGGAAGTCGGGCGCGTCAGCCTGGCCGGTCACGCGGACAGCGGGCAGGGACGCGGTATCGGGCGCGGACGTTGCCGCATCCGGGCCGGGCGGCGCGGCTTGCGCGATGTTCGGTGCTGCGGTGGGTGTGGGTTGCGATGCAGTCTGGGCGTACAGCGGTGCCGCCATGGGCACGGCGGCAATCGTTACCCATGCCGCTGCCAGCGGCGTCTTCCTCAACATGTCGTTGTCCAGGTCGTTGTTGTTCAGGTCCGATGACAGAGGATCGGGCGTCCTGCTGCCACAGTTTTACGAGGTGCGTGATGTCGTCGATGGAAGGTCGCGGCGCGGCGGTGCTGCGTGCCATTCATTGCGCCGGACTATCGTGTCGATTGGGTAAATGCGAATCGCTATCATTACACGGACGGAAATATTTAGAAAATATCCGTAATGATCGGCGGGATTTATTGCCGGTTTCTGTGACGCTGGCGCAACAGAAAAGCGCATGCGCGATGCGGCTTCAGATTTTGTGGAGATGGCGCTCACGCCCGTTGGGCATGACTTTGCAGACGGGATCGCGACTGGCGCGTCTCGGCGCCAGGCGAATGCGAAGGAATTGCGGACAAAAAGTGGCGGATTAAATTTTCCGACCAGTGCCCGCTTTGGTAATGCGATGAAATATTCGTAATAAATCGACGCAGTCGAGACGGCGAGCTTGGAACCTGCGCGCTCGCGGCTTGCAGGAGGGTTGCGTGAACCCCTCCGCAAGCCGACAACGCCTTAGTTCGACAACGACAGGTACGGCGAGCTGAACGCCTGCGGCGGAAACACGGGCTGCACGCCGCCGCGATTCGAGAATGTATAGCGCACGTACACGGCCGCGAGCCACTCGCGATACTGATACGCGTTGCCGAACGAGGCCGTCGCGCCGACTGCCAGCTGCGGCGCGAGTTGGTACTCGCCGGTTGCGCTGAGCGAATAGGACACGCCGGTCTTGCTCTGGCCGGGATAGACGGCATTGGCGTCGGGCGTGGCGCCGGAGCCGGCGGCGCGCGCCTGGAACGTGCCGTTCGTCGGGAAATAATCCGACTCGTCCTGCCGGTAATGCTGCACGCCGATCGACCCCTTCAGGTCGTAGGTGAAGAGCCCTGTGCGCCCGGCATACTCGACCGGGAAGTTGAGAATCACATACTGCTGCGGGCTGAAATAGCCGCCCTGACCATAGGTGAAGTACGACAGGTTCTTGTCGTAGTGCATCAGCGTGGTGTTCGCGCCAATGGTCAGCGTCTGGTCCGCATCCTTGATGAGGCGCGTATAGATGCCGCCGCCGCCCTTCACCGCGGTGTTGGTGGCGACCTGCTTGCCGTCGAGGAACTGGTACGCGGCGTTGGCGTAGACGCCGTTGGTGCCGTCGTCCCAGCCGAAGTCGGCGCGGCCGCCCGTCGAGGTCACGCCGCCCCATTCGAGTCCCGCGCCCTGATCGCGGGCGCCGGCGTAGGAGAGCAGGCTGTCCGTGACCGCACGACGCGCGACGGCCAGCGAGTAGGAGACCTTGTCGGTGACGGCGTTTTGATATTGCACGCCGCCCACCACGTTGGTTTCGCGGAAGCCAAGCGGCGTGGTGCCCACATCGCCCTTCCAGTTGCGGTTTTCATACCCGATCGACAGGCCGACGCCCGTCGCCGTCTGCGAGCCGTAGTTGTTGGTCGGCGGCGTGGCGACGGCGCCCAGTCCGGAGCCGAAGCGCGCGAGCGTGTTCGCTTCGCTGCTCGCGGTGCCGGCGTCGAGCGTGACCGGCGTCGCGCGCACGATGACGTGGCCATTGCCCGCCTTGATGCGGCCTTCGATGGGCGCTTCGATGTCGGTCAGGTTGGACAGTCCGTCCTCGCCATCGCGATTGCGGAAGATGATGCCGCCCGACACCGTGCTCGCCTGCTCGCGGTTGATCTGCGCGAGTTCATCGGCGACGCTCGTAGTCTGCGAATTGGCGACGGGCGTGGGCATGCCGCCCGTGGACATCGTCGCGGCCGCGGCGGCGCGCTGCTGCTGCGTCTGGGCCGGATAGTACGGTTGGGCATAGCCCGCCGGCGGCTGCGGAATGTATTGCTGCTGCGCGTATTGCTGCGGCGGATAGTAGGGCTGCGGTGCGTAGGGTTGCTGCTGCTGCGGATAGGGCTGCTGCTGCGGCGCGCCATAGGCGTACGGATTCGCGGGACGCGCCGTCGCGGTTTTGCGGGTGGAGGTCGTCGCGGGGCGTTTCGTATGCGTGGTGCTCGCGACGGGCGGCGGCGCGTAGGCATTTGACTGCGCATCGCGCGCGCCGGGCGACATCGGCCACGGCGATGCATACGGATCCTGCTGTTGCGGATACGCCTGCTGTTGCGGGTAAGGCTGCTGCTGCGGATACGGCTGCTGCTGCGGATACGCCTGCTGTTGCGGATACGCCTGCTGTTGCGGGTAAGGCTGCTGTTGCGGATAAGGCTGCTGTTGCGGGTAAGGCTGCTGTTGCGGATACGCCTGCTGTTGCGGATACGGCTGATACGCCGGCTGCTGTTGATACGGCTGCGCCTGATAAGCCGGCTGCGCGTAACCGCCCGACGCACCCCCATCCTGTCCCGGATAGGGCTGAAGCGGACCGCCCGACTGTCCTGAACCGGACATGTCGGGACCATAGCCGCCGCTCGTCACCTGACGCGGCACGCCTTGCTGCATCGGCGCGGGCGCGGCGGAAGGCGCCAGATACGGCGTGGAATACGTAGCGGGCTGGGGAGGCGGCAGATAGGTCGGCACGGGCTGCGAGTAACTCTGAGGAATGGCCTGGCGATACGACGCGCCGGACGCCAGCGCCGGATTCGACGCTGTATCGACCGCGGTCTTGCCTTCGAACGGATTGGTGCCGGGCAGCGGATTCGAGCCGATGCGGCTCAGCGCGCTTTCCCAGCCCGGCGGAACGTTGCCGCGCGCCTGGGCGGGCGCGGCGGCCTGCATCGGCGGCGTGTTGGCGGCGATGAGCGAGCGCTGCAGGAACTGCGCGGCCAGATCGAGCTTGCCCTGCGCGCGATACATCCGGCCAATCGACGCCAGCACGCCCGGGTCGTTCGGCGCGGCCTGATACGCCTGATTTGCGTAGGTCTCGGCCAGCCGGAAGTCGCGCACGTTGCTCGCGGCGGCCATCGCGGCGGTCTGCAGCGCAAGGTCGTCGGGGCGCCGCGTGAGTGCCTTCTGAAAGCACGTCAGCGCACTGCGGTCGTCGCCCGCCGACGTGTACATGCGGCCGAGCGCGGCCTGCAGATCGGCGTTGTCGGGCATCGCGGCGAGCCACGGCGAGATGACGTCGTAGGCGCTCGCGAGATTGCCCTGTCTGCGCACCTCGTCCGCACGCGCGACGACGATGCCCACATTCAGATTGTTGAAGTCGGTGCGTTGCTGCGTCGTGAGCGACATCGACTGGAGGCGGCGCATCACGGAACCGAGTTCGGCGGTCTGCTGCGTCGCCGAGAGAATGCCCGCGTATTGCAGGAGCAGCCCGGTGTCGTTCGGCGCCTGGGCAATCGCGCCGCGCACCAGCGCCAGCGCGCGTGCCGGATCGCCGGCCTTCACATACGCCGTGGCGATCGCGCCCGTCAGCTCAGCGTTGCCGGCCGCGACCGGCGCGGCACGGCTCAGGATCGCAAAGGCCTGTTGCCGTTGTCCGGCGGCGGCCGCCTGCGTCGCGAGCTCCGTCTGCTGCTGTACCCACAGTCGATGCTGGAGTGCGGTCATCGCGGGCGTTCGCTGGGCCGCCGGAATGCGTTCGAGTTGTCCGAGGCCGGTCGCCCAGTCTTGCGTCTCGGCGGACAGCAGCGCGCTCGCGTAGAGCGCGTCGGTCATGTCCGGATGCGTGGCGAGCAGGCCGTCCATCATGCTGCGCGCGTTGCCCACCGCGCCCTGACGCACGTAGATGCGCGCCAGGTCGAGGCGCAGCCAGGGATCGTCGGGATTGTTGAGCAGCGCGTCTTCGAACAGGCTGCGCGCCGCGCCGAGATCGCCGCGTGCTTCGGCCGCGCGCGCCTGCGCGGCTTGCGCCTCGCCGCGCAGCTTGTTGATGCCGCCGGCCTTGGCTTGCTGTTCGGTGTTGAGGCGATTGGCGAATTCGAGGGCCTCGTCGCCGCGTCCCTGCGCGGCCAGCGCGCCGACGAGCCCGCGGATCGCGTCCGGATTGTCGGCCTGACGGCGCAGCGCCATCCGATACGCCTGCTCCGCGCCGCGCGGATCGTTGTTCGAAAGCAGCATCTCGCCGAGCAGCACCTGGGCAGTGACATCGGACGGATTGACGGCGATCGCGCGTTCGAACAACGCCTTCGCCTGTGCGATCTGCCCGTTGCTGCGCGCGCCGATGGCGTCGCTCGTGTAGGACCAGTATGTGGCGCTCGTGAGTGCGTCTTTCCAGCGCGCCGGATTGCCGGTCCGCGACGCGCGTTCGAGATCGTTGCGCGCCTCGGTGAAGTGCTCCTGCTTGAGCGCCGCGATGCCCATGCCGCCGAGCGCGTCGGCGTCGTTCGGGTTGCTCGCGAGCACCGACGAGAAGCGTGTGCGCGCCGTCACGAGATCGCCGCGATCCAGCGCCGCGAAACCTTCGCCGACAGTGCGTCCGCGCGTATCGACAGCCGTGCCCGCCTGCGCGCGATCCTGCGCCGCGCGGTCCTGCTGCACCATCGAATCGAAGCGCGCCTTCACGGCGGCGTCGTCGGGCGAGGTCTGCAGATAGGCCTGATACAACGGCGCATCCGATGCGCGCGCCCCGAGCCACAGCAACGCCTGACGCCAGCTCTTCTTCGCGTCGGCGCCGACAGCGCTGTCGCTGGCAAGCTTTGCGAGCCGCGCGATGCCGTCGCGCCGCGTCGAGTCGCGGTAGGTCAGATGCTGCGCGTAGGCGAGTTGGTAACGCGGCTCATCGGGATTGTCGCGCGCGAGCTGTTCGAGTCCGCGACGCGCTTCGTCCCAGCCTTGCGGCGTGGCGGCGAGCGCCTGGTAATACTCGAGCTGCAACTGCGGCGTCGACGGCTTGCCGTCGATCGCGCGGCGGTATTCCTGCACCGCCGACGCGCTTTGCCCGCTCTGCGCGAGACGGCGGGCGTCGTTGACGGTCTGGTCGCGCGAACTGGTTTCGCCGAGCCGGCGGCCGAGTTCGTCGAGGTTCGGATAGTTCGGCGCGACCTGACGCAACTGCGCGAGATACTGCTGCGCGCCGCTGCCGTCCTTGCGGTCGGCGAGCACCATGCCCATGCCGAACAGCGCATCGGGCTGCTTCGGGTTGATGCGCAGCACCTTCTGCCACGCCTGCTCGGCGAGATCGCCGCGCTTGTGCGCCTGCCAGTACTTGCCTTGATCGACCAGTACGGTCAGCGGATCGGCGCTGGCCTGGGCGAGGGCGAACATCGGCGCGCCGGCCGCGATGGCCGCCGCGATATGCATTGCGAGAGTCCGCTTCATTGCGTGTTTCCTGACCCGGATCAGCATGCGCTTCTCCAGTTCGGCACCAGACGGCCGGTTTCATCGAAGCGATAGCGTCCTTCGACGAAACCGCCGCCGAACAGGCCCAGCACGCGGTCGTAGTAGGCCGGTTCGCGTCCCGCGACAGCCGGCGCCGTCAGCGCTTCGAGATGTGCGCGGGCGAGGCCCAGGCCGTGCTCGTCGTTCAGTGCCTTGAAGTAGGGCGCCAGCGCGCCCCAGTAAGAGAGCGGGCCTTCGCCGCTCGCCGCGCCGTTCAAGGTGGAGACCTTCTCCGGCGGGAAGCCGTTTTGCGCGACGCTCTGGCGCATGCCGCCGAGCGCGTCGAGCCACGGGCGCGCGAGCGGGTCACGGCTCGCCGTCATGCCGGCCCACAGATACACGCGGATGGCATCATAGCTGCCGACATCGCCGTTCTTCGGATCGACGGCGAACTGGCCGTTCTGATACGCCGCCCAGTCCGGCGCGTAGCCGCGCGGCGCGGTGATGCGGATCATCATCGCGGCGTTCTGCGCGAGCTTCGTCCATGGACCGTCGGGCATCTCGTGCGCCAGCGCGCGCAGCAGCGGCAACGGCAGATAACTCGGATTCAGACGCGTCACGTCGCCGTTGCGAAAACCGTGCGGGCCGGGCAGGAGCATCGGTCCGAGGCCCGGGAGATCGGCGATTTCCTGCTTCACGATCTGCGTCGCCAGCGCGTAGGCGAGTTTCGTGTACGCCGGTTCTTTCCATAGCCGGCCGGCCTGGAACAGGTCGTAGGCGATCCACAGGTCCGAATCCGAGGCCGAGTTCGGGTCCAGCACGCCGAACGAACCATCCGGTTTCCTGCCCCATTGCCAGGCGGGCAAGCGGACGTTGGCGGCATCGAACTGATTGCCCGAGAGGTTCGTGCGGGTCCAGCCGAGCAAGCGCTCGAAGGTGGCGCGGTCGTTCGCCACGAGTGCGAAGAACAGGCCGTAGGACTGCCCTTCGGAGGTGGTCTGCTGCACTTCGGTCGAACGGTCGATCACGCGGCCATCGGCCTGCACCGCGCGCTCGACGAATTGCCGGTACGCCGGCCAGTCGCATTGCTGTGCGGCTTGCGGAGACTGGGCGCGGGCGGCGCCGGCCGCGCCCGCGCTGGCGGCGGCAACGAACGCGCCGGCCACGACGCTTGCGGTGAATGGCCGCATGTCAGTCCCTCAGGCGCCGCGCGGCGAGTGAACGCAGCGCGCGATAGAACAGGGCGGCGATGATCAGCGCGGCGAGCACGCCGCCGAGCACCAGCAACACCGGATGCGACGAGAGCGCCCAGCGCATGTAATGCATCGGCGACAGATGACCGACGTAATACGCTTCGCCGTTCGAAGTCACGGTCACGGTGCGTCCGTGGATGACGGCCATCGCGCCCTGGATGGACGGCAGCAGGTCGTTGTCGAGCAGGGCGGCGGAGAGATCGGCATCCGACTGTCCCGCCGCGCTGATCAGCGCCACCGCGCTGCGTCCGCTCTTCAGCGGCGATTCGAAGCCGGTGAGCAAGGCGTCGCCGTTCGAGCTGACGAGCGAGAGATCCGCGCGCGCTGGCGAACGTTCCGGACCATGCTCGCCATGCCACCAGTCGACCAGCTTGAATGCGACATCGGTGAGCTGGAAGGTGTGCGTGTCGCCATCGCTGGAGAACGGCATCTGCTTGGCCCAGCGCTGCAACAACGGCTGACGGCCCGGCGCGCCGAGGATCAGCAGATCCTTGTCGGCGAAGCGGTCGACATCGTTGGCGCTGGTCACGGTGACGCCGGTCACCGGGTAGCCCGTCGAGGTGCCCATGCGACCCATTTCAAGCAGATACAGGCTGTAGTCGGCCGAGTTCGGGTCGTTCGGCAGGACCACCGCCGTCTGCGACAGATCGGCCATGCGGGTGAACGGGAAGTCGCCGTTGGCGAACGCGGCCAGATCGGGCAGCGCCATATAGTGCGGGAAGCCCGACAGGTCGATGGTCGAGTTCGGGTCCACCGCCCCGACCACGTTGTCGAGCACGCGGCCCTGGCATTCGCCGGTCTTCGGGATGTCGTAGTAGAAGTGCAGGCGCAACTGCGCGCGCGGAGTCAGCAGCAGCGGCGGAATGTAGATCTCGCGACGCGCCGACACGGTCTTGTCCGGCAGCACGCGGCTGAAGTAGTGACCAAGGTCGAAGGTCGAGGCGGAGACGGCCGGGATGCGCAGGGACTGCACGAAGCCGTCGTTGACGCTGATGTTCAGCGAGGAACGATCCGGCGCGGGCCGCACCGTGTAGCGGTAGCCGAGATCGATCGGCACGCCCTTGGTCTGCCACATGAAGAGATCGGGCGGCACGCGCAGGTTGACGCGCACGGCATCGGCGTCGTAGCCGCGGGCGGTCAGCTCGCGCGCTTCCGCGAGCTCGCCGAAGCGCACCGGGCGATCCGTCGCCAGCCAGTTCGGCGCGTCGTAGGGGCGGCGCGGTTGCAGGTCGCTGAGCTGCGTGATCGTCGCGCTCGTGCCGGTCAGCGTGTTCTGGCCGATGCCCAGCGCCTTCGCGGCGGTCTTCAGCTCGTTCTCGTCGCGGCCCTGGATCAGCAGGATGCGGCCGCGCGCGTTGGCATCGCGCTCGACGACGGAAATCGTCGGGCCCGACACCGCCGGAATGTCGACGCCCGCCACCTTGGCGTCGCCGACGGCGAACACCACGGCATTGCCCGAGAGCGGCACGTTGTCGGTCTGGGCCGGGAACATCGCGCCGCGATAGCCCGCGAGCGAGCCGAAATACGACGCCACCATGCCGGCCGCTTCGAGCGTCGGCAGGCTCGGCTTGCCGGCGAACACGAACGGCAGTTCGAGACGGCGCACGTCGCGGCGGTCGAAGAACGGATTCGGCAGCGCGGCGAGGTCGGGCTTGTTCGCGATCGACGCGTAAGTGAGGTCCAGCGAGCTCGAATTGCTGACGGTGGCCCACAGCGTCGAATTCGACGGATCCTCGCACTGTTGCGTGTAATGGCCGATCAGCTGGACGTTCAGATGGTTGAACTCGGTGATGAAGCGCGGGTCGACGGCCACGTCGCGCGCCACCAGCACGCCCGCCTGGTCGCGCGGCACCGGCAGCGTCGCGGCCACTTCGCCGTTGATCAGGACCTTCAGTTGCGAGATCGACGGCAGCAGCGACGGCGAGTAGCTGTAGATCAGATGCAGGATCGCGCCCGTCACGACTTCGTCGCCACGCACCGAAAAGGCAATGCCGTTCTGGCCATCGGTGCCACGCAGTTGCAGCGGATCGAGCGCGCCGTAATCGGCGAAGGTCAGCGTCTGACGGCGGCCTCCGGGAACGAGCGTGCCGGGATCGGCGGTGGTCGGAATGCGCGAGGTCAGCGGCTTCTCGGGCTTGCCGGAGAACGCGGGCACGGGCATCGCGAGCGCGGGCTGCTGGATTGAAGCTGGGTTGTACACGGCCGCCGGGCTCGGCGCAGGGACGGCGCCAGCGCCGGTCGCCTGCGGCGCTGGCGCGGACGGAGCAGCCGTGGCGGAGGCCGGGGCCGCAGCAGCGGTCGCGGTCGCTGCCGCCGCGATGGACGCAAGCGGCCCGGCGAATGCGGTCTGCAAGGCCGCGAAGACGGCCAGCGCGCGCACCAGAGGTCTTTCGCAAAAACGCGGCGCGCGCCCGCCCGTTCCGGATTCAACGTGCAACTTCGACATACCCATGCCCATTATTGGTCTTTGGTTTTCAGCTTCTTCACGTCGACCGGGCGCTTGTTCATCCAGGTACGAAGGTCGCTGTACAAGTGCTCGAACAGTCCGGCGATACCGCGCGTGCCTACCAGCAGCACATGCGACAGGCCGCGCAGCGGCGTATCCGGGCGGCGTCCCTCGGACCAGCCGGTCCAGGCGTCCGCGCGCGCGAAAGTGGTTTTCACGAAGTCATATTCCTGCTCGCGCGTGAGCTGCCCGAAACGCAGGCCGACGCGGCCCGGCTCGGTATAGCCGACGCTCGCCGGGAACGCGTATTCCTCGTCGCCGCGGAACAGCGAGACGGTCACGCGTTCGTGCATCGGCACTTCGATCTTGCTCGGCAGCGCGACGCCGACGCCGCCTTCCGAATAGTCGATCGTCTCGCAGGCCAGCGTCCGGCCAGTGGAGAACTTGAGCATCACGGGCATCTTCATGGTCACGCGATGGGTCGCGCGCACTTGCCGCCGCTCGCTCGCCGCCGCCACCGACGCGCCCAGGATCAGCATGTTGTAGACGGTCCAGCAGAGGTTGAGGATGGTCGTGTTCACCTCGCTGCGGATCTGCCAGTACATGACGATATGCACGATGCCCGCGATGAAGCCGAGCAGGTTCAGCAGCAGCAGGAACAGATAGGGCCGCGAGATGGACCAGTCGAAGTAATCCTTGGCGATCTGGCCGCCCTTGGCCGTCACGTTGAACTTGCCGAGCTTCGGGTTGATGACGGCGAGCAACGTGGGCGCGGTGATGTAGGACGCCAGCACCGACTCGTAGACCTCGGCCCAGAACGAATGGCGGAAGCTGCGCTGCATGCGCGAATTGGTGATGCTCGCGTGCATCATGTGCGGCAGCGCGAAGATCGCGATGGTGCTCGCCGCGGCCTCGATCACGTGCGCCCCGAAGAACAGGTACGACAGCGGCGCGGTGAGGAACACCAGACGCGGCACGCCGTAGAAGAAGTGCAGCATGCCGTTCAGATAGCAGAGCCGCTGGCCGAGCTTCAGCCCCTTGCCGGTCAGCGGATTGTCGATCCGGAAGATCTGTGTCATGCCGCGCGCCCAGCGGATGCGCTGCCCGATATGGCCGGAGAGACTTTCCGTCGCGAGACCCGCGGCCTGCGGAATCGCGAGATAGGCGGTGGTGTAGCCGAGACGGTGCAGCTTCAGCGCCGTGTGCGCGTCTTCGGTCACGGTCTCGACCGCAATGCCGCCGATTTCCTCGACCATCGAGCGGCGCAGCACCGCGCACGAACCGCAGAAGAAAGTGGCGTTCCACAGGTCGTTGCCGTCCTGCACGAGGCCGTAGAACAGTTCGCCCTCGTTCGGCACCTTGCGGAACGTGCCGAGATTGCGTTCGAACGGATCGGGCGAGAAGAAATGGTGCGGCGTCTGCAGCATCGACAGCAGCTTGTCGCGCAGGAACCAGCCGAGGCAGATCTGCAGGAAGGAGCGCGTGGGAATGTGGTCGCAGTCGAAGATCGCGAGGAATTCGCCCTTCGTGATCTTCAGCGCCTCATTGATGTTGCCCGCCTTCGCGTGCCGGTTGTGCGTGCGGATCGTCCAGTTGACGCCCACTTCCTCGCAGAAGGTCTTGAATTCGGGACGGCGGCCGTCGTCGAGCACGTGGATCGCAAGCTTGTCGCGCGGATAGTCGAGCGCGAGCGCCGCGTAGATGGTCGGCTTCACCACCGACAGCGGCTCGTTGTACGTGGGGATGAGGACGTCGACGGTGGGCCAGTCGGCGCGGTCGGCGGGCAGTGGCAAGGGCTTGCGCTTGAGCGGCCAGGCCGTCTGGAAGTAGCCGAGCAGCAGCACCAGCGTCGCGTAGACTTCCGCGGCCACCAGGAGCAGGCCCCAGGCTGCGTCGAGCGGACGCTCCCAGTAGGTCGTCTCGGTCAGGCGCCAGAACATGTAGCGGCCCGACGCGATGATCGACAGCATGATCATCACGAGTGTTGCGTACTGACCTTGCAGACGGCGGAAACCCAGCGCGCAGACGAAGCAGACGCTCGCGAAGGCGAGCTGCTGGCCAAACACCAGCGGCACCGTGACCACGAAGTACAGCGCGCACAATGCGAACGCCGTAAGCAGGGTCACGAGAATGCGGCTGCCCCAGATGCGCGCATCGACGATGCGTTCAAGGCGCGAGGTCGGCACGCTCACTTCCGTTTCCGGCGACGGGATCTTGGCGGAGCTCATGCAAGTTTCCTCGCCGAAGCGGGCAGCGCATCGATCGCGGCGAGCAACCATTCGCCGCACGCGCGGAGATCGGCGGCGGCCTGCGACAGCGGATCGTAGTGGATCAGCGTGGTGTCGCACGCGAGCGATTCGGAGACGCCTTCGTCCAGATGGATGACACCCGGGAACAGCTTCGTGCCGAGCATGTTGCGCAGGACCTTCAGCACGTCCTTGCTCAACTGGCGCGATTGGTCGACCTGGTTCACGACATAGCCCTGGCCCGCGAAGTTCTGGCGCGGCGCGGCGTAGGCGTCGACCATGCGCTCCATGCCGGGGATCGCGGCGTACGACGCGGCGTCGGCCAGCACGACATTCAGCGCGAAATGCGCCGCCGTGAGCGCCGTGCGCGTGTAGACGGACGAACCCGGCGGGGTGTCGACGATCACGATGTCGTTGGCATCGAGCGCCAGTGAATCGAGCGCGTGCGCGAGCCAGGCGGGATCGGCGTCGACGAGCGCCTCGAAGCGCCGGCGATCGTCCTCGAGCAGCGCGCCGTAGGGCAGCACGGTAACGCCGTCGATGCCGTCGAACATCACGGTCTGCCAGGGATCGCCGGCGAGCGTGGCGCGCGAGAGGCCGTCGATGCTGTCGAGCGGAATGCCGAAGTGCAGGCGCAGCGCGTTTTGCGGATCGAGATCGAGCACGATCACGCGGCGGTTGCGGGCGGCGAGCACCGAAGCGAGATTGGCGGCGAGCGTCGTCTTGCCGACTCCGCCTTTCGCGGAAACTACCGTGATGACTTTCATGACCGTGAGAGGCGGCTCGTGCGAGAGGCGGCGGGTTGGGTGGTCGCGGATTCGCCGCTGTGGCGCAGGCGGTCGAACATCGACTGGAGCGAGTTCGCGGGCGCGCCCGGCGCGGGCGGCGTCTGCGGCTTGAACAGCTTGCCGAGAATGGAGGGCGCTTCGGCGTCGGGGGCCGGCTGGACGCGCGGCGGTTCTACGGGCGTTGCGGCTGGCGTTGCGACTGGGGCGGCGGGCGCGGCGCGGCGCGCGAGGACGCTCGAACCGAACGTGGCTGCAGGGCGAGGTTCTGCTGCCTGCACAGGCGCCTGGACCGGCGGAATGCTGACAACGGGAATGGCGGCCGGCGCCACATTCGGTTCGGATGCCGTCGCAGCCGGATCGGCGAGTGCCGAAAAACGCAGCGCGCTCAGCGATTGCGCCGCGGGCGCATCGACCGGCGGAATCGTGCGGCGATGCGGCCGCGTGAATAACTGCGGCCGGCCGCGATGGATCGGTGTCGGCCGTGCGGCGGGTTCCATGGCGGGTTCGCTGCCTGCGGCGCCAGACGTTCCGGCCTGGCTATCGCGGCGCGGCGCGATTTCAGGAATGGCCGGCTGCGCGAAGTCCAGCGTCGCGAGCAACGGCCAGCGGGTACGGGCGGACTTGGCCTCGTTCTCCCGACCGATCTCCTGATAGTCGCCTGCATTGCCGCCGAAATGATCAAACAGCTTCTCGATGTCGCGCGAAGTATTCATGATGCCGCTTCCTCGTCCGTGCCTTCCCTGCCTGGCCGTTTCAACTTGTTTGCGCCGCCTGACCGACAGGCGGCTGGAGCCGCCGCGTCGAGGCGGCGGTCGATGATTCCGGGGTGTTCGTCAAACCACCGTGCGCGCGAGCCTGAACTCGATGGCAGTGTCATCGCCGAATTCGCTCGCCTGGCGGACCGCGAGGCCTTGCGCGCCGAGCGTGGCGAGCCACTGCTGGTATGCGCCTTCCAGAAACGCGGGCGTCCACGCGAGCGCGCGTTCGCCGAAGGCCGGCAGCGGCGCGCAGTAATGAACGATGCTCAGGTGATCGCGCTCGTCGGCGAGTTCGACGAAGCCCCAGTCGGCGTCGCGCCAGTGCGCGTTGAGCGCCTCTGCCAGCTCGGCTGTCGAATGACAGGGCGGCAGCGGCCGTGCGTCGGCGAAGCGGCTGCCGACGCGCTGCATCAGCTGACGCAGCTCGGTGCGTCCGATTTGCGCCTCGAATTCATCGGCGAGCGCGGACAGAAGCCCGCGCCATTGGCGAGAGGTGTGGCTGTCCAGCAGGTGTTCGAAAATAGCGGCCATGTGTAGTCGGCTGGGCGCACGCGCGCCACGTGATTAGTCGTGTTTTACGTCTTTGGCGGACATCTCTTGACCGAGAGCATTGATCCGGACGGCTGTCCAGGCGCGAGTACACGTCTGAACGTATCTCAACGCTGATTTTTTCGCCAGTAGAAACACTAACAGGAGATTTTTTTGGCGAATTGACCAATTAAGACGCAACAGGCCGTCCAGTTTGGACATTTGACCCGCGCTGACCTGAACGGAAATTCGACAAACAACGCGCACTTTTTGACGTGCACCCGCAAAAGCGGCGGCAGTGTACCACTCCGTTAATTCAGCGCTGAGGGGCTTCGCGGTGCTTCATACGGATTGACTTTTGCCTTCACCGCCTGGCGCGGAGGTTGGCTGGTCGACGGCGGAAATTTCACCCGATTTTTGCGTGCCGATCTGCAACAGAGTGATTTGTATGAGCAAAATGCGTTGCGGTCAGACCGCGCGCATCCCGACTGCCCAAAAAAAAAGCGCCCCGACAGGGACGCTTCAGATGGGTTTCGCGACGCTTACAGGTTCGCGCGGACGGCGTCCCTGACGGCGTCCATCACAATGCCGTAATTGAGCGGGATGTCCAGGGAGTCGGAGTAGCCGGAATCTTCGGCGGACTCCTTGGGGACGGCGCGGGCCTGAATCGGCTCGAAGCCGGATTCGCCTGCCGGATTTTCGCGTCCTTCGATGGCACCCTGCAATTGCGGATTCTTCACGATTAACTCCTTCCGGTAATGGAGCGGCGAGGAACTGCAATATAAACCAACGCGATGACAATTTGGCGACTGCCGTATCGGAAACTCGGTCTGAAACCGCTGCGTGCAGCGCGCCGGTATCGCCACGAGGCACATTTCAGACAGAGCACAGGGCTTTCCAGTTTAACGGCGTGACGCGCCAGGAATGGCGCTTACGCATTATGAAGAGTGCCCGGCGGTATCTCTTGAGGATAGGAAATTCGGCCCGAAATTTGCATAAACACGCTCCGTCATGTAAATGCTGAAAACGTGGTACGAATGCGTTGATTCTTATTTTTCAGAAGCGGGCACAATAAAGGCTAACCCAAACGGCTTGGACGTCATGCTTTATTTCCTCTTATCATGCAGCGAGCACTTGTATGTGTTCGGGGCGAATGCCCTCGAAAAAAGGAGTCGATGGCAATGAGCATAATCGCAATTATCGGAGCAACGGGGAACGTGGGCAGCCGTCTGCTCGACGAATCATTGCGGCGTGGGCACACGGTCACCGCGCTCGCCCGCGATACGTCGGGCGTCGAGGCACGATCCGGCGTGACCGCCCGAAACGTCGACGCGCTCGAAGCCGACGCACTCTCCAGCGCTGTCAGCGGGCACGATGCAGTCTTCAGCTCGGTGCCGTTCGGCAAGGTATCGGCGGAGGCGATCGTGGAGCCGGTGAAGCGTGCGGACGTGCGCCGTCTGCTCGTGGTGGGCGGCGCGGGAAGCCTGTATGCGGCGCCCGGTCAACGCGTGCTCGATGCGCCGGATTTCCCCGCCGACTGGAAACCCGAGGCGACGGCAGGCGCCGCGTTCCTCGACACGTTGCGCCGCCAGCGCGACATCGACTGGACCTTTATTTCACCGTCGGCCGAGTTCGTTCCGGGCGCGCGCACGCAGCGATACCGGCTCGGCGTGGACGAGTTGCTGGTCGACAGCAACGGCCGCAGCTGGATCACGTTCGACGACTACGCCATCGCTTTTCTCGACGAGTTCGAAGCGCACGCGCACATCAAGCAGCGCATCACGGTCGGATACTAAGTCGGACCCCCGGTCGCGACGGCACGGTACGCCTAGCCGTGCATGTCGACTTCGACTTCCTCGCTGTTCGCAGGCATCGCGGCCGCGAGGATCATCGCGGCCGCGTTCTGCGGCTTCGGATCGCGCTGCGAAGGCCGATACACCTGATCCCCGCGATGAACCGGCATTCCCGACAGCGAGCACACGCCTTCACTCGTCGCAGTCGTGGCGCGCCAGCCCTGATAGCCGTAATGGCAGGTGCCGGGATCGGACCAGTAGACGAGCGCCGTCGCGCTGCTCGGACGTTCGATCACCCGAACGATGGCCTGCGGATACGGCAGTCCGTGATCCACGTGTTGCGGATGCGTGCGGTTCCAGTCGCGAGTAAGACGCTCGAGAAACGAACTTTCGACGCGCGCGGATTTCTGAGATGGCGCGGTGCGGGCGACGTCCGCAGGCGCCGCCTCGAGCAGGTGAACCGTCTGTGACCACGGGTCCGCCCTTTTCGAAAAAGCTGTCATGGCAATGTTCCAGGCTTTGACTCGACCTAGAACGTACGTCATTAAGCATATTCCGATAAAGGCCGCATCAGTGAATACACTATCCCGTCGATGCGAATAATCGAACGGTGGTGTGAAAAAGCCTTGTGCGACAGGACTTTACGTGAATTCTGAGCATCCTTGTCCTGCATCAACAATGCCAGGAAGAAGCATTTTGTAAGCTTGAAAGTCTGAATGTCGGACGAGAAAGCCCGCCGGCAGCGGGTCCCGCCCGTCTCAAGCAACAGCCCGCGCCGCGGCACGCCCGCGCAACCATTCCAGCGCCAGCAGCAGGCTGGTCGAGAACACGATGAGGATCGTGGCGAGCGCCGCGATGGTCGGGCTGATGTTCTCGCGGATGCCGGTGAACATCTGTCGCGGCAACGTGGTCTGGTCGGCGCCGGCGAGAAATAGCGTGACGACGACTTCATCGAACGAGGTTGCGAAGGCGAACAGCGCGCCGGAGATCACGCCCGGCGCAATGACCGGCAGCGTCACCTTGAAGAAGGTGCGCAGCGGGCCGGCGCCCAGCGACTGACTCGCGCGCACGAGGTTGTGGTTGAAGTTCTGCAGCGTCGCGCCGACCGTCGTCACGACGAACGGCACGCCCAAGGCTGCGTGCGCGAGGATCAGCCCAAAGTATGTGTTCGCGATGCCGAGCGGCGCAAAGAACAGATACATGCCGACGCCCACGACGATCACCGGCACAATCATCGGCGAGATCAGCACGGCCATCAGCAGGCTCTTGCCGAGGAAGTTCGCCTTGGTCAGCCCGACCGCGGCGAGCGTGCCGAGAATGGTGGCCACCAGCGTCGCCGAGGGCGCCACGATAAAGCTGTTCTTTGCCGCCATGCGCCACTCGTCGGACATGACGAGGTTGTGATACCAGCGCATTGACCAGCCGGGAATCGGATAGACGAGGAAGGTGCTCGACGAGAACGACAGCGGCACGATGGCGAGCACCGGCAGGATCAGATACAGCAGCGTCAGCACGCAGAGGATGCGCAACGCGAAGTACCAGACGCGTTCGATGGCGGACGTGTGCGGCGCGAACATCGGTTTGGCGAGTTTCATGTGGCGTTCCCAGTCAGCCCAGGCTCACGTTCGAGCGCGTGAAGCGGCCGTAGACGACATAGAGCAGCAGCGTCGCGGCGAGCAGCAGTGCGCCGAGCGCGCACGCCATGCCCCAGTTGATCGTCACGTTGGTGAAGTAGGCGATGTAGTAGCTGACCATCTGGTCATTCGGTCCGCCGAGCAGGGCCGGCGTGATGTAGTAGCCGATCGCCAGAATGAACGTGAGCAGCACGCCCGCGCCGATGCCCGGATACGTCTGCGGCACGTACACGCGCCAGAAGGCCGCGAACGGATGACTGCCCAGCGATACCGCCGCGCGCTGGTAAGTCGGCGGCACCGACTTCATCACGCTGTAGAGCGGCAGGATCATGAACGGCAGCAGGATGTGCGTCATCGAGATATACACGCCGACACGGTTGAACAGCAGTTCGAGCGGCGAGCCGATCAGGCCGCTGCCGAGCAACGCCTTGTTCACCAGGCCCTCGCTCTGCAACAGCACGATCCACGCGGCCACGCGCACCAGCACGGAGGTCCAGAACGGGATCAGCACGAGCACCATGACGAGGTTCGCGCGACGGGCGGGGAGCGTCGAGATCCAGTAGGCGAGCGGATAGCCGAGCAGCAGCGCGAACAGCGTCACCCCGACGCCGATCACGAAGGTGCGCGAGAAGATGTTGAGATAGATGGACTGGTCGGGACCGGCATGGACGAGGTTGCCGAAGCCGTCTTGCTTGTGATCGAGCGATGCGAGCACGTAGAACGGCGAATAGCGTCCGGCGTTCTTCGCGATGGCCTGCCAGTACGCGGGATCGTTCCAGCGCTCGTCGAGCTCGACGATCTTCTCCTTGATCTGCGGCGCGGCGAGCGGCTTGCTGTCGTCGCCGGTGAGCGGCATGGCGCGCGCGGTCTTGGCGACCAGCGAGCGATAGCCCGGAATTTCGGTGTTGAGGCGGCGCGCCAGCGCGCCCATCGAATCGCCTTCCTGGATGGCCGTCAGATCCTGCGCGAGCGTGGCATAGGCTTCGTCCGGAGGCGCCGTCTTGCGGTCCCAGTTCTTGAGCGCGGCGCCCGTGTGCGGCAGCGCATTCGCGACTTCCGGATTCTCGATCGCGCGCGTGAGCAACGCGGCGATCGGCACCACGAAAATCAGAAACAGGAAGATGGCGAGCGGCGCGATGAGCGCGAGGGCCATCGCGCGCTTCTTCGCGTCGGCGATCTTCAGTTCGCGTTTCAGACGCGCGCTCGATTCATGCGCGTCTTCCGCCGGGATCGTCATGGTTTGCACGGGGATGTCTCCTTCCCGGCCGCGCTTCATTTCGCCAGCGCGGCCGCCGGTTTCACGGTTGCGCGCTTACTTCGTCGCCCACGCGGTGAAACGCTGTTCGAGTTCGTCGCCATGGTCAGTCCAGAACGCCATGTCCTGCAGCACCGCGTTCTTCGCGTTGTCCGGCGAGTTCGGCATGTCCGCCTTGGTCTTCGCGTCGAGCGCGGAGATTGCCGCCTTGTTCACCGGACCGTAGGCGATGTTCTTCGCATACGTTTCCTGCGGCTTCTGCGACACCGAATACGCGATGAACTGCGTCGCCACGTCCTTGTTCGGCGAGCCCTTCGGAATGGCCCAGTAGTCGAGGTCGTAGATGCTGCCGTTCCACACGACCTTGAGGTTCTTGCCTTCCTTGCGCGCGGCGTCGATGCGGCCGTTATAAGCGGTGGACATCACCACGTCGCCGGCGACCAGGAACTGCGGCGGCTGCGCGCCGGCTTCCCACCACTGGATGTTCGGCTTCAGTTCGTCGAGCTTCTTGAACGCGCGATCCGCGCCGGCCTTCGTGCCGAGCACCTTGTACACGTCCTTCGGCGCGACGCCGTCGGCCATCAGCGCGAACTCGAGGTTGTAGCGCGCGCCCTTGCGCATGGCCCGCTTGCCGGGGAATTTCTTCGTGTCCCAGAAGTCGGCCCAGCCGGTAGGCGCAGTCTTGAGTTTGTCGGCGTTATAGGCGAGCGCCGTCGACCATACGAAGAAGCCGACGCCGCAAGTCGCGGGCGACTCGGGCACGAGGTCCGATTTCTTCGCGATCTTCGACCAGTCCAGCTTCTCATACAGACCTTCGTCGCAGCCGCGTCCCAGGTCGCCCGATTCGACTTCGACCACGTCCCAGTTCACGTGCTTGGCCTCGACCATCGCCTTGACCTTGGCCTGCTCGCCGTTGTACTCGACGGCCGTGACCTTGTTCTTGCTCGACTGCTCGAACGGCTGGTTGAACGCGACCTTCTGCGCGTCGCCATTGGCGCCGCCGAAGTTGACGACGGTGATTTCCGCCGCGCCCGACGCCGCCGACGCGCACGCGAGCGCGGCCGTCATGGAACACAGTGCGAACTTCTTCATGATGGTTTCCTCTGTTTGCTTGTTTTATCGAAGGACCTGCGGGTGGACGGCACAACGTGTGGCTGGAAAGTTCAGGCGAACACGCGCAGATGCTCGGGCGCGAATTCGAGCGCGACGGGCGCGCCGGGCGTGAATGCGTCGAGCGCGGCGGTGCCGAGCGGCACCTTGACGAAGCATTCGTCCTGCTCGCGCACGCCACAGCGCATGCGCACGTGGTCGCCGAAATAGATCAGGCTGCGTGCCTCGCCGGACAGCGCGTTGCTGTTGCCGTTCGCATGGCCGTTGCCGTTGCCGCTGCCGTGCGTGAGCGTCATGCGCTCGGGCCGGATGCACGCGACGGCCGGCGCGCCCGGCTTGGCGTTCGCGATGTTCAGGCCGGAGAGGCGCGTGCCGTCGGCGAGGCGGATGGCGCAGTAGTCGCCCTGCGCCTGTTCGATGGTGCCGCGCAGCCGGTTGCTGTCGCCGATGAAGTTGGCGACGAACTCGTTGCACGGCGCTTCGTACAGGTGATCGACGGTGTCGAGCTGCTGGACGATGCCCTTGTCGAACACCGCGACGCGGTCCGACATCGTGAGCGCCTCGCCCTGATCGTGCGTGACATACACGAAGGTGACGCCGAGCTTTTCATGCAGCGCCTTCAGTTCGATCTGCATGTGCTCGCGCAGTTGTTTGTCGAGCGCGCCGAGCGGCTCGTCCATCAACACGAGCTTGGGTTCGAAAACGAGCGCGCGCGCCAGCGCGATGCGTTGCTGCTGTCCGCCCGACAGCTGCGCCGGATAGCGCTTCGCGAAACTCTCCATGCGCACCATCCTGAGCGCGTGGTCGACGCGATGGGCGCGTTCCTCGGCGGACATCTTGCGCACCGACAGCGGATAGTCGACGTTCTGCTGGACCGAGAGATGAGGAAACAGCGCGTAGTTCTGAAACACCATGCCGATGTCGCGCTTGTGCGGCGGCACCTTGTTGAGCAGCTTGCCGTCGAGCCAGATCTCGCCGCCGGTCGGAAACTCGAAGCCCGCGAGCATCATGAGACAAGTGGTCTTGCCGGAGCCGGACGGACCGAGCAGCGTGAGGAATTCGCCTTGGTAGATGTCGAGATCGAGCGCCTTGACGACGAGCGTCTCGCCGTCGTAAGTCTTTCTCACCCCGCGAAAGCTGACGATCACCTGATCGGATTTCATCGTCGGTGTCTCCCTTCGGAAATTCTGGTGGCTTCCTTATCCGCCGGGCATACGGAGATACCCGGAAATTTCTTCTCTTGCTTCGGATAACTATAGCCCGGCACGGTTCTACAATGGGGAGCCATTTCAATATTCAGAATGGAACCACTTGAGACGGTGTGCGTGTTGGCAGTGAAGTAAAGAAAAAAGAGGAGACAGGCGCATGGACACCATCATCCTGGCCGACTGGCTGAGCGCGCGGCTCGACCGTTCGGCCGCCGAGCCGATGTATCGTCAGATGCTCGAGCTGATGCAGCAGGCCATCCTGACGAGCCAGCTCGCGCCCGGCACCAAGCTGCCGAGCTCGCGCACGCTGGCAATCGATCTCGGCATCGCGCGCAATACCGTGCTGCACGTCTATGACCAGCTGACGGCCGAAGGCTATGTGAGCTCGACTACCGGCAGCGGCACCTACGTCGCCGACACCGCGCCACGCGACGGCGCGGCCAGCCCGCAGCGCCCGGACGAACCCAAGCCGCCCAGCGCCATCTCGCGCCGTGGCGAGCGGCTGATCGCGCAGGCGGGCGTGTCGCCCAGGCAGTGGGGCGCGTTCATGCCGGGCGTGCCGGACGTCGCGGAGTTTCCGGCGCGCACCTGGAGCCGCTTGCAGGCGAAGCTCTGGAAGCGTCCCAGCCCCGATCTGCTCACCTACGCGCCCGGCGGCGGCTACCGGCCGCTGCGCCGCGCGTTGTCGGATTACTTGCGGGTCGCGCGGTCGGTGAAGTGCCAGCCCGACCAGATCATCATCACGACGGGCATTCATCAGTCGATCGACCTGGCCGTGCGCCTGCTCACCGATTTCGGCGATCGCGCGTGGGTCGAGGAGCCGTGCTACTGGGGCGTGCGCAGCGTGCTGCAGTCGTCGGGGCTGACGCTCGCGCCGGTTCCCGTCGACGCCGAAGGGCTCAATCCGGGCGCGCACGACATGGCCCATCCACCGCGCGTCGCGCTGGTGACGCCTTCGCATCAGTATCCGCTCGGCATGGTGATGACGCTGGCGCGGCGCCGCGCACTGCTGGAATTCGCGCGCCAGCACAAGGTGTGGATCATCGAGGACGACTACGACAGCGAATTCCGCTACGGTAGCCGGCCGTTGTCCTCGCTGCAGGGACTCGACGAATCCGGCCAGGTCATCTACGTCGGCAGCCTGGGGAAGATGCTGTATCCCGGCTTGCGGATGGGCTATATGGTCGTGCCGGACGATCTCGTCGATTCATTCCGCACCGGCGTGGCGGAGTTGTATCGCGAAGGGCAACTGATGCAGCAGGCGGTGCTGACGGAATTCATCCTGGACGGGCATCTCACTTCGCACGTGCGGCGCATGCGCGGGCTGTACGGCGAACGGCGCGAGTTGCTGATCCATGCGATTCGCGCCCGCTTCGGCGACGCACTGCCGGTGCGCGGCGACGAAGCCGGGCTGCATTTCGTGCTTGAACTGCCCGGCCATGCCGATGACCGGGCCATCGCCGCCGACGCGCTCGCCGCGGGCGTGGTGACGCGGCCGTTGATCAATTACTACCTGAAGCAGGAGGAGGCGCTGCGCGGCCTGATGCTGGGCTATGCCTGCGTGCCGAATGCCGAGATCGCACCCAACTTCGCGCGTCTCGCGGAGGTGATCGAGCGCGCGCTGGCGCCGGTGGCGATGGCTTTCGGTTGAAGGCGTGGATGGAAAGCGTGCTTTCACGCATGCAATAAGAATAGACCGATGCAGCTGAGCAAGCTGCATAGCTCGATAAACAGCAAGTTGAATCGGTTATCCGACAACAAGCCGCTTATTTTCCATTGCCCTGCGTAAGACTTATCCTGAATTAGCGATCGCTCCTGCTGCAGAATCAAATAGTAGGAAAGATCGTGTAACAAAAATCGATCGGATATTGCATCATTCGTTCCGCGTTTCATGATTCTGTATTCGTTACTTGGTCATCCGAATCAAAATAGGATAAATCTGGGACGAGTGACATTGAAACCGCAACCCCGGGGTTAAGGTGTGGGTAATGATAGATCACCACCTGGTCTATTAGAAAACGACGACACTGGAAACACCAGATGTTAATAATCGATTGGAGTAACAGGAAATGAAGAAGATTGCTGTCTCGGCGCTTGTCGCTGGTATTTTGGGTACGGTCGCCGCAGGCGCATATGCCGATGCAGGCACGATCCAGTTCAACGGTGAATTGATTGCCGGAACGTGCGACACCGACGTCAACGGCGGCGGTTCGGCCGACGGCACGGTTGCGCTGCCGAAGGTTCAGACGCGCGACTTGACAGGTGCTGCCGGCAAGATCACCGCCGGCGACACCAGCTACAAGATCGCACTGAAGAACTGCACGCCGGTGTCGGGTCACTCGAAGGCGGCGGTGTTCTATCAGGCAGGTGCCACGGTTGATCCGGTCGACGGCCGTCTGATCGTGCAGCCGGGCGGTGCGGAGAACGTCAAGCTCGAACTGTTGAACCAGGACGGCACGCAGATCAAGGTGGGTTATGCAAGCGACCTGCAGAACTCGAAGCCGGTGGACATTTCGTCGGGCACGGCCACGCTGTATTACATCGCACGTTACTACGCCACCGGCCAGACCAAGGCAGGCGCGGCTAACTCGTCCGTCGTGTACAGCATCGACTATCAGTAAATTTGGTTTCCCGAAGGCGGACCCGGTTATCTGAGGGTTTGCTGAAAGGCGGGCGGGCTTGTTTGGCCGCCTGTTTGTAATCAGCTTGAGGTTAGGTGTTGCATCGTCACCATGAAACTGGCAAAGAAACTGGCAAGGATCGCGACTACATTCGTCGTGGTGTGGGGATTTTCTGTCTGCGCGCAAGCTTCGGTGGTCATCGCCGGTACGCGGGTTGTCTATAACCAGAGCGAATCGGAAGTCACGGTCAAGCTCACGAATAATGGCAAGGTTCCAGGCCTCGTGAAGGTCTGGCTGGACAAGGGCGATCCAGATGCCAGGCCAGATACGATCGAAGTGCCGTTCACCATTACGCCTCCACTGATGCGGATCGACCCCACCAAGTCGCAGACCCTGCGCATCATGTTTGCCGGTGAGCCATTGCCCGCAAATAAAGAGTCGATCTTTTATTTGAATGTTCTGGAAGTTCCGCCCAAAGCCACGGGCGAGTCCGCCTCCGCCAATCAATTGCAGCTGGCTTTCCGCACGCGCATCAAATTCTTTTATCGTCCTTCCGCCCTCCAGAAGCAGTCTGTGGATGCCGCGGGACAGGTCGTGTGGCATCTGAAGCAGGACCACGGGAAGACGATGATCGAGGCGTCGAATCCCACGGAGTATCACGTTTCGTTCGACAGCGTCACGTACTCCGACGGCACGCGTACCGCGTCTTTCATTGATGGTGGCATGGTTGCGCCCGGCGAGACGAAAGAGTTTCCGCTAAAGGGTGATGTGCCGAACTCCGGCAAGGTTGCCTGGACAGTCATCAACGATTACGGCGGGCCTCAGCATGGCGAATCGCGCCTGGCGCCCTGAGCGTTTCACTCAACAGTTTTCTCCAATGACTTCCCGGCGCGAGGTTGGGCGCCGGGGCGGTCTTTCACGCCTTGATCCGTAGCAAAGCGTAGCGTGCTGGAACGAAGGCATGCGCGGATTTTCGTCCAGCCTTTTGTTCGAAGTACCTACCCATTATGCAATTCGGAAGAACTCAAATGTTCGGTCTGTCGAAACGACCGATCAGCGTTGTGACGCTGCAAGCAATTGCCGCGATGGGTGTCAGTGCCCAGGCGCTGGCGGATGAATCGATGAAACTCTCGCAGGTCGAATTCAATGACCAGTTTCTCGATTCAGGCAGCGGCGAGAAAGTCGATATCTCGCGATTCAACAAAGGCCAGCAAGTCCTGCCGGGTACGTACCGGGCCGAGACTTTCGTGAACGACATGTGGCGCGGAAAGTTCGATGTCGATATCCGCGAGACCACATCGGGTTCGGGTGAGGTCCGGCCTTGCTTCAACAGTGATTTGCTGGAGCGGATCGGCGTGGACCTCAGGAAGCTCTCGCCCGAGTCGGCGGCGAAGCTCGCTGCGGCGGAGGGCGGCGCCGAGGGTGCAGCCGGGAAGACCGCGTGTTTCGCGCTGTCGGACCTGATTCCGAGTGCGTTCGCCTCGTTCGATGGCGGTGAGCAGCGACTGGACGTCAGCATTCCGCAGATCGTGATGTTCAGCCGTGCGCGCGGTTACGTGGACCCGAAGTACTGGGACGAAGGCATTCCCGCAGCCACGCTCCAATACAACGCAAACGCCTATCACAGCACGGCCGGCGGTTTCACGAACGATTCACAATATCTCGGCGTGACGGGCGGCCTGAATGCGGGGCCGTGGCGGTTCCGCTACCAGGGCAACCTGAACAGCTCCAACGCGGCCGGCACCCATTTTCAGACGGTGCAGACCTACGCACAGCGCGGCTTCAGCGATATCAAGAGCCAGCTCTCGCTCGGCGACACCTTCACGGACGGCGCCCTGTTCGACAGCTATGGCGTGCGCGGTGTCACGCTGGGCACCGACGACCGCATGTACCCCGAGTCGCAACGAGGCTATGCGCCGATCGTGCGCGGCATCGCGAACAGCAATGCGCGCGTGCAGGTGCGGCAGGGCGGCAACATCATTTACGAGACCACGGTCGCGCCCGGCGCGTTCGAGCTGAACGATCTGTATCCCACGGGTTATGGCGGCAATCTCGATGTGATCGTGACCGAGGCCGACGGGACCCAGCACGTATCCACCGTGCCGTATGCAGCGGCGGTCAACGCACTGCGGCCAGGGATTACGCGTTACAGCGCCACCATCGGGCAGTATCGCGATGCGTCGCTGAACATTCATCCGTTCGTCTCGCAGGTGACGGTGCAGCACGGCATCAGCAACCTGCTGACGCTGTATGGCGGCTTCACGGGCGCTGACCAATACTTCGCGGGCATGATGGGCGCGGCGATCAATACGAAGATCGGCGCCTTCGGTTTCGACGCGACTCACGCAACCGCGAGTTTCAAGCGTGTCGGCACGCACAACGGCATGAGCTTCCGCTTGAGCTACAGCCAGCTGCTCCAGCCGACCAATACGAATATCGCCATCGCGGCCTACCGCTATTCGACCAACGGCTTCTACAGCCTGTCGGACGCGATGGTCATGCGGCAGTTGTACGAAACGGGCGATCCCGAGCAGATGACGGCGCGGCAGAAGTCGCGCATGCAATTCACGGTCAACCAGGCCCTGGGACCGAACGGCCGGTACGGCTCGGCCTATGCCATCGGCTCCATTGCCAATTACTGGAATCGTTCGGGGCAGGACACGCAGCTTCAGGTGGGCTATTCGAACAGCTGGAAGCGGATCACGTATGGCGCGTCGTTCGTGCGGCAGTTCGTCGTCAACACGAACAAGTGGGATAACCGCGTGATGTTCAACGTGATGATTCCGCTGGGCCTGGGCGCGCGCGCGCCGGTGTCATCGAGCAACTTCCAGTATGACTCGGCGAATCGCGCCTACAGCTTGCAGGAGTCGATCAACGGAACACTTGGCACCGACAACGCTCTTTCCTACGGCATCAACGCCAATTACAGCGACGGCGGCAATGCCGGTTCGAGCGCGACGTCCGTCGGCGGCAATCTGGGCTACGTGGCGCCGTTCGCTCAGATGACCCTGAACGGCAGCACGGGCCGCAACTATTCGCAAGTCGGAGCGGGGGTGTCGGGCGGCGTGGTGGCCTGGAAGGGCGGCGTCGCGTTCACGCCGACCATGGCGGAAACCATCGGCATCGTCGAGGCCAGGGACGCCGCTGGCGCGCGTGTCGCGAGCGGCGCGGGGCTCCGCGTCGATCCATGGGGGCATGCGGTCGTCTCGGGCATGCAGCCGTACTCGAACAACGATATCGAAATCGACCCGAAGGGCTTGCCGATCAACGTCACGCTGAAGTCGACGGTGCAGCGTTCCGCGCCCACCGCGGGCGCCGTGGTGGCGTTGAAGTTCGACACGGAAGATTCCGGCCGCGCGGCGGTGATGCACGTCACACAGCCGGATGGCAAGCCGCTGCCGTTCGGTTCGCAAGTGTTCGACGACAAGGGCGACAACGTGGGCGTGGTGGCCCAGGGCAGTCGAATTATCGCAACGGGTCTGAAGATCGACGAGGGCAGGATGCATGTCAAATGGGATGACTCGCCGAATCAGACGTGCGCGGTGCGCTATCGACTGCCGCCGATGCAGAAGAACAAGCAGCCAGCTTCACTGGCCATTTCCGATGGCGTCTGCGGATAAGCCTGGCGCGCACCATTTCAACGAAGGACAGAACATGAGAGTAATGGAAAGAGCGGTGCGGTTGTGGATCCGTTGCGGGCTGTATTGCGCCGGTGTATTGGCGATTACGTCTGGACATGTGTGGGCAACGTCGTCCTGCCATTCGAATCCGCCTTTGGCCTATACGCTGAATTTTCCGGCAACCGTGGCGGTGGCGCGGGACCTTCCGGTTGGATCGCCGTTGACGGCGTGGATCAGCACGCCGTACGTCACCAATTATTGGACATGCAATCAATCCGATGGCTGGTACACCGGTACCGACTTCGAAGCGGCGGGCATTATCCCCAACTCGCAGACTTCCTACACGCGCGTCTACGACGGTCTGGCCTTTCCCGTCTATACGACGAACGTTCCTGGCGTGGGCATGGCTTTGGGAGGTTATATCTATACCGATGGCCTGCGTCGTGGCCCGTTTGGCTTCAATGGGCTCGGCGCGCAACGGAACAAAATTAATACCGCTGCCAATAACGGCGGCCAGTTGGTCGCATCACTGGTCAAGATTGGAAATATCACGCCGGGGACGGTGACCGGGCAACTTGCTCAGGCCTTTTCGTGGGAATCAGCGACCAGAACAGAACCTCCAGGCAACCTGAATCCGGCTGCGGGCGTCGTCAATTTCTATATGACGCCCGTCGTCATCACGGTTCTGACGTGTCAGACGCCTGACGTCACCGTCGATATGGGCACGCAGACGCCTGCCGACTTTCCCGGCGTTGGAGCGCCTTCGAACAAGTCGCGATCGTTCAACTTGAGCTTCAACAATTGCCCGGCAGGGGGGGCGGACGCCAGTGATCCACAGAGCCTTTCCGGGCTCATTCATAGCGTTCAGTACAGGATCGATCCCGTCTCGCCGGATCGTATGGTTCCGGGCTATAGCAACGTCGTTGCGCTCGACAGCGGAACCTCGCAGGCAAGTGGCATCGGCATCCAGCTTTATGACAGCACAGGTGCGGTCGTTCCGATGGCGACGCTTCGCCCGCTCGGTGGCTTTGATGGAACAAAGGCGAGCAGTTACAGCGTTTCAATGAAGGCGAACTATTTCCGAACGGGCGCAATCAGCCCGGGAACCGGCAACGTCACCATGTACATGACAGTGCAGTATGAATGACATTAATGGCGAGACGAACGCCCCCGGTTCATCGCTCGATGTTTGAGAGGCTGATTTTTGTAAGGGAAAGAAAACACCATGTCCAATTCGAAATCCTTGATCGCTGCGGCAGTGCTGATGACATCAGCCTCCGCGTGGGCGGCTGATGCGACGCTCTTCTTTACCGGGAAGATCATTCTTCCCACCTGCGCGGTGAATGCAGCGTACGTTACCCAGACCATTGACCTGGGAACGGTAAAGATCCCTGACTTCACGGGTACGACGCTGAGCCCCAAGGCATTCCAGATCAATCTTGAAAGCTGCGTGCCGGGAACCAGCGTCTCGATGACCGTCAACGGTACGATCGACACGGTCACCAGCGTGCTCAAGAACACAGGCGATGCCGGCAAGGTCGGCGTACAACTTCTCAAGTCGGCGACGGTAGGCGCCACCACGGGTACCGCGATCGTGATGGGCACGGCCATGTCGCTGGGCGCCGTAGATGCGACCAACAAGATGACCATTCCGATGGTGGCGCAGTTCTACAAGCTCGGAACGCTGACGCCTGGGGACCGTGGCAGCCAGCGCGACTGTGAACTTTACCTATAACTGACCGTGCCTGGGACTTGAGCATGAGTATCAGGGGTAGCGGACAGCATCGAGCGAAAGAACCGTTACAAGCTCATTCATAGCGTGCAATACAGGATCGATGCCATCTCGCAGGATCGTTTGGTTCACGGTTATAGCAATGTCGATGCGCTCGACGGTGGAACCTTGCAGGCAGATGGAATCGGCATCCGGCTTGATGATTGAACAGGGCGCGGCCGTTTCACTCTTGACCCTCGGGCCGTTCGGACGCTTTGATTGAACAAAGGCGAGCAGCTACAGCGTATCAATGAAGGGCGGGCTATTTCCGTACGGGCGCAATCAGCCCAGGCATCGGCAACGCCACGATGTTGATGACAGTGCAGTAGGAGTGACATCCGTGGCGAGACGAACATCCCGTTCTATTGCTCGATGTTTTAAAGGCTGATTTTTAAGGAAACGAAAACACCATGTGCATTTCGACATTATCGAAATCTTTGATCGCTGCGTCAGTGCTGATGACCTCAGCTTCCGCGTGGGCGGTCGATGCGACGGTCAACTTCACCGGGAAGCTCATTCTTCCCACCTGCGCGGTGAATGCAGCGTACGTTACCCAGACCATTGACCTGGGAACGGTAAAGATCCCTGACTTCACGGGTACGACGCTGAGCCCCAAGGCATTCCAGATCAATCTTGAAAGCTGCGTGCCGGGAACCAGCGTCTCGATGACCGTCAACGGTACGATCGACACGGTCACCAGCGTGCTCAAGAACACAGGCGATGCCGGCAAGGTCGGCGTACAACTTCTCAAGTCGGCGACGGTAGGGGACACCACGGGTACTGCGATCACGCTGGGAACGGCCATGTCGCTCGGCGCTGTAGATGCGACCAACAAGATGACCATTCCGATGGTGGCGCAGTTCTACAAGCTCGGAACGCTGACGCCTGGGACCGTGGCAGCCAGCGCGACTGTGAATTTCACCTATAACTGACCGTTCCTCGCATTTTGGAATGTCAGTGATTGATCGAAGTTGATCGCGAGCGTTATAGGTCGTTCGCTGATTAAAGATAGAAGAAAAAAGGTTCTTATTCGTGCTGCGAGTAGGGGCGGACATGTGCCGCTTCAACACGCGCTTGAAGCAATGGAAGTGCAAGACAGAGTCCCTCTGTCACTCAGAAAAGGAGTAAATCAGATGGAAAAAATCAAGCGACAGGATCTGGAAAACATGTTTGTTGCAGGAGGCGGTTCAAGCTCAAGTATTAGCGTCTCGAATACGACTGTGAATATCAATGCCTCCATATCGCGCACCAATACGAAAACACCGACCTTGTCAATTTCCGTTACGTAGCTTCTGACTGGATACATATCAATAGGAATCAGCTGATTCCTGGTTGGATTATGCTCGGTAAATCAGGCCGCTGATCGTCGGCTGTTAAATAAAGGCCAGATTCACTCAATGTGAATCCGGCCTTTTTGCCTTTTCAGGAATCTCACTGTGCTTGGTGATTTCAGGGATTGAGCCTGTCCAGGCTGCGCGAAACTTTTTCACCGACGCATAGGGGTCTGGGGCGGTGAATATGGGCTGAGCGGACTGCCATCCGTCACGGGAAGGTCAGATTATGAAACTCTTGACGATCCGATCGACGCCTCGCTGGCCGATTACGGGGAAGTTCAACCGGTATATAGGAGCTGGATTGAAAGCCTGCCGGCACCTGCTGAATCTAGGATTTGGATTAAGTCTGACTGCTTCGGTTATTTTGAAAAAGACAGATGTGTAACTTTAGATTGTCGCGTATCCGTTATTCAAACGTGCTTCTATAATTTCAATCACCGGCGATTAACAAGTTTGTTGAATCCGACAACTTGTAAAGCAAGTGCCTTTGATATTCGCCGGAATTTTATTTTTAACTGAGGTTTTTAAAATGCAGAAGATTGACCGTAACACACTCATCAAGTCGCAAATCGCTGGTGGTACGGCGAAGGGCGGCTCGAGCTCCAGCTCGGCATCGTACTCGACCACGACTGTGAACATTTCACTGTCGATGTAAGTCAGCAAGCGCGCCGGAATCCGTTCACGCGATAAAGGCGCGCTTCAACTCCAGTTTGTCACCGTCATTCGAAGGAGAATCAAAATGCAAAAGATCGCACGCAAGGACCTGAATGTGTCGAACGTGGCCGGAGGCTGCAAGGCCTCGCGAGCCGCGGCAACCAACGTGACGTACGTCACGATCGTCGCGAAGAAGTGACGCGCTGACCGGCTACCGTCGGTCAGTACAGAAAGAAGCTTGAAAGAGAACGGACCTGCCAGGGTCCGTTCTCTTTCGAATCGCGTTACGGGGCACATTCAAGATGGCTACGCTTGGCTTTTTGATTCGACATTCTCTGGCGCGCGTGAAACTTTCGTTGCGTCGTGCGGTCTTGGGTCGGATTCCCGCGCCCTGGCTTGAACCGGTGGCCAAAACGGCCTGGAGGCTTCACAGCCTGTTCAGTTGCGACGTGCTTGCCAGCGGCAAGATACGCGCGGAGATCGGCAGAGACGTGCTGGGCTTGCCGAAATCGCAGGCAGATCGCGCAAGCATCGGCGCCCAGCTGGAGAGCCTGGTCGATCAACGTCTTCATTTCGGCCGACAGCTCAGGACGCAGGAAATCTGGCCGGACCTGGACGCCATCGCCCGCGAACTGGCAGAGCGCGTTGAGACGCTGAAACGCGAGGCGCCCGGACAGCCCGTGTTCCTGTCGCCGTTCCACTATGTCTCCCAATACGCCAACATCGCGATAGTCGAGCGCGTGGGACAGCTGCTCGGGCTGGAATCCATGGCGGTGGTGTCGGGCGTTCTGCAGAATCAATACGGCGACGATCACGCCCTCATCCCCGGCATCAAGGTGCTGTACACCTACGGCGACGAGCATCGCAACAACCTCGGCGTGCGCGTGGCGCGTTCGCTGAAGCGCGACGGCGTCGCGGTCCTGTTCGCCGACGTACCGCCCTTCACCATGCATCGTTATCCCATGCAGACCGCCGGCGTAACGATGTTCGGCAAGCATGCGCGCATTCACAACGGAATCTTCCGGCTGGGCGAGACCTTCAGGGCGCAGATGGTGCCGTTCTACCTGCGTTTCGGTCAAGGGAAATTCAGTCTCCGAAGCTTCGCGCCGCTGGACCTCTCAGTAGCCGCGGCGCCGCAGACGCTGGCGGACTACATCGAACCGCCTTGCTCGAAAACTACGAGCAGTGGTTGCCGGCAGGCCATCCGGCCATGTACGCGTTCGCGCCCACTCACTGACGCAGCCGGCCATTCCAACACTACGTGCGCAGTCCGTCGTCGCGCACTGACTACGCGCACAGCAAGCTCAATCCTCTATGCAACCAACCGATCTTCCTCACTTCAGGGACGTGCCCTGGCGCTGGATCGCGTATGCCACTTCGGCCTTCACGATCGTCGCGGTGACGTTTTCGTTCCGGCATCAGATTGAACTCAAGCAGGACGTGTCGGGCGAAATCATGTCGCCGTCCGAAATCAAGATTCAGGGCTTGTCGGGGCTCGTGTCTTCCATCTACGTGCGTCCATCGCAAGAAGTGGTGCCGGGCACGCCGTTGTTCCGCCTGCAACGCGACTTCTCGCTGAGCACGGACGGCCTGCGCCGCCAGGTCTTCGACCAGCAGATGCGCGAGGCGCAGATCGCCGCCATCGACGCCCAGTACAGCGAACGCCGCGCGCAGCTGAACGCGCAGCGTGCGGCATCGCGGACCACGGAAGCGAGCCGCCGGGCGGAGTTGGCCGCGCTCGATGCGCAGATCGCCCAGACCAGCCAGTTGGTCGGCGAGTATCAGCAGCGCCTGACGCGGCTGAATTCGGTGGCGGAGTACGTAACCGCCGACAAGGTCGAGCAAGCCCGCGCCGACGTGCATCAGGGCAAGGCGAGCGTGTCGCAGATCGTGGCGCGGCGTCAGCAGCTCAATGGCGAAATCGGCGCCGCGCGGAGCGCGCAGGCCGATCTCGCCGCCCAACTGGGCGAGCTCGACGCCCGCCGCGCGCGCGATATCCAGGACGTACAGGCCCGCTACGAGCAGCAGCGCCAGGACGCGACGGTGTCCGCGCCCCAGGGCGGCGTCGTGACGTTCTCGGGACTGGTGGCGGGACGCATGTTGTCGACGAGCGACGTCGCGCTGGTCATCGCGACCAAGGAGGGCGGGCCGCTGCGTGTCGCGCTGAGCATTCCGTCGCGGCGTCGCGGCTTCGTGCGCGAAGGCCAGCTCGTGCGGCTCAAGTTCGACGCCTTTCCCTACGCCAAGTTCGGCACCTACGAGGCGCGCATCGACTCCATTTCGGGAACCACCGTGCTGCCCGCGAGCCCGCCCAGCAACCAGGGCACGCCGGGCACGCCGGATCCGGAACAGACCGCGGGCTCGAAAGGCTCGGACAGCGAAGGTGACTATCTCGCGTGGGCCACGCTGCGCGGCAATACCTTCGACTTCGAAGGACAACAGTTCGCGATTCTTCCGGGCATGCGCGCGACCGCGAGCATCGTGGTGGAGCGCAGAAGCATCGCCGAATGGGTATTGGCGCCGCTGTTTCGAATGTTGAGGGGATAAACGTGCGAGTGATCTATCAGAATGAAGTGGCCGAATGCGGCTATGCGTGTCTGTCGATGGTGCTGTCGCATCTCGGCCGCTCGACGGAAGTGCGCGAGCTGTCGGCCTACAAGCCCATCTCCGCGAACGGCCTGAACTTGATGGACCTGTACGACGTCGCCATGGACTTCGGCCTGGCGGTGCAGGCGTATCGTTTCGACCCGTCGCATCTTTCTGAAGTCAAGAAGGGCTCGATCCTGCACTTCGGCGGCGCGCATTTCGTCGTGTTCGAGAAGGTCAGCCGAGGCTATATCAGCATCCTCGATCCTGCCACCGGGCGCCGGCGCGTGTCGATGGATACGTTCCGCTCGGCGATTTCCGGCTTCCTGCTCGAGTTTTCGCCCACGGCCGAGATGTCGCGCATCCGCGCGAAGTCGCGCGTGCCGGCGGCACTGAAGCGCGTGCGCGCCGTCAGTCCGCAACTGAAGCGGCAGATTGGCAAGGTGCTGTTCGTCGCGCTTGGCAGCCAGTTCGCCATTCTCTCGATGCCCTACTTCGGCAACCTCACGCTGGACTATGTCGTTGCGGCGGACAATCGCAACCTGCTGAACGTGCTGATCATGAGTTTCGCCAGCATCTTTCTGCTGGGCGCCCTGAGCGAGTACGTGCAGAAGTACCTGACCGAGTTGCTCTACACCCTCACGCAGATCAACTCGACGGAAGGCGTCGTGCGTCATCTGCTGCGCAATCCGATGTCGTGGTTCGAGAAGCGCCACGTCGGCGATGTCTTCGCCCGCGTGAAGGCGCAGGATGAAATCAGCGCGTATGCCACGCGCTCAGCGATTACGCTGCACGTCGATCTGGCGGTCGGCGTGCTGGCCCTCCTGCTGATGCTGATCCAGAGCGCGCAGCTCACGGTCATCGCGCTGGCGGTGTTTGCGCTGTATGTGCTCATTGCGCTGAGCATGTTCCCCGCGATGCGCGACACCCATGCGCTCGTGCTCGAAACCTCCGCGCGGTGCGACGACTCGCTGATCGAGACCATCCGTGCCGCGTCGCTGCTCAAGCTGGCCCAAGGCGAGACGCGCCGCACGGCCATTCACATGACCCTGTTCAAGGCCTATGCCTCGGCCCTGTTGCAGAGCAGCCGCCTGGCCTGCCGGCGCGACGGCTTTCTCAAGCTGGTCAACTACGCAGACACGCTCGTCATCACCTGGATGGCGGCGCGACTCATGCTGGGCGGCAAGATCTCGGTGGGCGTGTTCTATTCGTTCCTGATCTACAAGTCGCTGATGTCGGAGCGGCTCGCGAGCGCCATCGGCGCCATGTTCCAGTACTTCATGCTGAGCGTGCCGACGGCGCGCGTGGACGACATCGTCGAATGCGAGAACGAGCGCTATACGCCGCTGCCGGATATGCAGCGCGCAACGGAAGTGCGTCAGTTCGACTGCATCGACGTGCGCGATGTGACCTTCTGCTACGGCATTTCGGATCAGCCCGTGTTGCGCGATGCGAGTTTCCGCATCAACAAGGGCGACAAGATCGTCATCACCGGACCGTCCGGCAGCGGCAAGTCCACGCTGTTCAAGCTGTTGTCGGCGGCCGAGCCGTTGCAGCACGGGCAGATGGCATTGAACGGCATTGCGTGGCCGAATCTCGCCGTCGATGAAATCCGGCGGCACCAGGCGCACATGCGGCAGGGCGACATCATCCTGCATGGCTCCATCGCCGACAACATCACGCTGTTCGCGGGCCAGGCGGACGAGGACCGCGTCCACGCCATCCTCGACGACGTCGGTCTGCTGCCGGACGTCATGCGGCTGCCGATGCGCACGCGCACGATCATCAGCGACACCATCGCGAACATATCGGCGGGGCAGCGCCAGCGTTTGCTGCTGGCGCGGACGCTGTATCAGCAACGCGAGGTGCTGTTGCTCGACGAACCCACTTCGAATCTCGATCCGGCATCCGTGCAGCATATCGCCACGCTGCTGCGCAATCTCGATCGCACGGTGGTGGTGATCACGCATGACATGTCGCTCGCATCGTGGTTCGACCTCCGCTATCGCTTCGAAGACGGCGCGCTGGTGCGCGAAGACACTCGTGCCGAGCAGGAGGCCGCCTATGCTTAAGCGAAGCTTGAGCGCAACGGCGCTGTTCGTGCTGCTCGGATCCACGCATCTGGCGCACGCCGACGATCTCGCCACCGTCGTGCAGCAAGCGCTCGATTACGACGCGGAGCTGGCCCAGGCCCGCGCTGCTTACGAGGCCGCAAAGCTGGCGGTGCCGATCGCACGAGCGGGTTTGCTGCCGCAAATATCCGGCGGCTGGGGCCGCGCGTATAACCGTATCGACATCGACGCGTATCCGCGCCAGACCTACTGGCAGAGCGGCTGGATGGTCAACATCGCGCAGCCGCTGTTCGACTGGAGCAAGTGGACGGCCTACCGGCAGGCGGATTACATCGTTGCGCAAGGGGCCGTGGACCTGGCTGCGGCGCAGCAGAAGTCCATCCTTCGCGCCGTGCGCGCCTACTTCGACGAACTCGGCGCGGAAGACGAAGTGAAGCGTTCGGGCGAGTATCTGAAGGCCATTGAAACGCAGCGCGAGCAGGTGCGCCGCAAGCGCGCGGCGGGCGAGGCGACCTTGATCGACGAACGCGAAATCGACGCCGCGCGCGAACAGGCGCAATTGCAGGCGACGGACGCGCAAGAGGAACTTGGGATCAAGCGTCGCGCCGTGCAGCAGGCGACGGGGCAGCCTTTCGTTGCGCTGGCGCCGCTGCCGGCCGACATGACCCCGCCGGGTCTGACTGACGGGCAGGAGGCCTGGGCCGAGCAGGCGAAGACGAGCGCGTATGAAGTGCAATCGAAGGAACTGGGCTGGAAGATCGCGCAGTTCGATTCCGCAAAGGCGTGCGCGGCGGGATATCCGGTCGTCAGCGTAACGGGCAGCTATACGCCGGCGGGCGCGGCGGGCGGTTATTCGCGTCCGACCACGACCACGGTCGGCATGTTGCAGGTGCAGGTTCCGCTGTTCGCGGGTGGCGAGATCCAGGCGCGGGTGAAGCAATCGCTCGCGCAGCAGGACAAGGCGGAGCAGAGCTTCAACGCGGCTGCCGTGCAGGCCGAAGCCGCCGCGCGCGACGATCACGCGCGCTATGTGCGCGAACGCATTCGCAGCGAATCGCTGACGCATCTCGTTGCGACGGCGCACGACTCGCTTCAGGCGACGACCGTCGGCTTCAAGGTGGGTAGCCGCGCGAGCAGCGACGTCCTGCGCGCCATCGACACGCTCTATACCGCGAAGCGCGACCTGTTGCGTTCGCGTTATGAGGCGCTGGTTGCGTTTCTGCGGCTCAAGGCGGACGCGGCGACGCTGAGCATGGAAGACATCGATTCGATGAACGCGCTGCTCGGCGCTTCACCCGAAGCGTCTTCGCGTTAAGACTGCGCTAATCGGCGCTGGCGCTCCGCTTCACCGCGCGCACCAGGCGCGCGAGCGCTTTCAACGCATCCGCCGGCGAGTCGGCGAACTGCGCGCCGACAATGGCGCCGTCCACGGCAAGGGCGAGCGCCTGCGCGTCGGCTTTGGCGGTGCGCGTGGCCGGCAGGAGTGCGCGGATGGCCGACGTCATGTCGCGCTTGTGCCGTCGCGCGATATCCACCGCCTGCGGCAGCGTGCCGCCAATTTCCACAACCGAGTTAATGAACGCGCAGCCGCGATAGCTTTCGGCGCCGAACCATTCCGCCAGCGCCGGCACCAGCGCCGACAGCGTACCGCCGTGCCGTTGCAACGCGTCGTTGAACCAGTTCATCCAGTTGTCGTGCCGGAACTCGAGAAACGCGACAATCAGATCGTCCTTGCTCGGAAAGTAACGATAGAACGTCTTCTTCGCGACACCCGATTCGGCGATCACGCGGTCGATGCCCGTGGCGCGAATGCCGTCGCGATAGAACAGATCATGGGCTGTCTGGAGAATGCGTGCATCGGGCGCACGTTCCGCGAAGTCGATCAGGGAGGCTGCCGTATTCATGCGGGCGATTGTAGACAGGTTCGTCTACCTGCGCTAGAGTGCGTCGGGGTAGACAGACTTGTCTACTCAGAAACGACCGTTCCTGTATTAGCCGTCATTCTGTACAGAGGAGGAATCGTCATGGAAAGCAAGCCGCCGTTCCCGCCGTTCGATGAAGAATCGGCTCGTTTGAAGGTGCGTCTCGCGGAAGACGCTTGGAACACGCGCGAACCGGAGCGCGTGTCGCTCGCTTACAGCACGGATACGCGCTGGCGCAATCGCGCTGAATTCGCGAACGGACGTGAGGAAGTGGTGGCGTTCCTGCGCCGTAAATGGGCGCGCGAATTGGACTACCGCCTGATCAAGGAACTGTGGGCATACACGGGCAATCGCATTGCGGTGCGCTTCGCGTATGAATGGCACGACGATGCCAACAACTGGTATCGCAGCTACGGTAACGAGAACTGGGAATTCAACGAGCTGGGGCTGATGACGCATCGTCATGCGTCGATCAACGATCTGCCCATCAAGGAAGCGGACCGGAAATATCACTGGCCGCTTGGCCGCCGTCCCGACGAGCATGCAAGCCTGAGCGACCTGGGCTTCTGACTCGGCGCTCAGCCGTTGCGACGGCGCCGGAAGGCCCACCATCCCGCCAGCGCGGTGAAGCTTGCGACGATCACCACGAGCAGCCAGAAGCCGTGGTGATTCTCCGCAAGCGGAATGCCGCCGACATTCATGCCGAAGAAGCCCGCAACGATATTGATCGGCAACGCCAGCACGGTCACGAGCGTCAGCGTGAACAGGGTGCGGTTGGTCTGTTCGTCCATGCGGGTGCCCACTTCTTCTTGCAGCAGCTTGATGCGCTCGACGAGACCCGCGAGGTCGTTGAGCACGAGCGAGAATTCTTCGGTGGCGTCGCGCAGGTCCTGGATATCCTGGGCATGCAGCCAGCGCGGCGGCCGCGCAAGCAGCCGGAACACGGAGCCAGGTTCCGGCGCGAGCAGGCGTTGCAGCCTGACCAGCACCCGGCGCAGGCCGCCCAGGTCGGTGCGCATCTCGGTGCCGCGCATCGACAGGAAGCGGTCTTCAAGGCCATCGACCTCGACGCTCGTGCGCCGGACGATCTGCACCAGCAAGTCGGCCTGATCGCGCAGCAGATGCGCCAGCACTTCGGCCGGCGAGCGGAACACCTCGCCGCGCCGGACCGACTCGCGCAACGAGTCGACCGATCGCAACGGCTTGAGACGTGCGGTCACGATCAGCTTCTGGTGCGTATAGACCCACAATGTGGCGATCTCGGAAGGCGTCAGTTCGAAATTGAACATCACGTCGTTGATGAGCGCGAACAGCGCGCCCTCGTGATGTTCGAGGCGCGTCGAGTGCGAGCCTTCGTGCAGCGTGTCGAAGAACGCGTCCGGCAAGCCGAGCCGGCCGCGCATCCAGCGCTCGCAGGCACTGTTGGCCAGATCGAAATGCAGCCAGACGAATTCCTTGGTGGTGTCGTCGCGGGCGAGCCATTCGCTCGCGGCCTCTGCATCGATCGGCTCGCCCGGCTGATCGACGTGGAATCGAAAGCCGCAGACGAGGCCGGAAAAATCGGAGCCGTAAGGCGGTCTTTGCAGGGTAGCGGGATTCATGCAGGATTCATGCGGAATTCGGTTGCGGTTCTGGTGCGATCTGCGCGTCTGCGATAGACGCCGCGGCGGACGCGACGCGCCAGTGTGCCATCGGTCGCGCCCCGAATCGTGATCGTAACGCGTGCCGGCCGCGAAACGTTGGCGGCGAGTGCATCGGCGCATGCAAATATGACTGTCATATTGGCGGCGTATGATCGGCGCACCGGAGACGGGCGCTCATGCGGCGTCCGCATCGGGCCGGCCGCGCACCGGGCGCCGCGCGCCAACTTGGGGAGAAGGCTTTGGAAGACCATGACGATCTGGACGGCGTGACTCAGACCACCGCCGGAGGACTCATCCGGCTGACATCGGTCATCGCGACGCTGACGCGGGAAAGCGCGATCGATACGCGCTTCGGCGCAAAACTCCTCAAGCGTCTGGACAAGGAGGCGCGCCGCGTGGCACAGAGCGGCGCGATGCTGGACGACGCCGAGCAGGCGGCGCTGCTTGGCGCGCTCGGCGAGCTGGATCTCGTGTTGCGCCAGCGCGACGCCGCTTCGCTGGTCGAAGCCAACGCCCGTCTGCGCGACACCGAAGCGGCGTCGAGCAAGAAGCGGAAGGGCAAGAAGGACGATCAAGCCGCCTCGTCCGCCGACGACGCCGCCTGAACCCGGTCGAGGCGGGCGGGATCGATTCGTGCTGCACTGCGGGCATCTGTGTCCGTCGGTTGCCCCATGTCCGTTTCCCTGCATTCCCCTCATTGCGCGCTGTGGTCGCGCCGTAATGTCGACGTAAATCGCGACCGGTGGCGCATCCTGGTCGTCGACGACAACGCCTTCAGCGCCGAGGCGCTTTCCGCCGCATTGATTTCGGACGGTTTCGACACGCGCTTCGCGCTCTCGGGCGTGGATGCGCTGCACGCCGTCGATCGTTGGGTGCCGCACGTTGTCATTCTCGACATCACCATGCCCGAACACGACGGCTACGCGACCGCGCGGGTGCTGCGCCGCATCGCCCATACGCGCGACGCGGTGATCATCGCGTTCACGGCGCTCGGCGAGGAAAGCGTGCGGCCGCAGGGGCTGCCTGCAGGCTTCGACGGCTATTGCCAGAAGGGCAATCCGCCCGGCGCGCTGGTTCATCTGATCGAGCGTCTGGTCGTTCACTGATAACGTCGATAATCACGCCTGCCAATGTTCTTTGCGCACGCTCGTGCGCTAAAAATTGTTCCGTCCCCGCCGAATGAAGCTCGCGGTGACTGGACATTTTCTCCTGCTCCAAACCATTGTCTGGAAAGCCATTGCGCGGTTTAAGCACGATTGTGCGGCCAGCGATTGTTGGCGATGGACGAAAACTGTATTGAAACTAATGGGGATAAAAAAGCGATAGTAGGGGTATACACTGCATTCCATCGACGTAGCAGACAGTTTCTCGCAAGACCGCTGCGGCGCTTTCTGATTGAACGTCAACCGTCTTTGGAGCACACACCATGAAACGCAATCTTCTCGCTACCCTGCTTATCGCTGTTTCCGCCGCTGTCGCCGCCCCCGCTTTTGCAAGCGGCTACGGTCCGGCTCCGTTCTACCGTCCGGCTGTCGGCGCGCCCGCTTCGCAACAAGGCCCGAGCGCGCAAGCCATCGCTGCTCAGGAAAACGCCAACGGCGTGAACACGACCGCTTTCGGCGGCTCGCGTGAATCGCTGGCTCAATCGGGCAATCGCGCCCAATCGAGCAACAACAACGCGCAATCGGTTTTCTTCGGTCACTGATCGAACCGGTCAAGCCTGGCGTACCGGCCGGGTTGACTGTCTGACGGAATTTCGGCGCCCGGCGGTGCAGACTCACAAGGTCTGCATCACCGGGCGCCGAACGTTTAGGGAACGCTTTTTCAGGCCGGGGTCACGCGGCCCGGGCGAGGGCGCTGCGCATCACGGTGGCCAGCTCCGAGGGCTCGAATTTCGATACGTAGGCATTCGCGCCGACCTTGCGCACGTGCTGTTCGTTCGCCGAGCCGGACAGCGACGAATGGATCACCACCGGAATGTGCATCAGGCTGCTGTCGGCCTTGATGCGGCGCGTGAGCGTGAAGCCGTCCATTTCCGGCATTTCGAGATCGGTGAGTACGAGGGCGATCCGATCGGCGATTTCGGTGCCGTCCTTCTGCGCTTTCTTCAGCGCGGCTTCCAGCACGTTCCACGCTTCCTGGCCGGTTTTGGTCATGACGTAGGGCACGCCCATCGCGGCGAGGCTTTGCTCGATCAGCGCGCGCGCCACGCCTGAATCGTCGGCGGCGAGCACGCGTGCGCCCGGCCTCAGTTGCAGGCGGCCGGTGCTGGCTTCGGTGATGTCGGCGGTCTGTCCCGGCAGCACGTCGCGCACGATGCGCTCGACATCGAGTACCTGCGCCAGCCGCGAGCCGTCGATGTTGCCATCCAGCCGCGCGAAACTCGTCACGGCGGTGCCGCCCGAGTGCGATTCCGCCGACAGCACCTGGTTCCATTCGAGCCGCACGATATCGTCGACTTCCTCGACGGCGAAGCCTTGCGTCGTGCGCGCGAATTCGGTGACCAGCAGGATTTTCGGACCGTTCTTGGGACGGCAACCGGTGATGCGCGCGAGATCGATCACCGGAATGATCTGGCCGCGGATATCGGCGACGCCCAGAATCTCCTCGTTCGATCCGGCGACGGCCGTGATCGACGGCATCGCGAGAATCTCGCGGACCTTGAAGACGTTGATGCCGTAAAGCTCGCGCTGCTCTGAGCCTGGCGCCTCGCCGAGTCTGAAAAGGAGCAATTCGAACATGTTGCTGCCTGCGAGCCGCACGCGCTGCTCGATATCCTGTTGTGAAGTGCTCACCTGTTCTCCGTAAGCGGCGCGTTGCGCCGCGTTGCTGTCCTGTATGCCGCATCCGGCGATGATGTCCGCCGGGTGTCTGAATAGCGGCAGGCGTCGCGGAAACTGAAGGAAGACGGCGCGCGGCCGTTGCACGATGCAGGCGGCGCGCCGCACCGTTGATCTATACTTTTTGCCGAATGGTCGGGTTAATGCCGATGAGGGCGTCGCGTGCGAGGCTTTAGGCTCTTGAAAGGCGCATGACAAGACCGTCGCCGAAAGACAGCACCGTTTTCCGCGTACAACAATGCGCACCACGCCGGCACGATGCGCCGGCAGACCGCGCGAAGCCAGTCGGAGGCGCTCGATGGCAACAGTCGCACAGGTTCTGAATTCGAAACCCGACCAGACGGTCTTTACGGTTGCCGCCACGGCGTCGGTCTTCGATGCCATCAAGATGATGGCCGACCGGCATATCGGCGCGGTGATCGTCACCGAGGGCGACGAGATCGTCGGCATCATGACCGAGCGCGACTATGCGCGCAAAGTCGTCCTGATGGACCGCGCGTCGAAGCAGACGCCGGTGCGCGACATCATGACGTCGCAGGTGCGCTACGTGCGCCCCGACCAGACCACCGACGACTGCATGGCGCTCATGACCGAAAAGCGCATGCGCCATCTGCCGGTGATCGACGGCGGCAAGCTGATCGGCATGATTTCCATCGGCGACCTGGTGAAAAACATCATGGCCGAGCAGCAGTACACCATCCAGCAACTCGAGTACTACATTCGCGGCGAACACACGTAAGCCGCCGCATCCGGACTGTAAGCCATTCGTTATAATCGGCAAGCCGCCGCGCGCTCTTGCATCAAACGCGCGGCGGCTTGCCGTGTCCATCGCGCACGGGAATCGCAACGAAACCTCGCGGAGCGCTGCCGATGACCCCCACCGCTGTAGCCCCTGCCTCTGTCGAAACCGTTCACACGCTCGCCGCCGACGCGCCGTTCTTCATCGTGATGAACGCGGGTTCCGGCCGCAAGCTCGTCGACGAAACGCGCGCCGTGCTGGAACGCGAACTCGGCGCGGCGGGGCGTCGTTTCGAACTGCGCGTGGTCGAGGATCCGCGCCGGCTGCAAGCCATCGCGCGTGAAACGGCGAGCGTGGCGCGCGCGCAGGACGGCGTGCTCGTCGGCGCGGGCGGCGACGGCACGCTCTGCACCGTCGCGCACGCGGCGCTGGACGCCGGATGCCCGTTCGCCGTGCTGCCGCGCGGCACCTTCAACTACTTCAGCCGCGATCACGGCATTCCCGCCGACCTCGAATCCTCCACGAAACTGCTGCTCGGCGCGCGCGTCTATCCGACGCAGACAGGCTTCGCCAACGGGCGGATGTTTCTCGTCAACGCGAGCCTCGGTCTGTATCCGCGCCTGCTCGAAGACCGCGAAACCTACAAGCGGCAATTCGGCCGCAGCCGGCTGGTGGCGCTATGGTCGGCGCTGTATACGATGCTCAAGCCGCACCGGCATTTGCGCCTGCATCTCGAACATGAAGGCCGCACGACCGAGTTGCGCTCATCGACGCTCTTCGTCGGCAACAACCGGCTGCAAATGGAGCAGATCGGCATGCCCGACGCCGCGCGTGCGCTGGAACAGGGTTTGCTCGTTGCGCTTGCGCCGCGGCCGGTCGGACGGCTGATGCATCTGTGGCTGTCGCTGCACGGCGCGGCGGGGCGTCTCGCCGATTCGGATCACGTGACGAGCATGACCTTCGAGCGGATCGTGGTCACGCATCCGTCGAAGAAACGCAAGCTCGTCAAGATCGCCACCGATGGCGAGATCACGCGGCTGCAACTGCCGCTCGAATTCCGCGTGTCCGACCGGCCGCTGCTGCTGCTCAAACCCGAGCCCGAGGTGGCGGAAGCGAACCGTTCATGACCTTGCTGGTGCAGATTTCCGATCCTCATTTCGGCACCGAACGGCCTGCTGTGGTCGCGGCGCTGCTGCATCTGATCGAGACATTGCCGCCCGATCTCGTGGTCCTGTCGGGCGACATCACGCAGCGCGCACGTCGCAGCCAGTTTGCGGCCGCGCGAGCGTTCGTCGATGCGCTGGGCGCCACGCCCACGCTGGTCGTGCCGGGCAATCACGACATTCCGTTGTTCAATCCGCTCGCGCGGCTCTGCTATCCCTACGCCAACCATCAGCGCGCGTTCGGCGCGGACCTCGAACCGAGTTTCGAATCGGCGGCGCTGCTGGTGCTCGGCGTCAACACGACGCGTCCCTGGCGGCACAAGGACGGCGAAGTGTCGATGGCGCAGATCCGGCGCGTCTCGGCACGGCTGGAAGCGGCGCAGGCCGAACAGCCGGCGCAGTTGCGCGTGGTGGTCACGCATCAGCCAGTGGCCGTGACGCGCTCGCAGGACGAAAAGAACCTGCTGCACGGGCGCGAGCGCGCCGTGATGCGCTGGGCGCGCGCGGGCGCGGACCTGATTCTCGGCGGCCATATCCATCTGCCCTATGTGCTGCCGCTGCACGATACCTTCGCCGGCTTGCCGCGGCGCATGTGGGCGGTGCAGGCGGGCACGGCGCTGTCGAGCCGCACGCGCGGCACCATCGACAATTCGGTGAACCTAATCCGTCACGATGCCGCCGCACGCGGTGAGCGCCGGACCACGGTGGAACGCTGGGACTATTCGGAAACGCACGGCGCGTTCGAGATGATCGCGCGGCACGATCTGGCGCTGGACGGCGTGCTGCCGCCGGCCGCGGTCACGCAGCCCGGATGACCAGTTCCGCAAAGCCGGTGGCGGCATCGGGTTCGCGGGTGTAACGCTCGCCGGGCAGGTTCGCGACGACAAGCTCAACGGTGGTGCGCACGATGCAGCCCGGCGCGACGTGGCCGCCAAGTACGCGGCCGTCGGCATCGGACACGCTCATGTGCAGGTGCGGACCTTGCGACGAGAGCGAACCGGCCAGCGTCAGGATTTCGAGATCGCCCTGCAACCCGGCGATGTCGTCGCGCCCCGCATAGCGGATCCGAGCGACGCTCAGGCTGCCGATGCCCTGCAGCACGAACGCCGCTGAAAGTCCGCGCGACTGGAAGGCGTGATCGAGCGCGGCGCGCAGGTCGCTGCCGGGCGGGAGGCGGAGAGTCAATGCATGCATGACGGGAAGAGTGAAGCCGGACCGCATTCAAGGTAACACGCTCGCGGATCGCGATGGCATGATGGCGCGACCCGTTCCGGGCATTCATCGATGGAGGCGCCGTGAGTTTCGAACTGACGATGCTGGCATGGACACTCGTGCTCGCGCTGGTGCAAGTCTTGCTCCCTGCATTCGTACGCAGCCGCGAAGTGGGGCTGCGCTACAACGCCGGCCCGCGCGATGCTCCTGCACGGCCGCCCGGCAGGCTCTCCGGGCGCCTGCTGCGGGCCCAGACGAACCTTTTCGAAACCCTGCCGATCTTCGCCATCGCGGTCTTGATCGTGCATGTGACCGGACGCGAGAACGTCCTGACGCACTACGGCGCGCTGGCGTATTTCGTCGCGCGCCTGGTGTACGTGCCGCTGTACGTGGCGGGCGTGCCTTTCGTGCGCTCGCTCGTATGGCTGGTGTCCATCGTGGGGATCGTGCAGATTCTTGTGCCGATCGTCTAGCCGCTGTCCGGCCGCCGCGTTCTGGCAGCCCGCGTGTTCAAGCAATGGAGTACCGAGCCATGACCGACCAACCCGCCACTCTCGAAATCGACACCGCGCCGGATCCTCGCTTCGCCGTGATCCTGATGCACGGCCTCGGCGCCGATGCCAACGACTTCGTGCCGCTCGTGCCCGAGTTGCGCCTCGCTGATGCGCCCGCCATCCGCTTCGTGTTTCCGAACGCGCCGGAGATCGCCGTCACCGCGAACAACGGCTACGTGATGCGCGCGTGGTACGACATCCTGTCCTTCGAAGGCGTCAACCGGCGCGTGGACGAGTCGGGGATCGAGGCATCGGTGGCGCGTGTGCGCGAGCTGATCGCCGAACAGGACGCACGCGGCATTCCCACCGAACGCATCTTCCTGGCGGGCTTCTCGCAGGGCGGCGCGATGACGTATCACGCCGGCCTCACGCACCCGGATCGGCTCGCGGGGCTGATCGTGCTGTCGGGCTACATTCCGTCGGAAGGGCTGATCGGCGAAGCCTTGAGCGAGGCGAACCGCACGCTGCCGATTTTCGCCGCGCACGGCACCCTCGATGACGTGCTCAAGCCGAGCCTCGGCGAACAGGCGTGCGAGTTTGCGCGCGAGCAGGGCTGCGACGTCGAATGGCATGCCTATCCGATGCCGCATTCGGTCTGCATGGAGGAAGTGGAGGCGCTACGCCAGTGGCTTGGCGCGCGTCTGGTTTCTTAAGGTCGCGGCGAAGAGCTTCAGCACCGCGTCCGCGTTCACGCCGATGCAGGCGTCGCAGGCTGGGCGCGTGTCCCACTCGGGCGCGGGCGCGTGCATCGAAGCGGGCTTCTGCACCGTGAGCCCGGCGGCGATGCCTTCCGCCAGCACGCGCACCGGACCGCGCCGCGTCACATAGTTTTCGCGTGCCACGACGAAAGCCGCCGCCGAGTAATCGTGCGCGTAGATGCCGCCCACGACGCCTTCCTGCGCATGAAAGCGTTCGTAGAAGCGCGACACGTCCCACACGAAACGGCCCGCGTCGCCGGCGCTGTCGCGCAATCCGGCCAGGAAGGCGGTGGTCATCACGGTTTCGTGCGTGACATCGAGTCCGACGATCGACACCTTCCAGGGCGCGCCGAACACGATGTCGGCGGCATCGGGATCGCCGTGCATGTTTGCCTCGGCGGCCGGCGTCACGTTGCCGAGCGCACCATGGATGCCGAACGCGCCGCCCATCACGACGACCTCGCGCACGAGCATCGCGATGTCGGGATCCAGTTGCAGCGCCAGGGCGAGATTGGTCAGCGGCCCGACCGCGAGCAGCGTGATCTCGCCGGGATGCGCCCGCACCGTCTCGATAATGAAGCGATGCGCCTCGCGCCCGTCTTCTCGCCCGGAAACGTGATCCCGCTCGATCTCCCCAAGCCCGTCCTTGCCATGAATATGCGGAATGGGCGAAGGCGCGGGCCGCCGCAACGGCGCCGCCGCGCCGCGCACGACCGGCACGCCCGGCGCGAAGCGTTGCGCGAGATAGAGCGCGTTGGCGGTGGTCGTGTCGATATCCGCGTTGCCGAACACGCTCGTGATGCCCACCAGTTCGATGCCCGGATGCAGCGCCTGAAACACGAGCGCGAGGGCGTCGTCGATGCCGGGATCGGTGTCGTAGATGACCTTGTGCAGCGTCATGCCGCGTCCGCCGTCTCGTGCTGCGGCAGCAGCGCAAGCATGCCGCGCCGTAGCTCAGCCGGGCTGACCGGCTTGCTCAGCACGTCCTGGTCGCACGCGAGCGGCACGATGCAGGCCGCCGGCTCGCCCGTCACGACGAGCACGGGGCACGGCCGGCCGAGCTTCACGGCCCCGAGCATCGCCACCTGGCGGGCGGTGCGGGCATCGCGCAGACGGAAGTCGGTGATGATGAGATCGGGAAAGCGCTCGATGTCGCTCAGGATCTCCTCGTATTCCTCGAAGGTCGCGGCCGAATCGAACAGCACGCCCCACTGGGTCAGCAGCGCTTCCGTGGAGGCGCGCACGAGCCCGTCGTCTTCCACGAACAGCACGTAGCGGCCCTTCAACTGCGCGGCATCGGCTGCTTCCGAGCGCGCCGGCGCGCGCGCCGACGGCTGATCCTGCGTCGGCCCGCACAGCGGCATTTCAAGCGAGAAGCGCGACCCGCGTCCCTCGGTGGACTTGAGCTCGATGCGATGCTGGTCGAGCATCGACATGACCGCGTTGACGATCGACAGCCCGAGTCCCAGCCCCTTGTCGCGATCCTGCTCGGGATTGTCGACCTGGAAGAAGGGCTGGAAAATCGCGTCGAAATAATCGGCGGGAATGCCGATGCCGTTGTCCAGCACGTCGATGCGCGCCCGCGTGGCCGAGCGCACCACGCCGACGATCACGGTTGGCCGGGTCGACTTGCTGGTATCCGCATACTTGATGCCGTTCGAGACCAGATTGGCCACGGCGCGCCCGAGCCAGTGCGCATCGCTGCGCACGCAGACGACTTCTTCTTTCGGCAGCCGCAGCCGCAAGTCGACGCCCCGGCTCGTCGCGAACGGCCGCAACTGCTCGGCGGCTTCCTCGACGATCTGCCGCACGTCGAACACGTGATAGCGCGGCACGACCCGCCCCGATTCGAGCCGTGACAGATCCAGCACCGCATTCAGCAGGCGCGCGAGGATCACGGAGGAACGGCCGCAATCGTTGATAAGCCGCTCGGCCTGGTCGAACTCGCCGTTGCGGATCGCCTCGGCGGCGGCCTGCAGGAACAGGTTGAGGGCGTGCATCGGCTGCCGCAGGTCGTGGGTCGCGGCAGCGAGGAAGTTGGACTTGTCGCGGCTCGCAGTCTGCGCCGCGATCATCTGCTGTTCGCGCAGCGCGAGCAGCGCGTTGGTCTTGTTCTCCTGGTCCTTCTTCGAAATCTCCAACTCGCGGTTCTTGCGCCCGAGCGAGCCATTGGCGGCGCGCAGTTCGTCGTTCAGCGAGGCCAGCGCGCGCTCGGAGCTGTAGCGTTCGCGCGAGACGCGCTCGGCGTGCGTGCAGACGCCGTGTCCGACGATCAGCACGTTGAACATATAGAACAGGCCGGCGAAGAAGTCCTCGGTGTTGAGCAGATGGAACGTGATCTGGCACAGCACGACCGAGCCCATCGTGATGGCGCCGGCCGTCAGCGCGACGCGCGAGCGCAGATAGAAGAAGCTGAACTGGAAGAACAGCGCCAGATAGAGGCCGATGAAATACTGCGTGTAGTTATAGGGCGCGGGGGTGATCGCGACCATCGTCAGGATCAGGCACAGCAGTCCGTAGATGCCGGTGAGGATGACGCGCTGCGCGTTCGCATGCGAGCGGAACGACGGCCGGAGCACCAGCGCGCCGACGAAGATCAGCAGCGCGACGCCTGCGAAGCGCAGCGCGAGGATGTCGGCGAGGCGCACGTTGAGCGCCTTGTTGCCGCGCACGAAGCTGAAGTCCCACCAGAGGAAGCACGTCCAGATGACGAGTGCGAGCAGCGCGGACGCGCGCCGGAACGCGCAGAAGCGCTGACTGTGATCCTCGAGGAATTGGGCCTCGAGAGCGGGATCGGAGAACGGCGCCGGAATCGCGAGATTGCGCACCAGGCTCGCGACGGCTTCACGGGCGGCCGCGGACAGCACTCCTGGGGGACGCACGCCGGCGGCGCGTTGCGGTACGGCCATCTTCATGCTCGCTGTGGAACGGGGGACTCTACTTTAGGACAATGCAGTCATACCAATACGCCTTTTTTTAGGCGACAACCGTTATATCCGGCAAATATTGCGGTTTTGTGGGTCTTTTCAGGCGGGGTAACGGGGGATGAGGCAGGAACCGGCCGGGTCGAACAGCGAGCGCCGCGAAGGCCGCGCCCGCCGTGTCGAAGGATAGCCACAGGAAATGCCCCCCGCGCGATGAAGAGGGCGGATCGTTCGATGACCGCTCAGGACTTCGGTTTTGCCTTGGTGGTGCGCTTGGTGACCTGCATCTCTTTCGCGCCTGCGGCCTTGGCGGGCGATGCCTTGGTGCCGGCCGTTTTCTTGCGGCTCGACATTTCGGTTTCGGCGGGTTGCTGAGCTGAAGCCTTGCGTGGGGATGGCATGATGACCTCCTTCAGAACGTGTCCGGATCGACACACTGATAACCATAGGCGGCGCTCCACCGCTATTCAAGACATCGCGCGGCTGGAAACGCTTCTGATGACGAAGTATCTCGGTTTTGGTTGCAGCGGAAGCGTTGAGCCGAGTCACTGTGCGAAGCCGCTGAGCGAGGCAGAAGAGCGAAGCCGCTGAGCGAAGCCACTCACCGAATCAGCTTGAGCCCTGCTGGCAGCGTCTCGCCGAACACGCGGCCTTCATCCGCGCGATCCAGTTCCACCGTCTCGCGGACCATCGCGATCCACGATTGCGCCGCGCCCATCGCTTCCAGACGCTGGATCACGGCGGCGCGAGTCTCGTCGGCGAGATCGCGCGAGCGGTCGCCGGTCATCCGGGCGATCTGCACAGCGGCGAACGCGGCGGGATCCACCTTCTTCCAGTCGAGCGCGAGCAGGGCGTCGAGCCAGCGTGCCGCTACATCGGGCGGCACCACGCCGTGCGCGCTGCCGTAGAAGGGCTGGCGCGCGCCGATCCGTCCCAGCGCCCACCAGCCCTGGATGTTCTCCGAAGGCTTCTTGAGCCGCGTCAGCAACCACTCGCCGACCTCGATCTTGCGCTCTACCGGCACGCGTTCGAGCGACGCCGCGAGCCGCACCATGTCCTCGTAGCCCGCGCGCGCCGCGCCCGCCGCGCGGCGATAGCGGCTCGTGCCGGGCGGCTGGAGCACGAAGGCCATGTCGTCCAGCAGGCGCAACTGGGCCGTTTCGGACAGTCCTCCGGCCGCACGCCGCCATAGCGTCCACCACTCCGACCAGATCTGGCTTTCGTTGCTGTACTGGATGCCCTGGTCGAACAGCGTCCAGAGCTGCTCGACGCGCCAGTCGTCGAGCGGGTGACCGAATCCCGGCCGCATGCAGAAGCCCGTCAGATTGAGCCACAGGCGTTCGTGATCGGCGCTGCGCCGACGCCTCTTCGCGCGTTCGAACAACGCGCCGAAGAGCTCGCGCAACAGAACGATGTCCCAGGTATCGCGCGTGCCGAGCGTCTGTTCGAGCTGTGCGCGCAAGCGTTTTACTTCCTTCGGACCGACGTCCTGCGAACGCGCGCCAAAGGTGCGGTCGATCAGTTCGACGGCCTTCGGCAGCGCCGGATGCGCGACCGCGCCCGCTGGCTCGGCCGGCGCTGCTTCATGGCGCAACTGGAATTCGAGCAGCCAGCGCTTCGAAGGGTCGTCGACGGCGATGCAATGCATCGCAAGCGTGCCCACTTCGGTCAGCGAAGTCGTCAGCTGCACGGCGGTTTCGCGGGGGCGGGCCGGGTCGCCGGCGTGCGCATCGATGACGGTGGCGATCGGCGGCAGCCGCACGAAGTCGGCCGATGCGCCGAGGTCCGCGAGTTCGCCCGCCTGCCAGGCCGTCTCCGCCACCGACGACGCCAGGTGGAACCGCACCGGCGCGCCGAGCGTCAGCGCGAAGGTGCGATCGGCGAGATGCACCGGTTGGTCTTCCTCGGTGCCGCGCGGCAGCACGCACACGCCGCGCGTGCTGTCGGACTGGTCCTCAAGCAACAGGAAGAAGCTGCGCGCCGAGCCGCCCCCGATCTTCGGCGCATGACCCGCGCGCGCCAGCGCATAGGCGACCGCGCCGCGCGCGACGGCCACATCGGGATCGGCGTTTTCGAGCACGTTGACGGCCGCACCGCGCCAGCCCGACAGCGTCTGGGCGATGCGCCGCGACAGCGGCCCGGCGCGGAACACGCCGCCGTTCAGCAGCAGCGTGTCGGGAATGGCAAGGGTGTCGGCGGGCAGGTCGAGCGCCTTGCGTGCCTCGCCCGCATGTTGGCCGAGAAAGGCCGCGACATGCCGCGTGATGGCCGGATCGCTCGCATAGGGCAAGCCGAATTCCACCAGACCGCCGCGCGTGCGAGCTGGCCGCTCATTGGCGGACACCTGCGGAAAGAAACCATCCACGATGATCTGCCCGATCTCGTCGCGCGTGATCTCGACGGAGCGCGCACCGCCGATGAGCTTCGAGCCCGCGCCCAGCAGCGTGACCGCGACGGACGCGGGCGCGTCCTTGCCGAGCAGTTGTTCCTTGGCCGCCCGGCAGCGCTCGACCAGTTCGGCCATGCGCGTCGCCGAGAGCCGCGCGGTATCGCCCGTCAGCCGCCTCTCGACGAGATGCGCGAGCGCCAGGTCCATGTTGTCGCCGCCGAGCATCAGATGGTTGCCCACGCCGATGCGCGTCAACACCGGCTCGCCGTCCTGCATCGCGACCTGGATCAGCGTGAGGTCGGTCGTGCCGCCGCCCACGTCGACGATCAACACAAGGCGCGTCTCTGCAAGCTCACGGCCAAGCGTTGCGCGATGATGGAACAGCCAGTCGTAGAACGCCGCCTGCGGTTCCTCCAGCAAGCGCAGCGAGGTCAGCCCCGCCATGCGCGCTGCTTCGAGCGTGAGGGCGCGCGCGCCTTCGTCGAATGACGCGGGCACGGTCAGCACCACGTTCTGGGCGTCGAGCGGCGCGTCCGGAAAGCGCTCGTTCCACGCGGCGTGCACGTGCGCCAGATAGCTCGCGCTGGCGATCACCGGCGAGATCTTCTCGACGTCGTCGCCCGCGCCCCACGGCAGAATGGCCGCGAGACGATCCACGGCGCCGTGCGACAACCAGCTCTTCGCGCTCGACACGAGCCGTCCGGGCGCCTGCGCGCCGAGCTTGCGGGCGAACTGGCCGATGACCGCCGCCGTTTCCATTTCGCCCCACGGCAGGTACAGGTCTTCGCTGCGGAGTTCGCCGGGCGCGTAGTGATAGCGCAGCGATGGCAGCAGGGGCAGCGCCGCGACCTCGCCCGGAGCGACGAGCTGGTCGATGCCGAACACGCGCACCTCTTCCGAGCCGGCCGCCGCATAGGCGACGACCGTATTGCTCGTGCCGAGATCGATGCCGACGCTGAAACGGGACACTTACAGTCCCATGCCCTGATCGACGCCTGCATTCGGACCGCCGCGCACGTCGAACTCCACCTTCCAGCGTTCCGACGAACCGCGCGGAATCGCTTCGAGTTCGAGCGTGCCCGCTTCGGTCACGCGAGCGTGCAGCTTGACCGGCACGACTTCGCCGGGCGTGCGGCCTTCCGACGGCAGCGAGGCCTCGATCTCTTCGAGTTCCTGGAGTTCGTCGGGCTGCCAGAAATCAAGCAGCGTGCCGACCTGATCCTGGCGCCGCACCGACGAGCCGAAGAAGCGGAAATGCACTGGCTCGCCGACGACCAGACCGAACTCCTGCGCGGGCAACGCGGCGTCGGTGCCTTCCTCCATGCCGAACGGCGCGACGCACAGCGCCTGCACCGGCGGTTCGAGGCCGGGCACGGCGGGCATCGCCGATTCGATCGCCACGTAATACGCGCGTGCCGTGCCGCCGCGAATCCGCACGCCGCTGCCATGGCGCACATAACCGTAGTAGGCCGCGCCGCGCGCGACCGCCAGATCGAGGTCCGCGCCTTCCAGCAGGCGTGCGGCGGGCGCGCTTTCGGCGGCGAGCCACTGATTGAGCGTGGCCATCACGCGATCCACCAGCAGCGGCGACTTGAACACGCCGCCGTTGAACAGGACGACGGTCGGATGGAGCATCGTCGCGCCCTGCGGCGCCTCGCGCCGGAGTCCTTCGACTTCGGCAAGCGCATTCACCTGACGGCCGAGGAAGGCGGCGAGATGACGCGTGACGGCGGCGTCCTGCGCGTAGGGCAGGCCGAGTTGCGTCAGGCCGACGCGCGCGCGCGACACGGGCCGCGCCGCGGCATCGACTTGCGGGAAGAAGCCTTCGAGCAGGATCTGCGTCAGTTCGGCGCGCGTGAGTTCGGTGCGCAGCGAACCGCCGATCAGCTTCGAGCCGCGGCTCGGCACGACGAGCGGCACGGCGTCGGCGGCGGGATCGGAGAGCAGGGTTTCCTTGGCCGAACGGCACGCGTAGGTGAGCGCGCGCAACTGCCACGGGTCGGGCTGCGAGCCTTGCGCCGCCAGTTTCCGGGCGACGGTATGCGCCAGCGCAAGGTCCATGTTGTCGCCGCCGAGCAGGATGTGCTCGCCGACCGCGACGCGATGCAGTTCCAGATTGCCTTCACGCTCGACCACGGCGATCAGCGAGAGATCGGTCGTCCCGCCGCCGACATCGACCACGAGGATCACGTCGCCTACTTTCACCTGCTTGCGCCAGCCGCCCGCCGACTTCTGGATCCAGCTATAGAGCGCGGCCTGCGGCTCTTCGAGCAGCGTCATGCGCGTGTAACCGGCGGCCGCCGCGGCTTCGGCGGTAAGTTCGCGTGCGGCGGGATCGAAGGACGCGGGAATCGTCACGGTGACGTCCTGCTGGTCGAACGGCGCGTCCGGATGCTGATGGTTCCACGCTTCCCGCAGGTGCGTCAGATAGCGCACCGAGCTTTCCAGCGGCGACACGCGCTCGACTTCCTCGGGTGCATCGGCGGGCAGGATGGCCGCGCGGCGATCGACGCCCGGATGGCACAGCCAGCTCTTCGCGCTGGAGACGAGGCGGATCGGCGTGCCCGCGCCCCGGCTGCGCGCCAGTTCGCCGACGATGAAGCGGCGTTCCTGCGTCCACGGCAGCGTCATGTCGCCGGGCGCGAGTTCGTTTTCGTGCGGCAGATAGAGAAAGGAGGGCAGCAGTTCGCGTTCTTCGGCGGCGCCGGGTGCGGTCAGCTGCGCGACCGGCAGCACGCCTTGCGCGGTCTTTTCGCCGTCGCTGGCGCTCATGTCGACGTAGGAAAGCGCGCAGTGCGTCGTGCCGAGATCGACGCCGATCGAATAGCGGGCGCGGGTTTCGTTCATATCGCTCACAGTTCCACCTCCGCCGGCGCGACGATGCTCGCATCGTGGGACGGCGCGAGCTTCGGCAGGCGCGTGTCCTCGACCTTCCAGCCGCGATGGCTGATGCTGCCGCTGAACGGCGCGCGGCCCACGACATTGCCGGTCAGGCGCACGGCCGCCGCGTCGAAGCCTTCCTGCAGCGTGATGCGGCTGCCTTCGGCTTCGCTGCGCACGGGGTTGATCGTGAAGTGCTCGCGCAACACCGCGCGGCAGCCGTCGTGCACGAGACGGGCGGCAGCGCCGATATCGGCGTCGCTGTACTTGGCGATGTCTTCCTCGACGAAATCGACGAAGCGCGCGTCGCGTTGCAGCAGCGCCAGCAACTGGAGCGCGGCGACCGGGCTGGCTTCCTTCAGTGCGGACGGCGCGGGCTGCACGGGCGCGGCGGCGGGCTTCGGCGGCTGCGGGGCGGCGGGGGCGGATGCAGCAGGCGCTGCTTCGGGCGCATGCGGCGCGTCGCGCAGACGCTGCACGCGGCCGGCGAAGGCGGCGTTGCCCAAGACGCCGAAGAAGGCGCCGAAGGCAATGCCGATCCTGCCGAAAAAGCCTGGGTTCATGTCGGTCATGTGATGCTCCTGTAGGCCGCGCGAGGACGACTCCGATCCTCGGGCGGCGCGGGTGGCCGGTGTTGGGTGCCGTTGGGCGAAAGGTGCCGGAATGCCCGCAGGTTCGTATTCCGTGCGCCTGCGCGAGCAGACGGCATGCCTTCGCTGCGGAGACGACGGGACGAAGCAAGGGACAACGCGGGAAACCTGGCAAACGCGCGCGTGGCGCGTTCACCGAATTCCGCTATTTTCCATGATGTCGCGCTCCGGCTGGAAAAACGCCCTGGAACGCGCAGGCGCGCGCGACGGCCCGGGCTGCAACGGCGGGCCTCATTCTCGCGATTTGCGCGGCCAAGTCAAGGCGCGGCGGCGCTTTCCGACTGTCGGCAAGGTCAGAGCTTGTAGCCGATCTGGCGCAGCAGATTCTTGCGCCATTGCACGTCTTGCTCCGCTTCCACGCCGAGCGGCGGCAGGCCGTCCACCACGCCGACGATGCCGCGCCCCTGATCCGTCTGCGCGACCAGCACCTGGGTGGGATTGGCGCTCGCGCAGAAAATGCGGCAGACCTCGGGCACCGCCTTGACGGCATTGAGCACGTTCACCGGAAAGAAACCGTCGCCGAGCATGATGATGAAGCTGTGACCCGCGCCGAGGGTCAACGCATTGCGCGCGGCCAGATCGACGAGGTTCTCGTCCGTGCCCGACGTGCGCACGAGCCGTTTGCCCGATGCCTCGCAGAACGCGAGTCCGAAACGGATGCCGGGCACCGCGCCGACCAGCGCCTCGTGCAGATCCTCTACGGTCTTGATGAAATGCGACTGGCCGAGGATGAAATTCGTGTTCTCGGGCTTGTCGATGCCGATCGCGAGCAGTTCCATGGCGGGTCTCCCGTGCGCGCAGGAACTTCCATGGTAGGCGCTCCGGCGCCGCTCACGCGCGGATTTCGAAGCCCGCGAGATACGCTGCGCTGTCGCCGCCGTCCCACACGCGGCCGTCGCAGAAGGTGGCGGCGCGCCGCTCGCCCGGTATCGCGATGCCGGCCGCCTGCGCCGCCTCGCGATACAGCGCGGTCTGGTTGACGGCGGCCGCGAGGGCGGCGTCGTCGGGCGCGCTGTCCAGCATGCCCCAGCGCCGGTACTGCGTGATGAACCACTGGCCATCCGAGATGCGCGGATAGTTGACCGCGCCGCCATCGAAGAAACGTACTGGCAGCGCGTGCGCGTCGCCGCCATGGGCCACCGAGAGACGCGCCTCGATCAAGCCGCGCGGCGCATCCAGCAGTTGCGCCGAGGCCAGCGCCTCCGCGATTTCGGTGCGGTGCGCGGGCGCATCGAGCCAGGCGCAGGCGTCGAGCATCGTGCGCACCAGCGCGCGCGCCGTGTTCGGATACAGCGCGGCGAAATCGCGCCGGCACGCCAGCACCTTTTCCGGATGGTCCGGCCAGATCTCGCTCGTATAGGCGACCGTGCGGCCCGCGCCGTGCGCCTCGGCCACCGCATGCCACGGCTCGCCCGCGCAGAAGCCGTCGAGCTCGCCGGCCGCGAGCGCGTCAGCCATGCGCGGCGGCGGAATCACCACGCTGCGCACGTCGCGCAGCGGATGCAGGCCGTGCGCCGCGAGCCAGTAGTACAGCCACATCGCGTGCGTGCCGGTCGGAAAGGTCTGCGCGATGACAGGCTGACGGCCAAGCGCCTGTAGCGCTTGCTTGATGCTTGCGCCGTCTTCGATTGCATCGGCGAGCGCGCGCGACAGCGTGATGGCCTGGCCGTTACGGTTGAGCACCATCAGCACGGCCATGTCGGCCTGCGGTCCGCCGATGCCCAACTGCACGCCGTATACGAGGCCATAGAGCGCGTGGGCGGCATCGAGTTCGCCGGAGAGCAGCTTGTCGCGCACGGCGGCCCACGATGGCTGGCGGCACAGTTCGAGCGTGATGCCGTGGCGCGCGCCGAGTTCGCGCAACGCGGCGACGGCGAGCGGCGCGGCATCGGACAGTGCGACGAAGCCGAGCCGCAGATGCGTGCGTTCGGGCGTGGAGAGCGTGGTGTCGGGCGGATTCATGGCGGTTCTTGGAAGCTTTATCGGTCAGCGCAGCAGGTCGGCCATGGCGAGCAACTGGCGCGCGATTTCCGCGACCTTCACGCCCTGGTCCATGGCGCGCTTGCGCAGCGCGGCGTAGGCGTCGTTCTCGGACATGCCGCGCTTGTCCATCAGCAGGCGCTTGGCGCGGTCGATGACCTTGCGCTGCTCCAGTTCGTTTTCCACTTGCGCGAGCCGCAGGCGCAATTGTTCTTCATGGGCGAAACGTGCGAGCGCGACCTCGATGATCGGCGCAAGACGCGCGCTCGCGAGTCCTTCGACCGAATAGGCCGTGACACCCGCGCCCACCGCCGCGCGGATGAATTGCTGGTCGGCGTCATTGCTGAACATCAGCACGGGGCGGGGCGCCGCCTTGTTCATCACGGCAAGCTGTTCGAGCGTGTCGCGCGACGGCGATTCGGTATCGATGATGACGACATCGGGTTTCTGGCTCTCGACAGCCGCATGCAGCGCCGAGGGCGCGGCGACTTCGGCGAGCATGTCATAGCCCATGCGCGCGAGCTGCTCGCGCAGGTCGCCGATGGGCTTGTCGGTGTCGGTGACGAGGAGCACGCGCAGCATGCGGGAAGCGGGAGACGGGGTCATGCGGGGAACGGCGCAAGCGGATGCGGAGACGCTGACAACTTTAACGCGCCGCCCGCCGTTTGAGAACCCGCGTCATGCGGCATGCGCGAACCCTCGGGCCTGAACGGCGAATTCGACTGCCTCGCCGATCGCGCCGCCGACCAGGATCACGGCCGGGCTGCCGAGACCCGCGGCGGCGGCGTCATCGGCGAGACGGTCGAGCGTGGTCACGAGACGCCGTTCCTGCGCCGAGCCGGCGTGCTGCACGACGGCGGCGGGCGTACTCGCGGGCAGCGCCTCAAGCAGCGCGGTCGTGAGGCTTGCGATGCGGCTCATGCCCATGTAAATGGCAAGCGTGGTGCCGGTGGCGGCAAGCGCCTGCCAGTCCGGCTGCCGATGATCCTGCAGATGCGCGGTGACGAAGGTGACGCCCTGGCAATGATCGCGATGGGTGAGCGAGATGCCGAGTCCGGCCGCCGCCGCGAAGCCCGACGACACGCCATTGACGATCTCCACCGCGATGCCCGCTTCGCGCAGCGCCGCGATCTCTTCGCCGGCGCGTCCGAAGAGCAAGGCATCGCCGCCCTTGACGCGCACGACGTGCAGCCCCTTGCGTGCATGGCGCTGCATCAGCCGCTCGATGAAGGCCTGCGGCGTGGACCGGCAGCCGCCGCGCTTGCCCACGCGGATCACGCGCGCATCCGGCGCAAGCGAAACGATGTCGGGATTGACGAGGTCGTCGAGCAGCAGCACGTCCGCGGCGGCGAGCGCGCGGGCGGCGCGCAGCGTCAGCAGGTCGAGATCGCCTGGGCCTGCGCTCAGCAAGGTGACTTTGCCATTCGCGGTGTTCATCTTGGTGTCCTCTTTCGACTGAAGCGCAAAAGCAAAAACAAAAGGCGTCCGCTCGTGCTGTTGCACGAAGGGACGCCATTGTCCTTGCTCTCATGAATGGGTATGCCGCAAGCGTCGTTGCACGCGGCGCTGCGTGAGTCAATGCAAGTAGCAGGCCATGCCACATTCAATCGGTTTCGGCACCCGCGTTGTGCGCGGCGCACGGCGAGGGCACCGTTTCGGCGCATGCATGCCTGCTCCATGTGAATGACGTATGTTCACCAGGCGGTTAATAAAGATAACCAGACGGTACACATGTCCGCGTGGTGCTGCCTTTCGATGCGAGGGTCCGCACGGCATCAGTGCTGCGCCGCACCAGCGCTGTGCCCGTCTGCATCGAAAGCGCGCCGCGCCGGATCCCCGCGAAGGCTTCCGACATGCGCCGCCAAGCCCCGGCCAGCAAGCCTTTGCAGCCGATTCCGCCGTCGATGGCATAGCCCTTGCCTTATGCCTTGCCATCGGATCAACGGCGATCCGTCTCGATTACAGCGCCCGGCAGGTGAACAACGTGCGGGCATCGGACAACGGCGTCCCCCGCATCGGCTTCCCGGCCGGATGCGCGGGACGCCTTTCTTTTTTGGCGGTTAGACGATGGACAAAGCCACCCGGATCGATCTCTTCAGCATGCGCAGCGTGCCGATGCGCGCCTTCCATCTCACCTGGATGGCGTTTTTCGTGTGCTTCTTCGCGTGGTTCGCGTGCGCGCCGCTGATGCCGCTCATCAAGCGCGAATACGGTCTCAGCGCCGATCAGGTCGCCAACATCAATATCGCGGCCGTGGCCGTGACGATTCTCGTGCGGCTCGTGATCGGCCCGATGTGCGACCGCTTCGGTCCGCGCAGGGTCTATAGCGTGTTGCTGGTCGCAGGCGCCGCGCCGGTGATCGGCGCGGCGCTCTCCACGGGTTACGACAGTTTCCTGTGGTGCCGTCTCGCCATCGGCGCGGTGGGCGCGAGCTTCGTCATCACGCAGTACCACACGTCGGTGATGTTCGCGCCGAACGTGGTCGGCACCGCGAACGCAACGACCGCGGGCTGGGGCAACGCCGGCGCGGGCGCGGCGCAGGCCGTCGTGCCGCTGCTGGTAGCGGCGGCCATCGCGCTCGGTGGGGGCGCTGCGTCGTCGTGGCGCATTGCGCTGCTGGTGCCGGGCCTTGCGATGCCGGTCATGGCGTTCTTCTACTGGCGCTATACGCAGGACTGCCCGCAAGGCGACTTCGTCGAACTGCGCCGTGCAGGGATCGCCATCGATGGCGGCAAGAAGGGCGGCTGGCAAAGCTTCGTGGCCGCGTGCTCGAACTATCGCGTGTGGATGTTGTTCGTCACGTATGGCGCGTGCTTCGGCGTGGAAGTGTTCATTCACAACATGGCCGCCGTGTATTACGTCGACCGCTTTCATCTCACGCTCGGCGAAGCGGGTCTGGCGGCGGGCAGCTTCGGCCTTCTCGCGCTGTTTGCCCGCGCCCTCGGCGGCTGGCTCTCCGACAAGGTGGCCGCGCGGCGCGGCCTCGACGTGCGCTCCACGCTGCTGTTCGTGCTGATCGCGGGCGAGGGGATCGGTCTGTTTGCCTTCGCGCATGCGCCGGGCGTCGCGCTCGCCGTGATCTCGATGCTCGTCTTCGGCCTCTTCACGCACATGGCCTGCGGCGCGACCTACGCGCTGGTGCCGTTCATCGACCGCAAGGCGCTTGGCGGCGTGGCCGGCGTGATTGGCGCAGGCGGCAATGTCGGCGCGGTCGCGGCGGGCTTCCTGATGAAGGGCCTCGGCAGCGCCCAGGCCACGCTTTCGATGCTCGGCTTGATCGTCGCCGGCACGGCGCTGTGCGCGCTGGCCGTGCGCTTCTCGCCCGAACACAAGGCGCGCGAAGCCGCGCTGCGCGAACACGCGCTTGCAGCCAACAACGTCATCGCGAACTGAGAAAAGAAAGGTCCCCCGTCATGAAAATCGTCGTCATCGGCCACGGCATGGTCGGCCACAAGTTTCTCGAAGCGCTTGCCGGGAGCGGCAACGATGCCGTGCAGGTCACCGTGCTGTCCGAAGAGCCGCGCGCCGCATATGACCGCGTGCATCTCACGGAATTTTTCACGGGCAAGAGCGCGGATGATCTCTCGCTGGTCGAAGAAGGCTTCTTCGAGCGTTCCGGCTATGCGCTCAAGCTGAATGCGCGCGCTGTAGCAATCGATCGCGTGGCGCGCACCGTGACTGCCTCGACCGGCGAAGTGCTTGCCTATGACAAGCTCGTGCTCGCGACCGGTTCCTACCCGTTCGTCCCGACGATCGAAGGACGCGATCGCGCGGGCTGCTTCGTGTATCGCACCATCGAGGATCTCGAAGCGATGCAGGCCTTCGGCGCGCACTCGAAGACGGGCACCGTGGTGGGCGGCGGCCTGCTCGGACTGGAAGCCGCCAAGGCGCTGCGCGACATGGGATTGCAGACGCATGTCGTCGAATTCGCGCCGCGCCTGATGGCGGTGCAGGTCGACGAAGGCGGCGGCCGCATGCTGCGCGGCAAGATCGAGGAACTCGGCGTCACCGTGCATACCGGCAAGAACACGCTGGCCATTGTCGAAGGCGAAGGCGCGGCGAACCGCATGAACTTCGCCGACGACACGCATCTCGACACCGACATGATCGTGTTCTCGGCGGGCATCCGGCCGCGTGACGATATCGCGCGTGCGACGGGGCTCGAGATTGGCGCGCGCGGCGGCATCGTGATAGACGATACCTGCCGCACCAGCGATGCCGACATCTACGCAATCGGCGAATGCGCGCTGTGGAAGGGGCAGTTGTTCGGTCTGGTGGCGCCGGGCTACGAGATGGCGCGCATCGTCGCGAAGCAGATCCTGGGCATCGAGGCCGCGTTCGCCGGTGCGGACATGAGCACGAAGCTCAAGCTGATGGGCGTGGACGTGGCGAGCATCGGCGATGCGCACGGCAAGACGCCGGGCAGCCGCACCTACCAGTACAGCGACGAGCGCAAGCAGGTCTACAAGAAGATCGTCGTGTCCGATTGCGGCAAGTTCCTGCACGGCGCGGTCATGGTGGGCGATGCCGCCGAATACGGCACGCTGTTGCAGATGATGCTCAACCGGATCGAGTTGCCCGAGGCGCCCGAATTCCTGATTCTGCCTTCGAGCGACGGCCGCGCGAAACCCGCGCTCGGCGTGGAAGCGCTGCCCGACGGCGCGCAGATCTGCTCGTGCAACAACGTGAGCAAGGCCGAGATCTGTGCGGCGGTGTGCGCAGGCGCGACCAGCATCGGCGCGATCAAGTCGTCATGCAAGGCGGGCGCGACCTGCGGCGGCTGCGTGCCGCTCGTCACGCAGGTGATGAAGTCAGAGATGAAGCGGCAAGGTCTTGCCGTCAACAATCACCTCTGCGAGCATTTCCCGTATTCGCGCCAGGAGCTGTATCACATTGCGCGCGTGGAAGGGCATCGCACGTTCGGGGCGCTGCTTGCGAAGCACGGCAAGGGACGCGGCTGCGATATCTGCAAGCCGGCTGTCGCCAACATTCTCGCGTCCTGCTGGAACGAGTTCGTATTGAAGACGGAACACGCGAGCCTGCAGGATTCCAACGACTACTACCTTGCCAACATCCAGCGCGACGGGACGTATAGCGTCGTGCCGCGCATGCCGGGCGGAGAAGTAACACCCGACGGACTGATCGCGGTCGGGCAGATCGCGAAGCAATACGGTCTCTACACGAAGATCACCGGCGGCCAGCGGGTCGACATGTTCGGTGCGCGCGTCGAGCAGTTGCCGTTCATCTGGGAGGCCTTGATCGCGGCCGGCTTCGAGTCGGGACATGCGTATGGCAAGGCGCTGCGCACAGTCAAGTCGTGTGTCGGCTCGACGTGGTGCCGTTATGGCGTCGGCGATTCGGTCGGCCTCGCGATCGAACTGGAAAACCGCTACAAGGGCCTGCGCACGCCACACAAGATCAAGTTCGGCGTATCGGGCTGCACGCGCGAATGCGCCGAAGCGCAAGGCAAGGACGTCGGCGTGATCGCGACGGAGAAGGGCTGGAACCTCTACGTGTGCGGCAACGGCGGCATGAAGCCGCGCCATGCCGAACTGCTCGCGTCGGACCTCGATCACGCGACGCTCGTGCGTTACATCGACCGCTTCCTGATGTTCTACGTGCGCACCGCCGACCGCCTGCAACGCACCAGTGTCTGGCGCGACAACCTCGAAGGCGGACTCGACTATCTCATCGATGTGATGGTCAACGACAAGCTGGAGATTGCAACGGAACTGGAGACGGAGATGCAACTCGTCGTGGATACCTACGAGGACGAATGGAAGAAGGCCGTGACCGACCCGCAAACGCGCAAGCGCTTCCGCCACTTCGTCAACAGCGACGCCGCCGACGTCAACGTGACCTTCGTCGAGGAACGCGGCCAGATCCGGCCTGCCACGCCGGATGAACGCAAGTCGAAGCTCGCGGACATACCCGTCGTCGTCGAGACTGTTTGACCCATTGAAACGCAAGGAGATCAACATGAACGACCGCATCGAACAGGACTGGACCGCCGTGTGCGAACTCGACGACATCGTGCCGGACACGGGCGTCTGCGCGCTCGTGAAGGGCGCGCAGGTCGCGGTGTTTCATCTCGCTGGCGAAGAGGCGCATGTCTACGCGATCGACAACTACGATCCGCATTCGCAGGCGGCGGTGTTGTCGCGCGGCATCGTGGGGAGTGTCGGCGAGCGCATCGTCGTGGCTTCGCCGATCTACAAGCAGCATTTCGATCTGCAAACGGGCGAATGCCTTGAAGCACCCGAGCTTTCGGTGAGCGCGTACCGCGTGAAAGTAGCGGGCGGCAAGGTGTGGGTCGCGGCCTGACGCTTCTGAAGTTCGCTTTCCTTTCATGACACGGCGCCGCCCGGCGCTGTGAAGCTGCGCGCAACGCGCACGCCTCCGTGGAAACCCTTGAAAACAGGGCGTTTCCGACCACATCCCTCCTACAAATGAGCGCTGGCCCACTCAATTTCTCACGATCTGGAAGGACGTGAGGTCGAGTGTTGGCTTTCCCACGCTTACAGTCGTTCATCTTCCTTACAGTCACTCGAAACACAGGCACTCAGTTCAAGACCAAAAGCCTGAAAACATCATCGAAAAGGTGATACGGGGATTGCGATGAAGAACGACGCACGACAAGCAAAACAAGCGGACGGCCAGCGCGCCGCGCTTCGCTTCACGGACGGCCAACGTCCGCCACTCCTTCAAGAGCGCCGCCTTCGCCTGTCGGAAGCGCGTGCCCTGACCGGTCCGAACCGAACCTGAACACGCGCTCCGGCGCTTCCTGTCTCACCTGCTTGCCCACATCGCCCGGATCATCCGGGCGAACTCGAAGCAAGCCGGTGAAAAAGGATGCCTAACTAAATGGATTCGCTGTGCCCGCTACATATCGGCGTCGATGTAGCTGGATAGAACCGTGCGCCGAAACCAGGAGACTTCACCATGCAACGCAAACTGATCGCAGCAGCCATCCTCTCGCTCGTGTCTGCCGCCGCCTTCGCCACGGGCACGAACTCCAGCTCCAGCTCGACGTCGGGCGGCAACACGGCAGCCGCCGTGTACGGCTTCGGCGCCTTCACGGCCACCAACTCGGGCATCGCCAACGGCAACGCGTCGGCACTGGCCGGCACGGGCTTCGGCGTCACGGGCAACGCAACCAACGCGACGACCGGCCACATCAACAATTCGTCGGTGGGCGGCGCGGGCTTCGGCGGTTCGTCGGCGAAGGGCGTGTCGGGCGCGGATGCCGCAGCGAACGCCTGGAGCAAGCTCGGCGGCGGCTGGCATTAAGCCACGGCGACGAACGGCGGATGCCGCAACGCGGAACCGTTCTCCCGTCACCGCACGAAGCAACAGATGCACAAACAACTGATTCCAATCTCATTCTGTCAACCAGGAAGGTCCATCATGAAACGCACTCTGATCGCTGCCGCACTGCTCTCGTTTGTCTCCGTCGCCGCCATGGCCACGACGACGAATTCCACCTCGAGCTCGACCTCGGGCGGGTCGACCTCGGCGTCCGTGTCGGGCTTCGGCCGCTTCACCGCCACCGACTACGGCACGGCCAACGGCAACGCGCAATCGGTCGCGGGCGGCATGTACGGCGTCACCGGCAACATGACCAACGCGACGACCAGCCACAGCAACACGTCGACGGTCGGCGGCTTCGGCCACGGCACGTCGCAGGCAGGCGGCCTGTCCGGCGCGGACGCAGCAGCGAACGCGTGGAGCAAGCTCGGCGGCGGCTGGCGCTAAGCGGCCCGCGGGCCACGGCTCTTTTGCCAGGCGAAGGCCGCGTCGTGACGCGCCACGAGAGCGCAAGACGCGTCCTTTGCCCCACCCGATAACAATAAAACCAGATCGTGTCACGGGACCGCCATGCTTACGGCGCCCCCTTCCTTCCGGAGAACCATAATGAACAAGACCACTGTGCAACTGGCCTGTGCGGTTCTGTTTTGCGCCGCGCAACTCGCCCATGCCGATACCACGGCCAACTCCTCGTCGGGCTCGGTGTCGGGGTCCACGTCCACCGGTATCGGCCAGGGCGGCGGCTCGAGCTTGAACAACATCGGCACGTCGGCCAATTCGACGGCCAGCACCACCTCGAATTCCTCCTCCGTCGGCGGCCTCGGCGTGGCGACGGCGAACGGCGGCCGTTCGTCGGCCTCGGGCGGATCGTCGAACGTGAACATCTCGCTGACCATGCCTTCGCTGACCAACTCCAGCTCGTCATCGACGGGCGCAGCCGGAAGTGGCACGAGCGGCACGAGCGGCTCGGCGAACGGCATCGATGCGACCGGCAAGGCTTCGTCGCCCGGTTCCAGCGCCTATGACACGCGCGCCACGGTGGACTACAACCAGAGCTCGTACTCGGTGCGCACGACGCCTTCCATCGCCGCGCCCGCACTGACCACGACGCTCTCCGACACCTGCATGGGCTCGGCCAGCTTCGGCCTCTCGATCACCGGCTTCGGCGCGACCGGCGGCACGACGATGGTCGATCAGGCGTGCGTGCGCCGCCTCGACGCCCGCGAGTTCCGCGCGATGGGCCTGACCGATGTCGCGCTCGCGCTGCTGTGCCAGAGCGATTCGAACCGCCGCGCTGTCGAAGCCACCGGCCATCTGTGCCCGGGCACGACGAAGCCGCTCGCGAAGTCGGGCGAAGACGCGGTGCTGTCGGACGACGAGAAGTATCGCGACCCGCTGGTCCGTGCGCGCCTCGGGCTGCCGGTCACCGCTGCGAACCATCCCGAAGTGAGCATGAAGACGCAGGACGCGACCGAAGCGAAGCAGCCCGCGCCGGCATCGGCGAAGCAGGTTGCACAACCGTCGCCGGTTGCGCCGCGCGGTCATGACAAGGCCGATGTCGCCGGCAATGGCGTCGAATTGGCCCGCTCGCCGATCGGTGAGAAGATCGAAGTCGCGCTGATGCAGTGACGCAGGAGCCGGTTCGCCGGCAAGGTCGTGCAGTGGAGCAGGAGACGCTTTGCGTTGCATGAGCGTCTCACCCTTTCAAGGGTTGGTTCGTTTCACGGTTCCCGGAGAGCCAACCCTCGTTTTCCCGCTGAGGCATGCGATGAAGAGTCAGAAGATAGCGGCGGCCGTCGCGCTCGCGGCAGGCACGATGCTCGCGATGATGCCGCCCGCGCACGCCCAGACGAGCGCGGACGTGGTCTGGGCCGCGAGCCCGGCCGGCGTCCAGGCGATGCCCAACGCGCAGGCGCTCGCGTTGTTGCCGTCGAGCGGTTATGTGCCGTTGCAGACGTCGGGTGGCAAGTGTCTGCTGGTCGCGCGGCGCGGCACGCAGATCGTCGCGATCGAGTTGTCGCCGCTGGCGATCGGCGCGAAGGTGATCGGCTGGAGGCCGCAGGTCATCGACATGAGCACGCTCACGTCGAAGTGGGGCTACCAGACGCCGGATTCCTCGCTCGATACGCAGTCATTCGGCAATCCGGTGACCGCGCGGATTTCGGCGCAGAGCAGCATGGACATGTCGAACACGGCAAGCTCATGGAGCAACAGCAAGGTGGACGCGCACAGCAGCGCGATTGCAGCGACGTCCGGTGAGATGGAATCGGCTGAAGCCATAACGGTGAACGGCAAGACCTACCGGCGTTACAGCCACTTCAAGCCGGCGACGGCCGATGCGCCGGTTGCGGCATCGGACGAATATTTCTGCCAGTGAGATATCGATGAGATTCAGGTCGCCGTGGATTTGCTTGCGGCCACCGGCGGCACCGGCAATGCCACGTCGTGCACGGTGCGCGGCTCGCTGCCGAAGCGCGCGACCGAGAACGAGAACGTATTGATGCCGCCCGCGCTCGTCGCCGCCACGCTGCCGCGATGCATCTCGGCCACCGCCTTCACGATGGCGAGTCCCAGCCCGTGGTTCTCACGGCTGTTGGTGCGCGAACTCTCCGCGCGATAAAAGCGATCGAACAGATGTTGCATCACGTGCGGCGCGATCGGGTCGCCCGGATTGGCCACCGCGATGCGAATAAGCCCGTGTTCACGCACGACGGCAACGGCGATCGTGGCGCCCGGCGCGCAATGCTGGATCGCGTTCATCACGAGGTTCGACAGCGCGCGCCCGAACAGCGAGGTATTGACGAACGCGCGCGCGTCGCCGCTCGCCACAGCGCTGACCTGCGCTTCTTCGAGCGGAATCTCCAGGAACTCGAGCGTGCGGTTGATCTCGGCCGCGAGCGATACTTCCACGAGTCCGGTCGCGCGTTCGCCCTGGTCAGCGCGGGCGAGGAACAGCATGTCGTTGATGATCGCGCGCACGCGCTCGAATTCTTCCAGATTGGATTGCAGCGTGTGACGCAGTTCATCGATGGAACGGTCGCGCGTCAACGCCACTTCCGTCTGTCCGATCAGAATGGTCACCGGCGTGCGCAGTTCATGCGCGACGTCGGCATTAAAGGATTCGAGCCGGCCGTAAGCGTGATCCAGACGTTCGAGCGCGCCGTTGAAGGACTTCGCGAGATCGTCGAGTTCCATGGGCAGCGCGCGCGTGTTGAGGCGCTGCGAGCGGTTGTTCGGGCTCAGCGTCTGCGCATCGCGCGACAGGCGCGTAAGCGGCGCAAGACCCAGACGCGCCACCGAATAGCTCAACAGCAAAACCGCGACCGTGGCGAGCGCCATCAGCGCGGCGAGCGCCAGACCGAAGGCGCGCATGGTGTGGACGTTCGGCGAGCAGTCGATGGCGACGAACAGTTGCAGCGGCGGCCTATCCACGTTGGGCGGAATGGTCAGCGTGGTCATCAGCATGTCGTAGGCGCGGTCGGCGGGACGGAAGTGCACGTAGCCGCCCATCACCTCCCTGATGACGCGGCCCGCAGGCGGCGCGCCGTATTCGAAGCGCGGGTCGTTGCTGGTGACGGCGAATAGCGTGGAGCCGTCGCGCGGCGTGATGTCCGCGAGCTTCTCGCGAGCGATCTTCCATTTGTCCGGATTCGACACGTGCGCGACGATGAGGCGCGCCACTTCCGCGCGATTGTCGAGCGAGTCGCGCAGATGCTGTTCCAGCTGCACGCGCAGCACGAGGAACAGCCCCGACCCGACGAGCGCGAACACAAACAGCGCGACGAGCGCGAACATCACGGCGAGCCGCCGCGAGATGGAGCGCTGCGCGCGTGGTTCAGACGGCGACGACGCCCACGGCATGTTCATGATGGTCTCGCATCTTCCCGGATGTCACGCAGGTCGCGGACTTCGCGCACTTCGAGCACATAGCCCATGCCGCGCACGGTGTGCAGGAGTTTGGTGCGGAACGGGCCGTCGAGTTTCGCGCGCAAGCGCTTGATGGCCGTTTCCACGACGTTCGTATGACTTTCGAAATCGACTTCCCAGACGAGTTCGGTGATCGCGGTCTTCGAGAGAATGTCGCCGTGGCGGCGCGCCAGCACCGACAGCAGCTGGAACTCCTTGGCGGTGAGGTCAAGGCGCACGCCGTCACGGGTGGCGCGACGGCCAATGAGATCCACGTAGAGATCGCCGACGGAAATCAGCGTCGATTCCTGCGCGCGCGTGCGGCGCGCCAGCGCGTGCAGCCGCTCGACGAGTTCGAGGAACGAGAACGGCTTGGTCAGGTAGTCGTCGGCGCCTTCGCGCAGGCCGCGCACGCGGTCGTTGATGTGATCCCGCGCGGTCAGCATGATGACCGGCGTCGACTTCTGGAGGCGCAGCGCCTTCAGCACGGCGAAGCCGTCACGACGCGGCAGCATGACGTCGAGCACGACCACGTCGTAGTCGTATTCGATGGCGAGATGGGTGCCTTCCTCGCCATCCATGGCGACGTCGACGACCCAACCCTGCTCGGTCAAGCCCGAGCGCAGGTAATCCACCACCTTGTGTTCGTCTTCGACTATCAGGACTTTCATGCCGGGCACCTGTGAGGGTTGTGTTTCGTGTTCATAGCTTGTTCTAGCGCTAACTATACGAGCCTAGCGGTCATCCTGCTGACGTCATCTTTCAAGTCAGCGAGCGGGCGCGTTGCCGCGCGTCGCTGCCATCTCTTCTTCGCGTGGTGCAGCGTCCGTGTCCCAGCCGCCGCCCAATGCCTTCACCAGCGCCACCGACGTCGTGTGTTGCTGCCCCTGGATCTGCACGTCCTGACGTTCGCTCGTGAGCAATTGCTGCTGTGCGGTGATGACGTCGAGATAGGCGACGAGGCCGCCCGAGTAGCGGTCGTTTGCCAGAGACAGCAGACGCTGCGCATCGTTGACGGCCGCGTGCGACTGCTTCGCCGCGCCATCCAGCACGGACAGTCCGACGATGCCGTCCTGCACCTGCTGGAACGCCCCCAATACCGTCTGTCGATAATTCGCGACCGCGGCGACATAGCCTTCATTGGCGAAATCGACAGCAGCGGAGCGGCGTCCGCCATCGAACACGACCTGGCTCGCCATCGTGCCGATGGTCCACAGCAGGCTCGGCGCGGAGACGAGGCTGGCGAGCGCGGTGCTTTCCCAGCCGACCGTGCCGTTCAGGGTCAGGCTCGGAAAGAACGCCGCGCGCGCGACGCCGATCTGCGCGTTGGCCGCGGCCATCGCGCGTTCGGCGGAAGCGACGTCGGGCCTGCGCTGCAGGATGTCGCTCGGCAGGCCGAGCGGTATGGCCGGCAGCGGATGCATGGCGAGATCGGGCGCGATGGCGAACTGCGGCGCGGGCGTGCCGACGAGCGCCGCAATGGCGTGCTCGTATTGCGCGCGCTGGGTCAACAGCAATTGCGCCTGCACGCGTGTCTGGTCGAGCAGCGCCTGTTGCTGAAGCACGTCGAGACCCGACACCGCGCCCAGATCGTGTTGCGCCTGCACGTAGTCGAGCGCCTTCTTTTGCAGCGCGACGGAGCGGTTCAGCACGTCGAGTTCGGCATCGAGTTCGCGCAGCGAGTAGTAACTGCTGGCGAGATCGGTGGTGAGCACGAGACGCGCGTTCGCCAGGTCGTCGCCCGACTGATCCGCCGAGGCTCGCGCGCTTTCCACCTCGCGGCGGATGCGCCCGAACAGATCGACGTCGTAGCTGACCGTCGGCGCGAGCTTCAGGTCGTTCTGCACGGTCGTGGAGTTCGGCGTGTTGTAGTTGGTGACCGGACGGTTCTTCGAGATGCGCAGCCGCGATGCGTTCGCGCCGAGATCGATCTCGGGCAGCGCGAGCGCGCCCGTTTGCGCGAGCGTTGCGCGTGCCTGCGCGTAGTGCGCGCTGGCGGCGGCAAGCGTCTGGTTTTGCGCGAGCGCCTGGGTTTCGAGCGCGTTCAGCGTGACATCGTCGAAGCCTTGCCACCAGTCGGGCGCGAGCGGCGCATGCGACGGTTCACCTACGCGCCAGTAGGAATCGGTCTTCCAGGTGGGCGGCGTGTCGGCGGCGGCGCGCCGGTAGTCCGGACCGACGGTGCAGCCCGCGAGCAGGGAGACGAGCGTGAGGCCGAGCAGCGTCTTCATGATGCGGCCTTCGTTCCTGACGCGGCCTGCTGACCTTGTTGTCCTTGCTGCTTCTGCTGCGGGGCGATGACCACGTGATCGCCGTCCGCGATGGAGTCGCTCGGATTGATGATGATCTTGTCGCTCTGCCCGATCCCGCTTTCGATCTCCAGCGACTGCCCGAGATCCTGCGCAATCACGATCTTGCGCAACTGCACGTGTCCGTTCGCATCGACGACCGCGACGCGCGGCCCTTCTGCACGGAACAGGAGCGCATTGCCCGGCACCATCAGGCGCGCATGCGCGGCCGCCGGCAGCGCGACCTGTACATAGGCGCCGGGCCGCAGGCGGCCGTCGGGATTCGGCAGCGTCACTTCGATTTGCAGCGAACGCGTGGGCACGTCGATGGCGCCCGACACATGCGTGATCTTGCCGTGGAATTTTTCGCCCGGCAGTTCTGCCTGCGTAACGGTGGCGTCCTGTCCGACCGACACGTTCTGCGCGTAGGCCTGCGGCAACTGCACGAACACGCGCAGCGGATCGGACTGCGCGAGCGCGAAGAGCGCGCGGCTGGTGCCGCTGCCGGCATCGATGAGATCGCCGACATCCACGTTGCGCTGCGTGACCACGCCCGCGAATGGCGCGACGATTCGCTTGAACGATTCGAGCTGGCGCAGGCGCTTGACGTTGGCGTCGGCGGCGGCGAGATTCGCGACGCCCTGGTTGTAGGTGCTTTGACGTTCATCGAGTTCCTGTTGCGAGACCGCATCGCGCTGACGCAACTGCTGCCAGCGCTCCAGTGAACTCTTCGCAAGGCCCAGGCTCGATGACGTCTGGTCGCGCTGCGCAACGGCCTGCGCGAGTTCCTGGTCGATCTCGGGCGTGTCGAGATCCGCGAGCAACTGGCCTTGCTTAACGCGTGCGCCGATATCGACATACCAGTGCAGCAAATAACCGGTGGCGCGCGCATAGATGGGCGATTCGACGAAGCCGCGCAGCGTGCCCGGCAAGGTGGTTTCGGCGCCGCTGTCGGTGTGCGAGGGCTGCACCACGTTCACGTACTGCTGCGCGTTCTGCTGCGTGCGCGTGGCAATGGAGCGGTTGTGCACCATGTCCGTGACGACAGTGCGTGCGGCGCCGATCGCCAGCAGCGCCAGCACGATGACGAGCGCGAGCTTGGCGCGCTTCCATTCGGCATGGCGCGGCGGCAGCGCGGGGCCTTCGTCGGAGTCGCGCGCGGGAATCGCCAGCGAGGCGTGGTTCTTTTCGGTCATGTTCGTGATCTGGTCGATATCAATGTTGTCCGCTCGCGGCGTCGTGCTGCGAAGGCGTCTTGCGCGCGGCGCGGCGCGCGAGCCTTGCATGGATGCCCGCGAAGATGAGCGGCACGAAAAAGAGCGTGGAAACGGTCGCGAACAGCAGCCCGCCGATCACCGCGCGGCCAAGCGGCGCGTTCTGTTCGGCGCCTTCGCCGAGGCCGAGCGCCATCGGGATCATGCCGATGATCATCGCGAAGGCGGTCATCAGCACCGGGCGGATCCGGCTTGCGCCGGCTTCGAGCGCGGCGGTCAGCGGCGGCATGCCGGCGTTCAGCCGTTGCCGCGCGAAGGACACCATCAGGATGCTGTTGGCGGTGGCGACGCCCATCGTCATGATCGCGCCGGTGAGCGCGGGCACGGAGAGATGCGTGCCGGTGAGGAAGAGCATCCAGACGATGCCCGCGAGCGCGGCGGGCAGCGCGCTCACGATGATGAGCGGATCGATCCACGACTGGAAGTTCACGACGATCAGCAAATACACGAGCACGATGGCCATCGCAACGCCGATGCCCAGCCCGAAGAAGGACGTGCGCATCGTCTCGACCTGGCCGCGCACGACGATCTGACTGCCGCGCGGAAGCGTCTTGCGGGCTTCATCGACGAGATGGTTCACCTGCCGCGCGACGCCGCCGAGATCGCGGCCCTCGACGCTCACGAACAGGTCGATGACGGGCCGGATGTTGTAATGCGTGACCACCGCGAACTGACTTTGCGGCGAGATGCGCACGAGATTGCCGAGCAACTGCGTGGGGCCGTTGAGCGAGGCCGAGACCGGCGTGCGCAGCAGTTCGTCGATTGACGAGACCTGATACTGCGGCGTCTGTACTGAGAGGTTGTACTCGACACCGTTGCGCGGATTGAACCAGAAACCCGGCGCGGTCTGCGAACTGCCCGACAGCGACACGAGCACGTTTTGCGCGACGTTGTTCGCATTGAGATTGAGCTGTTGCAGACGCGTGCGGTCCATTTGCAGATCGATGACGGGCTCGTCCAGCTTCTGCTGGATATGCGTATCGACGTTGCCGGGGATCATGCGGATCTGCTTCATCAGCTTGCTCGCGGCTTCGAAATTCGCCTGGCCGTTTTGCCCCTGGATCTGCACGTCGATGGCGGCAGGCAGGCCGAAGTTCAGGATCTGCGTGACGATGTCGGCCGGCTGGAAGAAGAACTCGACGCCGGGGAAGAGGCGCGGCAGCCGCGCGCGCAGTTCATCGATATAGGTCTGCGTGGGCGCGTGATCGGCCGTGAGCGCGACCTGGATCTCGCCATCCAGCGTGCCGATGGTGCCTGCGTTGCTGTAGGACAGGTTGATGCCGCTGTAGGGCAGGCCGAGGTTGTCGAGGATCGTCGAGAGTTCATGCTGCGGCACGACTTGACGCACGACGCTTTCCACTTGATCGGCGAGACGCGCGGTTTCCTCGATGCGCGTGCCGGTCGGCGCGCGCATGTGCAAGCGGATGTCGCCGGCATCGACGCTTGGGAAGAAGTCTTCGCCCAGCACGAACACGAGGCCCGTGGAGAGCACGCAGAAGCCCAGGAACAGCGACCCGAACAGGCGCCGGCGCACCAGCAGCGTCGAAAGAATCACGATGTACGCGGCGCGCATGCGCTCGAAGCCGCGGTCGAAACGCTGATGCAGCCGCATGAAGACATTCGGCCGGGCGTGTGCACCCGGCGCGTGCGCGTGGCCCATCAGCAGCATCGCGAGCGTCGGGACGAGCGTGCGCGAGAGAATGTACGACGCGATCATCGCGAACACGACTGCTTCCGCCAGCGGCACGAACAGGAACTTCGCGACGCCGGTCAGGAAGAACATCGGCACGAACACGATGCAGATGCAAAGTGTAGAGACGAGCGCGGGGACTGCGATCTCGCCGGCGCCTTCGAGAATCGCCTCGTGCAGGTCGGTGCCCATGTGCAGATGGCGCTCGATGTTCTCGATGGTCACCGTGGCGTCGTCCACCAGAATGCCGACCGCGAGCGCGAGGCCGCCGAGCGTCATGATGTTGATGGTCTGCCCGAGCGCGTGCAGCACGATCAGTGAAGAGAGGATGGACAACGGAATCGAGATCGCGATGATGCAGGTGCTGCGCCAGTTGCCGAGGAACAGCAGGATCATCGCGGCGGTGAGCGCGGCGGCGATCAGCGCTTCGCGCACCACGCCCTGCACGGCCGCCTTGACGAACACGGACTGGTCGAACAACGCGCTGATCTTGAGATCGGGCGGCAGCGAGGCGCGCGCTTGCGGCAGCAGGTCCTTCAGCGTATTGACGATGGACAGCGTCGACGAGTTGCCGTTCTTCAGCACCGAGATCAGCACGCCGCGATGCCCGTCCTGGCGCACGATGTTGGTCTGCGGCGTGAAGCCGTCGCGCACGTGCGCGACTTCGCGCAGATAGGTCGTCGCGCCGTTGATGGTGCGCACGGGAATGTCGTTCAGGCCCGCGACGGTGGCGGGCGAGCCGTTCATGTTGATCGTGTATTCCTTCGGCCCGATCTTGGCGGTGCCGGTCGGCAGGATCAGGTTCTGCGCGTTCACGGCCTGCACGACGTCGGTGGGCGTGAGGCCCTTGGCGAGCAGCGCGCGCGTGTCGAGATCGACGGAAATCACGCGGCTCTTGCCGCCGTACGGATAAGGCACGGCGGCGCCGGGAATCGTCACGAGCTGCGGACGCAGGAAGTTGAGCGCGGTGTCGTTCAGGTCCTGTTCCGATTGCTTCGGGCTGGAAAGGCCGAGCTGGATCACCGGGATGCTCGACGCCGAATAACTGATGACCAGCGGCGGCGTGGCCCCCGGCGGCATCTGCTTGAGCTGCGCCTGTTCGACCGCGACAGTCTGTGCAATCGCGGTCTGGATGTTCGCCGTGGGTTGCAGGAAGAGCTTGATGATCGCGATGCCTTGCAGCGACTGCGACTCGATGTGCTCGATGTTGTTCACGGTGGTCGTCAAGCTGCGCTCGTTGACTGACGTGATGCGGTTGGCCATGTCCTGCGCGGAGAGGCCGGTGTAATTCCAGATGATGCTGACGACGGGAATGTCGATTTCAGGGAGTACGTCGACTGGCGTCGTCAAGAGGACGAAGGGCGTCGCCAGCAGGATCATGATGGCCATCACGATGAACGTGTAGGGCCGCTTCAGCGCAACGTTGACTATCCACATTGAGTCGTTCGGAAGAGCTTGGAAAGGGCGCGGCGGCGAGCTTGCATGCGGCGCGCGGGACGCAATGACGGACAAGGCGGGTGCAGACCCGCTGTGACGCTATGGTAGTGGCCGCGCGCCAACGACAATGTGGCGTGAATATGGCGCGTATGTCAGATTAGGCGATTTGAAAGCAAGCGCTTGAAAGGGCGCGGTCAGGGCCGGGCGGATTGCTTGAATGACAGAGGAATAGAGCAGGACTTGCGCCGGTTATCTCCGGGCAGAGGACAAGCGACGAGACGGCGCGGGAACGCTCGCGTGTGGAGGGAACCGCGCGGGGTCTCGACGTGATGAAGCGCGACTTTCTTACTGTGCGGGTTGCTGCATGGCGGGCTGTCCGGCGGCGGATGAACCATCGGTCGATGCACCATAAGCGCTCGACGATTGCACCTTGGCCTCGGCGGCCTGGATGTTATCGGGGTAGAAGGCATCGCGCTCGGACGGGTTGTAGCCCGCCTGCTCGACACGTTGGAGGTCCTGCTTGACCTGGGCGCGGGTCAGTCCGTCGGATTGGGCGAGCGCGGCGAGTGGCGTGGCGGCAAGTGCGAGGATCGCGAAGCGGGTAATCAGTTTCATGGGGGACTCCTCGAGCGTGGTAACGATGAATGCGGCGCATGCCTGCAAGTCATGCACGGCCACGGGCTCATTCTATGTTTTGGGTGGTGACGACATGCTGGCGTTCAAATGACGCTTTCGTCAGATTGGAACGCCCGCCGTATCGTCGATGAAGGGGCGTTGAAGGCAGTAGAGAGGGGGTCTGTAAAGAGGCGAGGCCGGTGATAGACTCGCCGCCTTGGGCGAACGTGCTGCTCGCGCCCGGTTCAATCAAGCATCGCAGCGGGGATCGATAAATTGCCGTTCAATCTGCCGACCACGGCCACCGCGCCGTTCTGTCCTTCCGAAGTCAAAGGCTCCGTGGCCGTGGCGCCCGGCGCGCCGCTCTGGAAGAAGCTGTTGCAATTCGCGGGGCCCGGCTTGCTCATCTCCATCGGGTACATGGATCCGGGGAACTGGGCGACGGATATCGAAGCCGGTTCACGCTATGGCTATGGGCTGTTGTTCGTCGTCGTGTTGTCCAGCCTCGCGGCGATGGTGCTGCAATGTCTCGCCATGCGGCTCGGCATCGTCACGGGGAAGGATCTCGCGCAGTTGTCGCGTGAACGCTATGCGAAACCGGTGGCGAATGCGCAGTGGGTGCTGGCGGAACTGTCGATCATTGCGTGTGATCTGGCCGAAGTGCTGGGCGGTGCGCTCGCCTTTCATTTGCTCTTCGGCGTGTCGCTGATCTGGGGCGTCGTGCTGACGGCGTTCGATACGCTGATCGTGCTCGGACTGAAGGGCAAGAACTTTCGCGATCTCGAAGCGATCATGCTGGGGCTGATCGCGACGATCGGAATCGGCTATGTGGTGGAGCTCGTGCTCGTGAAGCCGCATTGGCCTTCGGTGGCGGCGGGGCTCGTGCCTTCGATCCATGCATTGAGCCAGCGGGAGCCGCTTTATCTGGCCATCGGCATTCTCGGCGCAACCGTGATGCCGCATAACCTTTATCTGCACTCTTCCATCGTGCAGACGCGGGTGGTCGAGCGCGACCGATCGAGTCTGCGCTCCGCGATCACGCTTTCACGGCTGGATACCATCGTGTCGCTGATTCTCGCGTTGATGATCAACGCGGCGATTTTGATCCTGGCGGCGTCGGCGTTTCATGCCACCGGACATACGCAGGTGACGGAGATCGAGGACGCTTATAAGCTGCTCGCGCCGATCGTGGGTACGGGGCTGGCGGCAGTCTTGTTCGCGGTGACGTTGTTCGCTTCCGGGCAGAGTTCGACGTTCACCGGGACCATTGCCGGACAGGTCATCATGGAAGGATTCTTGAGGTTCAAGATTCCTTGTTATCAGAGGCGGTTCATTACCCGTGCGCTGGCGTTGATTCCTGCGCTGATCGGGGTTTATTGGCTGGGTAATGGAGCGGTGGGGAAGTTGCTCGTGGCCAGTCAGGTGGTGTTGAGTTTGCAACTGCCGTTCGCGCTGTATCCGCTTATTCGGATGACCAGCGATCGAAGACTGATGGGGGAGTTCGTCAACGCGCACTGGATGAAGGCCGTGGCGTGGGGGCTGTTCGTGGTGATCAGCGCCGCGAATGTGTGGCTCGTGGTGCAGACGGTGGGGGAGTGGGTGGGGTGACCTCATGTCGGGTCAAGGCGCCGCGAAGCGCATCGAAACTCGTGCACCTTCGCGGCTCTCGACCGCCGCCTTACTTCACCACATTCACCGTCCCATTCGACTTCGCCGCCACCGCAGCCGGAATTGCGGCTTCCACAGGCTGCCCCTGATCCACCGTGGTCCGCCCGCCGTCCTTGAAGAACGCCTGTTCCGCGGCCTTGTTCAGAACAAGGATACTGATTCGCCGGTTAGTCGGCTCATCAACGACATCCTTGTTCAACGGCAGCACGTCAGCCAATCCACGCACCTGAAGCACTTTGCTTTCCTTCATCCCGCCGGCCACCAGCGCGCGCCGCGCCGCATTCGCCCGTTCGCTCGACAGCTCCCAGTTCGAATACCCGGCCTGACCACCCGAATAAGGCACCGCATCCGTATGCCCCGCGATCGACACGCGGTTCTCCACGTCGTTCAGCGAAGCCCCGATATTGGTCAGGATCGTCGTCACATAACCTTCGAGCCTGAAGCTGCCGGAAGCGAACATCGGCCGATTGAGCGAATCCACGATCTCGATACGCAAGCCTTCGCTCGTGATCGCAATCCGGATCTGATCCTTGAATGCGCGCAACGCCGGGGTCTGCTCGATCAACGCGGTCAGCTTCTGCTTCAACTGCTGAAGCTTCTGCAAATCCTCCATCGCGACAGCCGCGCGCGCGATCGTCTGCGGCACGGGCTGCGTCTGGCTCTTCTTGCCTTCGCCAGGACGCGTGCTCGACAGATCCTGACCGCCGCCGGTGATCACGCTCGTATGCGTGGACGCGCCGCCATCATTGCCGAACAGCGCCGACAACGGCGTGTTGAAATACTGCTCGATGCCTTCCTTGTCGTACTTCGACGTCGACCCGAGCAGCCACATCAACAGGAAGAACGCCATCATCGCGGTGACGAAGTCGGCGTAGGCAATCTTCCACGCGCCGCCGTGATGCCCATGTCCGTGCGCCTTCTTCTTGCGCTTCACGACCACGGTGGGTGCGAGCACGGACTGCAGCGGATCGCGTGATGGTTTCTCAGCCATGAGAGTGAATTCCTTCTTGCGTGCGCGTGCGGGTTACGAGGCCGACTTCGGCATCTTGGTCGCGCGCACCGCGTCGTCCAGTTCCTTGAAGCTCGGACGGTCCGCCGTGAACAGCACCTTGCGGCCGAACTCCACCGCAATGGTCGGCGCATAGCCGTTCATGGAAGCAAGCAGCACCGACTTCACGCACTGGAACGGCTTCGCTTCGGCCGCGCCCTTTGCATTGAGCAGATCGGCGAGCGGGCCGATGAAGCCGTACGCCAGCAGAATGCCGAGGAACGTGCCGACCAGCGCGCCCGCGATCATCTCGCCGAGAATGGCGGGCGCTGCGCCCACCGAGCCCATCGTGTGCACCACGCCCATCACCGCAGCGACGATACCGAACGCGGGCAGGCCATCGGCCATCTTCTGGATCGCGTTGGCCGCGACCCCGCTCTCGGTGTGATGCGTCTCGAGTTCCTCGTCCATCAGGTCTTGCATCTCGAGCGCGTTGACATTACCCGCCGACATCATGCGCAGATAGTCGACGATGAAGTCGAGCAGATGATGATCGGCCATCACGTGCTCGTACTTCTGGAACAGCGGGCTGGATTCGGGCGCGTCGACATCGGCTTCGAGGGCCATCATGCCTTCCTTGCGCGCCTTCTGAAGCAGTTCGTACAGCAGCGCGATCAGCGCCACATACTTCTCTTTCGTATAGCCGCCGCCCTTGAACGCCTTCGGGATGGATTGCAGGGTTTTCTTGAGCGTCGCGGTCGGATTCGACACGACGAACGCGCCGATCGCCGCCCCGAAAATGCACAGCAGCTCGAACGGCTGCACGAGCGCGGCCAGGTGGCCGCCTACGCCGATGAAGCTTCCGATCACCGAGCCGATGACCACCACCCATCCGATGATGACAAACATTATTTCTCCGCAGTTTTCCGCGCGCCGCGGGCCGTGCGTGCTTGCCTGAAGACGCGCACGGCTCGCGACACATTGTTCGCTTATTCTTGGCTCTTAACGGCCGTTAAGAAGCGGAAATGAAGGGTGGCCGGCGCAAGTTTTTCTGCGCAAATGTTTGCGGCGTAAATGTTACGTCGCGCGTGATTCGCGCGGCGGGCGGGCGGCCGTCGCGTCGCGATGACGTGGCAGGTAATGGAACGCGCGCATCCGGTTCGACTAAGATCGTCCGCATGAACTCGACCTTTGTCCACGCTTTTGCCGATCCGGTGCGCGCCGGCCCGAACGCCACCGTCGGCGCGCTGCTGCGCGAATGGCGTCAGAGACGACGCATGAGCCAGCTGGATCTGGCCAGCGAGGCCGATGTCTCCACGCGCCACCTGAGCTTCGTCGAATCGGGGCGCGCGCTGCCGAGCCGGGAAATGGTGATGCGGCTCGCCGAACAGCTCGACGTGCCGCTGCGCGAGCGCAATACGCTGCTGATGGCGGCGGGCTACGCGCCGCTTTATCGCGAGCGCGCCCTGGCCGATCCGCACATGGCCAGCGCGCGCCGCGCCGTCGAACTGGTGCTGAAAGGTCACGAGCCGTTTCCCGCGCTGGCTATCGACCGGCACTGGAACATCGTCGCGGCCAACGCGGCGCTGCCGCCGCTGATCGCATCCGCCGATGCCGCGTTGCTGACGCCGCCGGTCAACGCATTGCGCCTCTCGATGCACCCGCGCGGCCTTGCCGGCGTCATCGACAACTGGCACGAGTGGCGCGCGCATCTGCTCGCGCGGCTGCATCGACAGGGGGAGGTGTCGGGCGATCCGGTGTTGCTTGCATTGCATGCCGAACTCGAGGCGTATCCCGTGCCCGCGCACGCTCATGCGCCACAGTCCTCGCGTCACGAGCCCAATCCGGTAGTCGTCCTGCTGCGGCTGCGCACGCCGCATGGCATGCTGTCGTTCTTCAGCACGACCACGGTGTTCGGCACGCCGGTCGATATCACCTTGTCCGAACTCGCGATCGAAGCCCTGTTTCCCGCCGACGACGCCACCGCCGCCGTTCTTGGCCGGCTCGCCGAAGCTCGACGCTGAGCTTGCGCCGGCGCGCACGGGCTTACAGAATGGAACCTAGTGCGGGTACGCGGATCAATGAGAAAGGCAGGCTGTTCAACCTGAGCCTGGTGAGCTTTTGTCCAACCAACGCGGAAGAGAGCGATGATTCAAACATTCGAGCAAGTGATCGGCGGGCAAAGCATGCAGTTTTGCGCAAGCATTGCGGATGGCGGCGGCCCGCCGCGCGTCATCATCAGCCGCGCGGACTCGGCGGAGTCGCTGGTGATCGTCCAGGCCGAAGGCATCATCGGCACGATCAAGGCGGAAGTGGAAGCGCCCGCGTCGCTGGTAGCCGATGCCGTTCGCAAGGCCCAGCAGGAGGCGCTCATCGAGCGCGCACTCGAGACCGGCGCCGTGCAGACCACGAGTCTTTAGGCTTCACGGCGGCTGACTTCACACAGACAGGCCCGCGCGGTTCATCGAGCCGCGCGGGCCTTGTTCATCAGCTTGGCGCTACAGACGCGGTTCGCCGTTTTTCGGGTCGGCGGGCACCATCGGCGTGGCGGAATCCGGGCCGTCGGGCATGTCCGGATCGTCGGGGTTCGGCGCCGCGTCCGGATCGAATAATTCGTCGGGATCCGGCTCGTATGGCTCTTCGGGGGAACGGGGCAGCGTCGACATCAGCTTCTCCTTGAGGGTTCCTGGTGGATGGATGGCTTAAGGCTCCGAGGCAGCTTGGTTTAGCTCAAATGCATTAAGCGTCGTACTGGATCGTTGCAACGGGCGTACCCGCTGACCAGCACGCTCAATTGCTGCGTTCAATCAGCATTTTTGGAAAGCGCGCGGCGCACGTGCTCTGGCGGACGGTCCTTGTCCGTCCTCGCCGGATTGCTCACCTGACGTGCAACCAGCGCCGTGCCAAGCAGAATCGCGACGGAAATGCCCGCCGACCCGCGCACGGCATCGACAATATGCGCCGCGCTCGCCGCGCCGTCCCCGTGACCGGCAAGCGCACCGAACGCCGCGACCCCGATCGCCCCCGCCGCCTGTCGCGCCGTGTTGAGCACCGCCGACGCCGTCCCCGCGCGCTGCTGGCCGACAGTGCCGAGCAAGGCGGTCGTCATCGCGGGCACCGCGAGTCCCATGCCGGAGGGAATCAGCAGGAACGGCACGAGCAGGGCGGCCGTGGGCGTGTGCGCATCGACGAAACAGAGCGCGGCGAAACCGGCGGCATCGAGCAGCGCGCCCGCGATCATCGGACCGCGCGAGCCGAAACGCGCAACCACCGGTCCGCTCGCCAGGTTCGAAATGAGGAACCCGCCCGTCAGGGGCAGGAACGCCAGCCCCGTTTGCAGCGGCGTATGGCCGAGCACGCGTTGCAGGTACAGGCTCAGAATGAACACCGTTCCATAGTAGGTGAGATTCACGCCGATACCGAAGACCACCGCCGCGCTGAAGGTGCGCTCGGCGAACAGCGAGAGCGGCAACATCGGCGACGCGCTTCTGCGTTCGATCGCGACGAATCCGCCGCCCGCCGCCAGCGCGAGCAAAAGCCCGCCCCACACGAGCGGATGAGCGATTCCGAGCGGCCGCCATTCGATCACCGCGCCCACCAGCGCCGCCAGCGCCACGATGGCGAGCGTCTGACCCGGCAGGTCGAGGCCGCGCGCGTCATTCGCTGACTTCGGCCGCGCGGCCCGCACCCATAGCACGGTTGCCACGATGCCCGCCGCGCAAACCGGCAGATTGACCCAGAAGATGCTGCGCCAGCCGAAGGCCGCGATCAGCAGGCCGCCGACGATAGGCCCCGACGCAATCGACACCGCGCCCGCCGCCGTCCACAGTCCGACCGCGCGGGCGCGCAGTCGCTGATCGTGGCCGCACGCCGCGTTGAGCAAGGCCAGCGAGTTCGGCAGCATCGCGGCGGCGCCGACGCCCTGCGCCGCGCGGGCGGCGATCAGTTGCGGCGCATCGACCGAAAAGGCGCACGCGAGCGACGCCAGTCCGAACAGCAGCAGTCCGCCGAGAAACATGCGCCGTGCGCTGAAACGGTCGCCGAGCGAACCGGCCGAAAGCATCAGCGCGGAAAACGCGAGCGCGTAGCTGTCGACGGTCCATTGCAGGCTCGCGACGCTCGCGCCCAGATCGCGGCCGATGCTCGCCAGCGCGACATTGACGATGGACACATCCAGTTGCGACACGACGAAACCGACGCTGGTCGCGGTCACGACGAGCTTCTGTCGCCCGGAGAGGTGTGCAGAGGAGGAGGAAAGGTTCGAGTTCATGCCGCTCATCGTAGGCGCGTGGCGCGTTCGATGTTTCGGCCTGGCCTGAAACGTGGAAATCCCGGCGTAAAAATGGCGCACTGCGTCAGCAGGTGCGCCATTTCCTCGACGAAAAAAACGAACTTAACGCGCGTGTTTGATGAACAGCGTCGTCAGCGCGCCCACCACGCACAGCGCGGCCACATACCACACGGGCGCGAGCGGGCTCGACTTCATGAACAGCGAAACGACGATCGGCGTCAGACCGCCGAACACCGCATACGCGACGTTGTACGAGAACGAAATGCCCGAGAAGCGCACGGCGGCGGGAAACGACTTGACCATCACGAAGGGAATCGCGCCGATCACGCCGACGAAAAAGCCCGCGACCGAGTACCACGGCAAGAGCGCGGAGGCATCGACGGCGACTTCGCGGAACAGCATCCAATACGACACCGCCAGCGCCAGTCCGCCGATGAAGATGGTCTTGCCCGCGCCGATCCGGCCCGCGATCGCGCCGGCCAGCACGCAGCCGATCGTCAGGAACAGCGTTGCGGCGCAGTTCGCGACGAGGACCGTCGCCGGCGCGAGGTGGAATTGCTTCTGCAGGAGCGTCGGCGTCATCAGGATCACGACGACGATCGCCGCCGACAGCATCCACGTGAGCAGCATCGAGACGATCACGGCGCGGCCGTGGTCGCGCAGCACGGCCTTGAGCGGCAGCTCCGCCGCGAGCGACTTGCGCAGCTTGAGTTCGGCGAAGACCGGCGTCTCGTGCAGCCAGCGGCGCAGATACACCGAGCACAGCCCGAACACGCCGCCCAGCAGGAATGGCAGGCGCCAGCCGAAAGCGGCGACATCGGCGGGCGTGAACGCCTTGTTGATGCCGGTCGCGATCAGCGAGCCGAGCAGGATGCCCGCCGTCAGGCCGGCCGTCAGCGTGCCGCAGGCATAGCCGATGTGCCGCGCCGGGACGTGTTCCGACACGAACACCCACGCGCCCGGCACTTCGCCGCCGACCGCCGCGCCCTGCATCACGCGGAACAGGAGCAGCAGCACGGGCGCCATCAGGCCGATCGACGCATAGGTGGGCAGCAGGCCCATCAGCAGCGTCGGCACCGACATGAGCAGCACGGAGAGCGTGAACATGCGCTTGCGGCCGAGCAGGTCGCCGAAGTGCGCCATGATGATCCCGCCCAGCGGACGCGCCAGATAACCCGCCGCGAAGATGCCGAAAGTCTGCAATTGCCGCAGCCAGTCAGGAATGGCCGGCGGGAAGAACAGCTGGCCGATCACCGGTGCGAAGAACACGAAAATGATGAAGTCGTAGAACTCGAGCGCGCCGCCGAGTGCGGCGAGCGTGAGCGTCTTGTAGTCGCCGCGCGTGAGGGCGCGGCTGGCCGCGCGCGGGGCGTCGGACAGAGGTGTTGCCTGCATCGAAAGAAAACCCGTGAGTGAAAAGACCACGCGTGACGCGCGGGCAGGGCGAGGCTGTGCCCGATGCGGGAGGGGTCGGGTGCGCCGGATGGGCGCGCGGCGGATCCGGGTGTGGAAGACGCCGATGACCGGACAGGCGCGGAGTCGAGAGCCGCCGCCCGTCCATCCGCGCTGCGGGAAGCGACGGAGAGCCGCGGCGCAGCTTGCTACGCGACGTCTCGGTAAAACGGCGGAAGCGGGACTGAAAAAGCCAGACGCGCGATGTTACAGGATGCAAGCGGCCGAAAAACGAAATGCCGTTCTATTTTTTGCAGGGGGTTGCGCGCATAAGACGGCACGAGATTGTCCTCATGGTCGGGCACATGCATTGACAATTCAGACGAGTCCGATGGGAAAGCGGCGCGTGCTTGCCCAGAATGCCGAGTTCGAAGCGCCCGTCTCATCCCTTCGACGAGACGCCCGGCGGACGCCTTTAACCGCGCATCCGCTCCATGTCCCTTGGACTCATCAGGTAAGACACCATGCGCGTCGCCGTTCTGCAAACCGATCCGAGTTATCGAAATCTCGTCAGCGACGTCGTCAAGCGACTCGGCCATACCTGCGTGACTTTTGGCGACGGCCTCGTGCTGTCGAAAGCCCTGTCGCGCTCAACGGTCGATCTGCTGATCCTCGACTGGAATTCCACCGGCCTGTGCGGGCTGGATCTCCTCAAATCCGTGCGCTCCAGCTTCGGCGAGCGCGTGCCCGTGCTGTTCGCCACGCCAGACGGCGCCGAGCACAACGTCGTGTGCGCGCTGACCGCCGGCGCGGACGATTACGTCGTGTATCCCATCCGTCCGGGCGAACTCGGGGCGCGCATCGAGGCATTGCTGCGGCGCGCCTATCCGACCACGTCGAACGCCTGCCTGGAAATCGGCCCGTATCGTTTCGACGCCCGCCAGCAGATCGTCACGGTGCGCGGCAAGCCGGTGCAGCTGAGCGGCACGCAATTCCGGCTGGCGCAGTTGTTCTTCTCGAACATCGGCCGCGTGCTGTCGCGCGATCACATCTTCGCGATGGTCTGGGGACGCGAGTTCCGCGAAACCACGCGGACCATCGATAGCCACGTGTCGCGTCTGCGGCTCGCGCTCGAAATCGAGCCGGTCAACAACTTCCGGCTGCAGCCGGTCTACAAGAGCGGGTATCGGCTGCTTCATCTCTACGACGACGGCAAGGGAAGAGGCGACGAGCGTGTCGATTCCGCGGCCGCGCAGATCGCTGCGTGACGGACTCGGCTGCGGCCAGCGCTTGCCGGTTTGTCGTATCGCGGAGCACCGTGGGGACGGCACGCATTTTTTTCAGGGCGGGGCGCTTTTATAATCGGGCGCCAGGATCCTCACGCGCAACCCGCCCCGACACCACGACGCATGACAAGCACGGCAGCCCAATCGAGCGAGACCTTCATCGCGCGCCCTCCGGCATCCACGCTTGCCGACATGCTCGGGCATTTCGCGCAGCTCGCGCCGGTGTTCGACGCCATGCCGGACATCGTGTTCTTCGTGAAGGATCGCGAAGCGCGTTATGCGATGGTCAACCGCACGCTCGCGCGGCGCTGTGGCTACAAGGACAACAAGACAGCGCTGCTCGGCAAGACCGCCGAAGAAGTGTTTCCCCGTCGCTTCGGCCGCATCTACACCGCGCAGGACCAGGCGATCATCGCGCAGGGGCATCAGCTGATCGATCAGCTCGAACTGCATCTCTACCCGGGCCGCGAGCCGGGCTGGTGCATGACCTGCAAGCAGCCGCTGCTGGACGGGCAGGGCGCGATCGTCGGCCTGGCGGGCATCTCGCGCGACCTGCAGGCCGCCGAGGGCACGCATCCCGCCTATAGCCGGCTGGCGGCCGTGGTCCGGCACATCCAGGAGAACTACGTCCAGCCACTCAACATGCGGCAACTCGCGCAGATGGCGAATATGTCGATCGCCCAACTGGAGCGGTATTTCCGCAAGGTATTCCACCTGACGCCGCGACAGGTGCTGCTGAAAACCCGGCTCGACGCTGCCACCGCGCTGCTCGTCTCGCAAGACGACAAGGTCACGGATGTCGCGGCGCTGTGTGGCTATACCGATCACAGCGCGTTCACGCGCCAGTTCAAGGCGACGGTCGGCATCACGCCGTCCGAATACCGCGCGTTGCTGCAATCGGGCACAATGCGCCCCGAATCGCCGCAGGATACAAACGTCTGACGGGAAATTGGGGTACGGCGGGTCCCTGAATTACATGGTCGTGCGGTTCCGGCGCTTAGGGGCCGGCGCTGAACCCGCGCTCAGGCCCGCCAGATGGGCGCTTGCGGCCTGTCTGGATTAAACCGGTCCGCTTCTTGCTCGAACAGGCTTGCCACAGTCGGCGATGTTTGTCCGGACGTGGACAGAAACCGCGAGGCGTTCCGCACCGGCGCACACGCGGCTCAAATAGCGGTGCGTTCGGAATTCCCGCCGCGTTTTCGTGTCAACAAGGCGCATCGCATGTTTGCGGAGCGCCCGATGCGGCGAGTCAAGGAGACCGTCGCGAGAATTCCGTTTTTGGCAGTTGAAAAGAACATCATGAACGAAGTAGCAAGACTGGGGCATATGCGGATCGTGCTCATCGAGGACGATCCGGAAAGCAGGGCATCACTGCAAATGTTGTTGCAAGAGGAGGGGGCCGAAGTCATCGCCGTAGCCGACGCCGAAGACGGCGCGCAGGCGGCGATCGAGCATCTTCCCGACGCGGTGATCTGCGATCTCGACCTTCCCGAAATGGACGGTTTCTACCTGATCCAACGTTTGCGGGACCATGAAATACGCGGCAACCTGCCGCCTTCCGTCGCCATCGCGCTGACGGGACACGGCGGCGATGCATATCGCCTGCGCAGTATCGGCGAAGGTTTCCAGCACTTCATGACCAAACCCGTGCATCCCGATGAACTCGTCAACTTGATCCAGGATGCGGCCGGGGCGCGCGTCGTGATGTAGGGCGCCATCTGGCCTTTGACACGCGGCGCGTGACGCCGCGTGTGGCTACGCGCTCAGGACCGATCGCGGTTGCGTGCTCGCGTCGCGCCCGTGATGATCGCAATCCCGAGCATGATGACGGCGACGATCATGATCGTGTGCTGCGAGACGTGCATCGCGACGAGTGCCCACGACACGCCGCCGATCAGCACGAGCCAGCCGACGAGATAAATGATCAAGGTCATCGGTTTCTCCTTTTGTAGTTGTCGATAAGGTGAGTCCGCATGGCGGGAGCGGTTGGGTTCAACATCCGCGCGCACGCGTTCGCTGCCTGCAAGATGCGTACCGGCGCTGTGAGGAGATGCTTCCGGGGCATCGACGGAATTTGCGTCACGCTTTCTTCGACACGGCAGACTGAGAAGCATGCGAAGCCGAATGGCGACGTGCAGTATTTCTAGCGTCTCGTGTTCCATGGCGGCGCTCGCGGACTGGTCGATGCTCGAGGAACTGAAGCAAGCTGGTTTCAACGATCTGGCGAAACGACGTTTTGCCGTTTCGCATCGCCGGCCGGTCACTTTATGCCCATTGCCGCGTGCGTCACGGCGCGGGTGCGCTGAGCGATGCAAACTTTTCAGCCCAAACAATCAAAATCCATGCTGACCGTCCACCACCTCAACAACTCCCGTTCGCAACGCGTCCTGTGGATGCTGGAAGAACTGGAAGTCGAATACGAACTGAAGCGCTATCAGCGCAACCCGCAAACCATGCTCGCGCCGCCCGAACTGCGCGCCGTGCATCCGCTCGGCAAGTCGCCCGTCGTGGCGGACGGCGACCTGACGCTCGCGGAATCGGGCGCGATCATCGATTATCTGGTCGAGCGCTACGGCGAAGGACGCTTCTCGCCGCCGCCGGGCGTCTCGCCCGAGCGCGTGCGCTACACCTACTGGATGCACTACGCCGAAGGGTCGGCCATGCCGCCGCTGCTGCTCAAGCTGGTCGCGCGGCGTCTCGAGACCGCGAAAATGCCGTTCTTCGCGCGGCCGATTGCGCGGCGCATCGCGCAGACGATGCAGAGCAGCTTCATCGATCCGCAATTGCGCCTGCACTTCGGCTATATCGAAGCCGAACTCGCGAAATCACCTTGGTTCGCCGGCGATGCCTTCAGCGCCGCCGACGTGCAGATGAGTTTCCCGCTCGAAGCGGGTAGCCAGCGGGCCGGGGCAAAGCAGCTTCCGCATATCCGCGCATTCCTCGAACGCATCCATGCGCGGCCTGCGTACCAACGGGCGCTGGAACGCGGCGGGCGCTACGACTACGCGAGCTAGCAGAAGCCAGCCATTTGGCCAGGTTCGGAACGTCCGGCCTGTTGCGTACAATGAGCCGCAGGATTCAATCGCTGAACGCAACCCCAAAGGCAAGCATGGCTCGAATCGTTCCTGACGACTGGAAGAATCTCGAAGCAACCGGCGCGGCCGCGCGCGAGCTCGAAACCCTGGCGCTGCTCGAAAAGCTGCCGGAAGACTACACGGTGTATCACGGCGTGCACTGGACGCGCGTCAACGAAGGCTTCTCGGTATTCGGCGAGGCGGATTTCGTCGTGGTGGCGCCGTCCGGACGCGTGCTGATGATCGAGCAGAAGGCCGGCTTCCTGCGTGAGACCAACGCCGGTCTCGTGAAGGTTTATCTGCAGAAGGAACGCAACGTCGCCATCCAGCTGGCGCGCACGCTGGAAAACCTGCATCGGCGCTTTACGGCGGCGTTCGGCGCGGGCACCTACCGGATCGAAGAACTGCTGTACTGCCCGGATTACACGATCAAGGACGCGGCCATCGCGGGCGTGGCGCCCGCGCGGATCGTCGATGCCAGCCGCAAGGCGCAACTCGCGCGCGTCGTGCTGGAGATCCTTCCGCCTGACGAACCGCGCTTCGAGGCGGCGACCCGTATCCATCACTTTCTCGCTGACGAACTGTCCCTCACGCCCGACACCAACGCGCTGGTCGGCGCGGCCAGCACACTGGTTACGCGGCTGTCGGGCGGACTGGCGACCTGGGCACGGCGGCTCGAGTTCGAGCCGTTCCGCTTGCGCGTCATCGCCACCGCCGGCGCGGGCAAGACGCAGCTCGCGGTGCGCGTGATGCGCGAGGCGCTTGCGCAGGGCAAGAGCGTGCTTTACGTCTGTTTCAACCGGCCGCTTGCCGATCACATCCGAGCCATCGCGCCGAAAGAGGCGAAGGTCGCGAACTATCATCAACTGAGCGCAGCCGTAGCGCGCGATGCAGGCAGCCCGCCCGACTTCAGCCAGCCCGACGTGTTCGCCACGCTCGAAGAACGTTTCGCCGCCGTGCCGGTGCCGGAGCACTGGAAGACCGACGTGCTGATCGTCGACGAAGGCCAGGACTTCCAGGCGGCCTGGGTCGAGGCGCTGGAGCGCCTGCTCAACCCGGCTGGCGCGTGGTGGTGGCTCGAAGACCCGATGCAGAACCTGTATCTGCGCGAACCGGTGCGCTTGCCGGGCTGGACCATCCTGCGCGAATCGACCAATTACCGCAGCCCGCGCGATCTGCTCGGTTTCATTCGCAAGATCGTTGGCCCCGAGGTGCGGCTCGACGCAGGCAGCCCGTTCGACGGCTCGGACGTCAGCATCGCCACCTACGAGAACGGTCATACCGAAGAGATCGTCGAGGCCACCAAGCGCGCCATCACGCAGGCGCTGTCGCTCGGTTTCCGCAAGCAGGACATCGCGGTGCTGTCGTTTCGCGGCCGCGAAGGCTCGGCGCTCACGGCGGTCGAGCATCTCGGCCCGCACCGGCTGCGGGCCTTCACCGGCACCTACGACCTGTTCGGCAACCCGGAATATCGCGAAGGCGACGTGCTGCTCGAATCCATCTATCGCTTCAAGGGTCAGTCCGCGCCGTGCGTGATCCTCACCGAGGTGGACTTCGACACGCTCGACGAGCAGGCCGCACGCAAGATCTTCGTCGGCGCCACGCGCGCAACCATGAAGTTGATCGTGGTGGCCTCCGAACGCGCCGAGCGCGCCATCGAGGCGCTGTAGCGCCGGCTGCCCGTGACGAGTTCCGTCTTCTCCATGCGCGGGCCCGCCGCGCGTCCGTGGTTCCGCCGCCTGTGGTACGCGGCGCTGGTCGCGCTCGCCATTGCGCCGCCCATCGGCGCGGTCGGCTACATGCTCTATTCGGGCCTGCTCGCGCGCGAAACCCGTACGCTCGTCGTTCCCTACGACGTCTATTGGGACGCCGCGCAGTTCCAGATTGCCTACGAGCGCTTCGAGAATCACGTACTGCTGTATCGCAACGGCATCGACGAAGACGCCGACGCCGTGCGCACAAATTATCGGCTGCTGCGCGCGCGGCTCTTGCAGGTTTCGGCGTCGCCGGGGCTGGCCGCCGGTCATGAGGCGCTGTTCAACCGGCAGCGCGAAATCCTGCGGCAGTTGCAGACGGCGCTCGATTCCATCCAGAGCGACGTCGATGCGCTCGGGACCGAGCGAAGACACAGCCTGCGGATCGTCGGCGTGCTGCGCCAGAATGCACCGGTCGTGGCGGAGCTGGCGAGCGGGCGCCGCCTGATGGATGTCGCCGAGCGCGAAAGCATCGTGCGCGACTTCGACGCCAGGCGCCGCTATCTGACTCTCGGCGGCATTCTGCTCGGTATCCTATCGGCGGCGGCCACCATGCTGCTGCTGTTCAACGGCTACCGGCGCACGCGCCTGATCGAACAGCAGCGCACGGCGCTCGCGGCCGAGCACCAGGCGACGCGCGCAGCACGCGAAGCGGGCGTCGCCAAGGACACCTTCCTTGGCATGCTGAGCCATGAGCTGCGCACGCCACTGCATGCCATCGTGTCCTCGGTGGAACTGCTCGGGCTGAACGCGCGCGGCGAGGCGGATCGCAAGATCATGTACCGGCTTGAATCCGGCGCGCGTCATCTGGAAGCGCAAATGCGCGATCTGACCGACTACGCGCGGCTCGGCGCGGGCAAGCTGGAGCTGCGCACCATGGCGTTCGATCCGGTCGAGTTGCTCGAATCGATCGTCGATGCGAACGCCTCCTCCGCGACCGCCAAGGGACTGGCGTTGCGTGGCGACTTCGCGGGCGAGCGCGGCCCGCTCGAATCAGACGCGCATCGCGTGCGGCAGATCGTCACGAATCTCGTCACCAACGGCATCAAGTACACCGATACCGGTTCGGTCGAGGTGCATTTCATGCGCACCGAAAAGCGCCTCGATATCTCCGTCATCGACACGGGTCCGGGCATTCCGCGCGAGCAGTTGCCGCTGATTTTCCAGGAGTTTACGCAGCTCGACTCATCGAGCACACGGCGTTTCGACGGCGCCGGCATGGGTCTCGCCATCGTGCGCGGACTGGTGGAACTGCTGGGCGGCAAGATCACGGTGTCGAGCGAAGTGGGCGAGGGCACCGCGTTCCGCGTCAGCCTGCCGGTCGTGTCGGTCGATCGTCTGCCCGCGCGCGCCGAGCTGGACGCGGCGGCGCCGGCGCAACGCAAGTCGCGCGTGCTGGTCATCGACGATCACGAGTCGATCCGCGAATCGCTGAGCGAAATGCTCACGCATCTGGGTTATTCCGCGGTCGCCATGCCGGAGGTGGACAGTGCGCTCGCCTGGCTGCGCGCCAACGACGCCGACGTGATCCTGGCCGACCTGCACATGCCTGGCAAGGACGGTTACTCGTTCGCCAACGAATACCGCGCGCGCATCGCGCCCGGCGCCAGTGTGCCGATCATCGCGGTGAGCGCGTATGCGCCTGAACTGGTGGACCCGAGCGCGGCCATTCTGTTCTTCGACTATTTGCTGAAGCCGGTGCGCTATGAAGTGCTGAAAGGCGCCGTGCACCGCGCGGTGATGGCGCGGCGGCGCGTGAGCTGATTGATAGGGCTGACGGCGCTGGCGGCGCCTAGCTGCGCATCAGGCGTTTCGAGAGGTCCGCCACCAGAATGCCGAGCCGCGCGGGTTTTTCGAAACACGTGGCGTTGTAGTCGCGAATCAGCTGGCTGATCTCCGATTCGCTCGCCTTGCCCGTGGTCAGTTCGCCGGTGAGCACGAAGATCGGCGCATCCGGATTGTCCGATTCCCGCACGGCGCGAATCGCGCCCGCCGAGGTATGCACGCCGAACAGCCAGTCGATCACCACGGCATCGAAAACCTGCGTCTGCAAGGCTTCGAGGAAGGCGTCGAGTCCATAGAAGGCCATTGCGGCGAAACCGGTGGCTTCGAGATAGTCGTGGAGGTTGTCGGCGGAGGCGTGGTCGTCATCGACCACGGCAATCATGGGCTTGTCCGTATCCGGCCGGCGCGGCTGGATCTCGATCTTGTGGACGTCGCTCGCTTCGTGCAGCAACACGCCTTCATGCTTGCTGACGATCCAGCGGCCGTTGAGTTTCTGCGCAATGAAATCCGGCCGGCTGCCCGGGTCGAGCGCACTGCCGACCCACGCCATGCAAGGAATTTCCACCGAACCGAGCTTGAAGACGGCGTCGTGCGCGGTGCCTTCGGTTTCGTCGGGGCGCGTGTTGATGGAATCGAACAGCTTGAGGGCGGGTTCGTCGAAGGCGTCGGCGACCCGGCGGATTTGCGCGAGCGTCCACGGACTGTTGCCACGTAGCTTGCGGTGACCTTGCGAAAAACTCAGATCGAGGATGCGGCACAACTCGGCGGTCTGTTGCCGCTTGCCGATGCCATGACGGCCCATGAGCTCGCGCACGCGTTCGGCGACGGCGAGTGATTCCGAAGAAGACGTTTCAGTGACCATACCGCCAGCGGAGTGAAAAGTGGGACTGCGGGAGGGGAAAAGTCTGGCGCAACGATCGGCCAGGCGCAGTCGAACGGACATTGTAAACGGCGCGGCCCGGCGCACTCAAAACGTGCAGGGAGACGGCTCGTAATGGATTGATCTGGTTGAGAAAAAGGCGTCGAACGCAATTCGTCAGACGAAGCTCGGTTGCAACGCGCCGAAAGCAATCCTCCGGCGCTGCGCTCGCGTTGTTCGTGCCTTATTGCGGCTGGATTTCGGCGGCCTGAAGGCCCTTCGGTCCTTGGCGCACTTCGAACATCACACGCTGGTTCTCTTGCAGCGACTTGAAGCCGTCAGCGCGAATTTCCGAAAAATGCGCGAACACGTCGGGCGTGCCGTCGTCCGGCTGGATGAAGCCAAAGCCCTTTGCGTCGTTGAACCACTTCACAGTACCAGTTGCCATTGCTTCCTCTTCTTGCAGCGTTGAGCGAGGCGCGAGCCTCGCAAGGGTTGATCGATACGGTTATGCGGCGGCGTCGGAATCACGCCAGCGCGGCCACGCGCGATCGGGCTGGCGCGGGCGCAACGGGAATCTCGTCGAGCAAGGCCGACAGTTCGTGATCGCTACTGTTGCCGCTGAATTCGCGCAGCGTCGCAAGCAGCGTCCGCCACGGCGCCGGCCAGCGCGTTTCGCGCACACAGCGCCCGTTGGCGTCGGTGATGCGCAGCAGGGTGGTGTCGGGGTAGTAGGTGAGCGTGACGGGCATTCCGTCGAGAACGCAGGTGGCGGTACAGGCTTTCGGTGTGAACATGCTTTTTTGTGTGTGAGTGATCGTCGTGCGCGCGGCGTGCGCGATTCATTCGACGGCCGCTGGCTTGAGCAACGCGCGTGCCTGGGGTGCTGGCAGGGCGATTCGGAAGCGGACCGCCGAGGCCGACTAGCCGCAGTATTCGCGCAGGTTGAACGGAGTATTGTCCAATTTCACGACAATTGACGTCACACGACAATTTAAACTTCATTCAGGTCAGACTGGAGTCGAAATCGTGTTGCTTGCCGTCATGTTGATCAGCCCCGTGGGCGTCGCCGCGCTTTTTGCATTCGCACGCTTTGCGGACAGAAATTTCAGGGATGGCGCGTTGCCCGCGCAGAAGCGCTTCATGGATGTCGTCAAGCGATCCCGGCCGCGCGACAGGCCGCAGCACGCAGGCTGATCGCCCCACGAAATTCAATGCTGCACACCGTTCGATCCACTTTTGCTATCGAACGATCGCCCTTTCGAATTGTTCCGCTATTGGCGCCGGACTATAGTGCTTCCCACGGCATGAACCGGCCATAAGACCAACGAGACAACGAAGGAGACAACGCATGAACCGTATCGATCTGGCTGAACGCACGGTCATCATCACGGGCGGCGCGCGGGGCATTGGGCTCGCCGTCGCGGAACGGGCGCTGGACTCGGGCGCGGATGTCGCCCTGTGGGATGCGGACGCCGAACGCCTGCAACGCACCAGCGCCGAACTCTCGGCGCAACACCCCGGACGCCGCGTCAGCGACGCAGTTGTCGAACTCACCGACGAAGCCTCCGTCGATGCCGCCGTCCAGAAAACCCTCGCCGCGCACGGCCGGATCGACGTGCTGGTCAACAATGCGGGCATCACCGGCGGCAACGGCAGCACCTGGGAGCTCGCGCCCGATGTATGGCGCCGCGTGATCGATGTCAATCTGATCGGCCCGTATCTGACCTGTCGCGCGGTCGTGCCGCACATGCTGAAGGGCGGCTATGGACGCATCGTCAACATCGCGTCGATCGCCGGCAAGGAAGGCAATCCGAACGCGTCGCACTACAGCGCGTCGAAGGCGGGGCTGATCGGGCTGACCAAGTCGCTCGGCAAGGAACTCGCTGGCAAGAACATTCTCGTCAACGCGGTCACGCCTGCCGCCGCCAAGACCGAAATCTTCGATTCGATGTCGCAGCAGCACATCGACTACATGCTTTCCAAGATCCCGATGAACCGCTTCCTGTTGCCGCACGAGGCCGCCTCGCTGATCCTGTGGCTCGCCTCCGAAGACTGCGCTTTCAGCACGGGCGCAGTGTTCGACCTGTCGGGCGGACGCGCCACCTACTGAAGCGGACGGCCGCCGCGCGTCCCCGCGCGGCGCTTCTGGAGAGAGACATGGATGACTCCGCACGCGCGGAAGGCGCCGTCACGTCGCGCGTGATGCGCCGGCTGCTGCCGTTCCTGTTGCTGATGTACGTGCTGGCGTTTCTGGACCGCGCCAACATCGGCTTCGCGCAGAAGGCGTTGCAGCAGGACACCGGGCTGTCGAATGCCGCGTTTGCCTTCGGCGCCGGCGTGTTTTTCATCGGCTATGCAATCTTCGAGGTGCCGAGCAACCTGCTGCTGCATCGCGTCGGCGCGAAGCTGTGGATGTGCCGCATCATGGTCACGTGGGGGCTCGTCTCGGCGTCGATGGCCTTCGTCCACAATGCCACCAGCTTTTATACCTTGCGCTTTCTGCTCGGCGTGGCGGAAGCGGGCTTCTTTCCGGGCATCGTCTATTACCTGACGCGCTGGTTTCCGCAGTCGGCGCGGGCGCGCGCGCTCGGCGTGTTCTACTTCGGCGCGCCGCTCGCGTTCATCTTCGGCGCGCCGTTGTCGGGCCTGTTGCTCGACCTGCACGGCGCGGCTGGCCTGAACGGCTGGCAATGGCTGTTTCTGGTCGAAGGTCTGCTCGCGTCGATCGTCGGCGTCTGGGCTTTCTGGTATCTCGACGACGATCCCGCCCGCGCCCGCTGGCTCACGCCGGAGCAACGCGCCACGCTCGTCGCGCGACTCGCCGACGACGCCCGCTTCGCGTCCTCGCACGGCCCGCGCAGCGTGCTGGCTTCGCTCGTCGATCCGCGTGTGCTGGTGCTGTGCTGCGTCTACTTCCTGATTCAGGCTGCCGTGTACGGCGTCGTGTTCTATCTGCCGCAGCAAGTGGCGGCGTTGCTCGGCACGAAGGTGGGATTGCGCGTCGGACTGGTAACGGCGCTGCCGTGGCTGGTTGCCGTGATCGTCACGTGGATCGTGCCGCGCTACGCCGACCGTACCGGGCGGCATCGTGTGTGCGCCGTCGCATTGCTGCTGATGTCGGGCGTTGCGATTGCCGTGTCGGGGCTGGCGGGGCATCCGGCCATCTCGCTGATTGCGCTGTGCTGCGCCGCGAGCGGCTTCATCGCCGCGCAGCCGCTGTTCTGGACGTTTCCGACGCGCTACCTGACCGGCGCGGCCGCCGCGGCCGGCATTGCGCTGATCAACTCGCTCGGCGGACTCGGCGGCTTCTTCGCGCCGATGGCCCGCACCGCCGCCGACGCCGCCCTGCATTCGACCGGCGCCGGCCTCACGGTGCTCGGCGGCGCGAGCGTGCTGGCGGCGCTGATCATCGTCGTGATGGTGCGCCCGCACCGCGACCTCCCGCTTGCCGATGCGCGCGCCAGCGACGCACGCGCATCCTGAACCTTCTGAAACACCCAGCCCAACACGGAGCAGACCATGTCCATGCCCACGATTCGCCAGGTGCGCGCCTTTACGGTTCGCGGCGGCGGCGCCGACTATCACGATCAGGGCGCCGATCACTGGATCGACGACCACATTGCCACGCCGATGGCGCGCTATCCCGAATACCGCAAGAGCCGCCAGTCGTTTGGATTGAACGTGCTCGGCTCGCTGGTGGTGGAGATCGAGGCGAGCGACGGCACGGTCGGCTTCGCGGTGACGACGGGCGGCGAGATCGGCGCGTTCATCGTCGAGAAGCATCTGGCGCGCTTTCTGGAAGGACAGCGCGTGACCGACATCGAGAAGATGTGGGATCAGATGTTCAACGCGACGCTCTATTACGGACGCAAGGGCATTGTGCTGAACGCGATCTCGGGCGTCGATCTCGCGCTGTGGGACCTGCTTGCAAAGGTGCGCAAGGAGCCGGTGTTCCAGCTGCTCGGCGGCCCGGTGCGCGACGAACTCCAGTTCTACGCCACCGGCGCGCGGCCCGATCTGGCGAAGCAGATGGGCTTCATCGGCGGCAAGATGCCCTTGCAGCACGGTCCGGCGGAAGGCGAGGAAGGGCTCGCGAAGAATCTCGCCAAGCTGGCGGACATGCGCTCGAAAGTGGGCGACGACTTCTGGCTGATGTTCGACTGCTGGATGAGCCTCGATCTGAACTACGCGAAACGGCTGGCGCACGCGGCGCGCGAATATGGCCTGAAGTGGATCGAGGAAGCGCTGCCGCCGGACGACTACTGGGGCTATGCCGAACTGCGCCGCAGCGTGCCCGCCGGCATGATGGTGTCGACCGGCGAGCACGAGGCGACGCGCTGGGGCTTCCGCATGTTGTTCGAGATGGGCTGCGCGGACCTCGTGCAGCCGGACGTGGGCTGGTGCGGCGGCATCACGGAACTCATCAAGATTTCGGCGCTCGCGGATGCGCACAACGTGCTGGTCGTGCCGCATGGTTCGTCGGTGTACAGCTATCACTTCGTCGTCACGCGTCACAACTCGCCGTTCGCCGAGTTCCTGATGATGGCGCCCAAGGCCGATCAGGTGGTGCCGATGTTCAACCCACTGCTGCTCGACGAGCCCGTGCCGGTGAACGGCCGCATGAAGGTGCCCGAGACGCCGGGCTTCGGCGTGCGGCTCAATCCCGAGTGCAAGCTCGAACGGCCTTATACCCACTGAAGAGGACGAGGACGTCATGCTGCTTGAGAACAAGGTCGTCGTGGTGACGGGCGGATCGCGTGGCATCGGCCGGGCGATTGCGCTGGCCAGCGCCCGCGAAGGCGCGGACGTCGCCATCAACTACTGGGGCGACAACGATCGTTCCTATGGCCGCGGGTCGGCGGTGGAATCGATCGTCAGCGAGATCGAGGCGCTGGGACGACGTGCGATTGCCGTGGAAGGCAATGTCGCCGAGCGCGACACGGGCACTGAATTGGTCCGGCGCACGGTGGAGGCGTTCGGGCGTATCGACGTGTTGTCCAGCAACGCCGGCATCTGCCCGTTTCATGCGTTCCTCGACATGCCGCCCGCCGTGTATGAAACCACGGTCGCCGTGAATCTGAACGGCGCGTTCTATGTAACGCAGGCGGTGGCGAACCAGATGAAGACGCAGGGCACGGGCGGCGCCATTGTCGCGACGAGTTCGATCAGCGCGCTCGTCGGCGGCGGCATGCAGACGCATTACACGCCGACCAAGGCGGGCGTGCATTCGCTGATGCAGTCGTGCGCGATCGCGCTGGGGGCTTATGGCATCCGCTGCAATTCGGTGATGCCGGGCACCATCGCGACGGATCTCAACGCCGAAGATCTCGCCGATCCCGACAAGCGCGCCTACATGGAGAAGCGCATTCCGCTCGGCCGCCTGGGCGAGCCCGACGACGTCGCGCAATGCGTGGTGTTCCTGGGCTCAGATCGCGCGCGCTATGTGACGGGCGCGTCCTTGCTGGTCGATGGCGGGCTGTTCGTGAACCTGCAATGAGGTGCAATAAGGCGCTTCAGTGCGGTGTCGACGCCGAGTACTTGCGCAGCAGCGCGATGAAATACTCGGCGGGTTCGCTCAAGGTTTCGAAGCGGCGGCGCAGCAGCCCGAAGCCCGACAGGCTCTTGCCGACCTCGATCGGCAGTTCCACCAGCAACTGCGCGCGCAGATAGTCGCGCACGACGGACTCGGGCAGCATCGCGACCGCCTCGCCGTTTTGCAGCAGCTGAAGGGTCGCGAAGATCGACGCACATTCGACGATGTCCGCCGGCGAGCTGAGTCGCGCACGGGCGAGTTCGTCTTCGAAGAGTGCGCGCGCGGGGCTCGTGATCGGTTGCAGGATCCACGGCCAGCTCACCAGTTGTTCGAGCGTGAGTGCGCTCTTTCCGGCCAGCGGATGGCTCGCGCGCACCACGAGCCGCATGGCCTCGCGGGCAAGCGGTTCGAAGTCGAAGTCGTTGTGTTGCAGCGGCGTGGTCAGCCGTCCGAGCGCCAGGTCCACTTCGCGGCGATGCAGCAACTGCACGACCTGATCGCTGGTTTCGCCAAGGATGCGCACGTTCAGCAAGGGCCGTTCGACTTTCAGTTCGGTGACGGCCATGGCCAGTACATCGGGCGCAGCGCCCATGATCGCGCCTACTGTCAACTGGCCATGACCGCCGCGGCGCTTGGCGTCGAGGTCTTCGGCAAAGCGCGTGAGATCCGCAAGCGAGCGGCGCGCGTAAGCCAGCGCCGCCATGCCCAGCGGCGTCGGCTGCATGCCGCGCGCATTGCGCTCGAACAGCAGGAAGCCGAACGCTTCTTCGATGTCGCCCAGCATGCGGCTTGCGCTCGGCTGCGCCACGTTGATGGTTTCGGCGGCCTGATGCAGGTTGCGGGCATCGTCGAGGGCGACCAGCAGCGCGAGATGCTTGAACTTCAGGCGATTGACCAGGGCGCTTGGGGAAATGCTCGGCGATGTGCCTGGCGACACAGTGTGGGACGCAATCTCGTTCATTCGACAGTCCGCGTGAAAGCGCGCGATGATACGGCGCAGCGATACGGTTTTGCGATCGGCCAATCCTGCATTCGGATTGTCGTGTTATCGGTCGGCGAATTATAGTCGCAGCACAACGAGTCCCGGACACAGGGAAACACCCAATCAGAACAAGGCGGTCCGCCATGGAGACAGTGGCATTTCGCATGACCCTGAAACCAGGCATGCGCGACGAATACGCAAGGCGGCATCGCGAGATCTGGCCGGAACTGGCCGATGCACTGCATGCCGCGGGCATCCGCGATTACCGCATCTTTCTCGACGAATCGACCGGACATCTCTTCGCCCTCTACGCGCGCATGGCGGACCATACCGTCGATGCGCTGCCGATGCTGCCCATCATGCGCACGTGGTGGGACAGCATGGCCGAACTGATGGAGACGCACGCCGACAACGCGCCTGTGAGCGTGCCGCTGACGCCGGTCTTCCATCTACCCTGAAACCCTGGCCGCTTTCGCGAGGAGCGCAACCATGCAGGTCGTCGATCCGCATATCCATCTGTGGGATCTGTCCACGCATCACTATCCCTGGCTCGCGAATCCGCAGACGTCCTTCGTCGGCGACGCGCGCAAGCTGAAGCACGACTATCTGCTCGGCGATCTGCTGCGCGATGCCGAGGACATCGAGGTGCTGAAGATCGTGCACGTGGACGCCAATCACGATCCCGCCGATCCGGTGGAGGAAACGCGCTGGCTTCAGGGCATCGCGGATGGCGCAGGGCGCGGCATGCCGAACGGCATCGTGGCGGGCGCGGATCTTTCGGCGGACGATGCACCGGCCGTGCTCGAAGCCCATGCCGCGTTTGCCAACACGCGCGGCATTCGCCAGATTCTCAACGTGCATGACGACCGGCTGTATGACTATGTCAGCCGCCATTACATGCGTGAGCCGCAATGGCGCGAGCACTTTGGCTTGCTGCGACGCTACGGCATGTCGTTCGACCTGCAACTGTATCCGTCGCAGATGGCGGAAGCGGCGCAACTGGCGCGCGAGCACGCCGACACGCAGTTCATCGTCAATCACGCGGGCATGTTCGTCGACCGGAACGCGACGCGCGGCTATCGCGAATGGCGCGACGGCATGCGCCTGCTGGCCGCGTGTCCGAACGTCGCGGTCAAGCTGAGCGGCTTCGCGATGTTCGATCACGACTGGACCATCGAAAGCCTGCGGCCCTACGTGCACGAATGCATCGACACGTTCGGCTGCGAGCGCGCGATGTTCGCGTCGAACTTTCCGGTGGACCGGTTGTTCGGCACGTACACGGGCTTGTGGAACGCGTATGCGCGGATCGTCGGCGATGCCAGCGACAGCGAGAAGGACGCGCTGTTCGTGCGCAACGCCGAGCGCATCTACCGGATCTAGAGAGGGCATCGCCATGACCATGACACCCCGTCTCGAACTCCTGCACGCAAGCAAGTCGTTCGGCCGCGTGCGCGCGCTCGGCGACGGCAGCCTGCAACTCTTTCCCGGCGAAGTGCATGCGCTGCTCGGCGAGAACGGCGCGGGCAAGTCGACGCTCGTCAAGCTGCTCGCAGGCGTCTATCAGCCCGATGGGGGCGAATTGCGCATCGAAGGCGTCGCGCGCCGCTTCGCCAATCCGGCCGAGGCGCGCGATGCCGGTATCGCGGTGATCTATCAGGAGCCGACGCTCTTCGCCGATCTGTCGATCGCGGAGAACATCTACATGGGCCGGCAGCCGCGCGACCGCTTGGGCCGTATCCGCTACGACGAGATGCATCGCGAAGTGGATGCGCTGCTTGCGTCGCTCGGGGTGAGTCTGCGGGCGCAGCGGCTGGTGCGCGGACTGTCGATTGCGGATCAGCAGGTGGTGGAGATTGCCAAGGCGCTCTCGCTGGATGCGAACGTACTCATCATGGACGAGCCGACCGCCGCGCTCTCGCTGCCGGAAGTGGAGCGGCTGTTTGCGATCGTCCGTGCGCTGCGCGAGCGCGATGTGGCCATTCTATTCATCACGCATCGACTGGACGAAGTGTTCGCGTTGACGCAGCGCCTGACGATCATGCGCGACGGCATGAAGGTCTGCGACGCGCTCACGCCGGACATGAACATCGACGCGATTGTCAGCTGGATGGTGGGCCGCGACCTCGACACTTTCTATCCGAAAGCCGATGTCACGCCCGGCGACGTGCGCCTCTCGGTGCGCAATCTCACGCGGCAGGGCGTGTTCCGGAACATTTCCTTCGATGTGCGCGCGGGCGAGATCGTCGCGCTGGCGGGCTTGGTCGGCGCGGGGCGCAGCGAAGTGGCGCGGGCGATCTTCGGCGTCGATCCGGTGGACGGCGGTGAAGTGAAGATCGCCGGCAAGAAGCTCGCGCTTGGGAAGCCGGCCGCCGCCGTGCGCGCAGGTCTCGCGCTGGTGCCGGAAGACCGTCGCGCCCAGGGGCTCGCGCTGGAACTGAGCATTGCGCGCAATGCATCGCTGACGGTGCTCGGACGCCTGATGCGGCATGGGCTCATTACGGCGCGCAGCGAGTCGTCGCTGGCGGCCGACTGGGGCAAGCGTCTGCGCTTGAAGGCAAGCGATCTCGATGCGCCCGTCGGCACGCTGTCGGGCGGCAATCAGCAGAAGGTCGTGCTTGGCAAATGGCTGGCCACGGATCCGAAGGTGCTGATCATCGATGAACCGACGCGCGGCATTGATGTCGGCGCGAAGGCCGAGGTGTACCGCACGCTGGCGGAACTGGTGAAGGAGGGTATGGCCGTGCTGATGATTTCGAGCGAACTGCCGGAAGTGCTCGGCATGGCGGACCGCGTGCTCGTGATGCACGAAGGGCGCATCAGCGCGGACATCGCCCGTGCGGATGCCAACGAAGAACGGGTGATGAGTGCCGCACTCGGCGCGTCGCCGCAGAATCTGGGGCGCGCCGCATGATGACCCGACATTCTCCGACGCTGCCCGCGATGCCGCCCGCCGAAACCAAGCGCGACAGTATCGCGGTTTCCATCGCGAAAAGCCGCGAACTGACGCTCTTTATCGTGCTGCTGGTGCTGATCGGCGCGACGGCGGCAGCCAAGCCCGACTTCCTGAACCTGCAGAACCTGCGCGACGTGCTGCTCAATGTCGCGATCATCGGCCTGCTGACGGCGGGCATGACGATCGTCATGCTGATGCGGCATATCGATCTCTCGGTGGCGTCGATTGTCGGCGTGAGCGCGTATGCGGTCGGCAGCCTGTTCGTCATGTTCCCGCATGTGCCGGTGATCGTTGCGCTGCTTGCGGGTATCGGCATTGGCGGCGTGATCGGCGGGGTGAACGGTGTGCTCGTTACCTTTGGCCGCGTGCCTTCGCTGGTCGCGACGCTCTCGACGCTCTACATCGTGCGCGGCGCCGATTACGCATGGGTCCACGGCGGCCAGATCAATGCAACGAGTTTGCCGGATGCGTTCGCGGCGATCGCCACCGGCTCGCTGCTCGGCGTGCCGAACCTCGTGCTGATTGCGCTCGTGGTGCTGATCGCGTTGTCGGTGTATCTGAAGCAGTATCGCGGCGGGCGCGAGCACTACGCGATCGGCTCGAATCCCGAGGCGGCGCGGCTTGCCGGCATTCGCGTGGACCGGCGCGTGATGATCGGTTTCCTGTTGTCCGGCGCGATAGCCGGCCTGGCCGGCGTGCTGTGGCTCGCGCGCTTCGGCACCGTCGATGCCAGCACCGCGAAGGGCATCGAGCTTCAGGTGGTGGCCGCGGCGGTGGTGGGCAGCGTGGCGATCACGGGCGGCGTCGGCACCATCGCGGGCGCGACGCTCGGCGCGCTGGTGCTCGGCGTCATCAACATCGCGCTGGTGGTGCTGCGCGTGTCGCCGTTCTGGCAGCAGGCCATCCAGGGTGCGCTGATCGTCGCGGCGATCGCGCTCGATACCTTGCTCGCGCGCTCGGTGGCGCGCCGCATGATGAGGAAACGCGATCATGGCTAAACCGGATTCCGCACTCTCGACGAGTCGCCGCCGTCACCTGCAATGGGAAGCGATGCTCGCCATCGTGCTGGTGGTGTCGCTGGCGGCGGGGCGCGTGCTGTCGCCGCTGTTCTTGTCGGCGGCCAATGTGTCGAACATGCTCGCCGACTTCACCGAGATCGCACTGATCGCGCTGCCGATGACGCTCATCATCGTCGCGGCGGAGATCGATCTTTCGGTGGCGTCGGTGCTTGGCGCATCGAGCGCGCTGATGGGCGTGCTCTGGCACATGGGCCTGCCGATGCCGCTGGTCATCGTGCTCGTGCTGCTGTTCGGCACGCTGGCGGGGCTCTTGAACGGTCTGGTGATCGTGCGCTTCAACCTGCCTTCGCTGGCGGTGACGATCGGCACGCTCGCGCTGTTTCGCGGCCTGGCGTACGTGCTGCTCGGCGACCAGGCGATCGCGGATTTTCCGGCGGCGTACACGGCGTTCGGCATCAATACGCTGGGCGATACGTTCCTGCCGATGCCGTTCATTCTCGTGATCGCGGGCGCGGTGATCTTCACCGTGCTGTTGCAGGCGACGCCGTTCGGCCGCAGCCTGTTCGCGATCGGCGCGAATCCCACGGCCGCGCAGTTCTCGGGCATCGATGTCGCGAAGACCAAGCTCAGGCTTTTCATGATGTCGGGGGCGATGGCGGCGCTCGCGGGCATCGTCTATACGCTGCGCTTTACGAGCGCACGCGGCGACAACGGCGAAGGCTTCGAGCTCTCGGTGATCGCGGCGGTGCTGTTCGGCGGCGTGAGCATTTTCGGCGGACGCGGCTCGATGGTGGGCGTGTTGCTGTCGCTCGTGATCATCGGCGTGCTGCGCAATGCGCTGACGCTCGCGGATGTGTCGAGCGAGACGCTGACCATCGTGACGGGGGCGTTGCTGCTTTCGTCGGTGCTGATTCCGAATCTCGTGGCGCGCTGGCGGGCCGTGCGCGAGAAACGCCTGATGATCCGGGGCGTGACTGAATGACTGGCGGTGCTCGTCGATAACCAGCGCAAGGATTCGCTTTATCGCTGTCCGCGCGCAATGACAGGAGACTTTACGACATGAAGAAGCTTATTCGTTTCCCGCGCGGCCCGGCCGTGCTGGCGGCGGTTCTTGCGGTGACCGTCGCGCTGACGGCCGCCGCCGCCGAGGTCAAGAGCGGCCTGAAGATCGCCTTCCTGCCGAAGCAGATCAACAATCCGTACGAAGTCATCGCCGATGACGGCGGCATGGCGGCCATCAAGGAAATGAAGGGCGATGGCAAAGTCGTGGGGCCGTCGGATGCGGGGGCGTCGTCGCAGGTGAGTTACATCAACACGCTGATCACGCAGCGGCAGAACGCGATCGTCATCGCCGCCAACGATGCGAATGCAGTCGTGCCGTATTTGAAGAAAGCGATGTCGCAGGGGATCAAGGTTGTCACCTTCGACTCGGATACCGCGCCGGATGGACGGCAGATCTTCGTCAATCAGGCCGATTCGGAGGCGATCGGGCGCGGGCAGATTCAGTTGCTGTCCAAGTTGATTGGCGGCGAGGGCGAGTTCGCGATTTTGTCGGCGACGCCTAATGCCACGAATCAGAATACGTGGATCAAGTGGATGCAGGAGGAGTTGAAGAAACCCGAGTACGCGAAGATGAAGCTCGTGAAGATTGCCTATGGCAATGACGACGATCAGAAATCCTTCGTCGAGACGCAGGGTTTGTTGCAGGCTTATCCGAATCTGAAGGGCATTGTGGCGCCGACGTCGGTGGGGATTGCGGCTGCGGCACGCTATATCTCGAGTTCGCCGGCCAAGGGCAAGGTGGTCGTGACCGGACTCGGCACGCCGAATCAGATGCGCGCGTTCGTGAAGAACGGGACCGTGAAGGCGTTTCAGTTGTGGGATCCGGGTCAACTCGGTTATCTCGCGGCGTTCGCGGCGGCGAATCTGGCGTCAGGGACGATTACCGGCAAGGAAGGGGATTCGTTTGAAGCTGGGAAGTTGGGTAAGCGGACAGTGGGGAAGAGCGGGGAAGTGATTCTCGGACCACCTACGACGTTTGATGCGGCGAATATCGATAACTTTAATTTTTGAAGGCGTAGGGCGAAGCGTGTGTTGGACCTGAGAGATGACGGGACGCTTGCGGGCGTCCCGTTTTTTTGTGTCGGCTTTGAGGCGGAGGCTATTGGGTTAATGCGCGGATGTCGGAACGCATCCCCGTTCTGCCGCCGTTCGGTTCATAGTCGATGAAGCATGATTCAGATATTTCGCATTTTGTTCGATCGGATTTGATTTCACGCTTGAGCGGTGAGGTGATTTTTCCATGCGCTTTGGGGCCTTGAATAGGTGCCATGCCAAACAGCGACATAAGTGAACCATAAGGCTTGAAGTCAAGCATATTGACTGACTGACGATAGGAATCGCCGTGACGATCCTCCTCTCATTCGGACAGTTCAGCTTATCGAACTTTCGCTTTTTCCTGCACTCCACAGTGACGTCAGGCGTAGTGGTCAAGCTCAATCATGGCGGGTACGGCAGGCGCTGCGAACTCTATTGAAGGCAGCGGCGGGTTACTTGTGGCCTACGACCCGACAATTCGATCGTTAATTCGGATTTTACTCATTCGATCTGCATGGCACTTGGGTAAAGCTGAATCGCGTCGTGATACCTGCGGATGAGTTTGCATCTCAAGGACCCGATGCGCCGTCGCTGCGCTGCAGGGTAATCGTTGAATTCCATACCTGAACCCATGGCGTGGCCTATCCGATCACGGCCCGAGAAGAATCAACTATGGCAGACATCTTCCTGAAAATAGACAGCATTCGCGGAGAATCGCAAGAGCACGGTCATGTCAACGAGATCGAAGTGATGAGCTGGACATGGCGCATTTGCTCTGATTCACATAACCTCTCGAGCGTAGGCAACGGCATGGGCAAGGCGACCGTGCAGGATATGGAGATCGTGCACCATATTGATTGCGCCAGCCCAAATCTCATGCGTAACGCATTGAACGGTGCGCCGATACCGAAAGCCATGCTCACGATGCGCAAGCCGAGCGGTGTACCTCTCGACTTTCAGGAGTTCACATTGGTGGATGTCCGCATCACAGGGGGCAATCCTGTTGGCGCGAGTGGCGCCTATATCGAAACCGTGAAGCTCTCGTTTTCGAAAGTAAAGCAGGAGTACATGCTGCAAAAGCCGACGGGCGGCAATGGAGGCGCCATCGTTGCTGCATTCGATCTGAGCGAGAACCGTGAAACCTGATCTCAAACGAGTCGAGTGGGTGTCCGTGTTCATCGGACTATGTGTCCTGGCAAGTTCGTGGCCATTTTTGCAGCTCGATGTTGAGTTCTATCTTCGAACCACGGTCGCGGTCGGTGACGTCACCCGACTCAATCATGGCGCCTATCACCCAGAGGTGGCATTAACGACCAGCAGCGGTGAACGCATTTCGTTCCCAGGGAGTAGCACGTATCCAGTTGAAGTCGGGGATCGGCTTGAAGTTCGCTATATCCGAAGCGCACCGCGAACAGGGCCAAAGGTGAATCAGACATTCAATCTGTTTGGCTTCATGCCGGTTCTTGTAGATCTCGGCATTGTCATCGCCGGATTACGCGGAAAACTGGTCTTCTTTGGTTCGAACGATAATGAGCTACCGAAAAAGTGATTGGAACTTCAATACCAATGCGAGCGCCGGCCTCGGCCTCGGCCTCAGCCCGTTCTCTATGCCACGCGGCATGGTTGTCATGGACGGGCCGAATGGCTGCGGTTCCAGACTCTTTGCATATTCCGCTTTCGGCATGGGACTGAAAAGCTATCGACTGCCGAAGCGTTCAGTTGCCCGGCACTCCTTTGCCGAAGGGGCACGAACTCTCTGGCAACGCTTCCACCACAGACTTCGGGTCCGATGGTGTGGTCTACATGAATCAGAACTTCCACGGTAGGGAACTCAAGCTGGACGACTTCACCGGCGGTGCTTTCGTTCAGGATTTCGGTGGGGGAGTACTGATCGCCGAGAGCTACACAATCCTGCACGTAGGCGTACCCCAAGCGCTCATGCTCGCTTCATTCACCAACCCAGTGTTCCCGAGCTTGTCGATGAACGCAGCCAGGGCAATCATCCTGATAAAGGGCGTGAGCGAAGGCTTGATTGACGGCATAGGCGTCACCGGGCCTGTCAGCAATTTCGTGTTTGAGGCATAACATGCTCACAAGGAGAATTTATGCCTCGCAAACCGAAAACGCAGCCGGCGGATCTGCCGACGAT
>NZ_JARUXV010000004.1:465939-519621 GCF_031450975.1 Caballeronia sp. LZ065
GCCATGAACCAATTCGCTATCCTTTATGCAGATCGATTCGTTCGACCTTCCGTGTAATTACTCAATCTGCCTCGAACACGGAAATACTGACACCCCCGCGTCACCTCGGCAGTCGGCGTGCTCGAGTATCAAGGACAATCCCCACAATGACGACCCGCCCAACGCCTCTCACCGTCGCGACTTCGACAACAAATGCCCCAACCCCAAATTAGTCGCAATCTGCCACACATACACGCGTGAATAACGCACCCCGTAGCGCCGCTCGATCAGCTCACGCAACCTCGCATTGGTCCACGCGTCGCTCTCGAAACCGTGCATGCGCGCCGATCCCTGCAACGCCTCAGCGATCCACTCGAGCGCCGCGCGATCCAGCACCGACGCCCGCCCGCCCACGGCCATTTTCCCGAGCGCATCGAGACCGCCTTCTTCAACAAGCGCCTTGTAGCGCCGCACCGTCTGGACCGACAGATGCAACGCATCCGCGACGGTTTCCACCGACGCCCCTCCCATCAACATCCGCCCCGCTTCCATGCGTCGTGCGACGCTGGGCAGGGTATCGGGATCGGGGCGGGGAAGCATGGCGTGTCGTTCGATCAGGCTCGGCTTGCATGAGCCAATCGGAGCGCTGCCAGACTGAAGGCCGCCAGGCGACAGGCAATGCCCATCGCACCGCAAGCGACCTTGCGGTGTTCATATGCGTTCACGTGTGCCCCCTTGTCGAGTGAGGCTCGTTGAGTAACGACGGCAGGACGGGATCGGGCGATATGAAATCGGTTTACGGCTGTCGTGCGCCGCCTTTCCGAGATGTACCAATAAACGTTTTCAGCGACGATGGACAAGCATCGCCGAAAATTTTTCGACTTGATTATTCCCGATGGATTTCCTATGACGGCCGCACAAGGCAGGCACACAGGCGCTCATGCACACAGGGTCACGCGGCAGAAACCGGCGGAAGGCAATGCACACACAGACGCCAACCTGGCGTTCCCACCAAAAACCGCCTCAAACGCGATAGAACTCGATGTCCTGTCCCGCATGAACCGCGCGCTTGAGCCACTCGGGCATGTCGCCCAAGCCGTCCCACGTGTCGCCGGAGGCATTGCGGAAGATAGGCATGGCACTGCTCGCCGCATGCGGCATGGACGGCAACTGCGGCATGGGCCGCTTCGCCTTGGGTGCGCCATGAGTCCCGTTGGTCTTGGTGAAGGAGGGCGGCGGATTCTCCGCAGGCACTTCGGCCAATGAGTCGGCCAACGCTCCTTCCGAAATGCCGAACTCGACCATTCGGCTGCGCAAATACGCAATGATGCTGTCTCGCTTTCTTTCGTCCACGGCTTTCCTGATTCAGCTTTTTGATTATCAGAAGACGAACCGATATCCCGCGCGGACCGGCAGGCGGCTCGATGACTTGATTGGAAGTGTTCTTGAAGCGTGGCGCAGTGCGTGCCTCGCGTCAATTAGTGTATTTACCGCAATATCAATTAATGCGCCCGGGCACCTTGCCATTATTGCCGGCATTTGCCCCGAATGCGAACATTCATCCATCCGGGCGGCACAATGACGGACGCGCGCCTCGATGCGCACGGTACGCCACGTTGCACGTTGAGGAGCCACGATCCGCCAGAAGCAAGGTCATCGTAGCCAGCGCCGCATGACGGCCGATTACCCCGCGTGTGTGTATTGTATGCTGTCAATCGCCAGTGTTAAATCGCTTTTAACGATTGTGTTGTTCTCCCGGTAATTCCGCACCATGAGCCCGTATGGCGGCAATCAATTCCGCCGGCGTTATCTCATAACGCACTTCGCGATGAATGCCGGGTTTGCGCTCGTCGATTTCGATCAATAGTACCGCCTTGCCGTCCGCCGCCGGTTCGAGTCGCAGCGAACGGACTTCCTGCCCGCCGGCGTCGTCATATTCCGTCATGAGCGTGATGGCGCCCGTGACGGCGCTTCTCGGCATCGACATTTTTCCTCCCATCTTGCTGCGTCATTGTTGTTGCGCCGCGCTCCAACCCCGCGCGCATCGTTGCGGGCGCGCGAAGCGGGTCAGGCCGGGCAGTTGAAGCGGACGCGGAGGGCGCCGAGGTGCTCGCCGCCGTCCGGTTCCTCATTATTGCCTGTCAAAAGCAGCGGCGTCCAGCCCGCAACAATCGATGACAACCCGCCGCGCACCCGTTTCAGGCCGTCTGGCCGATCGCGTCGCGCGCCTGGGCAGTGATTTCGAACGAGCGCAGGCGCTTCGCGTGATCGAAAATCTGCGCTGTCACGATCAGTTCATCGGCCTGGGTCTGTTCGATCACCGAGCGCAGTCCCGCCTCGACATCGGCCGGGCTGCCGACCACCGAGCACGCGAGCGAACGCTCGACGCCCGCGCGTTCAGCATCGCTCCAGGCCACCGCGTCGACGGGCGGCGGCAACTGGCCGGGCGTGCCGCGGCGCAGGTTGATGAACTGCTGCTCCAGCGACGTGAAGAGGAAACGCGCTTCCTCGGCGGTATCGGCGGCGAAGACGTTCACGCCGACCATTGCGTGCGGCTTCTTCAGGGTCGCCGACGGGCGGAACTGCGTGCGATACACCTCCAGCGCGGTCAGCAGGTAATCCGGCGCGAAATGCGACGCGAACGCGAACGGCAGCCCGAGCGCCGCCGCCAGTTGCGCGGAGAACAGCGAGGAACCGAGCAGCCAGATCGGCACATGCAGGCCGGCGCCGGGCACGGCGCGCACTCGCTGGCCTTCGACGGGATCGGCGAAATAGCGCTGCAACTCGACGACGTCGTCCGGAAACGACTCCGCACTGCCGATCAGATCGCGGCGCAGCGCCCGCGCGGTCGTCTGGTCGGTGCCGGGTGCACGGCCGAGTCCCAGGTCGATGCGCCCCGGAAACAGCGAGGCGAGCGTGCCGAACTGCTCGGCGATCACGAGCGGCGCATGATTCGGCAGCATGATGCCGCCGGAGCCGACCCGGATCGTCTTCGTGCCGGCGGCGATATGGCCAATCACGACGGCGGTCGCCGCGCTCGCAATGCCGGACATGTTGTGGTGTTCCGCGAGCCAGTAGCGCACGTAACCCAGGCGCTCGGCGTGCTGCGCGAGATCGAGTGAATGGGCGAACGCGTCGGCGGGCGTCGAGCCTTGCGGGACGGGGGAAAGATCGAGTAGCGAAAAGGGGATCATTGCGACATTCCGTAAGCGTGGCGGCGCGGGCGCGGCTTCGCGGAGCGCTTCGGCACATTCCGCCGCGCTGTTGCGCGCCAGGCGCTGAAAGACTCGATTGTGCCGAAACTCCGCGAACCTTGCCGGGACGGTCCGTCACGGTGTGCTGCTCGGCCGCTCGGCCGGTCGGCCGGTCAGCCGCTCGGCCGGTCAGCCGGTCAGCCAATCAGCCAATCAGCCAATCAGCCAATCAGTCAATCAGTCAAATAGCCATATAGCCGCATAGCCACATAGCCGCATAGCCGGTCAGCCAATCAGCCACATAGCCACATAGCCACATAGCCACTCAGCCACTCAGCCACTCAGCCACTCAGCCACTCAGCCGCAAAACCCCTCAGCCAAGTTGCGGATACCCGCGCGCCATCGCGTCGCGTTCGTAGTCGAGGATCGATTCGTAGTCGGCGAGCGTGCGCCGGACGACGCCGTTGAGCCGAAGCCGCCGGGACAGCGGCGGGTCGGCACGCGAGGCGTCGGCGAGCGCCTGGAAGACACGTTCCCGCGCATCCGCCGGCACTCGTTGCGACGCGATGAACGGCAGCGCGCCCGCGTTCGCTGTCGTGCCGATCACGCGCACTCCGTCGGTCAACTCCGGCGCATGCGCCTGCGCGAACGCAAAGGTCACGCAGTCGATCGCCGCAACATCGGCACGGCGCTCGATCGCCAGCGCGCGCAGCGACGCGAGGTGCGCGCCGGTCCACAGCACCGACGAGAAAAAGCGCCCGTCCCGCGCCAGCGGTGCGAAGGCGTGTCGCAGCAGGTTCATGCCGCTGTTGGAATCGGCGGCGTTGCTGGCGGCGCGCAGTCCACGGCACGCCTCGAGCGAATCCGCGCCGACATGCGCACCCGCCACCAGGACGCTGTGATAGCGGCCGTCGCTGCAGCCGGGAAGGTCGAACGATGGTGCGCCGAGCAATTGCACACGCGAGGCCAGCGCATGCACGAGCGGATAGCCGCAGGTCTGCGACAACAGCAGGTCGTCGCGGAGCCAGAAGGCGGTCAGATCGGCGCCGGCATCGACGATATCGAGCGTATCGCCGCGCACCTCCAGCCAGTCCGCGAGATTCGCGCGGACGTGATGCAGCAGTTCACGCCAGTCCGCCGTGAGTGCGGAGCTGACGTTGTACATCGGCAGGGCGGCGATCCAGCGCATCGGGGAAATCGGAAAAGTCGGCGTTGCCGCATGGTACAGCGGCGCGGGTCAGCCCGCGAGACCGCGCCGGGACGTCGCGAGTCCGCCGGCAGAAGCGTCCGGCCGCAGCGACGCGGCATCCGGATGCACCGCATCCTCGGCCGGAGCGAAAGCGTGACGGGCCATCCATTCGCCATAACCGCGCACGACGAAACCGCCATTGCGGGCGCGATAGGCGTTGCGGCGGCGCGCGTAGATCTCGCCCAGCGCGAACCACGGCGCGCCCGGCAGATCGTGATGGACAGCATGAAAGTTATTGTTGAGAAAAAGCAGGCGCCACGGCCAGGCGGCTTCGTTGATCACCGTGCGCTCGCGAACCTGCGCCGACGCGCGATGCTCCTGGAACGATCGTACCGAGGCCAGCGCAAGCGACGCATAGCCGATCCCAAAGACAAAGGCGCGCCACGGAATGCCGCAGCGAACATCGAGCCACCAGGCGAGCGCCGCCAGCGCAGCAGAATGAAACACCCAGCTCGCGACGATCTCCCAACGCCGCTCGACCACGGCGCGGAACGCCTCGCGCAAGCTGGCCGCAATCGAGAACCAGGGGCCGAGCAGCAGCCGTCCGGCGAAGGTATTGCGCGCGGCGAGCGCACCGCGCAGCATGGCCCCGGCGCCGGCCCATTGCTCCGCCGTCACGTAATAGCTTTCCGGATCGAGGCCGGGTTCGGTCAGATGATCGTCGTCGTGATGGCGCAGATGCGAGTCGCGATACACCGCATACGGAAACCACACCGCGAGCGGGGCCAGCCCGAAGAGCATGTTGACGCGCGGCCAGCGTGTCGGATGCCCGTGCATGAGTTCATGCTGCAGCGACATGTACCAGCACGACAGCAGCGCAAGCAGTCCGAGCGCGGGCCCGAGTCCGAGCGCACGCGCGTTCAGCGCGACCCCAAACCAGCCGGCGTACACCGCGACGATCACCGCCCACGTCGGCCATTCGCTGCGCCAGCGCCAGCTTGCGCGGCGGGCTTGCAGTTCGATGCGCTGGACGTCGTCGAGATAGCGGGGCATGGCGGCATTCACGCGGGACAGATTGAGCGAAGGGCCATCGTAGCGGCGCGTCCCGCGCGCTCAAACCAAGCATTCCGTCTAAGGTTTCCTGACGCGGCGCTATAAGCTTCGGGGCGTCATCATTATTGGCCGGGCGATCCGGCACGGTATCCTTGACGCCGCTCGTGGCCCTTCGTCGCCCTCCCTGAAGCCCAGCATGGCCCCTGATCCTTCGACCGCGCCCATGACCGAACCCACCGCGTCCCGCACGCTGCAAACCTCGCCACTCGTGCCGCGCAGGTCCGCCCGCCTCGTCGCCGGGTTGATCGCTTTCAATCTGCTCACCTGGATCTGGGCGCTGATCGCGTTCCGCCACTATCCGCTGCTGCTCGGCACGTCCTTGCTGGCGTACTCGCTCGGGCTGCGTCACGCGGTCGACGCCGACCACATCGCCGCCATCGACAACGTCACCCGCAAGCTGATGCAGGAAGGCAAGCGGCCGCTGTACGCCGGTTTCTTCTTCTCGCTCGGCCATTCGACCATCGTCGTCGCGGCTACCGCGCTGATCGCCGCGACCGCGCTGGCCGTGCAGGGACGCTTCGCGGAGTTCCGGCAGATTGGCGGGCTCATCGGCACGTCGGTGTCGGCGCTGTTCCTGTTCCTGATCGCCGCGATGAACCTGTTCGTGCTGCGCGGCGTGTGGCGCGCCTTCCAGCGCGTGCGGCGCGGCGAGCCGGTTCGCGAAGAAGACGCCGATCTGCTCGCCGCCGCCGGCGGGCCGCTGGCGCGTGTCGCCCGGCCGCTGTTCAAGCTGATCAGCAAGAGTTGGCACATGTATCCACTCGGCTTCCTGTTCGGCCTGGGCTTCGACACGGCCACCGAGATCGGCCTGATGGGCATCGCGGCGGCGGAAGCGGCGCGCGGCCTGCCGGTCTGGTCGATTCTCGTGTTCCCGATGCTGTTCACGGCCGGCATGTCGCTCGTCGATACCGCTGACAGCCTGCTCATGACCGGCGCCTACGGCTGGGCCTTCACGAAACCGCTTCGCAAGCTCTACTACAACCTCACCGTGACGCTCGTGTCGGTGCTGATTGCCGTGCTGGTCGGCGGCATCGAGCTGCTCGGCCTGATGGCCGACCGCTTTCAATTGAGCGGCGGACTGTGGGATGTGGCCGGCGCGCTGTCGGAGCACTTCGGGGCGCTCGGTTATGGGATCGTGGCGCTCTTCGTGGCGTGCTGGCTGCTGTCGGCGCTGATCTGGAAGTGGCGCGGCTACGAAGACCTCGACCGGAGCGTCACCGGCTGACGTCACGGGCATTCTTCCTGCTTGATGGACGCGCCAGCCGCCCATCCATTCCCGCATCGGGCGGCGACCAGGGAGAACGATCATGAACGACCCCCAAGCCGGCGCGGACTCGCCGCACCTCGACAGCGCCGAGCAGGAGCAGGCCGCCGAGCATTCGGCGCCGCATCCGCTCGTGATCCACGAGATCGTGCGCGAGGAAGGCGAAGTGGCGATGGAGCGCACCTTCCTCGCACTGATGTTTTCCTCGCTCGCCGCCGGCCTCTCGATGGGTTTTTCCTTCCTGGTCCAGTCGATCCTGGACAGCGCGTTGCCCAAGCGTCCATGGAGCGGGCTGATATCGAGCTTCGGCTACACGATCGGTTTCGTGTTCGTGATTCTCGGCCGGCAGCAGCTGTTCACCGAAAGCACGCTGACGGCGGTACTGCCGGTGCTGACCCGCCGCGATCTCGCGACGCTGTACAAGGCGCTGCGTCTGTGGGCTATCGTGCTGTTCTTCAACCTCGTCGGCACGAGCATTTTCGCGGCGATCCTGCAGATCCAGGGCGTGTTCGCGCCCGACGTGACGGAGGCGCTCGCCAAGCTCGCGATGACGCCGCTGTCCGCCGACTTCGGCGTGACCGTCGTGCGGGGCGTGTTCTCGGGCTGGCTCATCGCGCTGATGGTGTGGCTGCTGCCGAGCGCGCGCTCGGCGCGACTGCTGACGATCCTGCTCGTCACCTACACCGTGGCGGTCAGCAAGCTGACGCATGTGATCGCCGGCTCGGTCGAAGCGGCGTATGCGGTCATGACCGGCGCGGCGGGCATCGGCGACTACTTCTTCGTGTTTCTCGTGCCGACGCTGATCGGCAATATCATTGGCGGCGTGTCGCTGGTGGCCATCGTCAATCACGCGGCGATCGCGCCGGAGATCAGCGGTACGCGCCAGCGGAACGCGGACTGACGCTCAGCCAGGATTCGCAGCTATTTGTTGTTGCCCGCGCCGGTGCCGTACAGGCCATTGTCGAAACCCGTGTTGCCCTCGGGCTTCTGATGCTTGCCCGAGGCGGCGCGGCGACCCTGCGCCGCCTCCTTCGACTGCGGCTTGTTCGATTCAACCACCGGACTGCCCGCGGACTCGGACGCGCCGTGCGCGCTCGAGTCGGACTGGCGGTTCTCCTGGCGCTGGGCGCCCGCGCCCTGCGTGATCTGGGCGACGCCATAGGTGCTGAACGCGGCGATCAGGCTCGCGACGACAATACGAACGACCCGTTCGTGAGAAAGGCTGGACATGGCGGCTCCGGGCATGATCGAAACAGGTTCTTTCGAGCAGGTTCGATGCCTGGCGCGCCGCGACTCGTGAGATGCGGAACGGCTGGGTACGCCCGGCTCGAAACGAAACGAAACGAAACGCAACGAGGCGCGGGCGTGGTCCGGAAGTCGCGCCGTTGGCGCGAATGGCGAAAGCGGCGGTTCAGGCCGCTTTCGCCCAAAGCCTATTGGTCGGGCTCCTGCCGCGCGAACCGGAATGGCGCGGACCGGCATCGATCGTATCGAAGGCAATGCGCAGGGCTTCAACGCGCTGCTTCTGCGCCGGCACCAGCGCATAGCCCTGGACGACCGCCGTCAGCCGCTCGCGCCAGTACTCGACGTTGAGCGTCCCGGATGCCTGGTTGTTCATGGTGCGGAGCTGCGCGAGCGCGCGCTCGATATGCTGAAGTTCGACATCGGCCATTGCCGAGGGCAAAAGGCTGCCCTTGGTCTCGCTTTTGTTCTTTTTCATCTGGTCTTCCTCTCGGCCGTGCAGCACCCCATCCGACGCGCGGATCGCGTGCTACCCCAGGCACCCCGTTCACCCGCGCATGTTTTTTGATCTGTCGCGGGCGGCCTTTGCTCTTTTCTTCGGATGACCGATCGATGCCGGTTAACAACTGACTCGATCGTTAACAAAAATGTACGCAATGACAGGCGGGTGGCTCCGTCTGTCATCGCACACTCGGGCGGGAGGAAGGTGCGGCATGGAACGTTGCCGCGTGAGACGTGTGAAACCTTATTCGCTGCTTTCTGGCGGCTCTGTGGGCGAATCTGCGGGAGGCTTTGCGGCCGGCTTGCCGCTGCGGCCAATCTGCTCTTCCATCGCGAGATCGAGTTTGCTGACCTTGCGCGGCTTGGCCGGGTCGCGGGCGTTGACGAACGCGACGAAGGCGTCCATCGGCATCGTGTCCGAGATCCGGGCCGAGCCCGCGGGCGAGCGTTCCACGAGATAGAAGAGGCCACCGGGCATCGACACCGCCGCATAGTTCGGATTGTCGCTGCGTGTCTTGAGCCGTTCGACGGCGTTGATGGCTTTGGTCGAGCGCATGATCGCCGGCTTATTTCTCGGTGCTGTCGGTGCTGGGCGTGTCGGACGGCGCGCACTTCTTGCCCGCGCCCTCGATCCACAGATTCGACGCGTGGCGCTTGCCGGGATAGAAGCGATAGGTGGTTTCGCCGTTGTCGTAGCGCACCTTGATCACGTTCGAATCGCCGAATTCGAGCATTACGCCTTGCGGGATGGAGGTCTGCTGGTACTTGGCGTCGTGCTTTTTCGCTTCTGCGTCAATGCACTGGACGATGCCGTTCACCTTGTCATTAGTCGATGATTTCTCGACTTCGGGTTGTCCGGCGTCTTCGTTGTGGAATTGCGCACAGGCGGCGATCAGCAAAGGCAGCGCGAGCGCTGCGGCAAGTTTTTTCATGGTTTTTTCCGTCTGGATCTCTCGGAGGATCGCTCCCGGTCGAGGTGTCGGGCCGAACCCGGCATTAGAGCACACGCCCTTTACAGTTCGGACAGGTTCGCGAGCAGGCATCCCGGTCGATGCAGCAAGGCCCGCGCCCGATTCGGGACGGATCACGCGTCGGGCGGCACGCCGAGCAACGGCAACGTCCCGCCGACAATGCCTGAAAACACCGGCCCGGCCACCGTGCCGCCGTAGTAACTGGTGCCGCCGGGTTCATCGATCATCACCGCGACGATCAGGCGCGGATCGCTCATCGGCGCGATGCCGACGAAGGACGCGCGATACTTGTTCGCCGCATAGGCGCGCCCGATCTGCTTGCGCGCCGTGCCCGTCTTGCCGCCGACGCGATAGCCGTCCACCGCCGCCGCGCGTCCGGTGCCGTGTTCGCCGATCGCCCGTTCCAGCATGTCGCGCACCGCCCGCGCGGTGGCGGGCTGTGTGACCGGCAGCGCGTCGCGGCGCTTGTCGCCGGCGATCAGCGTGGCGGCGTGGAAGCGGCCGTCGCCGGCATAGGCCGTGTAGATCTGCGCAATCTGCACCAGCGACAGCGAAAGCCCGTAGCCATAAGCCATGGTGGCCTGCTCGATGGGTTTCCAGCGTTCGGGCGAGCGCAGCCGGCCCGTGGCCGCGCCGGGAAAGGTCAGCTCGGGCGCGCGGCCGATGCCGTATTCGCGATACTTGTCCCAGATCGTTTTCGCGGGAAGCTGCAGCGCGAGCTTCGTCAGCGCGACGTTGCTGGACATCTGCACCGCCTCCGCCACGGTAATGACGCCGTGATTCGACGTGTCGTGAATGACATTCGGCCCGATCTTGATCGTGCCCGGGCCAGTATCGATGCGCGTATCGGGGCGCACCTTGCCGAGATCGATGGACAGCGCGGCCACCAGCGGCTTGATGGTCGAGCCGGGCTCGAAGGTGTCGGTGAGCGCGCGGTTGCGCAACTGTTCGCCGGTGAGGCGCGCGCGGTCGTTCGGATCGAAGCTCGGGTAATTGGCGAGCGCGAGCACTTCGCCGTTCTTCGCGTCCAGCACGACGACGCTGCCCGCCCGCGCCTTGTGCTTCAGGATGGCCGCCTTGAGTTGCGTATGCGCGAGCTGCTGGATACGCCGGTCGATGGTCAGCTGAATGGTTTCGCCGTTCTGCGGCAGATCGATCTCGCCGATCTGCGAGATCACCCGGCCGAGCCGGTCGCGGATGACTTCGCGCTGACCCGCTTCGCCGGTGAGGCGGGCGTCGGCGGCGAGTTCCACGCCTTCCTGGCCATGGTCTTCGTTATTCGTGAAGCCGACCACGTGGGCCGCCGATTCACCTTCGGGATAAAAGCGCCGCGTGTCCGGCACGAGTGTGATGCCCGCGCGTCCGATGGTCGCGATCCGCTCGGCGGCTTCCGCTTCCACCTGGCGCCTGAGCAGGACGAAGGCGCGGTTCCCGTCGATGCGCCGCTGCAATTCCTGCGGCGGCATGTCGAGCAGGCGCGCGATCTCGTTGCCGTGATCGCCGTCGAACAACTTGGGCGACGCCCAGACTTCGTAGGTGGCGAGGCTGACGGCGAGCATGGAACCGTTCCGGTCGACGATGCGCCCGCGCGTCGCCGACAGCGACAAGGTCCGCTGGTAACGCTTTTGCCCTTCGCCGATATAGAACTTGTGGTCGATCACCTGCACCCACAGCGCGCGCGCGCCGAGTGCGAGAAACGCCGCCGTGATGCCCACGACGACCAGCCGCGAGCGCCAGGCAGGCAAGGCGGTGGACAGGACCGAACTGCGGTGATGCGTCTGGAAATCGCTGCCGCCGCGCGTCTTCTTCTTGAACATCGTTGTCTCACAAGTAAGCTAGGGAATGCCGGCGGCGGGTTCCCAAAGATTCAGAACAGGCTTCAGGGCAGGCGGGACAAGGCGGCATCGAGCGCGGCGGAATCGTCGCCATCCGGCAGACGAATGCCGATCTCACTCGCGAGGATCTGCCGCAACTCGGACACATTCGCGGCGACACGCGCTTCGCTCGGCGCGCCGTCGTCGTGCGTGTGATGGATGTGCAGCCGCCCGTTGAAGAGGCCGTAGCGCACGCCGGGCGCGAGGCGCGCGGCGAGCAGGTTGTGTACGAAGACCGATTGCGGGTAAGTGGACACGAAATGGTTGGCCATCTCGTAGTCCGCGTCATACTGCGGATCGAGGTCGAAGTGATAGACGCTCGCCCAGTTGCCGTCCACCAGCGCCTTCAGGATGAACGCGCGCGGTTCGCCACTCGCGCCGCCTGCGTGCTCCAGCCGGAACGCGCCGTGCGGCGTGATCTGTTCGAGGCCGGTTTCGAAGACCAGCGGCGCCGACAGCACCATGCCGCCGAAGCCGACATCGGCGAGATAAGTGCCTTCGTCGAGATCGACCAGCAGCAGCATGTGCGTGCGCGCGGGCAGGTCCGATGTGTCATGGTTCGGGTCGCGTCCCCACAGCACGCGGCCCGCGAAGCTGCGCACGCGAAAGCCCAGCGCGCGCAAGACGCTGCGTAGAAGCAGGTTGTGTTCGTAGCAGTAGCCGCCGCGCTCCTGCGTGACGAGCTTGTGCTGGATCGAGGGGAGATCCAGCCGGACCGGACGGCCGAGCAGGACGTCGAGATTTTCGAAGGGAATGGCCTGGGGATGCAGCAGGTGCAGCGCGCGCAAGGTGTCGAGCGTCGCCGCCGGGCGCGCGGCGGCGGAAAAGCCGATACGCGTGAAGTAGGCGGCGAGGTCGGGTGAAGTGTCGTGTGCGTTCATGTGGAGTCCGGGCAAGGGTCGGCTTCGATGTCTGTCGCCATGTCCGCGAGCGCTGTCGCAAGCGTGCATATCTTACTTCACGAAAGCATCGAAATTACAAAAAGCATACGTGGCTGAGTGGCCGCGCTTTCAACTGAGGTTCAGTTGAACTGTGACGCAACGCCGATGGTCTCTCCAAGGTTCAATACGCAACCGTGCAATTGATAAGGGGCGCCACACCATGTCGAAAGATGTAAATGAAGGGACGCAATCGAACCAACCTGAAAGCGGCAAGCCGGCGAGCGATACCTGCGCGGGCAAGCATCCCGCGCCGCCGTGCACGCTTGTCATCTTCGGGGCGGGAGGCGATCTCACCAAGCGCCTGCTGATGCCTTCGCTGTACAACCTGGCATCGGACAAGCTGCTCGATGACGCGCTCGAGATCATCGGCGTGAATCGCGGCGAGCGCGAAACGTCCGACTGGCGCGACGAGCTCACGCAATCGCTGCGCAAGTTCGCCTCCGACAAGGCTGCGACCTTCCACACCTCGAAGCTCGACGAGGAAGCCTGGAGCTGGGTCGAGCAGCGGCTCGAGTACTTCCCCGGTGAGTTCACTGACGAGGACACCTTCAAGCGCCTCAAGGAACGTCTCGCGAAGGCCAAGTCCGGCAGCGTGATGTTCTATCTCGCGGTGGGCGCGCGCTTCTTCGAGCCGATCGTCGAACATCTCGGCGCGGCCGGGCTGCTGGAGGAGAAGGACGGCAACTTCAGGCGCATCGTGATCGAGAAGCCGTTCGGCACGGACCTGGCAACGGCGCGCGAACTGAACGCCTGCCTCCTCAAGTACGCGCAGGAAACGCAGGTGTACCGCATCGATCACTTCCTGGGCAAGGACACGGTGCAGAGCATCCTGGCCGTGCGCTTCGCCAATGCGATGTTCGAGCCCGTGTGGCGGCGCGAATACATCGACAACGTGCAGATCACGGCGGCGGAGACGATCGGCGTGGAAGGGCGCGGCGCGTTCTACGAGCAGACCGGCGCGTTCCGCGACATGCTGCCGAACCATCTGTTCCAGCTGCTCGGCATGGTGGCGATGGAGCCGCCCAATTCGTTCGACGCCGAATCCGTGCGTGACAAGAAAGCCGAAGTGTTCGACGCGATCCGTCCGCTGACGGCGCAGGATGTCGTGCTCGGCCAGTATGAAGCGGGTCCGGCGGGGCCGGGCTATCGCGAGGAAGAGGGCGTGGCGCCCGACAGCCGCACCGAAACCTATGCGGCGGCGCGGGTGTATGTGGAGAACTGGCGTTGGGCCGGCGTGCCGTTCTATCTGCGCACCGGCAAGCGGCTGACCGAGCGCCGCACGGAGATTTCGATCACGCTCAAGGCGGTGCCGTTCCTGCTGTTCCGCGATACGCCCGTCGACGCGCTCACGCCGAATGTCTTCACGCTGCGCATCGATCCCGCGCACGGCACCACCTTCGACTTCAACGTGAAGGTGCCGGGTCCGCTGATGCAGATCGGCAAGGCGCGTTCGGCGTTCAACTACTCGGATTACTTCGCGGAACGCGCGAACGTCGGCTATGAGACGCTGCTGTACGACTGCATGCTGGGCGACGAGACGCTGTTCCAGCGCGCCGACAGCATCGAGACGGCGTGGGCCGCCGTCGATCACGTGCTGCATCCGGACACGCCGTTGCCCGTGCACGGCTATGCGGCGGGCAGCGCCGGCCCGGCGCAGGCGGACCAGTTGCTGGCCGAGGACGGCCGCACCTGGCGTGCGCTGACCGATCCGGTCAAAAAGAGCTGAGCACCACTCGAACTTCACTAAAAGGACAACACACGTGAGCACCGAATCCAGAACCAGACAAAAAACCCACGTGACGGCCGACAAACTCGCGATCAAGGCGGAACGCATTCTCGCGATCGACATCGGCGGAACGGGGCTCAAGGCGGCGATCATTTCCGAGGACGGCCAGATGAAGAGCGACCGGCTGCGCGTCGCGACGCCGCATCCGGCCAAACCGGACGTGGTCGTCGAGACGCTGATGACGCTGATCGCGCCGATTGTCGCCACGCCGCCGACGCATATCTCCATCGGCTTCCCGGGCGTGGTGCGCGACAACATCGTGTTGACCGCGCCGAATCTCGGCACGCCCGCCTGGCGCGGCGTGCCGCTCGCCCAGTTGCTGTCCGAACGGCTCGGCAACGCCCCCGCGCGCATGATCAACGACGCCGAGATGCAGGGGCTCGCGGCCATCGAGGGACGCGGCATCGAGATGGTGCTGACGCTCGGCACCGGCGCGGGCACTGCGCTGTTTCGCGACGGCGAGCTGATGCCGCATCTGGAACTCGCGCATCATCCGATCGCGAAGGACAAGACCTACGACGAGTACCTCGGCAACGCGGCACGCGAAAAGGCCGGCAAGAAGCGCTGGAGCCGGCGCGTCGAGAAGGCGATCGCGATCCTCGCGACGCTCGTGAACTACGACAAGCTGTGGATCGGCGGCGGCAATGCCGCGAACATCAAGTTCAAGCTGCCGGACAACGTGGCGACGGTGTCGAATGCGGCGGGCATCGAAGGCGGCGCGCGGCTGTGGCATCCGCGTTCGGTGCGCGAGACGCGGCAATTGCCGCATTTCAACCAGCGTGAAGGAGCGCATTGATGGCCGGCGACAGCAAGTACGGATTGTCGAGCACGGCCGGAGCGGACGTGTTCGAGGCATTGGCGAACATTGAACTGGTCGTCACCGATTGCGACGGCACGCTGCTCTACACCGACAAGGCGCTCGGCCAGCCCGCGATCGACGCCGTGCGCCGCCTGCAAGCCGCGGGCGTGCGCTTCACGGCGGCGAGCAGCCGGCCGGGCAAGGGCATGCGGCATATCGTCGAGGCGCTGGGGATCGACATGCCTTACGCGTCGTACAACGGCGGCAGTCTGGTCGAGCCGGGCACGTGGAAGGTGCTGTCGTCGCACAAGCTGCCGCGCGACGTCGTGCAGACCTCGCTCGAGACGCTCGCGGCGGCGGGCGTCGATGCGTGGGTGTTCATCGACGATGCGTGGTATCTCACCCATCCCGACGCGACCTACGTGCCGCTCGAAACGCGCACGGTGGGTTATGAAGGCGTGCGTGTCACGCGTTTCGACGACCTGGATCTCGATGCTGTCGACAAGATCGTCGGTTCCACGGCCGACACGGCATTGCTCGAGCGCGTCGAGACCGGCTTGCAGCAGCAATTGCACGGACGCGGTCACGCGGCCCGCTCGCAGACCTATTATCTCGACGTCACCAGTATCGACGCGAACAAGGGCACCGCCGTGCGCGAACTGGCGCGGCTGGTTGGCGTGCCGCTGGAACGGGTGGCCGTGCTCGGCGACATGGGCAACGACGTGCCGATGTTCGAGATCGCGGGCGTCTCGATCGTGATGGGACAGGCGTCGGACGCGGTGCGGCGTCAGGCAAGCCTCGTCTCGAAAAGCAATGACGACGATGGCTTTGCGACGGGCATCGAGGCGATCGTGGCGGCGCGCACGGGCGCCTGAGCCGGGAAGCCACGAGAGGGCATTGACATCGACGCGAGGCGCTGCCGCTGCGGATGTGGCTGCGCGCGAGGCAGGCGGCTGCGTCGAAGGTCAGTGAAATCCGCGGTGGGGCGTCTCAGGCGTTCGCCGCGGATCAGGCGGACGCTCAGTGGGGGTGGGACAGGTGCAAAAAACGTTGCGCTTAACGGCGGCGCATCGGGGGGCGCGGGCCACCGCCGCCGGCACGCTCGTCTTTGTGACGGAAATTGATACGGCCTTTGGTCAGGTCGTAGACCGACAGTTCCAGCGTCACGCGGTCGCCGGCGAGAATCCGGATGTGATTCTTGCGCATGCGGCCCGAGGCATAAGCGCCGACCACGACGCCGTTGTCCAGCGTCACGCGATAGCGGCTGTCAGGAAGGACTTCGTCAACGATACCGTCGAGTTCGATGAGTTCTTCTTTCGCCATATGAGGCTCCTGTGTAATGAATAATGGGTGCTGCCGCGCGTCCTGCGCCCGCATCCGACGTTGCTTCCGGCGCCGCACTCACTGCCGATGAGCAGCCACGCGGCTCGTCACTGGACGTCGCGGCGTGGACGTCGCAGCGGACTCGAAGGTCGGTGCGATACATGGCTCGGTACGTCCGGCGCGATGCAAGCTGCAACGGAAGCGCACTGCGTCTCTCTTCAGGCTCGTCGTGAGCTTGACGGCATAGGCCGGATGGACGAGCGGGCCGCTCAAGCGGCGCGCCGCGGCCGGCATGACCGGGACGGCGACATCGGCGAACTGCGGGGCCGACGTGCGGTTAAAAAAGCGGGTTGAAGCGAAAAGCGACGTGGCGCGCATCGAAGCTTGCAAAAAACTTTCAAGTCTTGCCTTCGGACCGTGGCGCATGAAACATACGCCTGACTGATATGCGGCCAACGGGTCAAACTTGCAAGCCCTGGCGTTATTTTCGCCTAAAACGCTTGATTAGACAATGAAATTCGCCGGAAGGTTTCTGCAAGGGCGCTTTTTGCTACAACCACCCGGCCTTCTTGAAACGCCAGTACAGCACGACATCCACCACCAGCATGACCGCGAGGCAGGCCGGATAACCGTACACCCAGTCAAGTTCGGGGATCGACTTGAAGTTCATGCCGTAGATGCCGGCGATCATCGTCGGCACGGCGAAGAGCGCGGCAAACGAACCCAGCCGTTTGGTCACCTCGCTTTCGGCCAGCGCGATCAGGCCGAGGTTCACCTGGATCGCCGTGACGATCATTTCGCGCCGTCCCTCGATGGTCTTCACGATGCGCAGCAAGTGGTCGTACACATCGCGGAAGTATTCCTGCATGCCCGAGCACACCCCGGGCGACCGGCCGCCATACAGTTTGCTGACGGCTTCCAGCAAGGGCGCCGTGTGATGCTGGAGGATCGTCATGCGACGCTTGAGCGAGTACAGGTCCTCGATGATTTCGCGCGACTCCACCGACCCTTTCTGCTCGAAGATGCGCTCTTCCACTTCATCGAGTTCGGCGCCGAGCGTTTCCAGCACCGGGAAATAACGGTCCACGACGGCATCGAGCAGCGCATACATGACGAAGGCGGGACCGTGCTTGAGCAGATGCGGTTCGCGCTCGCAGCGCTTGCGCACTTCCTGGAAGCCCTGCGTGGTCCGGTTGCGCACCGAGAGCACATAGTTCTTGCCGACGAACACGTTCATCTCGCCGACCAGCACGTCGCCTTCTTCGTCGAATTCGACCGTGTGAAAGACCGCGAACAACGAGTCGCCATATTCCTCGATCTTCGGCCGCTGATGACCGTTCTGAGCGTCCTCGACCGCCAGTTCATGCAGCCCGAACTGCTGCGTCAGGTGGGCAAGTTCGCCAGGACCGGGCTCCTTTAATGCAACCCAAATGAAAGAGTCGGGACGATCGCGATACGCGTTGATGTCGTCGATGGGCACATCGGCGAGCTTTCGGCCGTTCTCATAAACCGCGCAGTCGACCAGCATGGGGCGCCCTTTTTCATATCGAGTTCTTGTTATCGATGTGACGCTATCGATGTGACCCGGCCACGCGTCGATGGGCGCTCGGGGGGCGCGATCGCGTGGCCTTCATCCGTTGAATCTTAGCCCAAACGGCTGTTTTCGACCGACGGCGCATCGCGCGGTTCGGCCTGGAAGCGAGGGCGATCAGGATGCCTTGACATCCACCCACGCCATCTCGGCTTCGTCGCCCATGAGGAAGGCGCGGTTCGCTTCGGCCGCCGCGCGCAGATGATCCCAGACCGTCGTGATGCGCTTCAGCTTGCGCAAATCCTCGCGGCAGGAGAGATAAAACGCACGCGTCACGATGATCTCGTCGGGCAGCACCGGCACGAAACGCGGGTCCGACGACGCCATGAAGCACGGCAGGATGGCCAGCGCCCGGCCCTGCAGTGCCGCGAAGTATTGCGCGATCACACTGGTGCTGCGCCAGCGCGAGATCGCGCCCGGCACCGCGCGTTCGAGATACAGCAGTTCATAGCTGAAGGCGAGATCGTCGATATAGCTGGCGAAGCGATGCTGGCGCAGGTCGTCGGTGGTGCGGATCGGCGCATGGGCCGCGAGATAGTCGGCGGTGGCGTAGAGCCTCAGGCGGTACTCGCAGAGCTTCGTATAGACATACTGGCCTTGCTCGGGACGTTCGAGCGTCACCGCGATATCGGCCTCGCGTTTCGACAGGCTCACGAAATGCGGTACCGGCAACAGGTCGATGGTGATGTTCGGATGCGCGTCCTGAAAGCGCGCGAGTTGCGGGGCGAGAAAGAAGCAGCCGAAGCATTCGGTCGAACCGACCCGCACGTGACCCGAGAGCGCATGTCCCGTGTTCGCGATCTGCTCGGTGGCGGACTGCACCGTGGTCTCGATGGAATCGACATAGGCCAGCAGGCGCTGTCCTTCGGCGGTCAGGATGAATCCGCTGCTGCGCGATTTGTCGAACAGCAGCGTGCCGAGCGCGTCTTCCAGCGCCCGCACGCGCCGCGCGACGGTCGTGTAGTCGACGCCGAGCCGCTTCGCCGCGCCGCTGGCGCGCTGCGTCCGGGCAACTTCGAGAAAGTAGCGCAGGTCGTCCCAGTTGAGCCGGGCGAGGTCGAGCGGGGCGGCTGGCGTCGGAGTTTTTTGCATATCGATCGGGTGTTTTTATCGCGCCATGATGGACTTTTGCATAACTATACTCAGGAAACGAGCCTGCATCATTGCGGCCGAATACCAACAAGACGGAGACACGATGCTCTTCCTTCCAGCGCCCGCGCGGCGCGTCCCTCCGCTTGTCCTCGCTGTTTCCTTCCGCCTTTCCTGCCTGTCGGCAATTTCCCAAGCAAGGAGTGTCTCGTGAATATCGCTGCTGAACATCCGGCGCAGAATGCGTCCGTCCGCACGGCCAAACTGCTGATCGACGGCCAGTTCGTCGAATCAAAGAGCGCGGAATGGCGCGACATCATCAATCCGGCCACGCAGGAAGTGGTCGGCCGCGTGCCGTTCGCGACGATGGACGAAGTGGATGCCGCCGTCGCCGCCGCGCACAAGGCGTTTCAGACCTGGCGCACGACGCCGCTCGGCGTCCGCATGCGGCTGATGCTGCGCTTCCAGGACTTGGTCCGGCAGAACCAGAAGCGCATTGCGCAGACGCTCACGTCAGAGCAGGGCAAGACACTCGCCGACGCCGAAGGAGACATCTTCCGCGGGCTCGAAGTCGTCGAGCATGCGTGCTCGATCAGCACGTTGCAGCAGGGCGAATTCGCCGAGAACGTCGCGGGCGGCGTGGACACCTATACGTTGCGTCAGCCCATCGGCGTCTGTGCCGGCATCACGCCGTTCAACTTTCCCGCGATGATCCCGCTGTGGATGTTCCCGATGGCGATCGTGTGCGGCAACACCTTCGTGCTGAAGCCCTCCGAGCAGGACCCGCTCTCGACCATGGAACTGGTCGAACTGGCGCTCGAAGCCGGCGTGCCGCCCGGTGTGCTGAACGTCGTGCACGGCGGCAAGGACGTCGTCGACGCGATCTGCACGCATCCCGACATCGAGGCGATTTCCTTCGTCGGCTCGACGGCTGTCGGCACGCATGTCTACAACCTCGCGAGCCAGCACGGCAAGCGCGTGCAGTCGATGATGGGCGCGAAGAACCACGCCGTCGTGCTGCCCGACGCGACCAAGGAACAGACGCTCAACGCGCTCGTCGGCGCGGGCTTTGGCGCGGCGGGACAGCGCTGCATGGCGACTTCGGTGGCGGTGTTCGTCGGGGCATCGAAGGAGTGGGTGCCGGAACTGGTCGAGAAGGCGAAGACGCTCAAGGTCAACGGCGGTGCGGAGCCGGGCACGGATGTCGGCCCGGTGGTCTCGAAGGCGGCGAAGGAACGCATTCTCGGGATGATCGGCCAGGGCGTGGAAGAAGGCGCGACGCTCGCGCTCGACGGCCGGGGCATCGGCGTGCAGGGCTACGAGCAGGGCAACTTCATTGGGCCGACCATCTTCACGGGCGTCGATACCGAGATGACGATCTATACGAAGGAGATCTTCGGTCCGGTGCTGTGCGTGCTCGAAGCCGAGACGCTGGACGACGCCATCGCGCTCGTCAACCGCAATCCGATGGGCAACGGCGTCGGCTTGTTCACGCAGAGCGGCGCGGCGGCGCGCAAATTCCAGAGCGAGATCGACATCGGTCAGGTGGGCATCAACATTCCGATTCCGGTGCCGGTGCCGTCGTTCAGTTTCACGGGCTCACGCGGCTCCAAGCTCGGCGACCTGGGACCGTACGGCAAGCAGGTCGTGCAGTTCTACACGCAGACGAAAACGGTCACGGCGCGCTGGTTCGACGACGCCACCGTGAACGACGGCGTGAACACCACCATCGCACTGAAATAACGACAAGGAGGCGGCGATGAAGATTGGTTTCATTGGTCTCGGACACATGGGCGGCCCGATGGCCGCAAACCTGCTGAAGGCGGGGCACGCGCTGACGGCATTCGATCTCGTGCCGGCCGCGTTGGACGCAGCGCGCTCGGCGGGTGCGACGCTCGCTGAGTCGCCGCGCGCGGCGGTGGAGGGCGCGGAAGTGGTCATCACGATGCTGCCCGCGGCGCAGCATGTCAAAGCCGTCTATCTGAACGACGACGGGGTGCTCGCGGGCGTCGCGAAGGGCGTGCCGCTGGTGGACAGCAGCACGATCGACCCGGCTACGGCGAAGCTGATCGGCGAGGCGTCGGCGAAGCAGGGCAATCCGTTCGCGGATGCGCCGGTGTCGGGCGGCGTCGTCGGGGCGCAGGCGGGCACGCTGACCTTCATGGTCGGTGCGGACGAAACGTTGTTCGACACGCTGCGTCCCGTGCTGAGCGGCATGGGCAAGAACATGGTGCGCTGCGGCGAAACCGGCACGGGTCAAATTGCGAAGATCTGCAACAACCTGCTGCTGGCGATCTCGATGATCGGTGTAGCGGAAGCCATGAAGCTGGGGGAAACGCTAGGTATCGATCCGTCGAAACTGGCGAGCATCGTGAACACGTCGACGGGACGCTGCTGGAGTTCGGATACGTGTAATCCCTATCCGGGGATTATCGAGACGGCGCCGGCCTCGCGCGGCTATGCGGGCGGCTTCGGCGCGGATCTGATGCTGAAGGATCTCGGACTTGCCGTCGATGCAGCGCGTGGCGCAAGGCAGCCGGTTTTCATGGGCGCATTGGCGCAGCAGCTTTATCAATCGATGAGCCAGCAAGGCCTCGGCGGACTCGACTTCTCGGGCATCATCAAGCTGTACGGGAAGAACTGATAGCGGCTATTGGTATCAAACGAATGAGGGAGGCGGCACGACCGTGCGTGCCGGTCCTGCCCTCCATTTATAACTGCTTTGTTCAGTTGCACTGCACAACGCGTCTCGCAGGTCCTTACTGGGAAAGACCATCGGGAATACGATGATTCGCTTTCCAGAAAATTGTCCTATTCTGAAAGCACGACGCCCGTCTGCCGTTCGTTACGAACGCTCCGGTAGCGCCACGGTGCTGGTAGAACGCCCGTCGTTTTCGGGCAATCAGATGAGGAGTACGCGATGCAAGTTACACGACACTTGAACATGGAATTGCGGCACGCCACGGTGCCGACTTATGTCGCCAGCTATTTCTTTCCGTTGCTGCTTTTGGCATACGAAGTATGGCGAGTGGGATCCTGGGTTGCAGTGAACGGCTTCAACTTCATGAACTTCAACGCGATGGGTTATGAGTTCGCGCTGATGGTCGCCGTGTTCTGCATGCAAGTCATCGTGGAAATCGCGTTCCTCGCAGGCGCTGTGCTGACCCGTCACAAGGATGTCGGTCATCGACTGGCCAATCTCTCGCTGGGTCTGTTCTGTTCGATGGTCGTCCTCGGTTTCGATCTTGCACTGCAATATGGTTTGAGCGGCAATTAAGTCTCACGCCGCGTTCCAAGGTCAGAATGAAACGCCGGTCGCGCATGCGCAACCGGCGTCATTTTTTGTGCACTGCTGCAAGAGTCAACAGCCTGCTGCACTCGCCAATGTTGGCGGCGTCTCGGAGCGCTGTTCATAACATTTCGCGTCTGCATCCTTGAGCGCGCTGCGCAATCCTTCCTCAACCACCGGATGATAGAAAGGCAGCTTGAGTGTTTCATCGAGCGTCAGGTCGAGCTGCAACGCCCACGCAAGCAAATGCCCGAGGTGTTCCATCGCCGGACCGCAGCCTTGCGCGCCGCGTAGCCTGCCGCTCTTCGCGTCGGCGTAGACGTGCAGCAGCCCGCGGTTCTGTCGCATCACGCGACTGCGGCCCTGATCCTCGAAGGACGCTTCCCCTGTCACCGTCATTTGTTTATCGAGATCGTCATAGGACGCGCCGACCATCACTACCTGCGGCTCGCAGAAGACCAGCGAGAACGGCACCTTGCGCTTGATCGCCTGCACGTCAGGGAAGCGCGCGGCGTTGTCGCCAGCAAGCTTGCCTTCGTCGGCGTCGTCGTGAAGCCAGGGACGCGTGCCGTCGCAATCGCCTGCAATGAAGATCGTGCTGTCGCCGCATTGCATCGTGGTTGCTTCGAATAGCGGCACGCCTTGGTCGTTCAGCGTGATGCCTGCTTTGTCCAGCGCCAACGCTTTCAGGTTCGGCGCGCGGCCAGTGGCCGCCAGCACGAGATCGAAACGTTCGGTGCGCCGCTCGCCTTCCGGCGACGTGAAGCGCAAAGTTGGCAGGCCGTCTTCCAAAGACATCCCGTCGAACTTCGCGTCCGGATCGAAATAGAACTCGTCGGCGAGTGCGGCGCGCAGCGCGTCGCGTACCGGCGCATCCGTGAGCGCGGCCACGCTGCCGCCCTTGCCGAAGACGAAGACCTCGACATCGAGCCGCGCCAGCGCCTGGCCGAGTTCCAGCGCGATCGGTCCCGCGCCGAACACCGCGATTTTTGCGGGCAATGCGTGCAACTCGAACAGGTCGTCGCTGGTGATGAGCGTGTCGCCGAACACCTTGAGCTCGTCCGGCACGTTCGGCGCCGCGCCCGTCGCGATGACCACGCGCGCCGCTTCGATACGCGTGTCGCCACCAACCATCAAGCGCGTTCGCGACTCGAAGCGCGCCTGGCCGCGCACGATGCAGTCGTCGGGAAACGACTCCACTTCTTCCAGCACGCTCTTGACGAAGTGATCGCGCTCGCGCCGAACATAATCGAGCGCATGTTCGCGGTTCACTTCCAGCGCATGCGTGCCCTCGACGCCACGCGCCGCCAGCGACCGCGCCTCGTGCAAACCGTTCGCCGCCGCGAGCAGCAGCTTGGACGGCATGCAGCCGACGCGCGCGCAGGTCGTGCCGAACTCGCCGCTCTCGATCAACACCGCGCGCGCGCCGGCGAGCCGCGCCGCGCGAAACGCCGCCATCCCGGCCGTCCCCGCGCCGATCACCGCCACATCCACCTTCATGTCCTTCATGTCCTTCATAAGCGTCCCCGTGTTGCTGTCATCGTTCAGCCGTTGTCTGCAAAGCCCGGATAGAGGGTCATGCCGCCGTCGACGAACAGCGTCGTGCCGACGACGTAATCGCTGTCGTCGGAGGCGAGCCAGACGGCCGCCCGGCCTATGTCTTCGACTTCGCCGATGCGTCCATACGGAATCAGCGTCAGCAGCTTGTCGAGCTGGTCCGGCCGGTCCCAGGCGTCGCGGTTGATCGGCGTGCGAATGGCGCCGGGCGCGATGCCGTTCACACGGATCCGCTGCGGCGCGACTTCCTGGGCGAGCGATTTCATCATCATCTGGATGCCGCCCTTCGACGCCGCATAGTTCACATGTCCCGCCCACGGAATGACTTCGTGCACGGAGCTCATGCAGATGACCTTGCCCAGCGCCTTCGACACGTCGCGCATGCCGCGCCGCTCGAATTCGCGCACGGCGCGCTGGGCGGTCAGGAATTGGCCGGTGAGATTGGTATCGATGACCTTCCGCCAATCAGCGAGCGTCAGTTCGGTGAATTTCGCGTCCTGCTGCAAGCCGGAATTCGCGATCACGATATCGAGCGTGCCCCAGCGCCGCACGACGGCGTCGAACATGGCGTCCACTTGCGTTTCATCGGCGACATCCGCGCCGACCGCGAACGCTTCGCCGCCTTTCCCATTGATCGCGGCGGCGAGCTTCTCGGCGGGTTCGGCGTGCGCATGATAGTTGATGGCGACGTGCGCGCCCGCGTCGGCGAGCGCGTGCGCCACGCCTTCGCCGATGCCCGAGCTTGCGCCCGTCACCAGCGCGATCTGACCTGCGAGGGGTTTGTGCATATGCTCCGTCCGTGTCTGAGGGTGACGGATCGGGAGCAAGGCATGCGCCCGCGCTTCAGCCGCCGGTCAGCCCCTGATACACCTCCGCATACTTGAGCGCGGCCGCTTCCCAACTGAAGCGCTGGTCCATGCCGCGCCTGACCACCGTCTTCCAGTCGGCGCGCCGCTGTTTCAGCGCGAAGGCACGGCGGATCGAGCTGACCACGGTGGCGCGATCGAACGTGTCGAAGACGAAGCCGGTGGCGAGATCGTCGGCGAGATTTTCGAGCGAGCAATCCGTTACGGTGTCCGCCAGCCCGCCGACACGATGCACCAGCGGCAGCGAGCCATACGCCAGCGCGTAAAGCTGCGTGAGCCCGCACGGCTCGAAGCGCGACGGCACCATTACCACGTCGCTGCCCGCGATGATCGAATGCGACAGCGTCTCGTCGAAACCGAGTTCCACGGCCACGGCGCCCTGATGCGCCGCCGCCGCGTTCTTCATGCCGGTTTCGAGCGCCGGATCGCCGGTGCCGAGCACGACCAGTTGCCCGCCGCGCTGCACGATGTCCGGCACCACCGACAACAGCAAATCCAGCCCCTTCTGTTCCGTCAACCGGCTGACGACGCCGAACAGCAGCGCGTTGTCGTCGCGCTCCAGGCCCATGCGTTCCTGCAACGCCGACTTGCACTTCGACTTTCCGGAGACGCGCGTGGGCGTGTACTTCGTCGCGATGGATTCATCTACCGCCGGGCTCCAGATGGCGTAATCCACGCCGTTCAGGATGCCGGTGATGTCGTGGGTGCGCGTCTGCAGCAGGCCGTGCAAACCCGCGCCGTGAGCTTGCGTCTGGATCTCGCGCGCATAAGTGGGGCTGACGGTCGTGATGCGGTCGGCGTAATACAGGCCGGCCTTCAGGAACGACACGAGGCCATAGAACTCGACGCCTTCCACCGCGAAAAAATCGCCGGGCAGTTGCAGCGCGCCGAATTCCGACGCTGGAAACGTGCCCTGGTAGGCGAGGTTGTGGACCGTCATCACGCTGGCGGTCTTCGCGGCGCCCGCGCGTTCGAACGCGCGCAGATAGGCGGGCGCCAGTCCCGCATGCCAGTCGTGCGCGTGGACGATATGCGGCTTCCAGGCGGGATCGGCGCCCGTCGCGATGCGCGCGGCGGCCCAGCCGAGCAGCGCGAAGCGGCGGTCGTTGTCGGCGTAAGGGCGATGCGCGGCATCGAGATAGGGATTGCCCGGGCGGTCGTAGAACGGGTCCGCCCGCACCACGTACACGACCACCCCGTGCGGCGGCAGCACGCCGCGTTCGAGCCGGATCTGGCCGACACCGAACGCCGCGCCCAGCTCGGCGACCGGCTGCAGGTCCTCAAGCCCCGCGAGCACGGCCGGAAAACCCGGCAGCACGACGCGCGCATGCGTGCCCAGTTGCGACTGCGCGGGCGGCAGGGCGCCGACCACGTCGGCGAGACCGCCGGTCTTCAGCAGCGGAAACATTTCTGCTGCGGCATGCAGCACGCGTACGGTCATCGGCGCTCCCGTGGGTTGATGGTCATGTGAGCCCGCGTCTATCCCTGCGACAGCCGCGCGAGCGCATCCCGCGTGATGAGCGTGACGCCCGACTCCGTGCGGAAGAAGCGCGCGGCGTCGTCGTCCGGATCCTCGCCCACCACGAGTCCCTCGGGCACCGTGCAGCCGCGGTCGATCACGACGCGCTGCAGCCGGCAACTCGGCCCGACGGTTACCTGCGGCAACAAGACTGCCTCATTGATGTTACAGAACGAGTGCACCCGCACCGCCGACGAAAACACCGACTTCGACACCTGCGAACCCGAGATCACGCAGCCGCCGCAGACCAGCAGGTTGGTGATGGCGCCTTGCTGGCCGTTCAGATCGCGCACGAACTTGCCGGGCGGAAGCTGCTCCTGGTTGGTCCAGATGGGCCACTTGCGGTCGTAGAGATCGAGCTCCGGAATGGTGGAAGCGAGGTCGAGATTCGCGGCCCAATAGGCATCGACGGTACCGACGTCGCGCCAGTACGCCGGCGCTTCCGGGTCGCTCGACGACGTCACGCACGACATGCTGAACGGATGCGCGATGGCCTTGCCGGTCGTCACGACGCGCGGAATGATGTCCTTGCCGAAGTCGTGATCGGTGTTCGAGTTCTCGATATTGTCCTGCAGCATCTCGTACAGATACTTCGCGCTGAAGACATAGATGCCCATGCTTGCGAGCGCGATGTCGGGCTTGCCGGGCATCGCGGGGGGATCAGCGGGCTTCTCCAGGAAATCGGTCACGCGGCGGTTCTCGTCGACGTGCATCACGCCGAACGCCACCGCGTCCATGCGCGGCACCTCGATGCAGCCCACCGTGCAGTCCGCGCCGCTCTCGACGTGGTCCAGCACCATGCGCGTGTAGTCCATCTTGTAGATGTGATCGCCCGCCAGCACGATGACGAATTCCGGGCCGATTGAACGGATGATGTCCATGTTCTGGTACACGGCGTCGGCGGTGCCGCGATACCAGCTCGAATCGACGCGCTGCTGCGCCGGCCAGATATCGATGAACTCGTTGAACTCGCCGCGCAGGAAACCCCAGCCGCGCTGCATGTGGCGGATCAGCGAGTGAGCCTTGTATTGCGTGACGACGGCGATGCGCCGGATGCCGGAGTTGAGGCAGTTGGACAGCGCGAAATCGACAATGCGGTATTTGCCGCCAAAGTGGACGGCGGGCTTCACGCGCTTGTCGGTGAGCGGTCCGAGGCGGGTGCCGCGCCCGCCGGCGAGGACGATTGCGAGGGTCGACTTCTGCAAATCGGTGCGATTCTTGATCAGCGTCTCCATTCCAGCCTCCTGATTTGACCTGCGACTATGGATGTCCTGCCGTGTGTTCGTCCTCGTGTGCGTATGTCTGATGTCGATGCCGGGAGTGCGTGCGCAGCGCGGGTGGCGGCGCTGTCGTTACGCATTATCAGGCGGCGTGAAGCTTCCTGTGCGGAAGTCGGCCGTTTTTTTGCCGGACGTTCGTCCCTGCGGCGGGCCTGAGCCGCCCGTGAGATGGTCTGCACCATGCCGCCGGTGTTCCCACCGAGCAAGGCGCATGCCGAATGACCGTATGCGGACTTGCCGTACCGGCGTCAATGTTCGTGACGCTCGACAACTCAAGCTTCGTCGATTTAAAACGAAGAGGCCGTGCCGCAGTGCGTCGAGGCACGGCACAATACAAGACACGCGAGGCCGGCGCGCGTCCGGAATGGACCGGCCCAGTCAGGCGTTTCGCGCGCGCCCGCGATCGCTGCACTGCAAGGCGACGTTTCGTCGGACCGAACAACTGGAACCCAGCGGGAAATCAGAATATGAACAACGTCCTGAGCGTTCAATCGCATGTGGTGTTCGGCCATGCGGGCAACAGCGCGGCGGTATTTCCGATGCGACGGCTGGGCGTCAACGTCTGGCCGCTCAACACCGTGCAGTTCTCCAATCACACGCAGTATGGCCGCTGGACCGGCAGCGCCTTCGACGCCGACGAGTTGCAGAGCGTGATCGAAGGCATTGGCGCGATCGGCGTGCTGGGGCGGTGCAATGCGGTGCTCTCGGGTTATCTTGGCGCGCCCGAGCAAGGACGCGCGGTGGTCGAGATCGTGAAGATGGTCAAGGCGGTGAATCCGCGCGCGCTCTTCTTCTGCGATCCGGTCATGGGGCAGACGGGCGGCTGCACGGTCGCGCCCGGTATCGAGGACTTCCTCGTTACCACGATGCCCGGCATCGCCGACGCACTGATGCCCAATCATGTCGAACTGGAAAAGCTCGTCGGACGCACCATCGAGACGGTGGAAGAAGCGGTGGACGCCTGTCGCGAGATCATCGCGCGCGGGCCGCGCATCGTGCTCGTCAAGCATCTGCTCGATCGCAACAGCCGCGCCGATACCTTCAACATGCTTGCAGTCGGCCCGACCGAGGCGTGGTTCGCGCAACGTCCGCTGTATCCGTTTGCGCGTCAGCCGGTCGGCGTCGGCGACCTGACGAGCGGCGTGTTCGTCGCGCGCACGCTGCTTGGAGATTCGCTCCGCAATGCGCTCGAACACACGCTTGCGGCCGTCAACGCGGTGGTCAAGGCGACCTACGAAGCCGGGCGCTATGAGCTCGAGATCGTCGCGTCGCAGGATGAGATCGCGAAACCCACCGACCGCTTTCCCGCCATCCGCGTGATGGGCACCGAAACTGTCAAGCGGGCCTGACTAGCTCGCCTCGCTCGCTTCAAGCAAGCCGAAACGCCAGGACAGCCTGCGCGTCGCGGCCAGCAACGCGCGCGTGAGCGGGCCATCGGCGGCGCTGTCGAAACCGCCCGCCGAACCGATCAATGCGAGCACCAGGCACACGCTGCCGGTGTGATCGAAGACCGGCGCGGCCAGCGAGTGAATGCCGGGCACGGGTGCATCGAGCGCTGTATCGAAGCCTTGTTCGCGGATGCGTGACAACGTCGCGCGGTAGTCACTGTCATCTCTCGTTGCCAACGCTGTCGACGGGACGCCCGCGAGTCGGATGCCATCCTGTTGCAGCAGATTCGCCCGCACGTCGTCCCCGAGATGCGCCGCGAAGACCCGGCCAATCGCCGTGTTCACCAGCGACATCGCCGTGCCCATGCGCAGGCTGATGTGCTGCGGCCGCGACGATTCCTCCAGCCGGATGACCGTCGGTCCGAGCGGGCCGAGCGTGGCGGCGGCGACCGTCATCGACGTATCCGCCGCGAGCGCGACGATCTCCGCTTCGGCATCGCGAATCGGCGAAAGGCGCTGCAACGCGATCAGGCCCAGCTCGCGGCTCAACGGACCCGCGTGGAAGCGCCCGGCGTCGTCGCGTGACAGCAGCCCGACTTTCACCAGACTCACCAGATGCGCGAACGCCTTGGCCGGCGGCATGCCCGCCGCCGCCGCGAGGTCGCGCAGCAGCAGCGGAGCATCCGCCGCCACCAGCGCATGCAGCAGTTCGCCGGTCGCATCGAGGGCATTGATGCCGCGCTGCGGACGGGGGTCGGGGGAAAGCGCCGTCATGACAGGATGCCGGTCAGGTCGCGTGCGGCATGCTGCAACGCTCGTGCGAGCACTCCGTTCCAGGCGACGTCGCACAGGCCGGTTGGACCGATCGCGGTCAGCGCCAGCTGCATCCGTTGCGCGGCGTCGAACACCGGCACGCTCATGCTGCTGACGCCCGGACTCGGCGCATCAACGCCGCGTTCGATGCCGCGCGCCCGGATCTCGTCGAGCCGCGCGCCGCTGCCGGGCACCTCGGCTTCCGCCTGATGCGCCTGCATGGCCGCGATGCTGGCGGGAGCGTCGAAGGCGCGGAAGATGCGGCCTGTCGCCGTGGCCGACAGCGACATCACCGTGCCGACATGCAAATTGACATGCAAGGGCTGGCCGCCGCGTTCGTAGCGCACGATCGTCGGCCCTTGCGGCCCGGCGACGCTGACGGCCACGCTCATACCCGTTTCCAGCGCCAGCGCGGCGACGCGCGGCGCCGCCGCCCGGTACGCCGGCTGTTGCTCCAGGTTCATGACGCCCAGCCGCAGCGAAAGCGGGCCCGGCTCGTAGTTGCCGGTCAGCGCGTCGCGCTTCACAAGGCCGAGCCGCGTCAGGCTGACGAGGTAGGTGTGCGCCTGCGCCGTGGACATTGCGGCGTCGTCCGCGAGCGCGCTGAGCGCGAGCGGTTCGCGCCGCATCGCGAGCGCGTCGAGCAGGCGCGCGCCGACTTCGACGCTTTGAATGCCGCGCTGCTGTTTCGTTTCGCCGGGTGCTGCATGCCGCGCGGCGGGAAGGGGACGGGCCAAGGCGCGCTCCATGATTCGAGATAAATGGGCGGTTCGTCCGAACGGCCGATGCCCTTCAGTATTTACCCGAAATTTGTCTATGGCAAGTGGACTTGCTGTTGACAAAGAATAGGCGCGCATCGATCATCGGTTCATCCTCACAAGACTGGACGGGACACGATCATGGCAAAGGCTTTCGCATCGCAGGCCGATCTGCAGGAGAAGAAGATCACCTTCACGCAGCTCTCCGAGAACGCTTACGCCTACACGGCGGAGGGCGATCCGAACTCGGGCGTGATCGTCGGCGACGACGGCGTGCTGATCGTCGACACCACCGCTACGCCCGCGATGGCACAAGACCTGATCGACAAGGTTCGCGGCGTCACCGACAAACCCATCAAGTACGTTGTGCTGTCGCATTACCACGCGGTGCGCGTGCTGGGGGCATCGGCGTATTTCAAGGAAGGCGCGCAGGAAGTGATCGCGAGCCGCGGCACTTACGAGATGATCGTCGAGCGCGGCGAGCAGGACATGAAGTCGGAGATCGAGCGCTTTCCGCGTCTGTTCGCGGGCGTCGAGACGGTGCCCGGTCTCACCTGGCCGACGCTGGTCTTCGAGCGGGACATCACGCTGTTCCTCGGCAAGCTCGAAGTGCGGATCGCGCATCTCGGTTCAGGCCACACGAAGGGCGACACCGTGGTGTGGCTGCCGTCGCAGAAAGTGCTGTTCTCAGGCGATCTGGTGGAGTACGACGCAGCCTGTTATTGCGGCGACGCGCAGCTCGAGGACTGGCCCGCGACGCTCGAAGCCTTGCGCGCGCTCAACGCCGACAAGCTGGTGCCGGGACGCGGCCCGGCGTTGCTGTCGCCGGCGGATGTGCACAAGGGGCTCGATTACACGAAGGACTTCGTCACGACGCTGCTTCAGGCGGGCCGCGAGGCCGTCGCGCAGAAGCTCGACCTGAAGGGCGCAATGGCGCACGCGCGCAAGTCGATGGACGCGAAATTCGGCCACGTCTTCATCTACGAGCACTGCCTGCCGTTCGACGTGTCGCGCGCCTATGACGAAGCGAGCGGCATCCGGCATCCGCGCATCTGGACCGCTCAGCGCGATCAGGAAATGTGGGCCGCGTTGCAGGACTGACGAGGCGCTTATGCCTGATACGGATTGGCCGCCGCCATCGCCTTGAAGTTCTCGGGCGTCGAGAACGCCAGATATTCGGCCTGCATGTCGGGCGTGAGGAATTCGAGCATCGTCGAGTTCTCGATCCACAGTTCGATCACGTGGAAGAAGTTGTTGCCGCGCGTGCAATGCACCGCGCGCCAGCCTTCACGCTCACCGATCGCGATGACTTCCGCGCTTGTCAGGGGCGTCGCAATCGCCATATGGAACGCGCTGTAGCGCGGGCGCGGCGCCGTTTCCGCGCCGTAGCCCACGCTCTCTTCCTGTGCATCGCCCGGCGTGATCACGCGGTCGCCCGGATAGACCTCGATAATGCTGCCGCGCTCGTCGCCCGCCACCGCCATCCACGCGTCGGGGAACGGCGAGAACGGCGCGGCGAAGCCATCCCAGAGTTCGGCCAGCACCTGCGCGACGTGTTTCGGATCGTTGGCGGGAATCGAGGCATGGAAGATCATGGCGAGACTCCTTTGGGTAACGAAGGAACGGCGGTACGGATTGTTCCCGAGTCCTTTGTTATGAGTGTTTTCGCATGCGTCGCGCGTGAGCCTTTTTCCGACCGACGGATCGCTCAGGCAACCAGAAACGCCACAATTGCGTCGCACACGCGGCCGAACATCTGCGTGCCGGTCACGGTGACGCAGCCGCGCGCGCGGGCCGCTTCGATGAACGGCGTCAGCGGCGGCTTGGTCACGACATCGCCGACGAAGGTCGTGGGCGCAAGGCGCGAGACGTCGATCGGCAGCGGATCGCCCGCACGCATGCCCGCCGGCGACGCATTCACGATCAGGTCGTAGGTTTCCGCGCCGGCGTCGTCCGCGACCTGCACCGCGCCGCGTTTCAATGCGGCGAGTCGCGTGGCGAGGGCATCGGTGCGCGTGGCGTCGGAATCGCGGATGGCGAGCGTCGCCACGCCGGCATCCACCAGCGCATGACCGATCGCCGATCCCGCGCCACCCGCGCCAATCAGCAGCGCGCGCTTGCCCGTGGGTTCGCAGCCAGCGTCGCGCAGCGCCGCGACCATGCCGATGCCGTCCGACGCGCCGCCGTGCCAGCTGCCGTCTGCATTGCGCTTGAGCATGTTGACCGCGCCGAGGAAGCGGCCTTCGTCGGTCAGGGTGCTGCAGAAGGATGTCGCGCTGAACTTGTGCGGAACGGTGACGATCACGCCGTCGCAGTTCTGCAAGGGCGCAAGACCGGCGAAGAACGTATCGAGGTCGGCGGGCGCGACGTGCGCGGGAATCACGATCGCATCCTGGCCTTGCGCGCGCAGCGCGGCGGTCACGCCGGCCGGGGAGCGTACCTGCGCGATGGGATCGCCGACGATGAAGTACACGCGGGTCGCGCCGCTCAGACCTTCGTCGAGCGAGGCCGAGAAAGAGGGGTCCTGCGCCATTGCTGCCTCCGAGTTGAAATTCGAGGCGACCGGGAGCGGTTCGCCTGTTCATGACGAACTCTAATCTAAAGTGGAATCGTGTTCAAGAATAAGAGCGTTAGCCTGCAACTAATCGTCTTTTTTTGGACCCGCCATAAACTCAGAAAGGTCATCGTGCAAGCGATGCCGTCAAAAGCCGCTTACAACGGATCCGATCCGTGCATCTGCGCGGGAACGCCCCCCGCCGCCAGCGCTTCATGCAAGGTTCCGAACATGTTCGACGCTCCCACCACGCGCGTCAGCCCGTGCCGATCCATGTCGCCGCGCAGGAAGCGATTCACCCGGCCGAAGCTCACCGCGATGCCGCGCGCCCGCAGGGTTTCGACGAGATCGCCGATGGTTCGCGCCGCTGAGTAATCGAGATCGGTTATCGCGCCGGCATCGACGATGAGATGGCGCAGACAGCCGGACGCCGAATCGACCAGTTCCGTCACTTCCACCGTGAAGAAGTGATCGTTCGCGTAGAACAGATCTGCGCCGAAGCGATACACGATGACTTCAGGCGTGGTCATCGCGCCCGGCGCGGTGGGCATGAACTGCCAGCGGCCGTCGGGCGGGACGGGCGTCAGCACCATCGTGTGCGGACGGTAGCTGTGGCGCACGTGCCGCATCAGCGACAACGCCACGGCGAGCAGGATGCCGTGCTCCACGCCGATCATCACGACAGCCGCCGCCGTCACCAGCGCCAACGTGAACTCGCCCGGACTCTCGACGCGAATGTCCCGCAGGCTCCGCACATTGACCAGGCCGATGGCGATCGTGAAGACGATCGCCGCCAGCACGCAATGCGGCAGGTAGCGCAGATAGCCGCTCAGGAACATCAGCACGACGGCGACCACCGCCGCGAATGCAATCTGTCCGAACTGGCTGCGGGCGCCGGCGCGTTCGGCCATCGCGGTCTGCGTGGGGCTGCCGTTGACGACGAAGGTGCCGCTGAACGCCGCCGCCGTGTTGGCCGCCGCGAGACCGAGGATGTCGGCGTTGGTGTCGACGTCCTCGCGATACTGCTGCGCATAGACGCGCGCCGCCGCCGCGCTCTGCGCGATGATCATCACGAAGCACGAGGCCGCGACGGGCATCAGGTCGAGGCACTGCTGCCAGGTGACAGCGGGAAAACGCAGCGCGGGGAGGCCGCCGTCGAGGGGTCCGAGCACCGCGATGCCATGCGCCGCGAAATCGAACATCTTGCTCGCGACGATGCTGCCGATCACCGCGATCAGCGGCATCGGCACGCGCGGCGCGGCGCGCTGACCGAGCAGGATCGCGACGATCACAAGCAGCGCAAGGCCGAAGGTCGGCCCATGGAATTGCAGCGCGTGCGAGGCGACATAGGCCAGTTGCGCGAGGCTGCGCGACGAAGGCACGGGCACGGTCATGCCGAGCAGATCGCCGAGCATCGCGACGGACACCTGCACGCCGACGCCCGCCAGAAAGCCGACCAGCACCGTGCGCGACAGGAAATCGGCGAGAAAGCCGAGTTTGAAGAGCCGCGCGAGCAGCAACAGCGCGGCGGTCTGCAATGCAACCATGCCGGCGAGCGCGATGTATTCAGCGCTGCCCATTGCAGCCATGGTCGAGACCCGGCTGGAGAGGATGGTCGCCGTCGCCGAATCCGCCGCGACAACCAGATGCCGCGACGCGCCAAACAGCGCAAACGCGAACAGCGGCAGGAAGGCCGTGTACAGGCCGGTGACGGGCGGCATCCCCGCAATGCGCGCGTAACCGAGCACCTGCGGAATGTCCATCGAGGCAAGCGAGACGCCCGCCAGCGCATCGCGCAGCGCGGCGGCGCGATTCAGCGGGAGCATGCCTTTCAACAGCCAGGCATGAAGGGCGGGCCGGCGAGGGGTGGGCTGCATGGGCGGACGCGTGTCATCGAAGAAGCGAATCGTGCCCCAATGGCGGATGGCTGCCAAGCCGTGCGAGGGTCCATCGAACGAAAATGGCTTTGCGTCATTCGCAAAAGTGGAATAGGATTCTGAAATAGAAGAAAGTTCAGCGAATGAGCGGGGATCGGAGCATATCGATGGTGGAGACACTTGAACAGTTAGGGCCGAACGAGCAATTCGACGTTGTGGTGGTGGGCGCAGGCGGCGCGGGGATGTCGGCGGCGCTGGTGGCGGCCATCGACGGCGCGCGCGTGCTGCTCGTGGAAAGCACGGAATACGTAGGCGGCACGACGGCTTATTCGGCGGGCACCACATGGATACCGGGTTCCTTGCACGGGCCGGGCGTCAACCCTGAAGACACCGTCGCGAATGCCGAAACATTCCTGGATCGCGCGGTTGGCGCGCACAGCCAGGCCGCGATGCGCCGCGCGTTTCTCGAAGCCGGTCCGAAGGCTGTCGCGCAGTTGGAGACCCATAGCGAGGTGAAGTACCGCGCGCGGCCGTTCCATCCGGATTACCTCTCGGAAGTCGAAGGCTCGACGCTGCGCGGCCGCGCGCTGGAGCCGCTGCCATTCGACGGCCGTACGCTCGGCCGCGACTTCGCGCTGATTCGGCCGCCGCTTCCCGAGTTCACCGTGCTCGGCGGGATGATGGTCGATCGCGACGACGTCGGACATTTGCTCGGCATGACGAAATCATTCAGGTCGTTCCGGCACGCAGCGACGCTGCTCGCACGGCACGCGCGCGACCGCTTGAACGCACCGCGCGGTACGCGGCTCGTGATGGGCAACGCGCTGATCGGGCGGCTGCTCCTGTCGCTGCGTCGGCGCGGCGTGACGATCCTCACCCGCACGCGGGTCGATGCACTGCACGCGGGCGAACGCGGCATCGAGGCGCTGTCGCTGAGTCAGGTCAATGAACGCCGGCGTATCTGCGTGACAGGCGGCGTGATTCTCGCAAGCGGCGGCTTCAACCGGCACGCGAAGCGGCGCGCCGAACTGCTGCCGGGCGCTGATCCCGCCTGGTGCGCCGGCGCGCCGGGACACACCGGCAACGCGCAGGACCTGGCGCTCGCGGCCGGCGCGCGCTTTGGTGAGGGCGCACGGTCGAACGCGTTCTGGGCGCCGGTGTCGACGCGCAGACGTGCGGACGGCAGCACCGCCGTGTTCCCGCATTTCATGATGGATCGCGGCAAACCGGGGATGATCGTGGTCGATCGCAACGGCCGACGCTTTCTCAACGAGAACGCCTCGTATCACCTGTTCGGCATCGCGCTGCAGGAAGCGAATCGCACGCAGCCGTCGATTCCCGCGTGCCTCGTCACGGATGCGGACGGGTTGCGCAAGTACGGGCTCGGCATGGTGCGTCCGGGCGGCAAGGGGCTCGCGCCGTTTCTCGCTGACGGCTATCTCGTCGAAGGCAGCACACTCGACGAACTGGCGGACCGGCTCGGCATCGACCGGACGGGCCTTGCCGACAGCGTCGCGCGCAACAACCGGTATGCGCAGACGGGCGTCGATGCCGATTTCCAGCGCGGCACGACCGCGTACCAGAACGCCAACGGCGACGCGAACTGGAGCGGACCGAACAAGTGCCTCGGGCCGATTGCGCGGGGGCCGTTCTATGCGGTGCGGCTCTATCCGGGCGATATCGGCGCGGCGACCGGACTCGTCACCGATACCGACGCACGCGTGCTGAACCGTGACAATCAGCCGATTGCCGGTCTCTACGCCTGCGGCAACGACATGCAGTCGGTCATGGGCGGCGTCTATCCGGGTCCGGGCATCACGCTCGGCCCGGGGCTCGCATTCGGCTATCTGGCGGCGCGGCATGCGGCGGCGCGTGCGCGGAATGCATGGGTGGATGCGCGGGACGACGCGCTGGTGCTGCCTATGAAAATCGGGTCGAGCCTGCACGCGCACGCGGTGGCCAAATGAGCGCGTTACCGGTGATCCATTGCGATGTCCTGGTGCTCGGCTCCGGCGCCGGCGGTTTGTCCACGGCGGTCACGGCGGCGCAGCAGGGCTTGTCCGTGCTGGTCTGCGAGAAGGCAGACGTGTTCGGCGGCACGACCGCGTGGTCGGGCGGCTGGATGTGGATTCCGTGCAATCCGCTCGCGCAGCGGGCCGGGCTCGTCGAAACGGCGGATGCGCCGCGCACGTACCTGGCAGGCGAACTCGGCGCGCACTTCGATCCCGCCAAGACCGAAGCGCTGATCGAACACGGTCCGCGCATGATCGAATTCTTCGAGCGGCACACGGCGGTGCGCTTCATCGACGGCAACCGCATTCCGGATTTCCACACGACGCAAGGCGCGGCAAGCGGCGGCCGCTCGGTAGGCGCGATGCCTTTCGACGGCCGTGCGCTTGGCCCGCTGCTCGACCGTCTGCGGCCGCCGCTCGCCGAAACCACGGTGGCCGGCATGGCGATCGCATCGGGCGCCGACCTGACGCATTTTCTGAACGCGACGCGCAGCGCCGCGTCGGCCTGGCATGTGGCGCGGCGCTTCGCGGTGTTCGCGTGGCAGAAGCTGCGCTATGGCCGCTCGATGCATCTCGTCAACGGCAATGCGCTGGTTGCGCGGCTGTTGAAATCGGCGGCGGACAGGGGTGTCGATCTGCGCACACGCGCGAAGGCCGTGACGCTGTTGCACGGCGCGGCGCGTGTGACAGGCGCGCGCGTCGAGATCGACGGCGTGCCGCATGACGTGCTGGCGAAACGCGGCGTGGTGCTCGCCTGCGGCGGCTATCCGCACGATACGGCGCGTCAGGCGCGCACCTTTCCCTGCATGCCGCACTGGTCCGCCGCGCCCACGAGCAATTCCGGCGACGGCATTCGCGTGGGCATCGACGCCGGCGCGCATTTCGACGATACGCTGGAGACGCCCGCCGCGTGGGCGCCAGTCTCGCTCGTGCCGCGCGCGCACGGCGCGGAGGCGGCGTTTCCGCATCTGATCGAGCGCGCGAAGCCGGGCGTGATCGCCGTGACGCGCGCGGGGCGGCGCTTCACGAACGAGGCGTCGTCGTATCACGATTTCGTCTCGGCGCTGATCGGCACCGTGCCGCCCGGCGAGGACGTCTGCGCGTGGCTCGTGTGCGATCACCGGTTCCAGCGCCGCTACGGCCTCGGCGCGGCCAAGCCGTTTCCGTTTCCGCTCGGGCCGCTGCAACGCGCCGGCTATCTCAAGTCCGCGCCGACGCTGGAAGCGCTCGCGCAGCAATGCGGCATCGACGCGCGCGGTCTCGCCGAGACCGTCGCCACTTACAACACGTACGCCAAAGACGGCTTCGATCCGCAGTTCCACAAGGGCTCGACGCCGTACAACCGCTTCCAGGGCGATGCACTGCATCGGCCGAATCCCTGCGTCGCACCGCTCGCGGACGGCCCGTTCCATGCGGTGAAGATCGTGCCCGGCAGCCTTGGCACCTTCGCCGGCCTTTCCACCGATGCCCGCGCGCGCGTGCTCGACGCCTCCGCCACGCCCGTCGCCGGGCTGTATGCGGTCGGCAACGATGCCGCGAGCATGATGGGCGGGCACTATCCAGCCGGCGGCATCACGCTGGGCCCGGCGATGACCTTCGGCTACCTCGCTGGCCTCGAACTGGCGCAGGCGTCGCTGCATGACGGCAGTGGCGACCGCGCACAAGACTCTCATTCCACACAGGCAAGGACTTTTCAATGACTCTCTACGACACGGTCACGTTGACGGTGAAACTCGGCGCGAACGCGCGCGTGTTCGAGCACATCCAGGCGAGCCCCGCCGCGCCGGGCGTGAAGCTGCTCGGCTGCTGGTATTCCGACATCGGCGCACTGGGCCGCGTGATGGTGCTGCGCGGATTCGATTCGGAAGCGGCGCTCGTGCGCGAACGGCAGCGGCTGTTGCTCGAAGGCAATCCGTTCGGCTGCGGCGAGTTCGTCACCGACGTCGACGTGAGCAGCTACGCGCTGTTCCCGTTCCTTCCGCCGATCGAGCCCGCCGTGCACGGCGGCATCTACGAGATGCGCGTGTACGGCACGAAGCTCGCGAGCCTGCAACACACGATCGACGCGTGGCAGGGCGCGTTGCCGGAGCGCACGAAGCGTTCGCCGCTGATCGGCGCGATGGTCGCGCTCGACGGCACGGTGCCGCGCTTTCTGAACATCTGGCCGTATGCGAGCGTCGACGAGCGTTCGCGCATCCGCGCCGAAGCGGTGGCGGACGGCATCTGGCCGCCGAAGGGCGGACCGGCCCATCTGACGACGATGGAATCGACCATCTACGTGCCGGCGCCGTTCTCGCCGCTGCGCTGAGGGGACGCCGCCATGTCACGACGCAAGTTGTCCCTGTCGGCCCTGACCGTGCTGGAGCTGACGCCGCCGCAGATGGTCGAGTGCGCGGCGCGCGCCGGTTACGATTTTGTCGGCCTGCGCCTTCTGCCGGCGACGGAAACGGAGGTGCGCCATGAGATCGTGGCTGCGACGCGGCTCAAGCGCGAGACGCTGGCAGCGTTGCGCGACACGGGCATTGGCGTGCTCGATGCCGAGATCCTGCGCCTGAAGCCCGACACGGACGTCGCCGCGTACGAGCCGATGCTCGCGACCGCCGCCGAACTCGGCGCGCGCTACGTGCTGGTCGCAGGCAACGACCCGGACGAGGCGCGTACCGCCGCGCGTCTCGCGGCGCTGTGCGATCTTGCGCAGCCGTATGGCCTGTCGCCTTCGCTTGAACCGATGCCGTGGACGGATGCGAAGGACATCGTGCAGGGCGCACGGATCGTGCGGGCGGCGGGGCGCGCGAACACGGGCCTGATTGTCGATCCGCTCCATTTCGACCGCGCCGGTTCTTCGACGGCCACGCTCGCCGATCTGCCGCGCGAATGGTTCGGCTATCTGCAATTCTGCGACGCGCCCGCCGAGCGTCCGACGGACCTCGACACGCTGCTGTATCAGGCACGCGCGGAGCGCATGATGCCGGGCGAAGGCGGCCTCGATCTGACGGGCATCCTGCGCGCGCTGCCCGAGGATTTGCCGCTGTCGATCGAAACGCCGATGAACCAGTGGGCCCGCACCGCTGATGCGCTCACGCGCGCCACGCGCTTGCGCGAGGCGACGCTGGCCGTGCTCGACGCGGCATACGTAAAAGAATGACATCCGGCGGTTGAATTCCGAGGTGGAATCGTGTTCTCATTCCGCACTGGAACTTCGAGAGGCTGAAGATGGCAGGAAACCTGGAGCGGGCGTTGTCGATCATCGAGTTGCTGGCGAAAAACGGCGGGCGCATGCCGCTCGCCACCATCGCCGACACGCTCAACATTCCACGCAGCGGCACGCACCGGCTGCTCGCGATGCTGATCGACGAAGGCTACGTCCGTCAGGATGAGGATCACGGCGAGTACATGCTGGCGCTGAAGCTCGTGTCGCTGGCGCTCATCTATCTGTCGACGGGCGGGGTGCTCGACGTCTCCCAGCCGGTGCTCGACCGGCTCGCGGCCCAATCGGGCGAACTGGCGCGGGTGGGCGTCGTGGAGGACGACCACATTACGTTTGTCGGCAAGGCGCAGGGCGCGAAATCCGGGCTGCGCTACGACCCCGACATGGGCAGCCAGCCGCCGTTGCATTGCACGGCGAGCGGGCAGGCGTGGCTGTCGTCGCTGACCGACGAGGCCGCGCTGGAACTCGTTGCGCGGCAAGGCGGGCTCGGCAAGCCGGGTGCGGGCGGGCCGAAGGCGCCCAAAGGCATTCAGGAGTTCCTTGCCGGCTTGCAGGCGGCTCGCGAACGCGGCTACGGCATTGCGAGCGAGACGTACGAGGCGGGCATGTCGTCGATGGCCGCGCCGATCCATCATCCGGTGACGGGCGTGGTGGTGGGCGTCGTGAGCCTGGCGGGGCCGACCAGCCGTCTGCCCGATGCGCGCCTGGAGGCGCTCGCGCCCGCGTTGCTCGAAGCGGCTTCGGACATGGGCGCGGCGACCTTGAGTTCGCCTTATTTCAAGCGCTCGGCGGGCAAGGCGGACGTGGCGGCGGATGTGGCGCCGGCTTCGGCCGCGGGCGGCAAGGGCAGGACGAAGTCGACGGGCAAGTAAGCGGCGGGGCGCGCTGGCCGAACGGCCGAGGTGACGTGCCGCGCAGCCGTGCGATATCATGAATTCACCATGAAACAAGAACCGCAAATGACTACTCCGCTCGATCCCATCGTGTCCGAGTTCGCCACCGTTGAAGAAGCCGAAGCCTATGACAAGTGGTTTCGGGAGAAGGTGAGACGGTCCATGGCGGATACGCGGCCGCGCATTCCCCATGACGAAGCCATGGCGCGGATTCGAGCCAAGCTGGACGCAAAAATCAGAGAGAAGGAAAGGTCTGGATCCTGATGCTCCCAATTCGCTGGACGCTCCAGGCACTGGATGACCTCGATCAAATCACGGACTACATTGCTGAATACAACCCTTGGGCAGCGAAAACGATTCTCGAGGTCATCGAAGCGCTGTGATTCCTGCTTCACTATCTCCTTATCTGTTTCGAACCGGCCGCGAGCTGGGTACGCGCGAGATCGTTGCGCATCCGAATTATGTTGTCGTATATCGTGTCGTGGATGGATTGATCGAAGTCGTCAACGTGATTCACGCGCGACAGCGCTATCCGCGCGAGTGAAGTGCGTCGCGAGGGCAGCTACGAAGACCTATGCAGCCCTCGCGAGGGACGGCAAAACGTGATGCCTGGCGTGACTGCGCTTCCGCTGGCCGAACGGCCGAGGTGACGTGCTGCGCAGCCGTGCGATATCATGAATTCACAATGAAACGAGAACCGCAAATGACTGCTCCGCTCGATCCCATCGTGTCCGAGTTCGCCACCGTTGAAGAAGCCGAAGCCTATGACAAGTGGTTTCGGGAGAAGGTGAGACGGTCCATGGCGGATACGCGGCCGCGCATTCCGCATGATAAGGTCATGGCCGAAATGGAAGAACTCATTGCGGATGCCGAGAGGCGCCACAAGTCGAGGGCTACTTGACATTACAAGTTGTCTGGACTCAAGCCGCGCGCCTCGACCTCAAGGAGATTATTCAGTACATCGCAGAACGCAGTCCCGCCGCTGCCCGCATCATCAAAGGGCTAATCGAGGCGGCACCTGAGTCGGCCGCGCAAGCTCCTTATCTTTATCGTACTGGCCGCGTTTCCGGAACTCGCGAAATTGTCGCTCACCCTGATTTCATCCTTGTGTATGCAGTGAAGGAACACATCGAGACCCTCAACGTACTTCATTCGCGGCAGAGTTACCCTTTTTTATAACCGTATGGTCGCGGCGGATGGTAGAGCCGCCACCAGCGGGCCTCGGCACCCTCCCGCCCGGATCAAGCCTTCGCGAGGCCGATCATGCACGCAGCGCCCGTTACGCCGTCCTTGCGCGAAGTCGATGACCTGCCGTCGCCGCGCGGCTTTCCCCTGCTGGGCAACCTGCATCAGTTGCCGCCCGCCACGCATCATCTGACGCTCGAACGCTGGGCAGCCGAACTCGGCACGCCTTACGTCTTCCGCTTCGGCACCACACGCGTGACGGTCTGGGACGACATCGAGTTGTCCCATACGGTGCTGCGCGAACGTCCGTATCGCTATCGCCGCTATGCGCCCATCGAGAGAATCCTGAAGGAGTTCGGCTGCAACGGACTGTTTTCGATCGAAGGCGATGCCTGGGAGTCGCAACGCCGCCTCGTCATGCAGGCGCTGTCCATTCCGCACATCAAGGCGTTCTATCCGACGCTCGCCGCCATCACCGAGCGTCTGCGTCGCCGCTGGGAAGCCGCGGCGCGCGCCGGCGCGGTGGTCGACATGCTCGACGACCTGAAGCGTTTCACCGTCGATGTCACGAGCGCGCTCGCACTCGGCGACGACCCGAACACGCTCGAGAACGAGCGCGAGCTGATCCAGGAGCAACTGGCCATGCTGTTGCCGACGCTGATGGCGCGCGTCAATTCGCCGTTCGCGTGGTGGCATTACGTGAAGCTCCCGCGCGACCGCAAGTTCGACGCCGCGATGATCGACGTGCATCGCCATATCCGCGCGCTGATGGCCCGCACGCGTGCGCGCATGCGCGAGGAAGCGCGCGCGGAAGCCTGCGAGATGCCGTTCATGGATCTCGACGTCGAACCGCGCAATCTGCTCGAAGCGATGCTCGCGTTGCGCGATGTGCCCGGCTCCGGCATCACCGACGACGAAGTCGCCGCCAACGTGCTGACCATGCTCGTGGCGGGCGAGGAGACGACCGCGACGAGCATCGCCTGGGCGCTGTTGTTCCTGGGCGCGGACGAAGCCTTGCAGGCGCGCGTCGCGGCGCACGCCCGCGCGGTCCTCGGCGATGCCGCCGTGTGCCCGGGCTACGCCGCGATGCGCACGCTCGACTTGTGCGAGGCGCTCTGCACGGAAGCGAGCCGTCTGCATCCGGTCGCGCCGTATCTTTCGCTGGAGCCGGTCGAAGACGTGCGGCTGCGCGGCGTGCGTCTGCCGGCCGGCACCAAGATCTTCCTGCTGCACCGTCCCGCGATGCTCGACCCCCGCAACTTCGCCGATCCCGAACGCTACGATCCCGAACGCTGGTTACACGAACACCGGCTGCAACAGCGCGCACCGGCCGAATGTCCGGCGCAGCGCGGCGCGCACGAGCCGCATGCCTACCTGCAATTCGGCGCGGGGCCGCGGGTGTGTCCGGGACGCCATCTGGCGGCGGTCGAGATGCGGCTCGTGATCTCGATGCTCACAGCGAACTTCACCGCGCGGCTCGCCATGGACGCGTCGCGGATCCACGAAATCTGCGCATTCACCGTGGGACCGAGCGCCATGCCGATGCGGCTCTCGTTGCGAGCGGGCGGCTAAGCGGCGTCGGCGGGAGGATCGGCGGAAGGCACGGCGCCGCCCGTCGCCATCCACAGCACTTCGGCATCTTCCTCGCTCGTCGATATGGCCGCGTGGCCGGTACGCGAATCGAAGTACATGCTGTCGCCGGCATTCAGCTGGGTGGGCGCGTACAGCTCGGAATACAGGCATACGCTGCCGCTGATCACATAGAGGAATTCTTCGCCTTCATGGCGGCCCCAGTCGTCAAACGCGTCGAGAGTGTGCGCCGAGATGCGGATGCGGAACGGCAGCATGGCCTTGTGCGCGAGCTCGGTGGCGAGCAGTTCCATCTGATAGCCGCGATACGCGTGACGCTGCCCCGCGTCGCGGCGAGTGAGCGCGCGACGCCCGCTCGCGCTGGGCGCCGGCGCCGTGCCGAAGAGTTCGCCGAGGTCGATGCGCAGGCCACGCACGATCTTCTGCAACACGTCGAAGGTCGGCGACATCAGCCCGTTCTCGATCTTCGACAGCGCCGAACGCGACACGCCGCACACGCGGCTCGCCGTTTCGAGCGTCAGGTCGAGCGCGAGCCGCGCGTGCCTGACCCGCTGTCCGAGATCGGCCGGGGAAGTGTCCGGCGGGTTTTTCGTGCTGGGGCTGGCCATGGGAAGAGGGGTGTCGTGGGTCGCGGAGGACATCGTTTTGTTTCCGATCATAACATCGCGATAACGCCGGGGCGGGCCGCGTGCGGAGGCTGGGAGGCGCTGACGGGCCTGCGTGACAACCCTGATATTGAGCGCGGTTGTGGCACGGAGCCGCAGCGCGTATAGTTTCCGAAATTCACTCAAGTTTCTCATAAGAAACAGCACCGCTGCATCGCGTCGCGCGACAGGGTGCGAGCCGGACTTACTTTCGAAAGGACCCTCATCGTGAACGCACATTCGATTCTCGCCGACCTCGGCATCGCGCATCTCGTCGCCGACGGCGATCTCGCCGTCGCTTCGCCGATCACGGGCGACGTCATTGGCCGCGTGAAGCAGCACACCGCCGCCGACGTCGACACGGCACTGGCCGCCGCCCGCGACGCCTTCGCCACCTGGCGCAACGTGCCCGCGCCTCGCCGCGGTGAACTGGTCCGGCTGCTCGGCAACCGGTTGCGTGAGAAGAAGGAAGCGCTTGGCAGGCTGGTGTCGCTCGAAGCGGGCAAGATTCTTCAGGAAGGGCTGGGCGAGGTGCAGGAGATGATCGACATCTGCGACTTCGCCGTCGGCCTGTCGCGTCAGCTCTACGGCCTTTCGATCGCGTCGGAGCGTCCGGGTCACCGGATGGCCGAAACCTGGCATCCGATGGGCGTGTGTTCGATCATCTCCGCCTTCAATTTTCCGGTGGCGGTGTGGTCGTGGAACGCGGCGCTCGCGCTCGTGTGCGGCAACGCCGTCGTATGGAAACCGTCGGAAAAGACGCCGCTCACGGCGCTCGCCGTCGATCGCATCCTGCGCGACGCCCTCGATGAATTCGGCTCGGCGCCGGCCGGACTGGCAGCGTTGCTGATCGGCGGACGCGAGGTCGGCACGGCGCTGGTGGCGGACAAGCGTTCCGATATCGTCAGCGCGACCGGCAGCACGGAAATGGGCCGCAAGGTTGGCGTCGCGGTGGCGCAGCGTTTTGGCCGCTCGATCCTCGAACTCGGCGGCAATAACGCGGGCATCGTTTCGCACACGGCGAATCGCGATCTGGCGCTGCGCGGCATCCTGTTCTCGGCGGTCGGCACGGCGGGACAGCGCTGCACGTCGCTGCGCCGGCTGTTCGTGCACGAGAGCATCTATGACGAAACCGTCGCCCGTCTGAAGGAGCTTTACGGCAAGGTGCCGGTCGGCAATCCGCTGGAGAGCGGCGTGCTGATGGGACCGCTGATCGACGTGCAGGCGTTCGCGCGCATGCAGGACGCGCTCGAGCAGGCCAAGGGCGAGGGCGGCACCGTGCATGGCGGCGAGCGCGTCGCCGTGAAGGGGCACGAGAACGGTTACTACGTGCGGCCGGCGCTGGTTGAAATGCCGTCGCAGACCGACGTCGTGCTGAAGGAAACCTTCGCGCCGATTCTCTATGTGATGCGCTACAGCGATTTCGACGACGCCATCGCCGCCAACAACGCGGCCGTGCATGGCCTTTCGTCGTGCACGTTCACGACCGACCTGCGCGAAGCCGAGCGCTTCCTGTCGGCCTCGGGCAGCGATTGCGGCATCGCCAACGTGAACATCGGACCGAGCGGCGCGGAGATCGGCGGCGCTTTCGGCGGCGAGAAGGAAACCGGCGGCGGACGGGAATCCGGCTCCGACGCGTGGAAGGGCTACATGCGCCGCGCGACCAATACGATCAACTACTCGTCCGAATTGCCGCTGGCGCAGGGCATCGACTTCAATCTGGGCTGAGCGCGCAGCGGCTTCGGCATCTGAATCGGCAGCGGCATTCGTTACGGAGGCGGCGTGGCTTCTCAAGTGGTCATCGTGGGTGGCGGCGTGATCGGCAGTTCGGTCGCGTATTTTCTGCGGGCCGCGGATCCGACCGTGCAGGTCACGGTGATCGAGCGCGATCCGACTTACGCGCGCTCGTCGTCGGCGCTGTCGGCGGCGTCGATTCGCCAGCAGTTCTCGACGCCGCTCTCGGTGCGCATGTCGCTCTATGGCATCGAGTTCCTGCGCTCGATCGGCGAACGGCTGGAGGTGAACGGCGAACGGCCGTCGATCGATCTGCATGAAGGCGGCTATCTGTTCCTCGCAACCGCGCCCGGGGCCGCGACGCTGCGCGAAAATCACGCGCTGCAACGCGAACTCGGCGCGGACATCAGCCTGCTCGATGCCGCGCAACTCGCCACGCGCTTTCCCTGGCTCAATACCGAGGATCTGGCGGCGGGCGCGTATGGCGAGAGCGGCGAAGGCTGGTTCGATGGTTACGGTCTCGTGCAGGCCCTGCGGCGCAAGGCGCAGGCGCTCGGGGCGCGTTACGTGGCGAGCGAGGTGACGGGCATCCGGCGTGACGGCGGGCGCGCGACGGCGCTGGAGGCGGCGAACGGCGAAACCTATGCGTGCGACGTGCTGGTGAACGCCGCAGGCGCTTGGGCGCGGACGGTGGCGACGATGCTGGGCATCGACCTGCCCGTGCATGCGCGCCGCCGCAGCATCTTCAATGTCTCGTCGCCGGCGCGGCTCGAAGGCGCGCCTCTGCTGATCGATCCGAGCGGGGTCTACTTCCGGCCCGAAGGGCAGACGTACATCTGCGGGACATCGCCTGCGGCTGAACACGATCCCGACGACCTGCCGCTCGACGAAGTCGATCACGCGCTCTTCGACGACGTGATCTGGCCGACGCTCGCCCATCGCGTGCCGGGCTTCGAGGCGTTGCGGGTCGAGCGTTGCTGGTCCGGCTATTACGAGTACAACGTGCTCGACCAGAACGCGATCATCGGTGCGCATCCGGAGGTGGAGAATTGCTTCTTCGCCAACGGCTTCAGCGGCCATGGATTGCAGCAGGGTCCGGCGACGGGTCGCGGCCTCAGCGAACTGATTCTGCACGGGCGCTACGAAACGCTGGATCTGTCGCCGCTCGATTGGACGCGCGTGCTGGAAGGGCGGCCGATCGTGGAAAAGAATGTGGTGTAACTAATAGAAGAGTGCAGTGCGGAATGTGGCGTGCTTTAAAGCACCGCTTTCGCACTGATCCGATTCGACAATGCCCGGCTTCGACCGGGCATTTTTTTCGCTACATAAAAAGATAGGGCGGATTGAAACGATTCCGCATGCGCTACCTGCAGACATTCTCTTAAGTCTTGCTTCGTTTTTCGGCCGCGTCCATTAATGAAATCCACTAGGGCCAGCCGCTTCATGGAGGCGCATTCTGGAAACATCAATCTTATCGAGTGCATCGACCGAAAGGAGACTCATGATGGATGCCAATACGAGCGCACAGTACTACGCCTGGATCGAAGACGGCGAACTGCCCCCGGATACGAGCGTGACCGTATCGCACCGCTCCAGCCAGGTATCGGCGGAACCGGATTATGTCGCGGAAATCTGCGGACGTTTCGCCAGTGAGAAATCAGAGGAGGAACAGAAATCCTGCGTCATTCGCGGCTATAACTGATCACAACATGGCAATGTGTTGCGCGCGTGGCACGCTTTGTCACCAGGCATTTTAAGCGTAACAAATTCTGTCGTTTCCATTCATGATCCGGTTTCATGAGTTGGGAGAACACGGCGAATAACCGGCGGAGACAGATGAATGTCTCCGCTCTCGAATTCCCGGCTTTCGAGCTTGCAGATTTTGCCAATCAGCCAGGTTTTACGCATCGACCGGTCCTGGCCGCACCCAACCCGCTTCTGGCGGGTTTTTTTGTGCCGTGCGGCAATGCAAGGCTAGCGATGGCACAATCGCACGCAATAAAGCGAGAAGGAGCAGTGGTGGCCCACCTGGACCTGGACAATCCGTTTCTCGAAGCGCTCGGCGCGACGTTCTGCGAATGGCGCGCGGGTTACGCCGAATTCCTGATGCCGATACACGCCGGGCATCTGAACCGGCAACGCATTCTGCAGGGCGGCGCGATCGCCACGCTGCTCGATGCCGCATGCGGATACGCCGGCCTCTTCACGACCGGTGCCGGGCCCGTGCACGGCTTCACGCTTTCGCTGACGGTGAACTATCTGGACCGGGGCGTCGGCGACAAGGTGGTTGCCAAGGGTTTTCTGGAGCGTCAGGGGCGTTCGGTGTATTTCGCGCGGGGCGAGGCGTGGGTCGACGGTCGCGTGATGATCGCGAGCGCGCAAGGCACCTTCAAATACGCTCGCTAAGCGCGCCCATCCGGCGATGGCCCTCAAGAGTCTCCTCCGACGCCTCGATCTCACGACCTTGCAACTCTTCCTCGCGGTTCATGAGGAAGGCACCCTCACGCGCGCCGCCGAACGCGAGGCGATTGCGGTGTCAGCGGCCAGCAAGCGGCTGCTCGAACTGGAACAGGCCGTCGGCGCCGTGCTGTTCGAGCGCAAGGCGCGCGGCATGGCGCTCACGCCCGCCGGCGAGACGCTGTTGCATCACGCGCGCCGCGTGTTGCGCGATGTCGAGAACATCGGCATCGAGCTGGCGGAACATGCGAGCGGCGTGCGCGGCTACGTGCGCATGATGGCCAATCTGTCGGCGATCGTGGAATTCCTGCCGGAAGACCTGCGCGCGTTTCTCTCGGTGCACGATCAGATCAAGATCGATCTGGAAGAGCGGCCGAGCGGCGGCATCATCGAGGGCGTGGCGGACAGTCTCGTCGATCTCGGCATCTGTTCCGGCGACGCCGATACGCGCGGCCTCGACACCGTGCATTACCGGCACGACCGGCTCGTCATCGTGACGCCGCTGACGCATCCGTTGACGAAGCGCGCCCGCGTGAACTTTGCCGATACGCTGGACTTCGATCACATCGGCCTTCATTCAGCCAGTTCGATCAACATGCGCACGCATCTGGCGGCGCGCCAGGCGGGCCGCGCGTTGCGGCTGCGTATCCACGTGCCGGGCTTCGACGCCGTGTGCCGGATGGTGCAGGCGGGCATGGGCGTGGGCGTGCTGCCCTTGCACGTGTTCGAGGCGATCGGGCGGCAGCTTGGCCTGGCTGCCGTCGCGCTCGATGAGGAATGGGCCGCGCGCAGTCTCGTGATCGTCGTGCGCGATGCGGATGCGCTGTCGCCGGTCAGCCGTCTCCTGTTCGATCACTTGCGCACGATCGAAGCGTCCGGCGAACCCGCCTAGCTTTCAGAAACCCCGCGAGCGTTCGCGTTTCGCGAACGATCCTTGCCGAAATGCGGTTGGACGCCCCCGAGCGTTCGCCAATAAGCTTGTCTCCAACAATCGAAACCAGGAGACGAGCAGCATGAGCGGACCCCTTCAAGGCATCCGGGTCATCGAAATCGGCACGTTGATCGCCGCGCCTTTCGCGGCGCGCATGCTGGCCGAGTTCGGCGCGGAAGTCATCAAGATCGAGACGCCCAATGGCGGCGACCCGTTGCGCAAATGGCGCAAGCTCCACGAGGGCACGTCGCTCTGGTGGTATCTGCAATCGCGCAACAAGAAATCGGTCTGCGTGAACCTCAAGTCGCCGGATGGCGCCGAGGTCATCAAGCGTCTTGCGAAGGACGCGGACATCGTTATCGAAAACATGCGTCCTGGCGCGCTCGAAAAGCTGGGCCTCGGCTGGGACGTGCTGCACGCCATCAATCCGAAACTGACGATGGTGCGCATTTCCGGCTATGGCCAGACGGGTCCGTATCGCGATCGACCGGGTTTCGGTGCGATCGGCGAGGCGATGGGCGGCATCCGCTACACGACCGGCGACGCGGAAGGACTGCCGGCGCGTGTCGGCGTAAGCCTCGGCGATTCGCTGGCCTCGCTGCATGGTGTGATCGGCGCGCTAATGTCGGTGTTGCGCGTCAAGACTGGTCAGGGCGACGGACAGGTGGTGGACGTATCGCTCGTCGAAAGCGTCTTCAACCTGATGGAAAGCCTGGTTCCCGAATACGACCTGCTCGGCCATGTGCGCGAACGCAGCGGCGGCGCGCTGCCGGGCATCGCGCCGTCGAATACGTATCGCACGGAAGAGGGCGGTTTCGTCGTGATCGCGGGCAACAGCGACCCGATCTACAAGCGCCTGATGCACGTGATCGGCCGACCCGATCTCGCCGACGATCCCGCGCTCGCCCGCAACGACGGCCGCGTTCGCCACAGCGCGATGCTCGACGAAGCCATCACCGCGTGGACCACGCATCATTCGATGGACGATGTGCTCGCCACGCTCGAGCGCGAAGAAGTGCCTGCGGGCCGGATCTATTCGGTCGCGGACATCGTCAACGACGCGCATTACCAAGCCCGCGACATGCTGCTGCACGCGAACCTGCCGGGCGGGGCGTCGGTGAAGATGCCCGGCATCGTGCCGAAGCTCTCCGAAACCCCGGGCGAAGTGCGCTGGCAAGGTCCGGCGCTGGGCGAACACACGCAAGCGGTGCTGGAATCGCTCGGCTTCGATGCCGGCGAGGTCGAACACCTGCGCGCGGAAGGAGCGGTTCAATGAATTTTGCATACAAAGAACCGCTGATTGTTCAGGAAGTTGCGCCGCGCGACGGTTTGCAGATCGAGAAGCAATGGGTCGAAACGGCGGACAAGATTGCGTTGATTGATGCGCTTGCGGCGTGCGGTTTCACGCGCATCGAGGCGGGTTCCTTCGTGTCGCCGAAGGCGATTCCTGCGTTGCGCGACGGCGAAGCGGTGTTCAACGGCATCGTCCGCAAGGAGGGGGTGATCTACGTCGCGCTGGTGCCCAACATGAAGGGCGCGGAGCGCGCGTTGGCGGCACGGGCGAACGAACTCAATCTCGTGATGTCGGCGAGCCAGACGCACAACCGCGCCAACATGCGCATGAGCTGCGAAGACTCGCTGGCGGGCTTCGGCGATATCGTGCGGCTCGTGCAGGGCGCGTCGGCTCCGGTCTCGCTGAACGCGACGGTCGCGACGGCGTTCGGGTGTCCGTTCGAAGGCCGTGTGGATGAAGACCGCGTGGTGTCGATTGCGCGGACCTACCGTGAGATGGGCATTGCCGGCATCACGCTCGCCGACACCACCGGCATGGCGAATCCGCGTCAGGTTGCCCGGCTTGTCGAACGCGTGCTTGCCGAGGTGCCCGCCGCCGACCTCACGCTGCATTTTCACAATACGCGCGGCCTCGGGCTCGCGAATGTGCTTGCTGCTTACCACGCGGGCGCCCGCCGCTTCGATGCGGCGCTCGGTGGACTCGGCGGCTGTCCGTTCGCGCCCGGTGCGTCCGGAAACATCTGCACCGAAGACCTCGTGAACCTGTGCGACGAGATGGGCATTCCCGCGGGGATCGATCTTGTGCAGTTGATCCGCCTGTCGCGCACCCTGCCTGGGCTGGTCGGTCATGAGGTGCCGGGGCAGGTCGCGAAGGCGGGACGCAATTGCGATCTGCATGCGGTGCCCGAATACGTTCGGGCCATCTGAATCATCCCAAGACAACAATATTGGAGACAAACATGAGCGACCTGAGCGTCAACGCGGCCGACGAGCGGCATTCCCTGGCCAACACATCGGACATCATCCGCAAGGTGGCATGGCGGCTGATGCCGCTCATCATGCTGTGCTATTTCTTCGCGTTCTTCGATCGCATCAATATCAGCTTCGCGAAGTTCCAGATGCAGAGTTCACTGGGGCTGTCCGATACCGCCTATGGTCTCGGCGCCAGTCTCTTCGTGATTGGTTACGTGCTGTTCGAAGTGCCCAGCAACATGCTGCTGTACAAGGTGGGCGCGCGCCGCTGGATCGCGCGCATCATGATTTCGTGGGGTATTGCGACGGCGCTCATGGTCTTCGTGCAGACGGAATGGCAGTTCTACGGGCTGCGCTTCATCATCGGCGCGATGGAGGCGGGCTTCGCGCCGGGCGTGCTGTACTACCTGACGCTATGGTTCCCGGCGAGCTATCGCGGCCGCATTACTTCGATGCTGTTTCTCGCGTCGGCATTTTCAGGCTTGTTCGGCGCGCCGCTTTCGGGACTCGTGCTCGGGCATTTGAACGGCGTGGCGGGCATCGCGGGCTGGCACTGGCTGTTCCTGCTCGGCGGCATGCCGTGCGTGCTGCTCGGCATTCTTGTGTTGAAGGTACTGAAGGATCGTGTCGATGATGCCGCCTGGCTCAGCAGCGCCGAGAAGACCTGTCTGAAGAGCCAGATCTCGACGCAAAGTCAGCACACGGAGACCGGCCATTCGCTGCTCGGCGCAATCAGGACGCCCGGCTTCCTGATGCTCGGGCTGATCTACTTCCTGATCCAGATCGCGTCATACGGGCTCAACTTCTGGGCGCCGCACCTGATTCGCGCGGCGGGCACGCAGAACCCGACAATCATCGGCCTGCTCACGGCAGTGCCGTATATCTGCGGCGCGATCTGCATGGTGGTGGTCGGGCGTATGTCGGATCGCTCGGGGGAACGGCGCAAGTTCGTCGCGATCCTGCTGGTCATGGCTGCTGTGGGGTTCTTCGCTGCGGGCGTCTTCGACAAGCAGACCGGTTTGCTGATCGCCGCGCTGGGCGTGATGGGTGCGGGCGTCATCGCATCGATCCCGGCGTTCTGGGCGCTCCCGCCGAAGCTTCTGACCGGCGCAGGCGCGGCGGGCGGAATCGCGTTGATCAATACGCTGGGGCAACTTGGCGGCATCGTGAGCCCGGTGATGGTCGGCCGCATTCGCGACACGATGGGCAGTACCACGCCCGCGCTGTATGCAATCGGCGCGATGAGTGGGTTGTGTGCGCTGTTGCTAATGTTCGGGTTGCCGCAGTCGTTGAGGCAGCGGGATCATGCAGAAGAGGGCAGTGGAGTTCGGGGGTAAGGTCTGTAAGGTGCTCACCGGAGATTCGAGTCGGTGAGTGCCACTTTTGCGGCATTGAAGTCTGGATACGCATTTGGCGTTTTGAATGCGGTCGGCTGAATAGCGTTTTGCGTGCTGCATGCAAAATGCTGCGAGACGAGCCGGGTGCGACGCGCGGTGCATGAGGGATCCGCCGCGCCTTAGACGGGCAATGCAAGGGCGCAATGCGACTTGCTCGGCGAGTCTGTCGAAGGTTCTTGAATCCGGCGCTATGCATGCGTTCGACCGAATGGCGCTTTGCATGCCGCATGCAAAATACCGCGAGCCGAGCCAGAGGGGACGCGCCGCGAATGAGCGATCCGCCGCGCCATGATATGGAGCAACGCGAGGTCACATCACGACTTGCTCGTCAAGCTGTTGACGCTTCTCGCACTTGGCGTCTTGCATGATTCGGACCAAATGGTTTTACGTATTCCAAATGCAAAATGCCGCAGGACAAGCAAGCTGCTGCTTCGCGAGACCGTCGGCTCAAAGGAGGACCGGAGCAGCGCGAGATCGCGCTATGCTTTGCTCCGTCGCAATACGCCTCGCCGGGGGTGTCAGTATTTCCGTGTTCGAGGCAGATTGAGTAATTACACGGAAGGTCGAACGAATCGATCTGCATAAAGGATAGCGAATTGGTTCATGGCC
>NZ_JARUXV010000004.1:519721-589034 GCF_031450975.1 Caballeronia sp. LZ065
AATCGTCGGCAGATCCGCCGGCTGCGTTTTCGGTTTGCGAGGCATAAATTCTCCTTGTGAGCATGTTATGCCTCAAACACGAAATTGCTGACAGGCCCGCCTCGCCCGGCAATCCATCCAGGCCTCTTGCATTCAGCATTTCGAATGCATTTGACCAAATGGCATTTCTCATGCTGCATACAAAGTGCCACAGAGCGAGCAGCACCAAAACAGAACAAGACAGACCGCGGCGGACCGACTCAACGATGCGCACAACCCGGACGACCGAACGAAAACGCCGCGTCATTCTCCGCCCACCATCCTCCTGCAATGCCGCGCGATCTGCCGTTCCTCCTGAGTTGCGACCACACGATGCGCCGCCCCGAGAAACCCAAGCCCTTCGAGCACCTGAGAACGCACCGTGTCGCTGTGCTCGCCGATCCCCCCACTGAACACGATCAGATCGACCCCACCCAGCAACGCCGCATATGCGCCGATAGTCTTGCGCACCGCCGTGCAGAACACATCGACGGCCAGCGACGCTTCCGCATCGCCCTGTGCGCGGCGCGCAAGCAGCCCTTGCATGTCGTCGTCCGATTCCGATAACGCCTTCATTCCGGCGCGCCGGTTGACCAGCGTTTCGATACCGTCGGCGTCGAGCGAAGCATGGCGCAACAGATGAATCAGCACGCCGGGATCGAGATCGCCGCTCCGTGTCGCCATCGGAATCCCGCCTGCCGGCGTCATGCCCATCGACGTATCGACGGAGCGCCCGTCCTTCAGCGCACACAGACTGGCGCCGCTGCCGAGATGAGCGATCACCGTGCGCGCCGGCAGGTCCGCGCCAAGCACGCCGACGATGGACTCGTAAGACAGCCCATGAAACCCATAACGCACGACACCGCGTTCCGCATACGCGCGTGGCAGCGCGAAGCGCGTCGCCCGCTCGGGCAGCGTGCGGTGAAACGCGGTATCGAAGCAGGCGAAATGGGGCGCGTCGGCGAAGATGCGCTGTGCCTCGTCGATCAGCGCCAGCGCGGGCGGCAGGTGCAGCGGCGCGAACGGTACCGCTTCCCGCAAAGTGTGCTTCACGTCATCGGTGATACGACAATGCTCGCGCAGCCGCGGGCCCCCATGCACGACACGATGACCGACCCCCGCGAGCGGCGCATCGAGATGCCCGGCGAGCGCGTCGGCGACGCGCTTCAGCGCATCGTGCTGCGTCTCCATCACATGATCCTGCGCGACATCGATACGGCCGTCCGACGACTTCATCGACCATGATCCGTTGTCGCGCCCGATGCCTTTCGCGCTGCCCGACAGCCATGCGTGCTCGTCGCCGTCGCGTGGGGTGAACACGCCGAACTTGAGCGACGACGAGCCGCTGTTGAGCACCAGAATGCCTTCGTTCATGGCATCAGCCCTTCCAGGTCCAGTCGCGAATTTCGTCGCGGTCGATGCCTTCCTCATGCGCGTACCGCACACTCTCGATGATCTCGTTCCTGAGCCACTCCTTCGTATGCGCGCTGCTTTCGGCGATGCGCGGCACGCGGTCGATCACGTCGATGGCCAGCGTGAAGCGGTCCACGCCGTTGATGATCGCCAGCTCAAAAGGCGTATTGATGTTGCCGCGTTCGCGATAGCCATGCACGTGCATGTTCTCGTGATTGGTGCGGTTATAGGTGAGCTTGTGCACCAGCGTCGGATACGAATGGAAGTTGAAGATGACCGGCTTGTCGCGCGTGAAGAGGGAGTCGAAATCGCGGTCGGAGAGACCATGCGGATGATCGGTGTCCGGCATGAGCCTGAACAGGTCGACCACGTTGACAAAGCGAATCTTCAGATCCGCGCAGTTCGCCTTGAGAATCTCCACCGCGGCAAGCGCCTCCATGGTCGCGATGTCGCCCGCGCACGCGACCACCACGTCGGGCTCCTTGCCCTGATCGGTCGAAGCCCAGTCCCAGATGCCGATGCCTTTCGCGCAATGCACGATCGCATCCTGCATGTTCAGGTATTGCAGGTGCGGCTGTTTGTCCGCGACGATCACGTTCACATAATCATGCGTACGCAGGCAATGATCCGCGACGCTCAGAAGACAGTTGGCATCGGGCGGCAGATAAATGCGGACCACGCCCGGGCTCTTGTTGGTGACGACATCGAGGAAACCCGGGTCCTGATGCGTGAAGCCGTTGTGATCCTGACGCCACACGAGCGACGTGATGAGCAGGTTGATCGACGGTACGGGCTTGCGCCAGTCGAGTTCGTTCTTGGCTTTCTCCAGCCACTTCGCATGCTGATTGAACATCGAATCGATGACATGCACGAACGCTTCATAGGTCGCGAACAGTCCGTGCCGGCCCGTCAGCACATAACCTTCGAACCAGCCTTCCAGCGTGTGTTCGGACAGCATCTCCATCACACGGCCGTCGATGGACAGCGCGCCACCGTCGGCATCTTCCGGGAGCGTTTCGGCGAGCCAGCGCTTGCCCGACACTTCATACACGCCGTCGAGCTTGTTGCTTGCCGTTTCATCCGGACCAAACAGACGGAAGCTCGTCATGTTGCGGCGAATCACGTCGCGCAGGAAGGTGGCGAGCACCATCGTCGGCGATTGATATGTGTTAGCCGTGCGCTTGAATTCGAACGCGTACTCGCGAATATCAGGCAGGTCCAGCGACTGGCGCTGCAAGCCGCCGTTCGCGTGCGGATTCGCGCTGATGCGCCGCATGCCTTCGGGCGCCAGCGCGCGCAGGGATTCGATCAGCCGGCCGTCTTCATCGAACAGTTCCTCGGGCTTGTAGCTGCGCAGCCATTCTTCGAGCAAAGCCAGATTGCGATGGTTGCTCGCTGGATCCGCGATGGGCACCTGATGCGAGCGCCAGAAGTCCTCGACCTTGTGCCCGTTGACTTCCTTCGGCCCGGTCCAGCCTTTCGGGGTGCGCAGCACGATCATCGGCCAGCGCGGCCGCGTCACATTGCCGGGGTTCGCGCGCGCGTTGGCCTGGATGGCGCGGATATCGGCGATGCAGCGTTCCAGCGTCGCCGCCATGCGTTGATGCATCTTCTCCGGCTCGTGCCCTTCGACAAAATGCGGCTCGTAACCATAGCCTTTGAACAGCGCGGCGAGTTCCTCGTGCGGAATCCGCGCGAGGATGGTTGGATTGGCAATCTTGTAACCGTTGAGATGCAGGATCGGCAGCACGGCGCCGTCGGTAGCCGGGTTGAGGAACTTGTTCGAATGCCAGGACGTGGCGAGGGGGCCGGTCTCCGCCTCACCGTCACCGACTACGGTGGCGACGATCAGATCCGGATTGTCGAACGCCGCGCCGAACGAATGCGACAGGCTGTAGCCCAGCTCGCCGCCTTCATGAATCGATCCCGGCGTCTCCGGCGTGCAATGCGAGCCGATGCCGCCCGGCGACGAAAATGCGCGGAACAATTTCAGCATGCCGCGTTCGTCGGCGCTGCGATCGGGATAGATTTCCGAGTAATGGCCTTCGAGGTAGGAATTGGACAGCGTCGCGGGCGCGCCATGGCCCGGGCCCGACACGAACAGGATGTTGAGATCGTCGCGTTTGATCAGGCGATTCAGATGCACCCACACGAACGATTGTCCCGGATCGGAGCCCCAGTGCCCGAGCAGACGTCGCTTGATGTGCTCCGGTTGCAGGCGTTCACGCAGCAGCGGATTGGCGCGCAGATAGATCATGCCGACCGAAAGATAATTGCAGGCCCGCCAGTACGCATCGATTTTTGCGAGGAGATCGGGGGCGAGGGGCGTCTCAAGGGCAGTCGGGGTGACGTCGTCGTTCAATGGCTTCTCCTTGCAGGTGGGATGAATGGTCGAACGTCGTGCGTGCGGCGTGACGCAAGATTGGGTCCCGCGCGTGTCTCCATCTTCAGGCGCATTCGTGGCGCTGGTTTGACGATCAGGTATCGCCAGACATCATAGAGCGGTCGGCGCGATCGGGCAGCGGAGGCGACAATCCACCGCGGGGCTTGTCTTTCGTCGGCGCGCACGCATATTCAGCGCTCCCGCGCCGTTTCGAAAGCGCCCCTAGAATAGCTGGATGCCCCGACAATCCCCTTCCGCGGACGACCCGCTGCAACGTTTTCATCCGGCCGTCGCCGGCTGGTTCCGCGCACGCTTCGCCTCGCCGACGCCCGCCCAGGCGCGCGCCTGGCCGCTCGTGCAGGCGCGCCGTTCGACCCTCGTTGCCGCGCCCACCGGCTCGGGCAAGACGCTCACCGCGTTCCTGGCTGCGCTCGATGAACTCGTCCGCGACGGCATCGCCGCCGGTGGCGTGTTGCCGGACGAGACGCGGGTTGTCTATGTGTCGCCGCTGAAGGCGCTGTCCAATGACATTCGCGTGAATCTGGAAGAGCCGCTCGCGGGCATTGCGCAGACCTTGCGCGAATCCGGCACGGCGGCGCCGGAGATTCGCGCCGCCGTGCGCACCGGCGACACCACGCAACAGGAACGCAATGCGGTCAGGAAGCGCCCGCCGCATATCCTCGTCACCACGCCGGAATCGCTTTACGTCCTGCTTTCGTCGGACTCGGGCCGCGCGATGTTGTCCACCACGCGCACCGTGATCGTCGATGAAATCCACGCCGTGGCGGGCAGCAAGCGCGGCTCGCACCTGAGCCTGTCGCTTGCGCGGCTCGACGCGCTGTGCGAGGAAGCAGGCCATCAGCGGCCCGTGCGTGTCGGTCTATCGGCCACACAGAAGCCCATCGAGCGCGTGGCGCGGTTTCTCGTCGGTGGAAATGAGGCGTGCGAGATCGTCGATGTCGGGCATGTTCGCGCGCGCGACCTGGCGCTCGATCTCCCGCCGATGCCGCTTGAAGCCGTCATGTCCAACGACATGTGGGAGCGCGTCTACGACCGCCTCGCGGATCTCTCGGCACAGCATCGCACGACGCTCGTCTTCGTCAACACGCGACGCATGGCGGAGCGCGCCGCGCGTCATCTCACCGACCGTCTTGGCAAGGACGCCGTCGCGGCGCATCACGGCAGTCTCGCGCGCGAGCAGCGGCTGGCCGCCGAGCAACGCCTGAAACGCGGCGAATTGCGCGTGCTGATAGCAACGGCGTCGCTGGAACTGGGCATCGATATCGGCGATGTCGATCTCGTTTGCCAGCTCGGCTCACCGGGTTCGATCGGCGCGTTCCTGCAGCGCGTCGGGCGCTCGGGGCATCATGTGGGCGGCCTGCCGAAAGGGCGGCTGTTCCCGACTTCGCGCGACGATCTGATCGAATGCGCCGCCTTGCTCGATTGCGTGCGGCGCGGCGAACTCGATGCGCTGAAGATCCCGCGCGCGCCCCTCGACGTGCTCGCGCAGCAGATCACCGCCGAAGTCTCGTGCCGCGAATGGAGCGAGGACGCGTTATATGAGCGCATCACGCGGGCGTTTCCGTATGCGGACCTGGCGCGCAGCCGTTACGACGCCGTGCTGCGCACGCTCGCGGAAGGCTATACGGGACGCCAGGGCGTGCGCGCGGCCTATGTGCATCGCGACGCGGTAAGCCGGACGCTGCGCGGACGGCGCGGCGGCAAGCTGACCGCCGTGACCTCGGGCGGCGCGATCCCCGATAACGCCGATTTCGCGGTGCTGCTGGAGCCGCAAGGCTTGCAGATCGGCACCGTGAATGAAGACTTTGCCGTCGAAAGTCTCGCGGGCGATGTGTTCCAGCTCGGCAACACGTCGTACCGGATCGTGCGTGTGGAGGGCGGGCGGGTGCGCGTGGAGAACGCCAACGGGCAGCCGCCCAATATTCCGTTCTGGCTTGGCGAAGCGCCCGGGCGCAGCGATGAACTGTCCCACGCGATCGCCCGGATGCGCGGGGGCATCGATACGCGGCTGGCGCAGGACGACGGCATCGAAGCGGTCATCGCGTGGCTGGCGGAGGAGAGCGGTATCGGCGGCGATGCGGCGCGGCAGATCGTCGAGTATCTGGCGCGCTCGCGCGCTGCGCTCACTGTGTTGCCGACGCAGGAGACGCTCGTCATGGAGCGCTTCTTCGACGAATCCGGCGGCACGCAGCTCGTGATTCATGCGCCGTTCGGCAGCCGCGTGAATCGCGCGTGGGGCCTCGCGCTGCGCAAGCGTTTCTGCCGCACCTTCAATTTCGAGTTGCAGGCTGCGGCGACCGAGGACGCCATCGTGCTCTCGTTGACGGGCAGCCACAGCTTCACGCTCGACGAAGTGTGGCGCTATCTGAAGTCCAGCACCGCCGAGCACGTGTTGATCCAGGCGCTGCTCGATGCGCCGCTGTTCGGCGTGCGTTGGCGCTGGAACGCGACCAACGCGCTCGCGCTGCCGCGCTATGCGGGCGGCCGTAAAGTGGCGCCGCAATTGCAGCGCATGAAGAGCGAGGACCTGCTCGCGGCGGTGTTCCCGGATCAGGTGGCGTGCGTGGAAAACCTGGCGGGCGAACGCGAGGTGCCCGCGCATCCGCTGGTCGAGCAGACGCTCGACGACTGCCTTCACGACGCCATGGACAGCGATGCGTGGCTCGCATTGCTTGGGCGCATCGAGAGCGGCGCCGTGCGGCTGGTGACGCGCGAATTGCCGGCGCCTTCGCCATTGGCGGCCGAGATTCTGTCGGCCAAGCCCTATGCGTTCCTCGACGACGCACCGCTCGAAGAGCGCCGCACGCAGGCGGTGCTGGCGCGCCGCTGGACCGATCCGCACTCGGTGGACGATCTGGGTGCGCTCGATCCCGAAGCCATCGAGAGCGTCCGCGCGGAAGCCTGGCCCGATGTCACCAGCGTCGACGAAATGCACGAGGCGCTGACGACGCTTGCCTGCATCGCCGAGCGCGAAGCGCAGCGCCACCCGCAATGGCCCGCGTGGCTCGAAACGCTGGCGCGCGGCGGCCGGGCGACGCGGCTGCAAGTGGCCGAACACGACGCGCTGTGGACGCCGGTCGAGCGGCTGGCGTGCCTGCGCGCGGTCTATGAGCACGCGCCGATGCAGCCGCCATTGCAGCCGCCCCCCGGTTTCGACGAGGCCTGGACCACGGACGATGCGCTCGTCGAGATCGTGCGGGCGCGCCTGTCCGGTTGCGGGCCGCTGACGGTGCCGGACATTGCGCGGCCGCTGGCATTGCCGGCCTCGGCTATTGCGCTGGCGCTGACCCGGCTCGAGGCGCAGGGCTATGTGATGCGCGGGCGCTTCACGCCAGGCGCGCAGACCGAGGAATGGTGCGAGCGGCATCTGCTCGCGCGGATCCATCGCTATACGGTGCGGCGGTTGCGGCGCGAGATCGAGCCGGTCGAGCGGCAGGACTTCATGCGTTTCCTGTTCGAATGGCAGCGCGTCGGAGCGGATGCGCGCGGCGCCGGTCGTGAGGCGCTCGGCGCCGTGCTGGAACAACTGGAAGGTTTCGAGGCGCCGGCGGTCGCGTGGGAAGACGAGATCTTGCCGGCGCGCATCGGCGATTATTCGGGACTCTGGCTCGACGAACTCTGCCGCGCCGGCAAGCTTGTCTGGACGCGGCCCGCGGGACGCGCGCGCGCGACGGGCGGCCCGGTGCGCGGCACGCCCATCGTGCTGTTGCCGCGTCGTCATCTCGACGCATGGAACGCGCTCTTGTCCGCCGACGACGCGCCGCAGATGTCGTCGCGCGCCCAGCGGGTGTTCGAAGCGTTGAGCACGCACGGCGCCATGTTCTTTGATGAACTCCTCGCCGACGCGCGTCTTCTTCGCACCGAGCTCGAAGATGCGCTCGGCGAACTCGTATCGCTTGGGCTTGTCAATGCCGACAGCTTCGCCGGTCTGCGCGCGCTGCTCGCGCCCGCGGCGAAGCGCAACGCCTTCGCACGGCGTCCTCGGCGCGGCGGGCTGTTCATCGGCGGAATGGACGATGCCGGACGCTGGGCGCTCCTGCGTCGCGCCCGCGATGAAGGCGAGCGCGACGACGCCGCGCTCGAACACGTCGCGCTGACCTTGCTGCGGCGCTATGGCGTCGTGTTCTGGCGCTTGCTCGAACGCGAAGCCGGATGGCTGCCGCCCTGGCGCGATCTGCTGCGCGTCTTTCATCGGCTGGAAGCGCGTGGCGAGATTCGCGGCGGTCGCTTCGTCGCCGGTCTGGCGGGCGAGCAGTTCGCGCTGCCGGAGGCCGTGCCCTTGCTGCGCGACATGCGCCGCCGCGCGCGGGAGGGGGCGTTCGTTGCGCTGTCGGCGGTGGATCCGCTCAATCTGGTCGGTACGCTGTTGCCGGGCGACAAGGTGCCGGCGCTTGCGGGCAATCGGGTGCTGTATCTCGATGGCGTGCCGGCGGGCGCGGTGATCGCCGGCAAGACCCGCTATCTCGGCGAGTTCGACGCCGCGACGCGCGAGCAGGTGCGTCTCGCGCTGGTGAAGCGCACGGCGCGTTCACTCGCGCTGTCGGCGAGCGCGCCGGGCGGCGGTCTGACGGGCGGGACGCTTCCGGCGCGCCAGGGATGATGCGTCGTCCGCGCCCGGTGCGGCGTCAGTCTGCCTTCTTGCCGACGATTTTCGTCGTGAACGGGCCGGGCGGCTGCACCGGCACGTCTCTCACCGGCACGCCCGGATAGTCCACGACGCGATTCGGGTTCGCCGCGGTGCGGATGCGGAACGATGGTTTGAGCCCTTCTCGCGCGCCGCCGACGATGGTATGCATCGCCTGCCGGTCGAGTTCGACGCTGTCGGCGAGATCCCTGATTTTGATGACGGCCATGATGCGTTCCTCCAGAGGTTTGTGAGCCAGCGCGCCGGGATTGAGCCGAGTTCACTTCGGGCGTGGCGCCGCTTGGCTCTTTGCATGCGAAACACGAAAAGCCGCGCCAGCGCCTGCGGGGCAGAAGGTCTGAACCTTCCGCCCTGACTGACGGCGCCTGATCGCTCGCGCCGAATGATGCGAAAGGCGTGCCAGCTAGCGCGTGATCCGTGCGCCATCGCGTCCAAGGCCCACGCGGCGGGCGTCGCACGCAATATTGAAAGCACCGGAATCGACCCACGCCAAAGCGCTCGTCGTGCGTGAGCCAACACTTTAGCGAAATGTGTCGGTATCCGAACGACATGTGCGCGATGCCGCGCAGAATCCAAAACGTCATTTGCTTAAGGCGCATGCGAAGTCTAGTATCGAACCAGCATGAAGTATTTGTTACGACAAGTGGACTTGGCCGATCGAACAGGAGCCGCGTCGCGTCGCACAGATGACAAGTTTTGCGCAAGCGATACGTACTTTTCAGAGCGACAGCGGGTCGCGCGACGAGTTCTTTGCCCGGGTTGACGGCGCCCTTGCGACCGAGCAATCCACGCCAAAGGAACTCATGGAGATGCTCGACGAGGAGCACGCGGTCAAGCCTCTGCCCCCGGATGTCTACGCGGCCATCCGGCGCCGTGTCGACCATGCGGCGCGCATGCGTCCCGAGCTGGATTCGGACACCGGCCCGGTCGGCAGCGACGAGACGCGTCTGCAAACCATGACGAGCTTCGCTCCGCCACCCATGCCGCCTTCGCTGCCCGAGCGCGATCCGAGCAGCAGCTCCGGCGAATCGGGCGCGACCAGCGGAACGAGTGGCACCAGCGGCACCGGCGGCACGTTCGGCCAGGCGACCCAGGTCAGGACCGACCACGACCAGCGCGTGAAAGGCGTCGGCGACACGCTCAACAGTCGCTTCGTGCTGGAGGAGTGTCTTGGCATCGGTGGGATGGGCACCGTCTACAAGGCGCTGGATTTGCGCAAGCTCGAAGCATCGGACCGTCGCCCGTATGTCGCGATCAAGGTGCTCAACCTGCAGTTCCGCGGCAATCCGAAGTCGTTGATCGCCTTGCAGCGCGAGGCCCGCAAGGCGCAGCAACTGGCGCATCGCAACATCGTCACCGTCTATGACTTCGACCGCGACGGCCCGGTCGTCTATCTGACGATGGAATATCTCACCGGGCAGCCGCTCTCGCGTCTGCTGCGCAATCCGAATTTCAAGGGCATGCCGTTCGCCGAGGTGTTTCCCATCTTCAAGGGCATGGCCAATGCGCTCGCGTATGCGCACGAGCGCGGCTTCGTTCATTGCGATTTCAAGCCGGCCAACGTGTTCCTGCTGGATACGTCGGAAGTGAAGGTGATCGACTTCGGCATTTCGCGCGTGATCCAGCGGCCCGAGGAAGAGAGCGAGGCAACCGTCTTCGATCCGGGCAGCCTCGGCGCACTGACGCCCGCGTACGCGAGTCCGGAAATGCTGGAGCATCTCGAGCCCGACCCGCGCGACGATATCTATGCGCTCGGCTGCATCACGTATGAGCTGCTGACAGGAAAACATCCGTTCGACCGCGTGCCCGCGCAACAGGCCAAAGCCGCGGGCATGAAGCCGCAGCGCCCGGAGCATCTCGGCAACAAGCAATGGAAAGCGCTGAAGGCGGCGCTGTCGTTCGAACGCGAAGCGCGCACGCTAAGCGTCGCGCAGATGATGGAGGACATCAGCGACCCGCAGCCGTCCACGGCGGCGACGCGCAAAGGCAGGCAGGGCAGTGCGCCAAAACTGGCGATCGGCGCGGCGGCAGCCGTGGCCGCGCTGTTGATTGCCGGTGGCGGGTATTACTACTATGAGCATGAGCAAGTCGTGACGGAAGCGGCTCACGAAGCACCGCCGCCGCCCGTCGCGCACACTGAACCCGCGGCGCCGCCGTCAGGCGGTTCGCAAGGTTCGCAAGGTTCGCAAGTGGCGATCACGCCCGTCCTTCCCGCACCGCCCGCGCCGGTGCTCACGATGGCGGCGGTCACGCCCGTGCTTGCCAGCGTGCCGTGCTCGGCGCTGGTGGCTTCGGTGCATGACGAGACCGTCGACGTGCAGGGCTTCGTCTCGCAGCATTATGGCCTCGCGCGGCTCAAGGATGCGCTCGGGCGCGTGCCCGGCGTGAAGACCACCAACTTCGGCGTGCAGCAGGTCGCTGATGACAAGTGCGACCTGCTCAAGGTGTTTGCACCGTACTGGTCGGCGAATCGTCAGTCGGGACGGCCGGCCTCGGTGCATACGCGTTCGCAGGCGACGCGGCTCACCGAAGGGCAGCCGCTGATCGTGGATCTGATGACGCCCTGTTTCGATTCGAGCGTCAACGTCGACTACTTCACGCTCGACGGCAGCGTCGTGCATCTGCTGCCGAACCAGCGCTCGCGCGACAATCAGGCGCCGCCGAACTACACGGCGACGATCGGTTCGATGGGCGACTGGATCGTCGGCAAGCCGTTCGGTTCGGAGATGATCGTATTGATGCTCGCGCCCGCGCCGCTCTTCGATGCACCGCGTCCGGACAGCGAAGCGAAGTCCGACTATCTGCGCGCAGTCGAAAAACGCCTGGCGGCGTTGGCGAGCAAGTACGGGCGCGACAAGGTGGCCGTCGACATGTTCCAGATCACGACACAGCCGAAGCAGTAACGGGATGTCGAAGCGGGTTCCGTCCGCATGGACTTGAAGACGAGAAGAACGGAACCGCGCCGGAGCGCCTAGCTTTGAGGCTTCTCCATCGATGACTTCAATTCCTTCAGCGCATCTTCCATCCGCTTGCTGACGAGTGCGTACGCTTCGGCCTGTGTCTGCTGAGTCGTGCGCGCGATGTCCTGCATGTCGGCGAGCGCATTGTGCAACGCGCGCTGGACAACTTCATTGGCATTGAAGGGTGGTTGCGCCGATGTATGGGCGAACTGCTTGGCGATGCCTTCCAGATCGCTCAAGGTGCGGCGCAGGATCTCAAGCTGTTTGTCGCGCAACGCTTCGATGCCGCCGAACGCGACGCGGTTTGTTGCCGCGAGTGCCTCGACGTCCTTGCGACGCGATTCCATGATTGCGGCGACATCGAATCCCGGCAACTGGTATTGCTGGAACATGGCGGCAAACTGGCTGAACGGATCGCTGAAATTTTGATTCATCATGTCTCCCAGATTCGTTCGGTCGAGCGCGGATTCCGCTGTCCGACTGCATGAAGAGCGCGGATGTCCGGGCAGTCTCACCTTGCGTGCGTCCCCAGGCCGAGGCGCCGCCGGCACCTGATACTACCAATTTAAAGGGCGATCTTGGTGCAAGGGAAAACGCCATGTAGGCGGCTAATACGGCAGCGCTCGCCGTGAAGCCCGCTTGATGCAGGTCAACCCGCGCCACGCCGCCGCAACGACCATGAAAGCAGGGCGGCAGACGGTCGCGAGCCGATCACGCTCGCGACCACGCTTCAACCGCGCGAGCAGCGGGAGCGCATCATGATCAATGGCGAAGGACGAATCGTTGCGGCGCTGGGGGCAGTGTTCGTGACGCTGGGCGGAATCCATGCGGCGCTGCGCGGGCTGCTGTTCGACGAGACCGCCGTGACCTGGTACGGCGTGCTCGCCATTCTGGTTGGGGCGGCGTCGTTTGTCGTGATGCTGACGCCTTTGCCGGGCGACGATCCCTGATCCTTCCGTGCAGTGACTCAGCGGCCTTCTCCTCCCGCGAACACGCTGTGCTCGGCCTGGATCTGTTCACGGTCGATGCACTGCACATGCCAGCGTCCGGTGCTGTGCGGATTCGAGCCATCGGCGCCGTCGGCATACCACAGCACGCGTCCGGCGAGGCCTTCGCACGGGCCGCCGGGTGCATCGAAGTCAAGACGTTCCAGCACGCAGATCGGCTCCTCGATGCGCTGGCCGCAGATCATCGTTCCGTTCGTTCCCGCGCGCAGTCCGCCCCAGTCAGGCACCTCGACCGATTGATGTCCCTCGCGCGACCAGCGGTGCGTGTCCTTGTCGAGCCACAGAATGGCATATGCCGCGGATTGAGCGCCTTCGAAACCATCCAGCTTCACGGTGATACGCATGTCATCCTCCATGATACGAATCGATGGACATGACGCTCGGCGCATGAACGCCAGCCATGAGCGTCGTCGAATGAAAGGCGGCGTCTTGAAGCGACTCGCTTCACGCGTTGCGCCGCGCGTATTGGTTTGGGCTTTGCGCGCCGAGGGCCGCAATCGCACTGTCAGTTTCGAACGGCATACGGCCAATAAGTTTAATGGCGTCGCATGAACAAGTTTCATCGGCGCGACGTTCGGAAAGGGTGCCTCTATCGATCGCACTTGCGCATTGCAGCAGAGCGAGGCTTGCAAACGTCAAGCAAGTCCAATGCCGATTTGCTTCGGACGACGTCACAAGAGTAATGCCTCATCAACTTCAGTCTAGCCCGTCAATATGACGGCTTTCGGTAGGCATTTCGCCGCAGCCAAGTCAGGCGCAACACCAGGGAGCAGGCGGCCGTGACGCCAACCGCTGTGCGCGAATCCGCCCGTCAACCGTGCGTGTTGCACCACGGCGGACGTCGAACGCCCCAACAGGTTGCGATCCACGGGGCCATGCTGCTTATGGCAACGTCCGCGGCGTGTGCGGTGCAACAATGAATGCAAGATGCATCATGCAAAGAACCAGGTGTAGGCGGCATGGCGCATCGGATTGCGCACCGTCGCCTTCAGATACGTTCCAGCTTCATGCGATCGACAATATGCAACTGCCTGCCGTTGAGGCCAATCAAGCCTTCACGTTGCAGTCTCGACAGCATCCGGCTCACGGTTTCCAGTTCGAGACCGAGATAGCTGCCGATATCGCCGCGCGTCATCGGCAGCAGCAGATCGGCGGGCGGCGTCGGCGCGTCGAGCCGCTCCGACAGGTCCAGCAGGAATGCCGCCACACGCTCGCGCGCCGGCATCGTGCCCAGCATCAGCACGAGGCGCGAGGCCCGCACGATTTCGGCGCTCATGATGGCAAGCAGTTCGTGCTGCATGGCCGCATATTCGCGGCACAGCGGTTCGAGGATACCCACCGGCATGATGCGCACCACGCTGTTCTCGAGTGCGATGGCGTCGCTTTCGTGTCGTCCCGTGCAGATGCCGTCCAGGCCGAGCGTTTCGTCCCGCAGATGGAAGCCGGTGACCTGGGTATGCGGCGCGCTGTCCAGATCTTTCGCCGGAAAGGTTGCGACGCTTTTGAAGCAGCCGTTCTGCACCGTATAGAGCGAGCGCAGCGGCTCACCCGTCGTGTAAAGCGCGGCGCCTCGCTCGATGGTGCGGGTGGGAAACGGAATGGCGTCGGCGTCGGCGAAGCGCACGTGAAGCGTGGCTGCCGCGTTACGGTGAAGCGAGGGTTCCATGGCGCGATCCTCCTGCTGATTGCAGTATGGTTCACGGATCGCGGAAAGGACAACCCGCCGTTGCCCGCGTACGCTTCAGAGCGGCAGGACGATGCGCACCTCGGCGCCGCCACCCTCCCGCGGGCGCAGTTCGAGCGTGCCCCCATGCAGCCTGGCAATGCGCTCGACGATCGCGAGACCGAGCCCCGTGCCTTTCGGCTGGCCTTCGCCGCCGCCGCGCTTGAACGGTTGCTTGAGCGCCTCGGGATCCTGCCCGGCCAGTCCCTTGCCGCGATCCGCAATCACGACGTACACGCTCCGCGTTCGCGCGTCGGTCCAGGTACGGGCCTCGAGTCCCACCACGCCGTAAAGGACCGCATTCTGCATGACGTTCATCAACATGCGCATCATGCTGATGGGACGGAACGCGAAGGGCTGCACGTCGCCGAGCTCCAGTGTGAACTCGTGACCAAGGCCTGCAAAATCGGCCGCGAGGTTCGCGACCAGCGCATTGAGATCGCCGACGACCGGCGCCTCCTTCGCGCCGCTTCCGGCATAGTCCATGAACTGCTGCAGGATCGTGTCGATGGTCTCGAGGTAGCCCTCCGCCGACGCCGCGAACGACGCGTCCATCGACGGCACGGACGACATGGCCATCGCGAGACGCAGTTTCGTCATCGGCGTGCGGATGTCATGCGAAATGCCGGCGAGCATGAGCGCGCGCGTCGCATCGGCATCGCGCAACGCGGCGGTCATGCGGTTGAAGGCGTCGCTGACTTCCGCGATTTCAGTCGGGCCATCGTTCGGGAGGACGCCCGGATCGCCGCCCGCCGAGACACGGCGCGCCGCATCCGCGAGATGCGCGAGCGGGCGATTCAGGTGCCGCTGGATCACATACGCGGTGCCGGTGGCAAGGGCGCCGAGTCCGAGCGAAAGCAGCAGGGCCGTGGCGATGCCATCGCCATGGGCGGCCTCGGGAACGGGCAACGCAATCCAGCGCGGCTCGTTCGACAGATGCGCGCGGATCCACAGGCGCTGCTGACCGTCATCGCTCGTATCGCCGCTTTGCCAGCGCACCAGCAGGTCGGCGGGAAGATGACGCCGCAGGCTCTCGACAAAGGTCCGCCGCTGATACGTTTCATAGAAACGCAGACGGGAATCGGGTGCGAAGGGCGCAGCGCTCGCGGGCAGTTCGGTGCGCATGTCGAGATGCGACGTGACGGTTTGCACGGCATCTGATGGCGTCGTCTTGAGCAGGGTGTCGAGCGTGACGATGTAACTCGCGAATGCGGAGGCGGCGCGCTCGATGCGCGGCGTCTGGATGAAATGCAGCAGCACGGCAATGGCGCAGACCTGGCTCACCGCGACCAGCGCGACGAGCAACAGCACATTGCGCGCGAAGAGCGAGCGCGGCGCGAGCTTCACGGCGCGTCCGCCTCGACTTCGGCGAGCAGCATGTAGCCGACGCCCCACACGGTCTTGATGAAGCGCGGCTTGCCGGGGTCTTCCTCGACGAGTTGTCGCAGCCGCAACACCTGTACGTCGATGCTGCGATCGAGCGCATCGTGATCGCGGCCTCGCGTGCGCGCGATGAGATTGTCGCGGCTCACCCCACGATTCGGCGACGAACCGAGCGCGTTCAGCAACTGCATCTGCGCGGAGTGGATCTCGAACGGCTCGCCATTCCTGAAGAGCATCTGACGCGCGAGATCGAGGCGAAACTCACCGAAGTGAAGGACTTGCCGGGTGTGCGACGGATCGCCGGCGGCGATCTTCTGGCGGCGCAGCAGGGCGCGCACTCGCGCGACCAGCTCCTGCGGCAGGAACGGCTTGGCGAGATAGTCGTCCGCACCGGTCTCGAGGCCGACGACCTTGTCGACGGGATCGCCCTTCGCCGTGAGCATCAGGATCGGCAGCGTCTGGCCTTCGGCGCGCAGACGCTTGCACACGGAGAGACCGTCTTCCGGCTCCATCATCCAGTCGAGCACGAGCAGGTCATAGGGCTCGCGCTGGAGATAGCGGTCGAGCCGCTTGCCGTTCTCGACGACCCGTACCTCGAATCCCTGCGAGCTCAGAAAGCGCTGCAGCATGTTGCGCAACTCGGCTTCGTCGTCGAGCACGATGATCTTCGGCAGGGCATCCATGGGCGGGCTCCGGGCGGTCGGCGGTCAGCGTTGTGCGGCGTGGGCGCGCATGAATGCCTCAATCTGCGGCAGGGTGACGAAACCGTTCTTTTGCGCATCGATCTCGTCGAAATGTTTCGCCACCATCGGCATGCCGCTGGCGGCCTGTTCGCGGGTGAGCTTGCCGTCGCGCGTGGTGTTGGCATTCGAGAAGCGGGTCTGCAACTGGCCGAGCGCACGTTCGACGTGCGGGCTGGCGCCCATCGGCTGCGTGGCTGTCTGCGCGAAGGCCGGGACCGAAGCGATGCACACGAGGCAGGCGGCAACAGCGGCAAGGATCTTTCGCATGAGTCTCTCCTTGATTCGGATGCGAATGAACAAGTCAGGTGAGGCTCATTCTATTGAGCCGCGTTGCAAGCGCAATCTCGGCCGTGTCGTGAATCATGTCGCCGCATGTCATGCGCGCGGCATGGCCGGCTACGACACGCGCTGACACAAGTCATCACTCACGCTTTGCACGACGCTTCGCTATCGTTCTCATCGCCGGCCAACGCTTTCCTTGCGTGGCCGTTTTCAACGTCTGACGTGCATGAGGACCAACATCATGAACTTTCGCTTGCTGAGTGTTTCCGCCGTGGCCGCCGTTACCTTGACTTGCGCCAAGACCGCAATGGCCGGTACGAGCGTACAGGTTTCCTATGTGGCGCCCGCGGTCGTCATTGCATCGCGGCCTCCGGTGTACTACTACGCGCCGCCGCCGCGGCCCCCGTACTATTACGTGCCTGCGCGCACCGTGATGGTTGCGCCGGTGCCCGCGCCGGTGGTGGTCATCGCGCCGCCGCCGAGACCGCCGGTCATTGTCGCGCCGGTCCCGCTTCCGGGTTATGCGGTGACGCCCGCGATCAGAGTGACCTACGCGCAGCCAGTCTATCGCGCGCCTGTTGTCGTGCTGCCCTGAACGCTTCCTCCGCTCGACGCAACAAGTGGCAAGAGCATAGTGCATTCGGGGCATGCTGAATGCGTAATGCAATACGCAAAATGCGTTTCACGCTTTTCTTTCCGGGCGCCTCCTATACTGGATTGATTGCATCGGCCATGCGCCGATGCTGCCGCGCATCCGGTGCCATGCATCCGCGTAGCGGCGTTCCACCAGGAGGATCGAGCCATGCTATTCATCGTCAACTGGACGGCGCAGCCCGAAGTGGAAAGACAGGCCGCCGAGCGCTTCCTCCAGACCCGCGGCGCGCCGCCGGATGGTATCCATCTGATCGGTCGATGGCATGCAATCGGCTCGATCTGGGGTATCGCCGTATGTGAGTGCGATGACGTCGAACCGCTGGCCCGCTGGGCGCTCGAATGGGCCGACATCTTCATGTTCGATATCAAGCCGGCGATCACCGACGAGCAAGTCGGCAGGATGCTTGCCGAACACGCTGAGAAACAGTAAAGAGGCCACGCGGGCGGGCGTCATACGGACCGGACAACGAACGGTCGTTTGCAAGCGCCCGCAATGGGCGATCTAAGGGTTTGCGTGGCTTGCAGTGCGGCAATCCATGCCTCAGCATTCATAAACGTACTAGATAGTTAATTTTGGATGGCGCTGCGCCACTGCATGCTCCGTCTGACGATACTGCCGCATAGGAGCGAAGCGTGATTGAAGCGAAGACCCAGGAACCTTGTGTGATTTCCGTCGCGATTACCGGATCGGTGCCGCGCAAGAAGGACAATCCGGCTGTGCCCATCACGATTGCCGAGCAGATCGAAAGCACGCACGAAGCCTATGACGCGGGCGCGACGCTCGTGCATCTGCATGTGCGCGACGAGGACGAACGCTCCAGTTCGGACCGTCACCGCTTTGCGGAATTGCAGGAGGGCATCCGCAAGCACTGTCCGGACATCATCATTCAGTTCTCGACGGGCGGACGCGGCCGTTCGTTCGAGCAGCGGGGCGCGATGCTGGATCTGAAGCCCGACATGGCGTCGCTCGCCACGGGTTCGGTGAACTTTCCGACTATCGTCTACGAGAATCCGCCGGACTTCGTGCGCTCGCTTGCGCAGACCATGCTCGACCATCACGTGAAACCCGAGATCGAGATCTTCGATCTGGCGATGCTGTACAGCACCGTCGATCTGGTGAACCAGGGCCTGCTGAAGTCGCCGGTGCATGTGCAGTTCGTACTCGGCGTAAAGAATGCATTGCCCGCGCGGCGCGAGATTCTGGAGTTCGAAGTCGAGCAATTGCGCAAAAATCTCCCCGATGCAACCTGGACCGCCGCAGGCATCGGGCGTCATCAACTCGAGGTGAATCACTGGACGCTCCAAATGGGCGGCCACTGCCGTACGGGCCTCGAAGACAACGTGCGCTGGGACAAGGACACCCTCGCCAAGAGCAATGCGCAACTGGTCAGCCGGGTGGCTTCGCTATGCGCGGAGTATGGGCGGCCGGTAGCGACCGCGAAGGAAGCGCGCAGACTGCTGTCGCTCTAGACAAGGGAACCCCGCAAGTCACGAAGGGCGCGCCGCCGGGCACCGGGGCGCGCCCTTTGTGTTTCGGCGCAACGCCGCCGCCCGTTTGCATCACGCATTTTGCATTCTTGATGGAAAACTCAGCCGCGGAAGCGGAAAAAATCTGCCTTACAATCGGTGCTCCTCCCTGACAAGCGGGTCCTCGCGAGAACATGAACGAGCGCAAGGCAGCCGGTCTCGCCGACCGGATCTACATCGACATCCTCAACCGCATCGTCGAAGGCGAGTTCAAGGAAGGCGACCGGCTGCTGACAGAGCACGCGCTCGCGGAACGTTTCGCCACCTCGCGCCCCACGGTGCGCGAGGCGCTTGCCCGCCTGCGCGCCGATGGCATCATCGTGACGCGGCGAGGTTCGGGCACCGTGGTCGGGCGTCGGCCTGATCCGGCCGCCCGGCGCTTCGCTCCCGTAGAAACGTTGTCCGACATCCGACGCTGCTACGAATTTCGTCTCGTGATGGAGACCGGCGCAGCCGAACTGGCCGCCGACAAGGCCGAGGACTCGGATCTGCACGCGCTCCGGCTCGCCTGGAACCGGATGGCAAGCTCCGTCAAGGCGCAAGAGGGCATCGATGCCCGCGATGATTTTGCATTCCGTCTCACCGTGGCGCGGACATCGAGAAACCCGTTCTTCGTCACGGTGCTGTCTTTGATCGAAGAGCAGATCGTCTTTACTTCGAACCTGTCGCAGACGCTGTCGCCGCTCAATGCGCTGGAACGTCAGCGGCTCGTGCAGCAGGAACTTCTGGAGGTGCTCGAGGCGATCGAAGGCCATGACGGCGCTAACGCGGCAGCTGCCATGGACGCTCATCTCAGGAAGTCACTTGAGCGCATGTTCGGCGTTTGACGAACGTTGTCATACAACCTTGATAACTGGCCTAAGCCATCCCTAAGCCACCCCTAAGCCGCTAAAGTTGCCTGACAACTTCGCACTTAATAATGGAATGTATCCGCTGCCTGGCTAAAACGGCCGCCAGCCCGCATTGACAAGTCCCGGTCCCGGCACCGGAGGCGCAACCGACGACCTGGAGCCGCAAAGGAAACTCTCGGAAACGCTCAAGGAAACATCCTTGGTGAGCGGTTAACCCGCTGAGAAAACGCCGGCTTCGGGTATCTCCCAAGATACGGCCGCAAGCCGTTATCGGCTTAAGAAAACGATACCTCTCAAGGTTTCGGTAACACGCCCGCGCGAGCCAATTTGCTTGACATCCTATAACCTCGTTAGCTATTTTTCAGCTTCCAGAAGTAATCAGGATGCGCGCAGAACCAAACAACCAGACAAGCCCGAATTAAAAATCACGCAGCACAGAGAAAGAATCACAAACGGGGCGGCGCTCGCGCGGCAGGCAATGTCGGCGGCGCGACCGACCCCTTCCCGACCCGTGGTTGCGAGCGAAGTGAGGAGACGACAACATGGTTTTCAAGGCAGGACTGTCAGTGAAGCTGGCGGCGGTGTGCATCGCCGTCGGCGCGGCCTTCGGCATGAGCGCGGCGCAGGCGGCCGATCCCGTGTCGATCAACATCGTGGACGTCGCAGGCAATCTGCAACTGACGCAAAAGGGTTTCGAGGCCTTCAAGGCCAAGTATCCCGACCTGGTTTCCAGCATCACCTTCACCAACGCCCCCGCGCCGCAGTTGCCCGGCAAGATCAAGGCGATGCAGGCGGCGGGGCGCTCGGACATCGATCTCGTCGTAACGGGCACTGACGCGCTCGCAGCCGGCATCCAGCAGGGTCTGTGGGAGAAGCTGCTGCCGGATCAGGCGAAGGCGTTCCCCGGCGTGCTCGACAAGTACGCGCCCGGTCCGCGCAAGATGCAGGACATCGCGCAAGGCTATGGCCTCGAAGTGACCTACATGCCCGCGGGTCCGCTGCTCGAATACAACCCGGCCAAGGTCACCGACGTCCCCAAGACCCCGGATCAACTGCTCGCGTGGTGCAAGGCGCATCCGAACAAGCTGATCTATGCTCGTCCCGCCAACTCCGGCCCGGGCCGCACCTTCCTGATGGGCCTGCCGTATGTGCTCGGCGACAAGGACCCGATGGACCCGATCAACGGCTGGGACAAGACCTGGGCGTTCCTCAAGCAGCTCAACGACTGCGTTCCCTACTATCCGGGCGGCACCTCGGCCGTGATGAAGGAACTCGGCGAAGGCACGCGCGACATGACGGTGACCGTGACGGGCTGGGACATCAATCCGCGCGCGCTCGGCATCGTGCCCGCGGAGTTCAAGGTCGGCGCATTCGACAACATGACCTGGGTCAACGACGCCCACTACATGGTGATCCCGAAGGGCGTGCCGAAGGAAAAGCTCGACGTGCTCTACAAGCTGATGAACTTCATGCTGGAGCCCGCGCAGCAGGCGCTGACCTATGACGACGGCTACTTCTATCCGGGCCCGGCGGTGAAGGACGTGCCGCTCTCGATGGCACCCGCGAAGAGCCAGGAAGTGATCCAGAAGTTCGGCCGTCCCGAGTACGCCAAGTTGCTCGCGGACCGTCCGCACGTCGTGCCGCTGAATGCGCAGGCGATGGTCGCCGCCTTCCAGAAATGGGATCGCGAGATCGGCGCGGCGAAGACGAAGTAAGCCCGAAGCGCCCTCGATGCGGCGACGTTCCCTGAGAGGAGCGTCGCCGCTTGCACAAGACACGCGCCCAATCACGCGCAGGAATTCGTCATGAAGCACACCTTTGAGCAACTGCGCCTGGACTCGGTCTCGCGCAGCTTCACCAACGCGGAAGGGCAACAGCTCGCCGCACTGAAAGGCCTCGATCTGAACATCCAGCGCGGAGAGTTCATCGCGCTGCTGGGGCCATCGGGTTGCGGCAAGTCGACCGCGCTCAACTGCATCGCGGGCCTGCAGCCGCTGACGGGCGGCGGCATCTGGCTCGACGACAAGCGTATCGACGTCTTGCCGCCCGAGAAGCGGGGCTTCGGCATGGTCTTCCAGAACTATGCGCTGTTCCCGCACATGTCGGTGCTCGACAACGTCGGCTTTGGCCTCAAGATGCGCGGCGTGCCGAAAGCGGAAGCGACGATGCGCGCAAAGGCCGCGCTGCAACTCGTGCAGCTGATCGGTCACGACGCCAAGCTGCCCGGTCAGCTCTCCGGCGGCCAGCAGCAGCGCGTGGCCATCGCCCGCGCGATCGTCATCGAGCCGCCGCTCGTGCTGATGGACGAACCGCTCTCGAACCTCGACACCAAGCTGCGCATCGAGATGCGCGCGGAGATCCGCCGCATTCACGGCAAGCTGGAGCGCGCCACGCTCTACGTGACGCACGATCAGGACGAGGCGCTGTCGATGGCGGATCGCATCGTCGTGATGAGGGAGGGCGTGGTGCAGCAGGTGGCGTCGCCGAAGGAAGTCTATTCGCGGCCGAAGAACCTGCATGTCGCACGCTTCATGGGCTTTCGCAATGTCGTCGCGGCGACGCTCGAAGGCACGCAGGGCGAAGCAGTCGCCGTGAACGCAAACGGCGTGAAGCTGCTCGGTACGCCGATGGAAGGTTTCGACAACAAGCAGGTGTCGGTGGCGCTGCGCCCCGAAGACATGGAGCGCGCGGCGTCCGGCACTGAAAACGCCTTCGATGCGCATGTGGAAGTGGTCGAGTATGGCGGCCGCGATTCGCTCATCATCGTGAATACGGCGTTCGGCAGGCTGTGGGCGCGCATCGCGGGCGAATGCACGGAGGGCGAGCGCATTGCGCTGCGCGTGGCGCCGTCGAAGATCCTCGTCTATGGAGCAGAGCAATGATCGCGTTGCCCGCCCAGCCGCGCGATCCGAAGGGCTGGCTGGTCGCGCCGGCGTTGCTCTTCATCGTCGCGCTGTTCATTTATCCGTTCGCCTATGGGCTGATGCTGTCGTTCCAGCCGATGAACGGCGGCAGCATCTGGGCCAACTACATCACGTTCTTCACCGACACGTCGATGTGGCCGACCATCATCGTCACGCTGAAGCTCGCCGTGCCCGCGACCCTCATCAACGTGGGCGTCTCGGTGCCGGTGGCGTTCGCGTTGCGCCGCACGTCGCCGTGGCAGAAGTTCGTGACCACGCTGCTGGTCGTGCCGGTGACGCTCGGCACGGTGCTGATCGCCGACGGCATGCTCACCTATTTCAGCCCCAACGGCTGGTTTCCGCAGGCCTTGCAGGCGCTGCACCTGTACGGCGATGAAGTGCGCCTCACGCATAACTACTGGGGCGTGCTGATCTCGCTGATCGTGTCGGGTTTTCCGTTCGCGTTCCTGCTGACCTTGTCCTACGTGACCGGCATCGACCCGACGCTCGCGCGCGCGGCCGCCACGCTCGGCGCGAGTCCCTGGCAGCAATTTCGTCAGGTCTATCTGCCGTTGCTGCTGCCCGGCCTGACGATGACCGCATGCCTCTCCTTCGTGCAGGCGTTCTCCGTGTTTCCGTCGGCGGTGCTGCTCGGCGCGCCGGCCGGTCCGACGCGCGTCATTTCCATCGCCGCCTCGGAAGCCGCGTTCGAGAGCTATGACTATGCGCTGGCATCGACCATCGCGATCGTCATGGGCTTCGTGCAGTTGCTCGTGGTGGGCGGCATGCTCGGCGCGCGCCGTTTCTTCTATACGGGTCCGGTGACCGGAGGCAAGGGCTGATGACAACCGATAACCACGCGGCGTCCGGCTGGCAGTCCGGCGCCCCGACCCAGAGCGCTACCCGTGCGATGAAACAGCAAACGAGCCTCCGTGACCGACTGTGGAAGGGCATCGTCTGGGCGACGATGGCCTTCTTCCTCCTCAATGTCCTGTTGCTGATCGCGACCGTCGCCGTGAACTCGGTGGCGACGCGCTGGTTCGGCACGCTGCTGCCGCAGGGCTTCACGTTGCACTGGTATGCGCAGGCATGGAGCGATTTCCAACTCTCGAGCGTGCTGCTCGTGACGCTCGAAGTGGTGGGCGCGGTGGTGCTGCTGTCCATCGTGCTCGGCGTGCCGGCGGCGTATGCGCTGGCGCGCGTGCAGTTTCCCGGCAAGCGTTTCGCCATGCTGGTGTTCCTGTTGCCGCTGATGGTGCCGCCCGTGACCTACGGCATCCCGATGGCCACGGTCATGTACAAGTTCCATCTCGCGGGCACGCTGATCGGCGTGATTCTCGCGAACCTGGTGCCGGCGCTGCCGTTCGTGATTTTGGTGATGACGCCGTTCATTGAGCAGATCGATCCAAATCTGGAATCGGCCGCACGCATTTTTGGTGCGAACACGTTCCGTTATTTTCGTTACGTGCTGCTGCCGCTGCTCGTGCCGGGCATGCTCGCGGCGGGGCTGCTGGTGCTGGTGCGCACCATCGGCATGTTCGAACTCACGTTCTTCACCGCCGGGCCAACCACGCAGACGCTGGTGGTTGCGCTGTACTACGCGGTGTTCTCGACGGGCGTGCGCGCGCCGCAATCCATCGATGCCATGGCCATGATCTACATGGCGATCACGATGGTCTGGGTGCTGATCGCGCTGCAGTTCGTGAGCCCGACGCAGCTCGTGTCGCGCGTGAAGGAACAGAAACAGTGACCGTGACCGATACCCACGCGCGCCGTTTCTCCCTGACGAAGCAGCAACGTGACGACCATGCGTGAAGTCGTGACACTCGAGGCCGAGCCGAAGCTCGTCCTCTCCAGCGGGCCGCATACGCTGGAGATCGCGCCGCAGGCCGGCGGGCGCATCACGCGCTTCGCCACCGCCGATGCACACGGCGTTCAGGAATGGCTCGCGCCGGTGACGGAAGCACGCTGGCCCTGCGACGCGTGGCCGAAGGGCGGAAGTTATCCGCTCGTGCCGTTCTCCAACCGCGTCCGCGATGCGCGCTTTACCGGACCGGACGGCTCGCCCGCCGAGCTGGCGACATTTCCCGGCATGCCGCACGCGCTGCACGGCTTCGGCTAGTTCGCGGCGTGGCAGGTGGAACTGCACGAACCGGATTGCGCCGTGCTGCGCTTCGTGCATCGCGCGGACGAGCATGGCTGGCCGTGGGCGTTCGAAGCGGTGCAACTGATCGAGGCCACGTCCGAGGGCGCGCGTCTGTCGATGCGCGTGTTGAACCGCTCATCGCTGCCGATGCCGGTCGGTCTGGGTTTCCATCCTTATTTCACCGCGCGGGCGGCGGACGTCGAAGCGAGCACGCTGTGGCGCCATGAAGGCGAGATCGCGATCGGGGTAGCCAGCGAGGCGCCGGCCCGCCAGCACACGCGCGAGATGCAGGGCTACACGCGTTATCTGAGCGGCTGGGACGGCCGCGCGACGCTGCACTACGCGCACGGCCGCACGCTAACCCTCGTGGCTGACGACGCATTGAGCCACGTCGTCGTGCATTGTCCGGCGGGGGCGGGCTATCTGTGCGTCGAGCCGGTTTCGCACGTCAGCGACGGTTTCAATCTCGCGGCGCGCGGCGTGGACGGAACGGGTGTGGCGGTCATCGAGCCAGGTAGTGAAATACGGGCGTCGCTCGTGATGGCAACCGGCGTGACCCCGGCCCCATGCGACGGCGGCGGCGTCTGACACGCGCTTCCACGGAGGTCCGCACGCGCGAGGCGTTCGCGGGCAACAGGCCTCCAGCCACAAGGCAGGCAACGCAGGCAAGCGGGTTCATGCGACACCTCCGACAAACATCAGCGCCTGAGCGGCGTTGAAAAGAACGCTTCGACCATATCGACGATCCGCCAGGTCGCGCACGGCCGACGGCAATGCGCGTCGAACCCGGCGTCCTTGAGCATCTGCACGGGGTCGGCGGGCCAGACGTTGCTCATCGCGACGAGCAGGCGGCCGGTCATCTCCGAATCCATCTGGAGCGTGCGGAGGAAGACGTAGCCGGAGTCGCTGTCGAGGCTCGTGTCGAGCAGCAGCGCGTGCGGCTGCCAGCTTCCGACCAGCGCGCGGACGGATTTGAGATCCTGTGAATGGATGACCTGCAAGCCTTTGAGCCGAAGTTGCACGGCGAGCGAATCGCCGATCGACTTGTCCTTGTGAGCGATCAGCACACGGCGTGAAGCGTCGCTGGTGCGGGCCCGCTTGATTCGCCACAACGCGAACTCGCTCTCGTTGTCGGCTAGACGGCTTGACATCTCATCCTCCTGATCGTTATTTGATGTGGTTGATTCGATGCCGCCAGTTTCGTCCGGCCGTGCTTATCGCTCAACCCGGCACGGGAAGGGGAGTTCAAAGATTTTGGGAGACTGCCGAATGGATCCCTGCGAAAGGGGGGTAGAAGTCGCGCAAGGCCCGCGTAAGATCGGAACCGTTCTCGGAGCGTCGCAATGGAAAATGGCTATTTCAAAACAGTGTTGCTAGTTGAGGACGAAGGGCTCACCAGGAGCGCGATGAAAAGTCTCATCCTGGCCAATGAGCCTTTGCTCGAAATCGACGAGGCCGACGGTTTCGAACAGGCGAAAGTCAAGCTTTCGGCCAATACCTACGATCTGATCTTCCTCGACTACCATCTGCGTGGCCAGGACACCGGGATGGACCTGCTGAACTGGATCCGCGAGGAAGAGCGCGAAGTCCAGACCATCATGCTGTCGGCCCAGGACGACCGCGACACCGTGCTCGAATGCATCAAGAACGGCGCGTGCGGTTTCATTTCCAAAGGCAGCGAGCAGGGTGCCGGCGTGTTCCGCGAGGCGTTGAAAACCATCCTGAACGGCCGCGTGTACCTGCCCAATACCGTGCTCGGCAAGGGCGGTCATAGTCCGAGACCAGTCACGCCGCATCCGAGCGTGACGGTCGAGTCGCTCGACCTGCCGCCGCGCCTCACCGAGACGCTGCGCTATCTGCTGCAAGGCCTGTCGAACAAGGCGATCGCGCGCAAGATGAACATCAGCGAAAACACCGCAAAGGAATATTCGAGCGATCTGCTCGCGCGTTTCCACGTCACGCGGCGAACCTTCCTGATCGTCGAGATGGCGCGGCGCGGCATCGAAATGCCGATGAGCAATACTTCGTCGGCGTCCTGATCCGGACGCCGCCGCACAAGGCCGCCTCGGAGGCGGCCCATCCGCGTTTAGGAACGTTCCGAGGAATTCATCGCGAGATGGTAAGGTAGAGCCCGGACTAATTCGAGACGGGTTCAGCGCAGGTGATTCGCAGGCTATCGTTCAAGAAAATGCAAGGTGCCGGCGCGGCGTTCGCTGCGAGCGCGGTGCTGCTTCTCGGCGCGTGTGCGCCGCTTCCACAGCAGGACGGCACGGATGCCGCCGCGCCCGCGTCGGGTACGGCGCCGGTCCAGGCTTCGCGCACGCCGGTGCGGCCGGCCGCGCCGGCCCTGCCTCCCGGCGAGCGCCGCATCATGGTCGGCAGCCCGGAGGGCTACCACCTGATGATCAAGGCGAAGACCCCCAGCCAGGTGTGCGACGACGACGCCTTCGCCGACGGTGTCCGCTACGGTTACGCGCTCACGTGGAACCGGATGGTCGGCGAGGACGCGCGCAACGGCGGCAAGCCGAAGCGCAAATTCGATCCCTCCGCGATCCACTCGCAGGACGATCAATACAAGATCCAGTGGGATGGCAAGGAGCGTGTCAACGCGTGCGCGTCGGATGGCTATCTGATCGGACGGGTGGTCGGCACCCATCTGGCGGGCGTCGACATGCGCGACGGCAAGCCTTCCTGAGCCGCCGCGCGGGAGCACTCAGTCGCGGCTCAGTCGCAGGTATGGGTGGCCGCGACATAGCGGCTCGCCACGCCGATATCGCCGTAGATCGAATAGCCGGTATTGTTCGCCGACGCCTGCGCGATCAACAATACGACGGATTGACTCGTCAGACCGCCGCTCGGGATCGAGATGGCCTGTGTATCAGGGCCCGGCGAGTATTCACGCACACGTCCGCCGATCGGCGCCCACGCCGATTTCACACAGCGAACGAAATCGTAAGGCTTGCTCTGCGACGTGCCGGACCCGATCGGCACGGTTCGGAGCAGGCTGTCGTCCGTCGCGGCGCACGCGCTCAGCAGGGAAGCACCCAGCGCCGCACACAGAAGCGTTATTTTTCTCTTCATATGATTCGAACCCTTTTTAGTCATTTGCATGTTGCCGCATGGCCGGTCCGATCTTAGCGGCTTTTCTTCATCTGGATCGGCGCCTCGAATTACAAACGGTAAGACTCCGAGCGCCGACACAGCGCCCGCCAACCTTACAGTCCGTACTTTTCCCAATATGCGTCAAGTCGGGTCAACCGTCGCCGTTATATAGGCGTTTCATTGCTAGAAGCCATTTGTATGGCGCGAGCGCGGGCGACCCGAGCCGAATGCGTGTTTTTCCAGCGCATGGCGCGCACGGTGCGCGAGCCCGATAACCCTGATGTACCGCTGCCCTCGGCATTTTTCGCCGGCCGGCATCGTGAGCCAGTCTGATAGAACGCATGTCCCGCACAAAGTTGCTCGCCCGGCTTCGCGCCATCGCCCCGTCCGGCCGTCCGGCCGGCGGCTTCCAGCTTCAGCGGCTCGCCGCGCCCGTCCTGACGGTCGTGATCTGCGTGCTGCTCCTGATCGTCTTCCAGCATCTTTCGCGCGCGGTCGACTACAAGTCGGTCGTGCATTCGCTGCGCGTGATGACGCCGCAAGCCTGGCTTGCCGCGCTGTTGGCCACCGCGCTGTCGTTTGCCGCACTGGTCGGGCGCGACGCGGTCGGGCTGCGCCACATCGGCGTAACGCTGCCGCGCTCGCTGCTGTGGGTCGGCGCGACGGTCGGCTCGGCGCTCGGCAACGTGACCGGCTTTGGCGCGCTGACGGGCGGCGCGGTGCGTTGCCGTGTCTATGGCGCCTCCGGCGTGACACCCGCGCAAGTCGGCCGGTTGACCCTGTTTACCAGCATCACGCTGGCGCTTTCGCTGGCCTTCATGGCCGCAGCGGGCATGCTGTTTGACGCACACACGCTCGCCGGCCTCGTGCATCTGCCGCCCGCCGCACTGCGCATGACCGGCGCGGCCCTGCTGGCCGTGTTCGCCGCGATGGTCCTGCTGTGCGGCCGCGCGCCGCGCACGTTGCAGTCGCGCTGGAAGTGGCTGTCGTTCACTGTGCCGGCGCGGCGCGATTTCGTCGCGCAGGCGGCGCTGGCCGTCGTCGATGTCTTCGGCGCGGGCCTCGCGCTCTGGGCGCTGCTGCCGAATCCGCAAGTCGGCTTCATCGACTTCATGACGGTCTTCTCGGCCGCGATGCTGCTCGGCATGATTGGTCATACGCCGGGCGGCGTCGGCGTGTTCGAGGCGGCGATGGTCTTCGCGCTCGGCGGCAGCGCGCAGACGCCCGACGTGGTCGCGGCGCTGCTCGCGTATCGCGCGATCTATTTCGGCCTGCCGCTGATCCTCTCGGCCGGCGTGATGGCCGCCTTCGAAGGACGTGCGCTGAAAGGCCGCTTCGGTTTCCTGAGCCCGCATCACGTGTCGCAGCTCGCGCCGGTGTTCCTGTCGATCGTCACGTTCGCAGCCGGCACCATGCTCGTCATCTCCGGCGCGACGCCCGCCTTCAAGATGCGCATTGCGCTGCTGCAAACCCTCGTGCCGTTGTGGGTGCTGGAAAGCTCGCAGTTGCTCGGCTCGGTGCTCGGCGTGCTGCTGCTGTTCGTCGCGCGCGGTCTGCTGCGCCGGCTCGACGCCGCGTGGTGGCTCGCGCTCGGCCTCGCGGTCGCGAATCTGGCGCTGTCGCTGGCGAAGGGTCTTGCGTTCGTCGAAGTGGGCGTGCTCGCGTTCCTCGTCGTGCTGCTGGTGCTGACGCGCGAGCGTTTCAACCGCCGTTCGTCGCTGTTTGCCGAGCGTTTCACGGCGACCTGGCTGATCTCGATCGGCGTCGTGATGGCCTTCGCGTTCTGGATCATGTTCTTCGCGTTCCGCGACGTGCCGTACAGCGGCGACCTCTGGTGGCAATTCGCGTTCGACGAACGCGCCCCGCGCGCGCTGCGCGCGACGCTCGCGGCCGCCGTGTTCGGCACGGTGTTCGCCGTGTGGCAGCTGTTGCGCCCGGCGGCGGGCCGTTTCGTGAAGCCCGCGCCGCAGGATCTCGCCGATGCCGCGCGCATTTTCCGCGCGCAGGAACGCAGCGACGCCGGCCTCGCGATGATGGGCGACAAGAGTTTCCTGTTTTCGGAGTCGCGCGAAGCCTTTCTGATGTACGCGAAGCACGGCCGCACGTGGGCCGCGTTGCATGATCCGGTGGGTCCGCGCCGCGAGTGGGCGGAACTGATCCGCAAGTTCGTGGAACTGGCGCATGCGCACAATGGCCGCGCCGCGTTCTATCAGGTGCGCGCCGACGCCTTGCCGCTGTATCTCGACGCCGGCCTGACGCTGATGAAGCTCGGCGAGGAAGCGCACGTGGCGCTGGCGGACTTCGACCTGAAGGGATCGCACCGCTCGCATCTGCGCTATGCGCTCAAGCGCGGCGAACGCGATGGCTTCGATACCGAGGTCATCGGGCCGGACCGGATCGTCGAAAGCCTGCCGATGCTGCGCGCCATCTCCGACGACTGGCTCGACAGCCGTGCCGCGCGCGAGAAGAGTTTCTCGGTGGCGGCGTTCACGGAGGACTACCTGTCGGCGCAGTCGGTGCTGCTGGTCCGGCAGCAGGGTGTGCCGGTCGCGTTCGTCACCTTCATGACCACCGACATGAACACGGAAGCGACCGTCGGCGTGATGCGCCATGTCGACGCGGCGTCCTCGTATGCGATGGAATATCTCTTCACGAAGCTCGCGCTGCATCTGAAGGAAACGGGTTTCAAGTCGCTGTCGCTGGGCATCGCGCCGCTGTCGGGCATGGAGCCGACGCCGCTCGCGTCGCACTGGCACCGCTTCGCGGGCCTGGTCTGGCGCTTCGGCGGACGCTTCTATAACTTCCGCGGTCTGCGCGGATTCAAGAGCAAGTTCCAGCCGCGCTGGGAGCCGCGTTATCTGGCGGCGTCCGGTTCGGTCGGCGTATTTTTCACTTTGGCGGATCTCTCGCTTCTCGCGGGCGGCTGGCGTTCATGACATTCCTTTGCAAGAGAGCGGCGGCCTTCGCGACCGCCGCCGTGTGTGCTGTTTCCTGGCTGGGCGCGGCGCATGCCGCCGAATCGATTCCCGGCGGCCGTTATGGCCAGGTGATGCTGACGAAACCCGCCGGCGACATGACCGGTTTCGTCGTGCTGTTTTCGGAGAAGAGCGGCTGGAGTCCGTCTGACCAGCAAGCCGCCGATGCCCTCGCCGCGAAAGGCGCAATGGTGATTGGCGTCGATACGCTGAAATACGCGGCCCAGGTGAAGGCGGACAAGAGCGAGAAGGAATGTCACAACCTCGTCGGCGATGCGGAGAACATGAGCCATCAGCTCGAACGCACCGTGCAGACGAACCACTACTATTCGCCGATCCTCGCCGGCACGGGCCAGGGCGCGGCGCTCGCGGAGAGTTCGCTGCGCCAGGCGCCGGACAATACGGTGGCAGGCGCGGTGTCGCTCGGCGCGGATGCTCAGCTCGACGCCCGTTTCGATCCGTGTCCGCCGGACCCCACCATCATCCACGCCAAAGGTTTGCCGGGGTTTCTGGAGCGCGCGGCCGCGCCGCAGCCGGGCCACTCGAAAGCCGACGCGCTGGTCGCGCTGACCGCGCCGCACCTGAAGAAGGCCGAGCCGGTCGCGGAAGGCGATGTCTCCGATCTGCCGCTGATCGAACTGCGCGCCGACAAGCCGACCGATCTGCTCGCCATCGTGATTTCCGGCGACGGCGGCTGGCGCGATCTCGACAAGACCATGGCGCTTGCGTTGCAGCGTGACGGGGTATCGGTGATCGGCGTCGATTCGCTGCGTTACTTCTGGAGCGAAAAAACGCCGCAGCAGACGGCCAATGACCTCGCCCGCGTGATCCGCTTCTACAACGCCCGCTGGCATACGAGCCACGTGGCGTTGCTGGGCTATTCGTTCGGCGCCGACGTCATGCCGTTCGCCTACAACCGTCTGCCGGACGCGGTGCGCGAACAGGTGTCGTACATCTCGCTGATGGGCTTCTCGCCCGCCGCCGATTTCCAGATCCGCGTGACGGGCTGGCTTGGGATGCCCGCGAGCGAGAAGGCGCTGAAGGTGCGGCCGGAATTGAACAAGGTGCCGCCGGCGATGGTGCAATGCATCTACGGCGAGAAGGAAGAAGACACGCTGTGCCCGGATCTGACGAAGACGGGCATTGAAGTGGTGAAGCTGCCGGGCGACCATCACTTCGGCGGCGACTACGACGCGCTCGCGCGCCGGATTCTGGCCGGCTGGCGCAAGCAGATCGCGGCGCGGCAGGGGTGAGGGGGACGGTTGCGTCCCGCTCACCCAGCCTCTTACTTGAGCGGGCCGAGAAAATCCCGTTTGCCGATCGGCGCGCCGAGATGACGCAGGATGTCGTGCGTCGTGACGACGTGGAAATAGAAATTCGGCAGCCCGAAGCCGAGCAGATAATCGACGCCGGAGAACGACGGCGAAAAGTCCGGAAACTTCAGCGTGACCGTGCGTTCTTCGCTGTCGACGAGCGTGGACTTGTCGATGCTCTTCAGATACGCAATCGTCTTCTCGATGCGCGCCTGCAGCGACGCGAAGCTGTCTTCGTCGTCCTCGAAACGCGGCGCCTCGACGCCTGACAGCCGCGCCGCGGACAGCTTGGCGGTGTCGCTGGCGCGCTGGATCTGCGCAACGAGCGGCAGCATGTCCGGGGCGAGCCGGGCATTGATGACATCGGTGTGGGCGAGGCCTTTCTGATCCGCGAAGGCGGCGCCCTTGGCGAGCAGATCCGCGCACACTTCGAGGCCGCGGATGAAGACGGGAATCGATGCGCGATACATCGTGAGAGACATGGGGCGGTGCTCCTTGAGTTTGATTTTCGACTGCTTCCAGGCAACCGGAATCGGCTCCGGCGACAGGGGACATCAGCATAGCGCCGGGCGCGCGGAACTGCTTGGATCGCTGGACGCAAGCAGTCTGTCAATCGGTCCGCCCTGCTTTCAAATCGTGACGCGCTTCCCATGCCGCCAATTCCGTCCGGTAGTGCGCCAGCGCCTCGTCATAAAGATCGAACACGCATGGATTGCAGCCGCTTTGACAGCAATCGCCCGGTAGCGGATGTTCGGGCAGGGTGGGGCGTGGATCGTCGGTTTCGGTCATCAGCAGGATGAATGGGTCAGGGGCACTACCGCTTCGCGAGATAAACGCGAGCGGCTAGACTTTGGCGGTGCATGCTTCGCACCCGATGCGATACTGCGCGCGGACGGTGGCTCGCCCATTGTCTCGGCTTCATGGTTTCACGCTGACTGGACCGAGGGACTCGCGCGATGAATCAGACCATCAGCCTCGTCATCTCCGGTGTGCTCGCGAGCGCCTTGCTGGCCGGTTGCGCGTATGCGCCGGCATCCTCTGATGTCGCTTCCCCCTCCGCACAGACCGCGCAAGGCGCGTGGAGCGCCGAAATCCGCCGCACCCGCGACGGCATTCCGCATATCCGCGCCGCCGACTGGGGCAGCCTGGGCTTCGGCTTCGGCTATGCACAGGCGGAGGATAACCTGTGCACGCTTGCCGATGCCTTCGTCACCTATCGCGGCGAACGTTCCGCCTTCTTTGGCGCGGAAGCTCGTCCGACAGCGCCCGCGACCTTCGGTCAGCCGCGCAACATCGACTCGGACTTTTTCTTCAAGCTGATCGGCGAGCAGCCCAATCTCGACCGCTTTCGCGCGGCGCAGCCGGCCGACCTGCGCAATCTGATCGATGGTTTCGCCAGCGGCTACAACCGCTATCTCGCCGATCTCGACGCCGGCCGTTCGCCGGGCGCGCATGCGGCGTGCCGGGGCAAGCCCTGGCTCGGAAAAATCGGCGCGGACGATATCTACCGGCGTTTGATCGCGGCCAATCTGGCGGGCGGCTCGGTGCGCTTCATCACTCCGATCGCGACGGCCCATCCGCCTGCCGCCGCCACGACCGCGCCGCACGGCGCACTCGACGCACCGGAGCAGACAGCGGACACGCTGCGTTTTGCGATCGGCGACACGCCCGGCATCGGCAGCAATGCGCTCGCGTTCGGCGCACCGGTGACGCACGACGGACGCAGCATCCTGTTCGGCAATCCGCACTGGTTCTGGCGCGGACCGGACCGTTTCTATCAGGCGCAGCTGACGATTCCCGGCAAGGTGAACGTCGCGGGCGTGTCGTTTCTCGGCGTGCCGCTGATCGTGCTCGGCTTCAATGAGAACGTCGCGTGGACGCATACGGTGTCGAGCGCGCGGCGCTTCGGCATTTTCCAGCTCGCGCTGGATCCGGCTGATCCGACGCGCTATCTCGTCGACGGCCAGAGCGAGGCCATGACGCCCGTGCCGCTCACGGTGCGCACGCGGCGCGCCGATGGTTCCTACGAGACTGTTTCGCGGACGCTCTACAAGACCCGCTATGGTCCGGTCGTCGATCTGTCCGCGCAGGCGGCGGGTCTCGGCTGGAACGCGCAGCGCGCCTACGCGCTCGCCGACATCAACGCCGACAACCTGCGTGCCTTCCAGAACTTTTTCGCATGGAATCAGGCGCGTTCGCTGAACGACTTCATCGCGATCCAGAAACGCGACGTTGGCATGCCGTGGGTCAACACCTTCGCCATCGGTCGCGGCGATGCACGTGTGTGGTTCGCGGACATCGGCCCGATTCCGAATGTCCCCGACGACCTCGCGGACGCCTGCACGACGCCCGCCGGCCGTGCGTTCGCGGGGCGCGTGCCGGGGGTGCCGTTCCTTGACGGCGCCAAAAGCGCCTGCGCGTGGCGCGTGGATCCGGGCAGTGTGCAAGCGGGCGCGCTGGCCGTCGGGCAATTGCCCAATACCGTGCGCGGCGACTATGTCGGCAACTTCAACGACAGCTATTGGCTCACCAATGCCAACGCGCCGTTGACGGGCTATCCGCGCGTCGCGGGGGCCACGCGCGTCGAGCAGTCGCTGCGCACGCGCTATGGCCATCTGCTCGCCGCGCGCCTGCAACGCGAGCGTGGCGGTGTGACGCGCGAGGCGCTGGAAACGGCCGTGCTCGAGACTCACTCGATGTCCGAACGGCTGTTCCGCAAGCCGCTGCTCGACGCCATCTGCACCGTCAACGATGCGCTCTCCAACCTGCACGATGCCTGCGAAGTGCTGCGCCAGTGGAACGGGACGGCGGACATCGACGCGCGCGGCGCCAACCTGTGGGACGAGTTCTGGATGCGCATCACGCGCATTGCGCCCGAGCGGCTGTATGCATCGGGTTTCGATCCCGACAAACCGCTTGCGACGCCGTCAGACTTCAACGTCGACAATCCGGCCGTGCTGCAGGACTTGCGTCAGGCGCTGGGCGGGGCGGCGCTGGCGCTCAGGCTGAACGGCTTCGCACTCGACGCGCGGCGCGGCGACATGCTCTATACGACGCGCCAGGGCGCGCGCGTGCCGCTCTACGGCGGGTGTGACGAGGCGGGATATTTCACGGTGGTGTGCGCGCGGCGGCCGCTGGACGCGAAAGGCTATCCGTTGGAGCCGAACGGGCAGGGCGATAGCTATGTCCAGGTCGTGACTTTTGGAGCGGACGGGACAGACGGAGTGGAAGCCGACACGATGCTGTCGCACTCCGAATCCGACGATCCCGCATCGCCCCACTCCGGCGACGCGACCCGCGCATTCGCGGTGAGGCGCTGGTCGCGCTTTCCGTTCACCGAACAGGCCATCGACGCCGATCCGGCTGTGACGCGCGTGGTGGTATCGGCTGCGCCGTGATGAAGTTGCTGAAACGCAAGGGCCCGTGCGTTGAGGACAATCAAGCAAATTGTATGAGCAATGCCTTCCCAATTCGAGTCTGGCGTGAATCCCGTCTATCATGAGATTTTGCTTCAATGGACATACGCTCATGACGACCGGCGGCGGCATGCAACACGACGAGGCGGTGCGGCTGGACTCCGCTGCGCTGCGCGATTTTGTGGAACGCAAATGGAACGACGAGATCGTTCCAGCGCTGACTGACTACATCGCCATTCCTGCAAAAAGCCCGATGTTCGACCACGACTGGGCGCGCCATGGCTTCATCGAGCGCGTGGTCACGGACGCGGTGGACTGGGTGAAAACGCAACCGGTCAAGGGACTCAAAGTAGAGATCGTGCGCCTGGCCGGGCGCACGCCGGTCATCTTCTTCGAAGCGCCCGCGACCCGTTCGGGCAGCACGGAAACCGTGGTGCTCTACGGCCATCTCGACAAGCAGCCGGAATTCGAAGGTTGGCGCAACGACCTCGGCCCCTGGACGCCGAAACTCGAGAACGACAAGCTCTATGGCCGCGGCGGCGCCGACGACGGCTACGCCACCTATGCCAGCATCACGGCGCTCGCGGCGCTGGATGCGCAAGGCGTGGAGCGGCCGCGTTGCGTGGGCATCATCGAGACCTGCGAGGAGTCGGGCAGCTATGACCTGCTGCCCTACATCGACGCGTTGCGCGACCGGCTCGGCGAGGTCGGTCTGGTGATCTGTCTGGATTCGGGCGCGGGCAACTACGATCAGTTGTGGCTGACCACGTCGCTGCGCGGTCTGGTGAGCGGCGACCTGGAGGTGCAGGTCCTCGACGAGGGCATTCATTCGGGCGGCTACGGCGGCATTGCACCGTCGACCTTCCGCATCATGCGGCAACTGCTCGAACGCCTCGAGGACGCGAGCACCGGCGATCTTCTGCCGAAGAATTTCCATTGCGAGATTCCGGTGCTGCGTCAGCGCGAAGCCGCGGTCACCGCCAACATCCTCGGCGATGATGTCTGGAAAAAGCTGCCCTGGAGCTGCGGTCAGGACGGCGGCAGTGTCCTGCCGACGACCACGGACCCGCACGAGGCGCTGCTCAAGTCCACCTGGCGTCCCTCGCTGACCGTGACAGGCGCGGCTGGCCTGCCGGCGCTCGCCGATGCCGGCAACGTGCTGGCGCCGCGCACGGCGTTCAAGTTGTCGCTGCGTCTGCCGCCGCTTGTCGAAGCGACGGCGGCGGTCGCGCAATTGAAGTCCTTGCTGGAACTCGATCCACCCTATAACGCCCGGGTGACGTTCAAACCGGAAGCGGGCGCGGCGACAGGCTGGAATGCGCCCGACCTCGCGCCCTGGCTCGCCAGCTCGCTGAACGACGCGTCACGGCGGCATTTCGGCGCGGATGTGGCCTTCATGGGGCAGGGCGGCACGATTCCATTGATGAACACGCTGAAAGAAGGCTTCCCGCGCTCGCAGTTCATGGTGTGCGGCGTGCTCGGTCCGAAGTCGAATGCGCATGGGCCGAACGAATTCCTTCATGTGTCTTACGCGAAGAAGCTGACGGCGTCGGTGGCGGAAGTGATCGCGCTGGCGCCTTGACGTTGCAGGCGTCGAAAGATCCATGCTTCACTGAAGCCCGGCTTGTCCGGGCTTTTTTTCGACCGTTTGCGGAAAACTGCGAATTCAAACTGGTAAGGCCAGTTGATCGTCGGTAAAGTGATGAGCCCGCACGCGTCCTGACGCTGGACGCGCAAGCCAATCACCATGGAGACGAGTGTCGCAATGAACGCATCTTCCACGCCCAGCACGAACGCCCCGGACCGGCGCATTGCCGCCGACACGCTGCACGCCTATGTCCGCGCCATCTGGACCCACGCCGGCAGTGCGCCGCGCGAGGCCGAACTGATCGCGGACCACCTGGTGATGTCGAACCTGTCGGGGCACGATTCGCATGGCATCGGCATGATTCCGCGCTATGTCGCTTCGCTCGCCGAAGGGCAACTGCAACTCAACACGCATGCCGAGATTGTGCGCGATGCCGGCGCGGTATTGAGCATCGACGGCCGCAAGGGCTTTGGCCAGGTGGTCGCCTATGAGGCGATGGAACATGGCATCGAGCGCGCCAGGAAACTCGGCGTGTGCGCGGTCGGCCTGCGCAACGCGCATCACATCGGCCGGATCGGTCATTGGGCGGAGCAGTGCGCGAAGGCCGGTCTGGTGTCCTTCCATTTCGTGAACGTCGCGGGCGATCCGCTGGTGGCGCCGTTCGGCGGCATCGACAGCCGTTTCGGCACGAATCCGTTCTGCGCGGCTTATCCGCGCGACGGCAAAGCCCCGCTGGTGCTCGACTTCGCGACGGCCGGCATCGCGTACGGCAAGACGCGCGTCGCGTACAACAAGGGGGTGAAGGTTGCGCCGGGCATGCTGCTCGACCACGAAGGGCATCCGACCGTCGAGCCGAAGGTCATGCACGAGGAGCCCTTCGGTACGCTGACTGCGTTCGGTCTGCACAAGGGCTCGGGGCTCGCCGCGTTGTGCGAGATTTTCGGCGGGGCGCTGTCGGGCGGTTACACGACGCATGAAAGCACGCTGGAGAAGACGAGTGCGATCATGAACTGCATGACCTCGGTGATTCTCGACCCGAACGCGTTCGACGCGCCCGCCGCGCAGCAGGAAGCGGAAGCGTTTCTTGCCTGGATGAAGGCTTCGCCGCGTGCCGAGGGCGTGGATGAGATCCTGGCGCCGGGCGATGCGGAAGAAGCGCGCCGCGCGGAGTATGGCGCGAAGGGCATTGCCGTCGATCCGACCACGTGGCGGCAGATTCGTGAATCGGCGGAAAAATCCGGCATGCCGCAAGCGGATGTCGAGCGTTATTCGAGTGCGTTGAAATAAGCGGCGGGGCTTCAGGCTGCGCGGCAAATTGGTCAAGCCAGTTTGCCGCGCGGCGCGGGTCGTGCGTTGTCGTGTGCGTTTAGGCTGGTTTAGTGACGAGTTCGTTTTCGATCCACTCGATCACGGACGTCCGCGCGGGCTGCCAGCCGAGCGTTTCGCGGATGCGCTGGCTGCGCACGCGGCTGTTCGAGCCGAGACCGTAAGAGGCCATTTCATAGCCCCATTCCTTGATTGCTTCCTCCAGCGGCCAGTCTTCCGGGCCACGCAGGTCGAGCGCGCGCGCCATTGCCGTGGTCATGTCGCGAAACTGCGCTTCGCCGCTTTCGACGAAATAAAACGTGCCGGCGGGCGACTTCTGGAGCGCGAGCCGATAGGCTTCCACGACGTCGTCGATATGCACGTTCGACCAGATATTCAGGCCCCGGCCGACGTGGCGCACGACGCCGCTTGTCCTTGCCTGTCTCTCGAGGCGCGGCAACTGTACGCTGCATGCGCCCGGCACCACGCCATGGCCGTAGATCAGCGTGTTGCACAGCACCGCCGAGCGCACGCCGCGGCGGGCGGCGTCGAGCACGAGACGGTCGATGGCGACGCGCGGCGCCTTGTCGGCTGTCGGTTCGGGCAGATCGTCTTCGGTGTAGATCCGCTCCGATGCCTCGCCGCCCGACGCGTCCCCGACGATGCTGGAGCCGCTCGTATGCAGGAACGGCTTGTTCGAGCCTTCGAGCGCGCGAAGCAGCGTTTCGACCGCGCCGCGATGGTCGCTGCTGGCGGCGTTGATGACCGCGTCGGCGGCCTGGGCTTCGGCGGCGAGCAGCACGGCGTCGTCCAGACTGCCGATGACCGGCTCGATGCCGAGTTGTTTCAGGTCGCCGGCCTGTTCGGCGCGACGGATGAGTCCGCGGACGTGATGTCCGTCACGCGCGAGCCCGGCGGCGATTGACCCGCCAATGAAACCGCCTGCACCCGTGATGAAAATGTTCATGTTCTTGCTCCAGTGGATGATCCCGATTCGATGAAGCGAGTATGAACCGCTTCGACTTTCGCAAAAACAGTGATAGTTTCAAATCAAACTTGACTCCAGATCAAGAATCCGGCGCGCTCGGTTTGCTTCGATCGCCAGCAGCGGGTGATGATGCACAGGCGCTTTCCTCCTCATTCAACATCAATCGACAGAAACAGCCATGCCACCGATCGAACTCATCAACGCTCCTGGCCTGCCGATTCCCGCGGGCCACTACAGCCACGCGACGCGGGCGGGCAATCTCGTTTGCGTCTCGGGCCAGTTGCCCGTGCGTCCGGACGGCACGCATACCGGCGATCGCCCGTTCGAAGAGCAGGCCGAACAGACGCTCGCCAACCTGCGCACCGTGCTGGAGGCGGCGGGCGCGGGCCTCGGCGACTGCATCGAGGTGACGGTGTACCTTGCCGGCGTCGAGCACTGGAAGCCGTTCAACGAGATCTACGCGCGCCATTTCGGCGCGTGGAAGCCGGCGCGCGCCGTGGTGCCGGTGGGCGCGCTGCACTATGGCTATCTGATCGAGATAGCCGCGCGCGCGTGGGTCGAGCGCGGCTAGCGGCACATGCTTGGCGCTAGGTCAGGTCGAGCGCGGTGGTCAGGTCGCCGAGCGGCGCCTGCCCGCGTTCGGCCATCGCCCGGTCCCGTCTGTTGACACCTTCGAGCGGTTCGAGATCATGCACCCGTGAGATGAAGCGGAGGATCGAGTTGGTGTCGTGCACGGTGTGATCGACATAGCCTTTTTTCGCGAAAGGCGAGATCACCAGGGCTGGGATGCGCGAGCCCGGTCCCCAACGGTCTCCCTTGGGCGGGGACACGTGATCCCACCACCCGCCGTTTTCATCCACGGTAACGATGATGACGGTGTTCTGCCACTGCGGCCCGCGCTGGATATGCTCGATGACATTCGAAATGTGGCGGTCGCCCGACGCGACGTCCGCATAGCCCGCATGCATATTGAGATTGCCCTGCGGCTTGTAGAACGTGACGGAGGGCAGGCGGCCGGCGTCGATGTCGGCGAGCAGCTTGTTCGTGGACGGGTCGTCGCCAAGACCGGCGTCGCGCAGATGTTGGGCGCGCGCGGCCGTGCCGGGTGCGTAGTTGGCGAAGTAGTTGAAGGGCTGATGGTGATACTGGAAATCCGGCACCGCGCCGGTGTCGCGATGGTCCAGCGCGTATTGCCATGCACCGCTATACCATGCCCATTCGACGTTCTTCGCGGACAGCCGGTCGCCGATGTTCGCGTACGTCTGAGGCGGCAGCACGAGCGCGTTGGCCCTGTCCGCCAAGTGAGGATCTCCACCGGGCGGCGGGGGCACATTGCTCGGCTGGAACGGCGGGAACATGGTGTTGACCGCGAAGCCGTCGGCGGTCAGGGCGCCGTCGCGGACGAACTTCGGCGGGCCTTCGAGGGCTGACGCGGGGGAGTTCGGCGCGAGCTTCAGACGCGAACCCGTGGGGTCGTCACCTTCGACCACGGCCAGCAGCTTGGCTGCCTGACCGCTGCTGGCGTCTGTGTAAAAGGGCGGCTGAGCCGAGATCAGGAAGATGTGGTTCAGCCATGACCCGCCGAATGCCGACATGAAGAAGTTGTCGCACAAGGTGTATTGCTGCGCGAGTCCCCAAAGCTTCAGGGTGTCCGGGGAATTCTGGTAATGACCCATGACGAGGCCGCCTGAATCGCCCCACGCCGCGAATTGATTGTTGCGTCCGGCATTGATCTGCATCTGGTTCTGATAGAACCGGTGCACGAGGTCCCGTGTGATGACGGAGTTGGGCAGCGGCGCGCCGTGGGCATCTGGAATCTGGAACGGCCCGTTGCGCAAGCCGGTGATCTGCTGCTCGGAAATAGCGTAACGCACGCCGTTCACTTCCTGTGCCTGCGGGACGAGGCCGCCCCAGATCTTCGGCAACGAGGGCATGGGCGTGACGCCGTCGCGGTCGAGCTGGGTGTAGTGCGACGCAGGCACGCCCGAGAGCGGATATTGAACGCCCGGAAAATTGCCGTAGAGATTGGTGAAACTGCGGTTTTCCGCGTAGATCACGACGATGTTCCTGACTTGGGCCGCAAGTGTGCGGTCGAGGGCGAGGTCTGCCGCTGTCTTCAGTGTCGACGGCTTTTGTTCGAACAGGTTGCAACCGCTGAGCGTCAGCCCGGCGAAACCCACGCCCGCGACGCCCGCAGCCAGCAGTCTGCGGCGCGCGGGGTCCGCGGGAGCGTCGCTGGCCGAGCCTTCGTTGCTCGATGGTGCATGCTCGCCAGAAAGCTCATTTTGCGGATGGTCGTTCTGATTCATCGCCTGACTCCTCGTGAAGACACGGCACACGCCTGATGACGCATGCCAGACGCCCGTATTACCCGGCGGTCGATGGAGCGGCCATGATGCCGCATTGGCCGGCCGTGTGAAAGCTGGCCGAATGGCCTAGGACGAATACGGAATCAGGCGTGGGCGGGATGCGGCAGGGTCAGAATCGGCCTATGTCTTTTGGCCGACTGGAAACCATCATGCGACGTGACTAACATCAACTGAAAACGAGCTTGACTCCCACGAGCAGCAGGGTGGCGGCGAGCATGTGTCGCAACAGGGCTTCGGGCGCTTTCGAGGAGAGCATGCTACCCACGGCAATACCGGGAATGGAGCCCACGAGGAGCGAGGCGAGCAGGGACCAGTCCACTGAACCGAGCATCCAGTGGCCCGCGCCGGCAATCAGCGTCAGCGGCACGGCATGAGCCACGTCCGAGCCCACAATGCGCACGGTCGCGAGCCGCGGATACAACAGCAGGAGCACGGTCACGCCAATCGCGCCCGCGCCCACGGAGGTGATCGACACCAGCACGCCGAGCACGGCGCCGGTGAAGACGGTCCAGGCAACCGTGCGCGCCGGCTGCGCGGGGCGGTTGCGGCCCTTCTGGTAGGCGAGGCGCGCGAGTTGCGGGCGGAAGACGAGCGAAACGGCGGTGATCAGCAGTGCGCTGCCGAGAATCACCTGAATGAGGCGTGCGGTATCCGGCGAGCCTATGCCGTGCGCGTGCAGGAAATAGAGCGTGATGGCGGCTGCCGGCACGCTGCCCGCCGCGAGCCGGCCGGTGATGCGCCAGTCCACGGAGCCCTTGAGGCCGTGTACCAGCGTGCCCGCGCTCTTCGTTGCGGCTGCGTAGAGCAGGTCGGTGCCCACGGCTGTTGCCGGGTGAATGCCGAACAGAAGGACGAGGAGCGGCGTCATCAGCGAACCGCCGCCCACGCCCGTCAGTCCGACCAGGAAACCCACCGCGAGGCCCGAGGCGGAATAGAGTAGATCAATATGCGGAAATGACATTGCGCGCAGAGAACCCGTCAGGCCTGGTGGAGTCGAAAAACCGTCGATGATAGCGGGTAAGCGCTTTACCGGGTGCGTGCAGGTGCCGTCCGCACGGGCGTTCGGCGCGTGCAGCGCCACTCCGGGTGCATTCAATCGTAGTTCACGAACACCCTTCAGATCACTTTCAGGAAGGTGCAATGACTAATCAGGAACAGAAGCAAGACCCCGGTCAACAGCAACAACAGCAGCAGACGGAAGCGCAGTTGAAGCCCGCCGGCACGGACGAGGCCTTTATTCCCACCGAGCATTCGAACATGCCGAGCGAGCGCCAGTTCGTGCTCAAGTCGGGCAATACGTTCGCCGTGTACGACGCCAACGGCGACATCCGCGGCGGCGACGACGGCCTGTTCGTCAACGACACGCGGGTGCTGTCCGAACTCGTCCTGACCTTCGGCGGCCGCGCTCCTTCACTGCTGTCTGGCAGCGTATCGAGCGACAACGCTGTATTCACCGCGCATCTGACGAACCGGCCGTTGCCGCCCATCGGCGGCGCGCGCACGCCGGAAGGCGTGATTCACGTCGAACGCAAGCGCGTGTTGTCCGGGCACGTGCTGCACGAGAGTATCGTGCTCACGAACTACGGCACGGAGCCATCCACGGTACCGCTGTCCATTTCCTTCAAGGCGGATTTCCTCGACATGTTCGAGGTGCGCGGCGCGAAGCGCGGCAAGCGCGGCAGTCTGCGTCCGCCGGTGGTCGAAAACGGCGAGGTCGTGCTGCGTTATGTCGGTCTGGATGAAGTGGAGCGCACCGCGCGCATCCAGTTCACGCCGGCGCCGGACGTGCTGTCGCCGTCGCGCGCCGATTACGCGCTGCATATCCAGTCGGAGACGGCCATTTCGGTCTATCTGTCTGTCACAGCCATTACCCGGGCCTTGAGCGATGCCAGCGAGGAGAGCAAGCGCAACGCGGCTGAAGCCGCGGAGTGCGAGCCCGAATCGGGCCGGCCAGCCATCCGCGAAGCGCTTGTCGAGGCGCACCGGCGCATGCGGGACCGGCGCCGGGCCAGCGCACGCGTGCGTTCGAGCAATCCGCTTTTCAGCGAATGGATCGATCGTTCCCTGGCGGATCTTGGCTTGCTGACCACGGATCTCGAGACCGGTCCGTATCCGTACGCCGGCATTCCGTGGTTTTCCACGGCGTTCGGGCGCGACGCCATCATCACGTCGCTGCAGATGCTCTGGCTGCATCCCACACTCGCGCGCGGCGTGTTGCGCTTCCTGGCCGCACACCAGGCCCGCGAAGATTCGGCGTTCCGCGACGCCGAAATCGGCAAGATCATGCACGAAACGCGCAAGAGCGAGATGGCTGCCACCGGCGAAGTGCCGTTTGCGCTTTACTACGGCGGCGTGGACAGCACACCGCTGTTCATCGTGCTGGCGGGCGCCTACGCGGAGCGCACCGGCGACCGCGCGTTGCTCGACGAAATCTGGCCTGCGCTGCAACTCGCGGCCGACTGGGTGGCGCGCCACTGCGACAAGAATCCGTGGGGCCTCCTCGACTATCAGCGTGCCTCCGAACACGGTCTTGCCAACCAGGGCTGGAAGGACAGCCAGGATTCCGTGTTTCACGCGGACGGCAAATTCCCGATCGGTCCAATTGCCCTCGTCGAGGTGCAGGGTTATGCATCGACGGCCTTTTCCACGATGGCGCGTCTCGCGCGCGAACGGGGCGAAGAAGAGCGTGCCGGCGAGTTCGAGCGGCGTGCGCGTCACATCCGCGAGCGGGTGGAGGAAATGTTCTGGATGCCGGAGATGGATTTCTACGGCATTGCGCTGGACGGCAAGGGCGAGTTGTGCCGCGTGCTGTCATCGAACGCAGGACATTTGCTGGCCTTCGACCTCGTCGACCGGACACGAGGCGAAGCGGTTGCCCGTCAGCTCGAATCCACACTGTTTCACACCGGCTGGGGCGTGCGCGCGCTGGCGGCGGGACAGCCGCGCTTCAATCCGATGTCGTATCACAACGGCTCGGTCTGGCCGCATGACACCGCCCTGTGTGCGCGCGGTCTGGCCCGCTACGGCGACCGCGGCGCGGCGGTCGGCCTGCTGCAGGCGCTGTTCGAGGCGGCCGTTACCTTCGACATGCGCCTGCCCGAGTTGTTTTGCGGCTTCACGCGTCAGCGCGGCGAACGGCCGATCGCCTATCCCGTCGCGTGTCTGCCGCAGGCCTGGGCAGCCGGTACGCCGTTCATGATCCTGGAAGCGTGTCTGGGCGTGTCGGTGGATGCGGTGAAGGACGAAGTGCGCATCGACCGTCCGCAATTGCCCGAGGGCATCGACTGGCTGGAGATCGGGGATCTTCGCCTTGGCGACAAAAACGTGACGATCACGTTCCGGCGCGTCGGCGGGCAGGTGATTCCGTCGGTCGAGGGCGATGTGAGGGTGGTCGCGGTGCTATAAGGTGCCACCGCATGGCGCCGTCAGGCGCCATGCGGGCGCTCAGCCTCAAACAGGCTCAAACCGCGACGCTGCCCACGTAGTTCTCGGCAAGCGCGATGGCGGCCGCGCGCGAGGTCGTCACGTGTTCCAGCTCCGCCACCTGCAGACGCTGTTCGAACGGCGAAGTGTCATCGAGCTTGTGCAGCATGCGCGTCATCCACCAGGAGAAGTGCTCGGCGCGCCAGACCCGCTTGAGCGCGGTTGCCGTGTATTGCGCCAGCTTCTCGCCGCTGCCTTCCTGATAGAAGTCGAGGAGCGCGGCGTTCAGCACGCGCACGTCCGACACCGCCAGGTTCAGGCCTTTCGCGCCGGTCGGCGGCACGATGTGGGCGGCGTCGCCGGCGAGGAACAGCTTGCCGGACTGCATCGGCGTGGACACGAAACTCCGCATGCCGACAATGTTCTTCTGGAAAATCCGGCCTTCGGTGATCTGCCAGCCATCGGCGGTATCGACACGTGCGTGCAGTTCGGCCCAGATGCGATCGTCGGACCAGGCATCGACAGTATCTTTCGGGTCGCATTGGAAGTACATGCGCTGCACGCCCGGCGACCGCGTGCTGATGAGCGCAAAGCCACGATCGTGACGGGCGTAGATCAGTTCGTCCGAGGAGGGCGGCGCCTCCACCAGAATGCCGAACCAGCCGAACGGATAGATGCGCTGATAATCCTGCCGCACCGCTTCGGGAATCGACTGACGCGAGACACCTTGCGAGCCGTCACAGCCGACAATGAAATCGCATTCGAGGGTCTCGTCGCGGCCCTCGTGCCGGTACGCGATGCGCGGCTTGCGGTCGCTGCCTTCGTGGAAATCGTGCAGCGAGACGTCCGACACATTGAACTTCAGCGCGCCGTTCGCAGCGAGCCGCGCCGCGACCAGATCCTTGATGACTTCGTGCTGGGCGTAGACCGTGATCGAATGGCCGGTGAGCTCGGTCAGCGCAATGCGGCGGCGCTGCCCCTCGAAAGCCAGTTCGAAGCCGTGATGCAACGCGCCTTCAGCCTGCATCCGAGCGCCGAGACCGGCCTGATTGAGGGTGTCCATCGTGCCTTGTTCGAGCACCCCGGCACGGATCGTCGATTCTATGTCGTTCTGGCTGCGCGCCTCGAGCACGACCGATTCGATACCCCGCAAATGCAACAGGTGAGAAAGAAGAAGCCCGGCCGGGCCCGCGCCGACGATGCCGACTTGAGTACGCATGTTTGTCTCCGAGAGGCAATGTGATGTTGTGCGTACAGTGTCGACAGCTTGCTTCTATGCAGCAATGCGATAGCCTGGATAAGAAATATCTTATTTCGAGATAAAGGGGGTAAAAGGCGGCAAATCTTGGAAAAACGAGGGTAAATCCCTACGAACCAACGGCCGGCGGGAGCGGCCGGCCGTTCTTCAACTTCCGACCTGGGACTACTCCTTCATCTGCTTGAGACGCGCTTCTCCCTGACGCGTGAGCATCCAGCCCGGATATTCAGCGGGCAACTGGCTCACTTCGTCCAGCGCCGCCAGCTCGTCTTCATTGAGCTTCACCTGGGTGGCCGCGATGTTGTCGTTGAGTTGATCGATCCGCTTCGCTCCGATGATCACGCTCGTCACGACCTTCTGGTGCAGCAGCCAGGCCAAAGCAATCTGCGCGACCGTCACGCCCTTTGACTCAGCCATGCGACGCATCACATCGACGCAGTCGTAAGCGCGGTCCGCGTTCACCGGCGGAAAATCGAACTTGCTGCGGCGGCTGCCTTCTTCCTTGCCGCCGTCGCGCGTGAACTTGCCCGAAAGCAGGCCGCCTGCGAGCGGACTCCACACCATCAAGCCGACATTCTCGCTTTGCAGAAGCGGCACGAGTTCGCGCTCCAGATCGCGTCCTGCGATCGTGTAATAGGCCTGGAGCGATTCGAAGCGCGCCAGTCCGAGCCGCTCTGAAATGCCAAGCGCCTTCATGATCTGCCACGCGGCCCAGTTCGACACGCCGACATAGCGCACATGGCCGTGCTGCACCAGCGTGTCGAGCGCGCGCAGCGTTTCCTCGATCGGCGTGGCGGGATCGAAACCGTGGATCTGATACAGGTCGACGTGATCCAGTTGCAGGCGTTGCAGGCTCGTCTTGACGCCGTCGATGATGTGATAGCGCGACGCACCGCGCGAATTGACGCCCTTGGTGCCGGTCTCGCCGAGAATCTTGGTCGCGACGACCACGTTCTCGCGCGGCACCTTCAGGTTCTTCAGCGCCTGGCCGGTGATGATCTCCGAGCGGCCGTCCGAATAGACATCGGCGGTGTCGATGAAGTTGATGCCCGCATCGAGCGAGCGGCCCACCAGCGTGTCGGCTTCCGTCTGCTGCAAATTGCCGATGTTGTCCCAGATTCCGCCGGTCCCGCCGCCGAATGTCATCGTGCCGAGGCACAGTTCGGAGACGAAAAGACCGGTATTGCCGAATTTTCTGTAGCGCATGGTTGCTCCCGAATGGCTGAACGGGCGCGGCATCGCCACGAACTAGCGACGAACCGCCCCGGCAGTGCAGTATCGTCCCGCAGCAGCGCGCCTTCATAGCCTGATCCTGCTCGATCCTTGCCTGTTTCTGCAAACGCATCGGGGTTCCCCGAGCAATCTCCCCCTCGCGCGAGTATGCTGAACGCACTCTCCCATCTCGAAAATGGTCCGGAAATCATGGCTTTGAACGACACACCCGAATTCGCCGGCAAAGAGGAGCACGAGCATCCGCGGGACGCACGCAACGGCGGCCACGGCAGCCACGCACCCGATGCGTCGCTGGATCAGGCACGCCTCGATCTCGTCACGCTGCTGGACCGCTTCACCGCCGGATGCGAAGGGTCGGTCGACACCCCGGTGCCGGGGCTGGCCCTGCACCGGATCATGAATCCCGGCGGGCCGAAGCACGGCATCCAGACGCCCGCGCTCGCGCTGATCGCGCAGGGCAGCAAGCGGCTGATGGTCGGCGACGAGGTCTATGTGTACGACCCGATGCATTACCTGGTGTCGTCGGTGGATTTGCCGGTGTGCGGACAGGTGTCGGTGGCGAGCGAATCGGAGCCGTATCTCGGCATGCGGCTGGAGCTCGACGTCGAGGAAATCACCTCGCTGATCCAGGACGAAAAGCTGCCGCCCGCGACCCAGGCCGACGCCTCCCGCGGCCTCTATGTGAACCGCCTCGGCAACTCGATGCTCGACGCGGTCCTGCGTCTGCTGCGGCTCGTCGACGCGCCCGAAGACGTGCCGATCCTCGCGCCGCTGGTGAAGCGCGAGATTCTCTATCGGCTGCTGATGAACGGTTCCGGCGCGCGCCTGCGGCAGATCGCGCTGCAGGACAGCCAGACGCAGCGGATCGCCAAGGCCATTCAGCTGCTGCGCCAGCATTTCGATCAGCCGCTGCGCGTGGAAGACATTGCGCGCGATGTGCATATGAGCGTGTCGTCGCTGCATCATCACTTCAAGGCCGTGACCGCAATGAGCCCGCTGCAGTATCAGAAGCAGTTGCGCTTGCAGGAGGCGCGCCGCCTGATGCTGCTCGATATCGCCGATGCCGCGACGGCCGCGCATCGCGTCGGCTACGAGAGCGCTTCGCAGTTCAGCCGCGAGTACAGCCGCCTGTTCGGCGCGCCGCCCTTGCGCGACACGCGCCGCTGGCGCGACGCCACGGCCGCCGCCGCCGGCGCCTGAACCATCAAGTGCCATCGGGAATCACTGGCCGAGCGCGTCGGAATGGTCTTGAATGGATGCCGTCTGGCGATGCGAAGGCGCTGCCGCATCGATTAATTTCATCGTCCGCGGAATAGTGCAGCGCTGACGAACGTTCTACGGATACTTCTACAACAAGGAAAGATGAAATGAAGAAGCGCATCCTGATGTCCGTCGCCGCATTTGCCGCTCAGGCCGTGCTCACGGCTGGTTTTGCTTCGTCCGCCCATGCCGCGGCGCCGAAGGAAGCCAACGGCATGGCCGTCGATGAAAACGGCATGACCCTCTATACCTTCGACAAGGACTCGAAGGGCAGCCCGAGCGCCTGCACGGGCGGCTGCGCGCAGGCGTGGCCCGCCGCGATGGCCACCGACTCCGACAAGCCGTCAGGCAAATGGAGCATGGAAGCCGCCGACGGGGGCAAGCAATGGGCCTACGACGGCAAGCGTGTGTACCGCTTCGCGAAGGACACGAAGCCGGGCGACAAGAACGGCGACAATTTCCGCGACGTGTGGCATGTCGTGAAGCCGTAAGCGATCGCGCAATAAACGGCCACGCACGGCATGACACGGCACAAGGACGGGCCTGCGGAATAAAGCGGCTCGTCCGCCAGTCAATACACTGAAAGGAACACGATCATGAAACGATCGATCGGAGTGACGGCGCTCCTGGTCGCGCTCGCCCTCGGGACGGGGCTGGCCGGCTGTGCGAGCGGACCGCAGGCGGCGCCTTCATCGGGTGCGCCAAGCGGACCTGCCGGCGGAGGAAGCTACTGATGGCCGATTGGGAGCAGCGAGCCCGACGAAGGAAGCGCACAACGTGAGCTTCGAAGGCGATCTCCTCGCGCACCTGCCGCAGTTGCGCCGTTATGCGCGCGCGCTGACGGGCGATCGCGCCTGGGCCGACGATCTCGTGCAGGACGCCACCGAACGCGCGCTGAATCGCGCGGGATCGTTTCATGCAGGCACGAACTTGCGCGCATGGCTGTTCACCATCATGCGCAACCTGTATATCGATCAGCTGCGCGGCCGGCGCGATATCGCAGTGGACGATGAAACCGCGCCCTGGCGGCAGATGGCCGCGCCGCGCGGAGAAGTGGACGGACTCGTGTTGCGGGATGTGCAGCGCGCGCTCTATTGCCTGCCGGTGGAACAGCGCGAAGTGATGCTGCTCGTGTGCGTCGAGGAAATGAGTTATCAGGAGGCATCCGTGGTGTTGAACGTGCCGACCGGAACCGTGATGTCGCGTCTGTCGAGGGCGCGCGAACACATGCGGGTTCTGCTCGGTGAGGAACCGAACCGCAAGGCTTCGGCGTCATCGTTGAAAGTGGTGAGCCGCTCATGACAGACCAAGACCGTTCACCTGGAAACGGCGCGCACACCGGGCAGCCCATGCCGGATCGCGACCTGCAGGCGCTGTCTGCCTTCGTCGACGGCGAACTGAGCGGCGACGAGCGCGAGGCCGCAGCCCAGCGTGTTGCCAGCGATCCCGCAAGCGAGGCGACCGTAGCAGCCTATCGCGCGCAGGACACCGCATTGCGCGCGTTGTTCGCCGATCAGGGCGAGCCGCAGGTCATCCGCCTGAAGCCGCGCCCGCGCGAGCGCTATTTGCTGGCCGCATGCTTCATGGTGGTCGGTGTGGCATGCGGCTTCCTGCTGCATATGCTGTTGCCCGCGCTCGGCGAGTCGAGCCCGCCATTCGCCGAACGCGCTGACATCGCCTATGCGGTGTATGCGCCCGAGCAACGGCACGCGGTGGAAGTGGCGGCGTCGCAGCAGGATCATCTCGTCACGTGGCTTTCGAAACGCCTGAACCGTTCGGTGACGATTCCGTCGCTGACGGAGTACGGGTTCCAGTTGGTCGGCGGACGGCTGTTGCCGGACGAGGAAGGGCCTGCGGCGCAGTTCATGTACCAGAACGCGGCAGGCGAACGGCTGACGCTGTACATGACCACGGCAACCATCCGGCGCAACGACACGAAGATCCGCGTATTGCGCGACGGCCAGCGCACCACCTTCTACTGGGCGTGGAACCGGGTGGGCTATGCGCTGTCGGGGCAGATCGGCGAGGCGAAGCTGCAGGCGATTGCCTACGACACCTGCAAGGAACTCGGCGGCGATCCGAAGCGCTGGTGAAGCGCATTGTCCGCATACGTCAAAAGGCCGCAGCGACATCAGATCGCTGCGGCCTTTTTCATGCGCTCACTCAAGCGCATGCCCGATGCATCAATAGCGATGCGGAGGCGGCGGCGCTACGTGATGATGATGGCTTTCCCATTCACGCCGCTGCCAATAGCGATGCCCGTCCCAGTACCGTTCGCCGTGCCAGCCTACGCTGACGTGATGCGGCGCGTAGTGATGCGTGTCCGCCGAGGCGGCGTTTGCGAGGCCCAAACCCAGGGCCGCCGCGAGGGTGGCGATCAACACACTCTTTTTCGTCTTGTTCATGATGTTTGCTCCTGTTTCGTGTCTGGACGCCGCGGGTTCGCGCGTACAACGACTACGCGAACTGCGACATGCTCAATCCAGGTTGACTGCGTGCGGCACGGGTAAGATCAACGATAGTAGTCGCCGTGATGATGGTGATAACCGCCGCCATCCGGAACGACGATGCAGCCGGACAGCGCACCGCTCAACAACACGCCCAACGCTGCAAGGATCGCTATTCTTTTCATGGGTTTCTCCGTGTGAATCCATGGAGACCAATGTAGCGGTTAGCAAAATGACAAGCCGTGTTCCTTTGTAAGCAAACGTGTAACCTGAAATATTCGCGATGGCCGTCTGTAAAGGCGCGCCGGCGGATACCAGACGCATTGCATGAGGGCATAAGCCGGGCTATCCTGAACTCCGACATGAAGCGTCGGAGTGGACATGGCTCATATCAGCACTGGAGTGGAGTATGCGTTGCACTGCATGCTGTATCTCGCGGAGCCGCCACACGGCGTGCGCGAGGCCGGCGTGCGCGATCTCGCGGAATTGCAGGGCGTGCCGGCGGACTATGTCGCCAAGCTGTTCACCAAACTGCACAAGGCGGGACTCGTCGTGGCGACAGAAGGCGCGCGCGGCGGTTTTGCGCTCGCGCGGCCATCGAGTGAAATCAGCGTGCTGGATGTCGTCGATGCCATCGATGGCGACAAGCCGCTGTTCGAATGCCGGGAGATTCGCGCACGCTGCGCGGTGTTCGGCGAGGACGTGCCGCCCTGGTCGACCAGCGGCGTATGCGCGGTGCACGCGGTGATGAAGAACGCCGAGAAACGCATGCGCGAGGCGCTGGCCGCGGACCATCTGGCGGACCTGGCGGGCCGCGTTCACGCGAAGGCACCGCGCGCTTATGGCCGGCAGGTCGTCAAGTGGCTGGACGGCCGCACCCTGCAGCGGCGTCCCCGGCAGAAGTAGCCCAAAGCAGGAAGATCAGCGGACGATCTTCGGCTTCATGTTGGGCGTGAGCGAAACGCCGACGACTTGTCCGTCGCGCACGCCGCAGCGGCTGTCCATGCGCGTCCATTGTTCCTTGCCGCGCGCTTTGGCGAAGGCGCGCATCACGATGACCTTGTCCACCGGAATCGGATTGCCGAGACTCAGGATCGGCGTTTCGCTGTCGATCTTCGCGGCCAGCACGCGGCGGTCGGGCACGATCAGCGTGTCGTACTTCGGGGCGTGTTCCACCCAGCGGTCGAATGCCGCGACACATTGCACGACGGCGTCGGGCACGCGCAGCCTGGTCAGATACGAGTAGTCCTCGGGCAGGTCCGGCGTTTCCTGCGCCTGGACGAGCTGAAACATCGAAGCCGACAGGGCGAGCGCCAGCAAGGCGGGAGCAAGAGTGTTCTTCATGCGGTGGGCGATCCAAAGAAGCGGGGACGTTCGACAGGCGCGGATCGCCGGGACACGGATCGCGTGAAGGGCGCTGTGGTTACGATGCGCGCGCCTGCGCAGGGATGGCGCGGAGTATACCGTGTGAGGTTTCGTGCCGTCGAGCGGAACGCGACGCTCGAAGGCGTATCGAAAGGCTTTGTGACGCGTTGTATCCTTGGTCAGGTCTCGGGGAGGGCACGTGATGAAGAGGGCGCGCTGGTCGCAAGAGGATGGCACGGGGATCGAGCATCTCGTGATGAATGTGTCCGCGAAGGGCATCGTGATCGAGAGCGCCGTGGTCGGCGAAAGCGATGCGCAGACATTCGGTCTCGTGTACCGCATTGAATGCGATGCGCGCTGGCAGGTCACGCGTCTCGCACTGAAGCTTGCGGGCGGCGCGGCGCTCGATCTGCATCGCGACGAGCACAACAACACATGGCGCGATGCAGCCGGCACGCCGCTCGATGCGCTGAGCGGCTGCATCGACGTCGATCTCACCGCGACACCCTTCACCAACACGCTGCCTATCCGCCGGCTCGCGCTCGCACGCGGCGAGCGGCGCGTGATCCGGGTCGCCTATGTGCGCGTGCCCGAACTTGCCGTGAGCGCGGCGGAGCAGGCGTACACGTGCATCGAACCGGGCCGGCGCTATCGCTACGAGGGCCTCGATACGGGCTTCACGGCGGAGATCACCGTCGATGCGGACGGTCTGGTGCTCGACTATCCCGGTTTGTTCAAACGGATCGTGTAGAACGTGTTGTGACGCGAGCGGCGATAATGCCCTTTCAGGCACGCACCGACCCCTATCCCTTTCTCCGACCATGAACGATACGACTTCTCCCCGTCTCACGAGCTTGTCCCACGGCGGCGGCTGCGGCTGCAAGATCGCGCCTGGCGTGCTGGCGGACCTGCTGAAGCGCGCGACGCCGCTGCCCGTGTTCCCGGATCTGCTCGTCGGCAACGACACCGCCGACGACGCCGCCGTCTACCGGCTCAACGACGAACAGGCGATCGTCGCCACGACCGACTTCTTCATGCCGATCGTCGACGACCCGTTCGACTTCGGCCGCATCGCCGCGACCAATGCGCTATCCGATGTCTACGCGATGGGCGGCAAGCCGATCCTCGCGCTCGCCCTCGTCGGCATGCCGATCAACGTGCTGCCGCATGAAGTGATCGCGCAAGTGCTGAAGGGCGGCGAAGCAGTGTGCGCCGAGGCGGGCATTCCTGTCGCGGGCGGCCATTCCATTGATTCGGTCGAGCCGATCTACGGCCTCGCGGCGATTGGCATCGTGCATCCGTCGCGCGTGAAGCGCAACGCCGCCGCGCGTCCCGGCGACGTGCTGGTGCTCGGCAAGCCGCTCGGCGTCGGCGTGTTGTCGGCGGCGCTGAAGAAGGACCGGCTCGACGCGGCCGGCTATGCCGCGATGATCGCGGCGACGACCAAACTGAATCGGCCCGGCGCAGAACTCGCGCAGCTGGATGGCGTGCACGCGCTCACCGACGTCACCGGTTTCGGCCTGCTCGGCCATACGCTCGAACTGGCACGCGGCGCGCAATTGACGGCGCGCATCCGTTACGCGGACTTGCCGTGGCTGCCGCAGGTCCAGGACTTCGTGCGCGAAGGCATCTACACCGGCGCGTCCGGACGGAACTGGAATGCCTACGGCAGTGACATCACGCTGCACGTCCAGGGCGACGAGGCGCGCGCCTTGCTGACCGACCCGCAGACCTCGGGCGGCCTGCTCGTTTCGTGCGCGCCGGACGCCGTGAACGACGTGCTCGCCATCTTCCGCGCCGATGGTTTCGACGCTGCCGCCGTGATCGGCGAAATGGTCGATGGCGCGGGGCGCGTCGAGGTTTCCTGACCACCACTCAAGCACACGACCGCATGAACGAAGAATCACCGAAAGCGATTTTCTACGCGCTCGCCGCGAACTTCGGCATCGCCGTCTGCAAATTTGGGGCGGCGGCGTTCACCGGTTCGGGCTCGATGTTCGCAGAGGCCATCCATTCCACCGCCGACTGCGGCAATCAATTGCTGCTGCTGTTCGGGCTGAAGCGCGCGCAGGCGCCGGCCAATGCGCTGCATCCGCTGGGCTCGGGCCGCGAGATCTACTTCTATGCGCTGATCGTGGCGCTGTTGCTGTTCTTCGTGGGCGGCGCGTTTTCGGTTTATGAAGGCGTCCACCGGCTCATGCATCATGAACCGTTGTCGAATCCGGTCGTAGCGCTGGTCATTCTCGGCATCTCCGTCGTGCTGGAAGCGTTCTCGCTGGCGGGCGCGATCCGCGAGATCCGCAAGAGCACACCCAACAAGTCCTTGTGGCGCTGGTTCCGCGAAACACGCGAATCGGAATTGCTGGTGGTCGCGGGCGAGGATGTCGCCGCGCTGATGGGCCTTGCCATCGCGTTCGCCGCCGTGCTGATGACGATGCTCACCGGCAATCCCGCCTTCGACGCAGCCGGTTCCATCGGCGTGGGCGTGCTGCTGATGATCATCGCGTATCTGGTGGCGCGCGAAGTGAAGTCGATGATCGTCGGCGAGTCCGCAAGCCCCGAAGTGCGCAAGGCCGTCGACGCGCATTTGCGTGCGCGTCCCGAGATCACGCACATCATCAGCCTCATCACGCTCCAATGGGGCAAGCACGTGGTCGTGGCGGTGCAGGCGGAAATGATTGACTACCCGAGCGGCCGCGTGATGATCGACGCGATCAACGTGATCGAGGACGACTTGCAGCGCACCTTTCCGCAAGTGCGCTGGGTGTTCTTCGAGCCGGATGTCGCGCGCGATCGCAACGAGCCCGCCGCTGCGGGGTGAGGCGTAAGACGTGAGGCGCGCACGTTAGCGTAGACTGCTTCCAGATGCCCCCGGATGCGGCCGCGGTGTCTCGGGCGTGGCGGGCAGCTGGGTTTGTCCGCGTGCCGGAACCTGGGTGACGCCCATCTCGGGCAGAGGCGCGGCGTCATATCGCGAGGGCGCAGCAGGCGCCGATGCCGCCATGCCCTGATTGCCGCTCGCGGTCTGCGCGGCGGCTGGCGCGCCAAGTGCTACTCCGATCAGGGCGGTCATCAGCGTAGGGCGTGTCTTTGCGACGCGCCACGTCTGTTCCGTTCTCTTTTGCATCGATGCAAGCGTCCTTGTGACTCCACGCTGCATCTCAAGCAGAGTTTGTACCGCAGCAGTAAAGCGCGCCGGAAAGCCTTCCGACGCGCAGGTTTCTTCGCATCACCTTAGGTCGTGCGCGTTGTCCGCATCGAGTCCCCGAAATTTCGTAATCTCATCCGACCCATGCGCAAAGTTCTTCTTGCCGTTTTGTTCTTCACCGTGTCGAGTCTGCTCTCGACGTTTCCGTCATCCACCTTTGCCGCAGCCGGCGCCGCGACGCATGCGTCGCAGCCGGCGGTCGCGCTGACTCCGCAACAGGCGCGCGATGCGCTCTCCGTGCTCAACGATCCCGCGCGCCGCTCGCAGGTCGAGGACACGTTGCGCGCGGTCGCCGCCGCGGGCGCGCTGGCCACGCCTCAGCCAGCGAGCGCGCCGCAGGAGGTGTCGTCAGCGGCGCCTGCATCGGGCGCATCCGGCGTGCTGGCGCATTCGCTGACCGCGAATGGCCTGGCTTCGCAGTTGTCGCGTCAGGCCGGTTACTGGCTTGTGCAGATCGGCTCGGGCACGCGTCATTCGATTTCCACACTGCTCGACTTCGGTTCGGTCGCCGCATGGTGGCGCGGCAGCACCGCGACCGATCAGGGGCGCTTGCTGCTGGGCCGCGTCGCGTGGACGGTGCTGGCGTCACTGCTCCCCGCGGTGCTGCTCGAACTACTGTGCTCGCGTCTCCTGAGGAAGCCGCGCGCGCGGCTCGCAACGCGCGGCGTGGCGGATGCCGAGGTGCAGGAACCGGAACTCGTGCAGGACCAACGCGCGGCCGAGCGTGCGGAAGACGTCGCGGTACGCAGCGGCGACGAAACCGCAATGCATCTCGCCGAACGCAAGGCAGACAGCGCACGTGGCCAGCGTCACGCCGCGCGGCACTGGACCTTGCTGCAACGGCTGCCGAGCGCGCTGCTGCATGGCCTGCTGATGCTGGCGCCGCTGGTCGTGTTCATCGGCGCGGTGACTTTGCTGATGTCGCTCTTCATCGACGACAACACGCCCCAGGCGCGCGTCGCGGGCGCGTTGATCGATGTCTATCTCGTGTGCCGGGCCATTGTCATCGTCAGCGGGTTCTTCCTTGCGCCGCGCGCCAGCGGTCTGCGCCTGTTGCAGATGCGCGATGTCTATGCGGTGTACACACACCGCTGCGTGAGGCGGATAGCGACCGTGGCGGGCGTGGGCATCGCGCTCGCCAACGCGGGCGAGGAAATCGGCTTGTCCGGCGACGCGCGCATTGCCGTCCTCAAGATCACGCTGCTGATCGTGCATCTGATGATCGCGTATGTCATCTTCGAGTCGCGCAACTCGGTGGCGCAAGCCATCCGCGAGCGGGCACGCGCGAACCGCTCGGTGCGCCTGTTCGGCAACTGGGTCGCCGACGTCTGGGCCGGCGTCGCGATCTTCTTCGTCATCGCGCTGTGGTTCGTGTGGGCGCTCGACGTAAAGAACGGCTATCGCACGTTGTTCCATCTTGGCGGCCTGTCGCTGCTGGTGCTGATCGGCGCGCGCGTGCTGGCAATCGTCGTGTTCGGTGCGCTGGGGCGTGTCTTCCGTGAAAACGACGAAGACGACACCGCGCAGCAGTCCATCGTGCGCCGTCGCGCGTATCGCTATTACCCGGGCTTGCGACGCTTCGTGCAGGCGCTCATCGGGATCGTCACGCTGATTGCGCTGCTCGAAGTGTGGGGCGTCGACATCATCCATTTCTTCACGGCGGGCGGCATCGGCAACCGGCTGGCATCGGCGATCGTGACTATCGCGGTCGCGGCGCTGTTCGCGTTGCTGGTGTGGGAAGGCGCGAATGCGATGGTAGAGCGACGTCTCGAACAATGGACCGCGAGCGGCGAACGCCTGCGCGCCGCGCGCCTGCGCACGCTGCTGCCGATGATGCGCAGCGGCCTGTTCATCGTCATCGCGATGGTCGTCGTGCTGACGGGGCTGTCGGAGATCGGTGTGAACACGGCGCCGCTGCTGGCGAGCGCGAGCATTTTCGGCGTCGCGCTGGGCTTCGGTTCGCAGAAGCTGGTGCAGGATCTCATCACCGGCATCTTCCTGCTGATGGAAAACGCGATGCAGGTCGGCGACTGGGTCACGCTCGCGGGCGTGTCGGGCACGGTCGAATATCTGTCGATTCGCACGGTGCGTCTGCGCGGCGGCGACGGCTCGCTCTATACCGTGCCGTTCAGTTCGGTATCGACGGTGAACAACACGAACCGGGGGATCGGCAACGCGGCGGTGCGCGTGTCGATTGCACTCGGCCAGGACGTCGATCTGGCGATTTCCACGCTGAAGGAAATCGGCACGGCGTTGCGCGACGATGCCGCGTTCCGTGACGGCATCCTGTCCGACTTCAGCTTCTGGGGCGTCGATGCCGTCGACGGTTCGACGGTCACGCTCGCGGGACAGATCCAGTGTCGCGACAGTTCGCGCTGGCCGGTGCAGCGCGAATTCAACCGGCGTATTCTCAACGAATTCACGGCGCGCGGCATCGAGATAGCCAATCCGCAACGCAATTTCGTCATTGTCAACGGCGGCGATGCGGGAGGCGCTCAGGATCCGGCGCAGGATCCCGCTAATGCCGGCGCTCAGGACGCCGATAAGGCAGGCGCGGAGCAGCGGGGCGAGCCATCGCGTGCGGCCCAGCATCCGACCAGCGAAGCGGCCGGTTCCGCGGGCGTGGCTTCCAGCGCGCCGCCGCCGCGCGCGACGCAAGGCGGCTCGTAAGCGGGCGCGCTTCGACACGATTTGCAACATGGAGCGCTTATCGGCTCTCCTATAATTGCGCGGGCTGGCCGTGCCCGGTGAGCGGGCCCGGCCTTCTTTCGAAGGTCGAACCTTTACGAGGATCCGCCCGCATGAAAATCGCTCCCGCGTCACGTTTCAAACTCCAATCAAGCGCGCTTCGAACGACATTCCCAACCGAAAAAGCCAGGAAATCGATGCGCGCGACCGCGCTCGCACTGGGTGTCGCGAGCCTGATCAGCGTCACCGGCTGCGCTTTCGCCCAACAGCGCGGCGACAATCCCAGCAACGATCACGACCGACACGGCGATGGCGGCCGTCCGGTCAAGGTCATGATCATCAGCATGTTCGGCCCCGAGGGCCAGGTCTGGCTCGACAAGCTCGGTCCATGGGACACGGTGGAGGTGGCGGGGCTGTCGCCGGACTATCCCGCGGTCCACTGCAATCGCGACGAAGTCTGCGTCATGACCACGGGCATGGGTCACACCAACGCGGCGGCCTCGATCATGGCGCTGACCTTCTCCGACCGGTTCGACCTGCGCAACACCTACTTCCTGATCGCGGGTATCGCGGGCATCGATCCGGCGCGCGGTACGGTGGGTTCGGCGGCGTGGGCGAAATATCTCGTCGATTTCGGCATTCAGTGGGAGCTCGACGCGCGCGAGAAGCCCGCCGACTGGCCGAGCGGTTTCCTGGGCATCAATACCAAGGGACCGAAGGAAAAACCGCCGCTCGACTATCGGACTGAAGTGTTCGCGCTGAATCCGGCACTCGCCGACGCCGCGTACGCCATGTCACGGAACGTGACCCTTTCGGACAGCGACGAAGGGAAGGTTGCGCGCGCGAAGTTCGGCTATGCGCCTGCGAATCAGCCGCCGCGCGTGATTCAGTGCGACACGCTGGCGGGCGACACGTGGTGGTCGGGAAAATACATTGGCGAGCGGGCACGCGAGTGGACCCGTCTGCTGACGGACGGCAAGGGTGTCTACTGCACGACGCAGCAGGAGGACAACGCGACCTTCGAAGCGCTCAAGCGGGCAGCGAGCGTGAAGCGTGTCGATCTGTCCAGGCTGGCGGTGCTGCGGGCGGGCTCGGACTTCGATCGTCCTTACGAGGGACAGACGGCCGCGGACAATCTTCTGAACTATTCATCGCAGGGTGGGTTTACGCCGGCGATCGAAAATTTGTATCTGACAGGCAATCCATTCGTGCAGGAGGTTGTTACACATTGGGGCGCGTGGAGAAAGGGTGTGCCGCAGCGTTAATCCATCTGTAACCAAGCGGGCGGTTAACCCGAGTAACACGCTGGTAACACGTCTAAGGTATTTATTACTCATCAGGCCGCATATCCGTGAAACAGCGGAAATGCGGCTTTTTACTGTCTATTTCATTCGATGAATAACTGAAAATTTCTTGAAAATGCTGTCAACGGACTGGCTGAAGCCCTCGTTATGGCTGACGTCGGGCAAATACTCTGAAGAAAATGCGAGTTACGCCCTTCAAGGCGGCGAAACATCAGAAGAATAGCTGTCTCAGCCTTTACAAGTAACTTTGGATCGCGCGAAAAAATTACCGATACGAAGTGTTGTTTGCAACAAAATATTATTGAGATGACCTTGCTTTCGTTCCAGCCCGTACTTAGAATCCGTTTCACAGTGTTGTTACAAGATGTAACGCACTGAAACAAAGATTACGCAGTACGTAGCCGGGCGGAACGAGCCTGGTGAGGCACAAAAAAGATATCGGCAAAAAGCCGGCGGGAAATTCGGGGATTTACTGGAAGTTGCAACCATGAACGGTCGCGAAACGCTGGAATCGATCCGGGAAATCAATCTGTCGTACATCATGCTCGCGCAGCGTCTTTTGCGCGAAGACCGCGCCATCGGGATGTTCCGGCTCGGTCTGTCGGCGGAACTGGCTGACTTGCTGGCGGGCCTCACGCTCGCTCAGGTCGTCAAGCTTGCTTCGTCGGACAACCTGCTTTGCGCTTTCCGTTTCAACGATCACACGATGCTGTCGGCTTTGACGCAACCCGCCAAGAACGCGGACATTGCGCCGACGCACGCAGCAATCCTGCTGGCTGGCCAGCCGGCTGAACAGTTCGCTTAAGTGACGACGGAGCGAGCCATGCTGAAGAAGAGCCTCACTGAAGACGCCCAGGAAGTGTTCCGCGCCATCGCGCTGATTGAACTCGGTGCGCGCATGCAAGTGCTTGAAAGCGAACTGACGCTTTCGCGGGACCGCATGATTCGTCTCTATCGGGAAGTGAAGGGCGCATCGCCTCCCAAGGGCATGCTGCCGTTCTCGGCGGACTGGTACATGACGTGGCTTGCCAATATCCACGCATCGCTGTTCTACAACACCTATACGTTCCTGAAGAACGAAGCCGGTTGCTCGCATCTCGATGCGTTGACCAAAGGGTATCGGCTGTATCTCGAGCACTGCAATCATAGCGGCGCCGAGGCGGTACTTGACCTCACGCGGGCCTGGACTCTTGTGCGCTTCTTCGACGCGGGCATGCTGCAGATGACCTCATGCTGCCGCTGCACCGGGAAGTTCGTCGCACACAAACATGATTTGCAGAACAACGTGGTGTGCGGGGCCTGCCAGCCGCCGTCACGCGCGGGGAAGACCAAGAAAGCGGCGGCCGCGAAACAGGCCATTCAAGAAGCCGCGCTGGAGGTAATGTCGAAGAACGAAGTGCCGGAGCACGCGGAGCACACGGTACTCGATCACGTAGCGGCGTTACAGTCGCAACGGGCGGGCCTGGTCGCACAGGCTGCTTGAGCGGTGGCGGCACCGGGCGCCTGCGGGGACCGCCCGCCAGGACGGTAGACGACCGGACCGCCGCCACCGCACTTATCTTTTCACCGCGGTTTCGTTTCGAATGTTTCAGCCCGGCGCGATGTTCACGCCGGGCTGTTTGTTTTCGCGCCAAGTAAAATGCTTCGATGGCACGCGCTCTCGAAGATAACGATCCGGTTTCCGCACGACAGGGTTTTCTGCTGACTCGTCACTGGCGCGACACCGCGGCCGGCGCCGAAGTCGATTTCTGGCTCGCTACCGATGACGGGCCGCAGAAAATCCGCATCGGCGTGCAGACGAGCGTCGCGTTCATCCGCGAGGAAGATCGCGCGAAGGCCGAGCCGCTGATCGGCGCCGTGCGTGATGCTTACGTGCGCGCACTGCCATTGCGCGACTTCCTGCAAAAGCCGGTGCTCGGACTGTATTGCGCGCAGTATCGCCAGCTGCTCGCGCTCGAAAAGAATCTGCGCCATGCAGGCATGAATGTCTATGAAGCCGATATCCGCCCGCCCGAGCGCTATCTGATGGAGCGTTTCATCACGGCGCCGGTATCGTTTGAAGGCGTCGTGCGCAACGGCATCATCGAAAGCGAGCTGAAGCCGGCGTCGGATTATCGGCCGGCGCTGAAACTCGTGTCGCTGGATATCGAAACGAGTGCGCGCGGCGAACTCTATTCCATTGCGCTCGAAGGCTGCGGCGCGCGTCAGGTCTACATGCTCGGTGCGCCGGAGGAGACATCCGGCGACGTCGACTTCGCGCTCGAATATTGCGCCACGCGCGCCGACATGCTGCGCCGCTTCAACGCGTGGATCGCGCATCATGATCCGGACGCGATCATCGGCTGGAACGTAGTTCAATTCGATCTGCGCGTGCTGCAGCGTCATGCCGACGACTTCGGCGTGCCCCTCACGCTCGGTCGCGACGGCAGCACGGTGGAGTGGCGCAAACACGGCATCAACCGCAATCACTTCTTCATCTCGATCGCGGGACGGCTCGTGATCGACGGCATCGAGGCGCTGCGCTCCGCCACCTGGAGCTTTCCGTCATTCAGCCTGGAGCATGTCGCGCAGTCGTTGCTGGGCGAAGGCAAGGCGATCGATACGCCCTACGCGCGCATGGACGAAATCGAGCGGCGCTTCCAGCACGACAAACCAGCGCTCGCACGCTACAACCTCGTCGATTGCGAACTCGTCACGCGCATCTTCGAGAAAACCCAACTGCTTTCGTTCCTGCTCGAGCGCGCCACCGTCACCGGCCTGCAGGCGGATCGCAGCGGCGGTTCGGTGGCGGCCTTTACGCACCTGTACATGCCGCGCATGCATCGGCTTGGCTATGTCGCGCCGAATCTCGGCGACGTGCCCGAGGAAGCCAGTCCCGGCGGCTTCGTCATGGACTCGCGGCCCGGCCTGTACGACTCGGTGCTCGTGCTCGACTACAAGAGCCTGTATCCGTCGATCATCCGCACGTTCCTGATCGACCCGGCGGGGCTCGCGCAGGGCATGAGCCTGCCCGCTGACGCCGATGCCGTGCCCGGTTTTCGCGGCGCACGTTTCGCGCGCGACCTTCATTGCCTGCCCGCGATCGTCGCGCAGGTCTGGCAAGGACGCGAAGCGGCCAAGCGCCAGCACAACAAGCCGCTGTCGCAGGCGCTCAAGATCATCATGAATTCGTTCTACGGCGTGCTCGGGTCGAGCGGCTGCCGGTTCTTCGATCCGCGCCTGGCCTCGTCGATAACGATGCGCGGACACGAGATCATGCATCGCACGCGCGAGTTGATCGAAGCGCGCGGCTACAGTGTGATCTACGGCGATACCGATTCGACCTTCGTCTGGCTGCGGCGCGCGCGCAGCGAGGACGACGCCGCGCGCATCGGACAGGCCCTGGTCGCGCATGTAAACGAGTACTGGCGCGAGCACTTGCGCGAAACCTTCAGGCTGGAGAGCGCGCTCGAACTCCAGTTCGAAACGCACTTCAAGCGCTTCCTGATGCCGACGATCCGCGGCGCGGAAGAGGGCAGCAAGAAGCGCTACGCGGGCATGACGACGCGCGCGGACGGCAGCGACGACATCATCTACAAGGGGCTGGAAACCGTGCGCTCCGACTGGACGCCGCTTGCACAACGCTTCCAGCAGGAACTCTACACGCGCATCTTCAAGGGCCAGCCCTACGACGACTACGTGCGCGATTACGTCGGCCGCACGCGGCGCGGCGAACTCGACGAACTGCTCGTGTACCGCAAGCGCCTGCGCCGCACGCTCGGCGACTATCATCGCAACGTGCCGCCGCAGGTGCGCGCGGCACGCATCGCGGATGAATACAATCGCCGCCACGGTCGTCCGTTGCAATACCAGAACGGCGGCTGGATCAGCTACGTCATGACGACGGCCGGCCCCGAGCCGGTGGAGGCGCGTCATGCGCCGATCGACTACGAGCACTACGTCAGCAAGCAACTCCAGCCCGTGGCCGACGGCATCCTGCCCTTCGTGCGCGATGACTTCGCCGGACTGATGTCGGGCCAGCAGGAGCTGTTCTAGAAGCGCATCCCGACGCCCGCTTCGATGATGTCCGCGTCGCGGTCGTAGCGGGTCACCACACGGTTCCACGTGACGCGCGCGAGCCAGCGCTGATCGAACCGATAACTCGCCGACAGCGACACGAGCCCGGAGAAACGGCCATCGCCGGTGCGGTTCTGCGGCAGGTCGTCGTTTTGCGTGATCGAAAGATAGGGACCGGCGCCGACGCCCAGCGTCAGCCGGTCGTCGAAGAACGCGCGCGTGGCCCAGATCTGCGCGGCAATGCCGTCGCGGCGCGACTGCACGTGTCCGCCTTCGTGCAGGTACGACGCCGTGACATCGACGTAATGCCACAGCCCGCGCCGGTACTCGACGCTCTCCGCGAGGTTCGACTCCGAGTCGAGACTGTTGAGGATGGTGGTCCCGAGCATGACGGTGACTTCGTTGTTCGTCACGTTGCTCGAGCGCGAGAGCGGACGTGCGCGCGGTCCCCGGCCTTCCGGCGCATCGAGCTGATAGCCGATGCCGAACAGGAGCGCGGTCGTGTCCGGGCCGCCGGACGCCTGCACGCGGTTGAGCTTCACCTCGGCGATCCAGCGGCTATCGAAGTAATACGCGGCGCGCAGCGAAAACAGGCCGCCCCAGCCGTGCGTATTGGAATAACCGCCGCCCAGTTGCGCCTGCTTGGTATCGAACCAGCGGTACGGACCCGCGCCCGCCGATAGTTCCAGCCGGTCGTTCCAGAGCGGCAGCCGCCCCCAGAATTGCAGGGACTGGCCGTCGCGATGATGATCCGGGATATGGCCTTCGTTGACCCAGGAAAAACTCCAGGCTGCGTAACGGCCAATGCCCTCGCGATAGCTGGCCTCCCACGAGTAGGTGTGCTGGCTGCTGCTCTTGAGCGGGCCGGCCAGCAAGGTGAATTCCTGTGCATGGGCGGTCTGGCTCGCGACACCGAGCGCCGCACAGGCAATCAGGCACGCTGCGGTTCGGCGATGGCGGTCTTCTTTTGGCTTTGTCATGAAGCGATAGGAGTGCGCAACTGCACGGCGCACGGTCAGACCGTCGGATTCGAAGAACGTCGGAACGAACGGCTGGCCCGAACAGACCGGACAGTGGAATGCGGTCCGGTTGTTCGCCACCACGTGCACATGGAGGCGCCTCGCCGGGCCGATTCAGGTTTCTCTTCCCTCGATCCGCGCGAACAGGCGATCGAGGCTATTGCGCAGGAATGCAGCGAACGCGTCGTGCGTGACAGGTTTCATGACGCAGCAGCGCACCAGGGTTGTTTCGTCCGTCTCGTCGGCGTCCAGGTGAACAGCGCCCGGCATGAAGTCTTGCAACGCCACCCGATTACGCGAAAACCATAACAGCTTTTGATCTCCGGCACCGTGGAACTGTGCGTTGCCGATCATTCGCTCACTGAGCAGTTCAATTCTGCGCGCGTCTGATACTACCTGTTCGGCTGGACAGACGCAGAAGTTGAGGATGCAGAGATCCGGCGAGAACAGGCTTTTGAAGCGGTGAGTGACCCCGTCGAGCAGGAAGGCGGGCTGCGCATTGAGCGCGTGATGGAGCCGTGTCGCGGTCAGCGCGTTGCCGGCAAGCAAGGCGCCCAACCCGTTCCGGTGAAGGCCGAGCAGACGATGCGCGGTCCATACGGCAGCCGCGGCAGCGCCCGGCCGGGCGCCTTCCAGCGTGTGAGGACCCGCTTCCATATGTTCCCTTAGGCGCGAAGATAACGGCCTGAAGTAGCGGGTCTGGCTGGCAATGGCCCATGAGAAGCGGCGGTCGCGAATCGCCAGGCAGCCGGCGGGATAGGGGACGCCGGCGCATTTGTGTGGATCGACCGTGACGGTGTCGGCATGACAGAGTGCTTGCAGTGCTTCCACCACCTCCGGCTTCAGCACTTCGGAGACGTGCGGAGCCGTGCACGCGTCTTCATCGATGCAAGGCTCAAGCAAGGCGCGGTAATAACCGCCGAACGCGGCATCGACGTGCAGGAAGAAGGACGCGCCAAAGCGTTCTTCGCACTCGAGTCGCAGTGCCACGATGCGGTGAATCTCGTCGACGCTGCCCTCGCCGCTGCTTCCCGCCGTGGCGATCACGGCAACGACCGGACGCGCCGCCTCGAAATGAGCGAACAGGCGCTCGCGCAGCGCCGTCATGTCGATGCGCATCGACGCGTCCATTTCCACCGGTTCGAGCACCAGTCCGAGCAAGTCGGCGCACTTGTCCCAGGAATAGTGACGCCCGCTTGCCACGAGAATCCGTCCGCCGCGTAGTGCGGGATGATCGTGGAGTGCGTTGATCCGCGTCCGCAACCGGTCCGGTGGGTCGTGTCGGAGCGCTTGCGCGAGCCGCTCGACGATCTCGCGAGGCGGCAGATTGCAGAGGAGGGGGGCATCCGCCGGGCTATTCCCTTCGGCAAGCGCAAAGGGCACGCGCCGCAAATTCCGCGCGATCCACATGGCCTCGTAGTTGGCGGCATGCCCGCCGGACGTGAGATGCGCCCAGCCTTGTTGCGGATCGAACCCGAAGAGGCCGCGGAAGTCGTCGCTCAGTTCGTGTTCCAGCGTCGTGGTGACCGGCGACGCTTCCGGCGTGACGTTGTTCGGGTTGTAGAGCATCGCGGCGAAGTACGCGAGTCCCGCGGGCAGCAGCGGGTCCGGATTCATGTGCGCGAGATACTGCGGCGCGGGCCACGGCGTGGAATCCGCTTGCAAGCGCCGTGACAACGCACCCAGCAGCTCGACCGCGCGGTGCAGCGCCCGGTCGTCCGCTGGCGGCCGTTCGGACACGGGCCCTTTCCAGTCCTGGTGCCACTGGCAGTAGTCGTCGAAAAGATGCACGAGCGTATCGCGGAAGACCGTCTGGCTATCGCGATGAGGCCATAGATGCCGCCAGCGAGCGAGCGGATCGTCAAGTTCCGGACTCACGCGGCGAGGCCGGTCGATCCGGATGCTTCCGTCAACGCGGCGATGCGTGCGTGAACCTGATCCATCTGGTCCCACGCCTGTCTGCATGTCACGATCAGACCGGCGAATCGCTCGGCAGGAAGGTTCTGAAGCCAGGATCGGCCGAGGTTGCGGTGGTCGTCGTCCACCTCAGCGTGCAGGTCGAAGTAGCACGCGTCCTGCACGCGCTGCGGGGAAAAGAACGGGCGGCTCGCCTGGCCGAACAGGAAGCCACTCGCTTCCACCACCTGATGCACGATCACCAGTTTTGCCGCTTCATTGGCGTGCAGCATCATGTCCACGAACCACTGTGCCGCTCTTTCGAGCATGGGATCACGGGTATGGCCTTCGAGACCATGCTGATCCTGCAACATCGTGTCGTGTCCAAGCTCGTCGCGCAGATGACGCGTGTAGAGGGGCAGCAGACTCGGTTCGGTGCAGAACGCCTGCCGCGCATGAATGATCCGTTGAAAATAGCGCGACCAGACAAGCAGCGCCTCCAGGAATCGTCTGCGTCGCGCTGCGTCCGAGCGTAAGCGATTGCCGCGCAACAGCTGGAAGAGCGAATTGCGTCCATGCCGCTCGAGCAGCAGCGCATTGGTTCTCTCGAGACTCTCGAATGAATGCGTCGTGTCATTGCCGAACGCAACTCTTGGCGCGCCTTCGTCTTCATAGAGTCCGTTGCCGTCAAACTGAATGGAAAGTCCGTGGAATTGCTGTCCGTCACAGGTACGGAAACCGTGCAGTCTTCCCGCGGGCACGCACGCAGCGTCTCCTTCGCTCAGCAACTGCTCCGTTGCTCCTGTCAGATAAACCGAACCGCTGCAAATCAGAATCATCGAGGGCACGGGGTGAACATGATTGTCCAATCTTTCACCATCTTTCAGATTGACCCAGCTGAACGAGCTGCGGCCGTGCTCCGGAATGAATTCGCGAAAGAAGGGGTGTCGGCGAAAATCGCGATGTTCGCCGAGCGAATGAGTTTCGCCATCGACTTGAATCGACATAATGGCCGGGATAGCGCAGCGCTTGATGACCTGAACCTTCGAGATAGCATGGTTTGCGAGATTTTCTGGATGGATCATTTCTAGAGGCGAAGACAGGTTGATTGATTAACTAGTTGATCGATCTCAATGCGCGAATGACGCGTTCGTTGTCGGCGGCCGTACCGACGGAAAAACGAATGCAATCGTGCAACCCTTCAGGATTGAAGAGCGGTTCGATGCGGCAAGCGCGTAGTGCACGGACCACATTGCTGAAAGAGTGCGTGCGTATGGTGATGAAGCCGCAGTCGCCGCCCCAGATGGCGGAGACGCACGCAAGAGACGCGAGGCTCTGATAGAGCGCGTCGCGTGCGTTCCGGAACTGCTCGATGCCGCGCATGATTTGGGCGGGATGTGCGAGGATTGCGTGGGCGGCGTTCGCCGCCACGGACGAGATCGCAAACGGCAGTTGAACCCGGCGCAGCGGTTCAATAAATCTTTCCGCACCGAGCGCCGCGCCTATTCGCAGTCCGGCCATGCCAAGTGCCTTGGACATCGTGCGTAGAATCAAAAGTCGGGGAAACGTTTCCAGATGACGCAGATTCGAGGGTAACCGGCTGTACTCGACATAAGCTTCGTCCAGGATGACAAGGCCTTCAAAGCGCGTCAGCAGCAACTCAATGTCGGCTTGATTCAGGCGGCTGCCAACTGGATTATTCGGATCGTATAGCACGACACCTTTGACCTGGCTTTCGCACATGGCATCGATGTCGAGGCGGTCATATGCCGGGCCGGTGAGCGGAACGGCCACGACTTCGATGCGATGAATCGCCGCCAATCGGGAGAACACGCCGAAACACGGCGGCGTCAGGGCAATCCGGTCAATTCCGGGTTCGAAAAACGCCTTGAATACCTGTTCGAGTGCGCCAGCAGCACCCATTGTCAGAATGAGGTTTGAAGCATTGAGCGCAAGTGGTGCCGCGTGGTGCGTTTGCTCGGCTGAGCGAAGCCAGTTCAGATAGCTTTCGGGCAGCTTGAGCATTGCATCGTTGCCGAAACCAGGGTAACGACAGTGCTCTGTGCCAAAAGGATTCTCGTTGTTTCTCAAAAGCAGGGTTTCAAGCTTGTCGGGATCGGGCGGCTTCGGAACCAAAGGCCCGAACTCATCAATGACGCTACGTGCGAACGGCGATATCAAAGCTTTTCTCCATCATCACGATCGTAATCGTTGGGAATGGTTTTTATCCCGTAAAAGCCCACTGATCCACAGGCAGTGCGTTAATAATCAAATGCTTTGCGCGTCAAGTTGTTTCAAGAGACAGCATAAATCAGCTTATCCGTTTCCCTAGCGGGAAAATTCTTAGAGGTGGTTTCAAAAAGACGTTGAAGGGGCTGTTAACTCCATGGGCATCCTGTTAACCTTGAGCATCGTAGCGATGAGATCGAGGGCATGGATAA
>NZ_JARUXV010000004.1:610964-669474 GCF_031450975.1 Caballeronia sp. LZ065
GCCGCTCGCGACAAAGCGGTGAGCGAGCCGGCTGATCTGACGTTCGCACAGTCCGAGTCGTTCAGCGGCCTGCACCATGGTCAGCCGATGCTCACAGACGGCCTCGATCACTTTGATACGTTCGAGTTCGTGCATAGTCGCCGTGATGAAACCACGCTCGTTCATGGTGAGCCCCGAATAGACGCGTCATCGTCAGCGTGCGCCTCGCAGGGCAAAACCCGACATTTCTAATGAGCCCAAACCCGACATTACTAAAAAGCGCTGACATCTAAATCTTCCTCTAATTTGTGTTATGTAAAATATAACGCATCCCGACATTGCATCTGATCGGCCGATCCCTCAACCACCGCAGCCTTAGTCCCGCACAACATCGAAACCGAAAAGCCGCCGAGGCGTTTCCCACTGAACCTGTCGCCTGATCTGCGCATCCGGCATCATTCTTTCAAACAGCGTCAGCAACGGGCCATAGTCAAGCCGCTCAGGCGCTCTCAGGAACGGCCAGTCCGAGCCCCACACACAGTGCTGCGGCCCGAAGACCCGAAGTAATGTATGCACGTATCGCCAGGCGTCCTCGTAGGGATAAGCTTCGCGGGAAAACTTCTGCCAGCCGGAAAGCTTGACCGTCGTGCGCCCATTGTCTGCAAGACGCAGAAGCGCATCGAATCCAGCTTGCTCGACACCGGCTTCTGCGCGAGGCCGCCCGCAGTGATCGATCGCGAGCGTGGTTGCCTGCTTGTCGAGCCAAGGCTGAAGCGCGACCATTTGATCTTCGGCGACCTGGACCTGAGCGACCATGCCGAGATCCGCAAGCATGCGAAAGAGCGCGCCGGCACCGAGCACCGCATCGACGCCCTCCATCGCCGGATTGAACGCGACGCCCACCACACCCGCACGATTCAGGGAAACGAGCGCGTCCCGCGTCATGTCGTTATCGACGACCGCGATGCCGCGAAAGCGGCCTTCATACCGCGCGATGGCATCGAGGAGACAGCGGTTGTCCGTGCGATATCCGCTGGTGGGTCCGACCAGCAATGCGTGCCTCACGCCATACGCATCCAGTACCTGCACGAACTGCGCGGCCGTGCCGATTTCCTGGCCTTCAGGGCGGTAGACGGTGTCGTCGCGATAGGGAAAGCGCAGTGGATCGAATATATGGCAATGACAATCGATCTTGTCGTCTTCGAAAACGCTCATTCAGATGCTCCAGTGAGGGTCGTCAGTTTTCCGGCGCCGGATAGCGGTTAGCTCCTGCTCAGGAACAACTCCGCCACGACCGGGCGAAGCCAGCGGTTACCCGCTTCGTGATGATATTTCGCATGCCAATGTTGTCGCACCGCGAACTTGTCGACCGGAAAGGGACATGCATGGACCGCAACGTCATTCACCCGTGCCAGTGTCTCGCCGATGTTTCGCGGCAACGTAGCGATGAGGTCCGTCGACTTGACGATCGATCCAGGTCCGAGCATGCCTGGCAGTTCCAGCACGACGTCGCGCTCGATGGCCTCGCAACAAGGCTTGTTTCAGCAACTGCGCGCCCGTGCCGGCTGCGATGATCACATGCCCTTCATTGCAATATTGCTTGAGCGTCAGTCTGGCGCGCACGCGGGGATGGTGCGGATTCGCGAGGCATACCCAATCCTGCATATAGCGCTGTTGCTGGTACATGCCGCCTCCAAGCCAAGGCACGTGTCCTATCGCAAGGTCGGCTTCGCCGGATTCGAGCGCCCGCTCCGTATTCCCGTCGATCCTCGCCGCTTCCAGCCGGATGTCCGGGGCCTGAGAACGTACGTGCGCCAGCAGACGTGGAAGCAGCGTGATGTGGCTGGCGTCCGTCATGTAGATCCGAAAGCGCCGCTTGGCCGTGGCGGATCGAAGGAAATCTCCCAGGCTGCAAACCGGCGCAGCGACTCCAGTATTTCCCTGCACGGTCCGATCAAAGCATCCGCCTGAGGCGTGGGCGTCATGCCGCCCGGCGTGCGGACGAACAGCGGGTCCTGCAGATGCTCACGCAGACGCGCGAGCCATATGCTCACCGAGGGCTGGCTCTGGCCGAGCTGTCCTACTGCCCGGGTGACGCTTCGCACGTCATACAGCAGGTCGGACAGCTGCAGCAGTTTGAGGTCAGGGAGTTCGGAGAGGTTCATCGATCTATTGCCTGTCGCAATAGCCTCATTTTAACCATTGCATTGCGTGCGTGGGTTCAGCCTCGTATCTTGAAGCCGGTTGGGTTACCCACGCGCTCTCTACGCTCTCCTCACTCGCTCTTCACATTTCAAAACCGCCCGGAGACACGCATGATCACTGGCAGTACAGCCATCATTGCCCACATCGGCTTTCCAACGCATTCATTCAAGGCGCCGATGATCTACAACCCCTGGTTCGATCACGCCGGCATAGACGTTGTTGTCGTTCCGATGGGTTGCAAGCCCGAGCCCTTCCCTGCCTTCCTGAAATCGGTCTTCACGCTCGATAACATCCATGGCGCGCTGATCACGATGCCGCACAAGATCACCACCGCCGGCCTCCTCGACGAAGTCACGCCTGCCGTGAAAATCGCCGGTTCGTGCAACGCCGTGCGCCGCGCTGAAGATGGGCGTCTGGTCGGAGATAGGTTCGATGGCGAAGGCTTTGTGCGCGGCGCCCGACGCAAAGGCTGCAAGCTCGAAGGTGCGCGGGGTACTGGTGGTCGGCGCGGGCGGCGTGGGCTCGGCGATCGCCGCATCGCTTGCCGCAGCGGGGATCGCATCGCTTGCGCTTTACGATGCCCGTCCGGAATCCGCGCAAGGGTTGAGCGACCGTCTGGCCGCGCACTATCCGCGACTCGAACTGAGCACGGGCAGCAACGATCCGTCGGGCTACGATCTTGTCGTCAATGCCACGCCGATGGGCATGAACGACGGCGATCCGCTTCCTGTGGATGTTGCACGAATCTCGCCCGATACATTCGTCGGCGAAGTCGTCATGAAGACCGAGATGACGGCCTTTCTCAAAGCGGTTCAGGCACGCGGCTGCCGTTTTCAAACAGGCTCGGACATGTTGTTCGAGCAGATTCCTGCGTACCTTGAGCTCTTCGGCTTGGCGAGTACGACAGCAAGCGCTCCCGTCCGCTGCCCTGTCGCGTCTTTCTGGAAAATATTTTCTCGCTGCTCTTCCCGCAACGGGAAAGCTTCCTCTATAATTCGCGCCTTCTGTAGGCTCGTAGCTCAGTTGGTTAGAGCACCACCTTGACATGGTGGGGGTCGTTGGTTCGAATCCAATCGAGCCTACCAACGACATTCTGAAAAAAGCACCGCCACGATTTTCATCGTGGCGGTGCTTTTTTGTTGTCGCGTAGGCGATGCACGCGACGTCAATCGTTCATCAGTCCCAGCAGTTCCGGAACGCCACCGCGACGATCACCGGCACGGTGAGCACCAGCGGAATGGCAAAGTACTGGACTTCGAGATCGACGATCCACGTATAGATCAGCCACGCCACGCCGAGCGCAAGCGTAGCCAGGCCGACGAGCGCCGTGAGCACGTTGAGCATGCGATGCGAGATCTTGCGGGAGCTTTCCTTGCCCGAGTGAGTGTCCATGGCAGCGGGCGCGTTGAGGCGCGATAAGAGACGCATCAATTTTAACCCGCCCTGCCCGCTGCCGTATCCGTTGCTGTCGTGGCTCGCCGCTCAGATATGAAAGAGTTGCGCCACGAGCGCTGCGCCGAGAAACGTCCCGGCGTTCGCCACGAACGACACCAGCACGATGCGCCAGCCAAGCCTTCTGAACGCCGGAATGTCCTTGGCGATCGACAGGCCCGCGAAGGTCAGCATGGGCGTGGTCACGCCGAGGAAATCGTTCTGCGCGCTGAGCGTCGCGATTTGCGCGCCCCACGGGCACCACGGCGACGTCAAAAACATCGCGACGATCGACACCCAGCACACCGCCGGAATCTTGCGGCCCGTGGCCTGCGCGACGGCATCGCCGACGATCGTCGCCAGCACCATGATCGCCATTCCCGGCAGGGCTTGCAGCGGCGTCGTGCCGTGCGTGATCCAGTCGGCGACGAGCGCCATCACCGCCGTCACGCCCCACGCGAGCAGCTTGCCGCCATAGCCGAGTTCAGGCGCGCTGGTCTTCACTTCACCCAGTTGCGGCGCTGTCGTGACCGCCTCGCTGGCGTCGGAGGCTTTTGTCTTGCGGCCGATCAGCGGTTCGAGCAGGCGGTAGCCAAAGATCGCCATCGGCAGCGAGATGAAGAGCGTGAAATAGGTGCCGATGGTCGTGGTGATCAGATTGCTGGCCGCCGCGAAGGTCAGCACCGACTTGGCCGTTTCCGGGTCCTGTTGCGCGGCGATCGCGCCGGATGCAGCGGCCATCATGCTGCCGGACCCGACACCCGATCCCATGGCGAGCGCGAGCGGATGAAAGATATGCAAGCTGGCGACGAAGCCCGCGAAGATCGCGATGAATAACGCGCCGAACACCGTGCCGGTCAGGTATTCGGCGAGCACGCCGCGCCCTTCTGCGGAATCCATGCCGTATTTCTCGCCGATGATGGCCAGGCTCGGCTCGCGTCCCACGGAGAAGGTCGCGCCGATCGCCTCGCGCTTGATGCCGAGCAGCAGCGCGAGCGGCAGGCCCAGCAGGATCGTGCCGACGAAATGCCCGAGTTCCTGGAACGCCAGCGCCCAGCCGGCTGCGGCAAGCTTCGGCAACGCGCTGCCCACCATGAGACCGAGCTTGGCGACGAACAGCAATAGCGCGGGCTGGAGAATCGCCGCTGCGTAGAACTGGCTGCGCACGTCGAGACGCGCCTCGCTGTTCCAGCGTTCGGAGACGAGTCCGAGCGCGGCGCCGAGGAGAAGCGCCCAGATCATCGGCAGCAGGATGACCTTGCCCGGACCGATCTTGAACGTGAACGAACCAATGAACTCGGCGATCAGCAGGATCACCGCCGCATAGAAAAACAGCTTCGCGGTCCTCAGGCCACTGCCTTGTGCGCTTTCCGCGCTCATTGTGCTTTGCATGCGCTTCTCCCGTGTGCGTCGTCGTTCATATTGGCCCGTGCCGTTTGCACGGCACGGGCTGCAAGGTCACAGATAGCCGAAGGTCGTGGCCGGTTCCTTCGCGGTTTCCACCCATACGCTCTTGGTCTGCGTGTATTCGTAGAGCGCCTCGACGCCGCTCGACCGGCCATACCCCGAGAGCCCATAGCCGCCAAACGGCGACGCCACGTTGATGGTCTTGTAGCCGTTGACCCAGAAGGTGCCGGCATCGACCTGTCCCGCCACGCGGTGCGCGCGCCCGACATCGCGAGTCCATACCGCGCCCGCCAGGCCGAACTCGGTGTCGTTGGCGATCGCGACGGCTTCCTCTTCCGTATCGAACGGAATGGCCGCGACCACCGGCCCGAAGATCTCCATGCGCGCGACCTCCATGTCGTTCGTGACGCCGGCCAGCACCGTCGGCGGCACGAAATAGCCCGCCTCCGAACGTTCGATCGTGCCCGCCGCGAGCGTCGCGCCCGCGCTGACGCCCTTGTCGATCATCGACATCACGTGATCGTACTGCTTGCGGTTGTTGATGGGACCGACTTCAGTGGCGTCGTCCAGCGGTGCGCCGACCTTGATCTGCTTCGCACCCGCCGCGACCATCGCGACGAACTCGTCATACACGGTGCGTTGCACCAGCAGTCGCGAGCCCGCCACGCAGCTCTGCCCGGCTCCCGCGAAAATCGCGGCCTGTGCGGTCAGCGCGGCGCGCTTGAGATCGGCGTCCGCAAAAATGATGTTGGCCGATTTGCCGCCCAGTTCCAGCACGCACGGCAGCACCCGTTTCGCCGCGGCTTCCGCGATGCGCGCGCCCGTCGCCGGCGAGCCGACGAACACGACCTTCTTCACCACCTTGTGGGCGATCGCCGCCTGCGCCACCGTGTGACCGAGCCCCGCGAGCACGTTAATGAGCCCCTTCGGCGCCCCGCCGCGCTCCGCCAGCAGGCCCACCACGAGCGAGGTGAACGGCGTCAGTTCGGAGGGCTTCAACAGTACCGCATTGCCCATCGAGATGGCGGGCGCGACCTGCCAGCCGCACGTGAACACCGGCGCATTCCAGGGCGTGATCTGCAGCACCGTGCCGGCGGGCTCGCGACGCGTGTAGTTGAGATGCGAGGTCGGCACCGGGATGACGTCGCCATGGAACTTGTCGGCCCAGCCGCCGTAGTACTCGAACATCTCGGCAACCTTCGCCACTTCGCCCCGGCAATCGCGGATCGGCTTGCCCGAGCCCAGCGATTCGAGCCGCGCGATAGCCTCGGCTTCCTTCCTGATTTCGCGCGCGATCTCGAACATCACTCGGCCGCGCGCGGCATGGGTGAGCGCCCACCATTGCTTCTGCGCGCGTGCTGCGGCGGACGCCGCTTGTTCGACCACGGCCGCGCCGCCATCGCGATAAGCAAGGCTCGGCTTGCCGGTGGCGGCGTCATGAAGCTGGATGTTCTCGCCCGCGCCTTCGATCAGTTCGCCGCCCACATAAGAGCCGATGGTCTTCGCGTTCGGGAAGAAATGCGCGAAGGCCGCGAGAAGTTGTTCTGCTGCGTTGTGTTCCATGTCCGTCAAGTCCCCTTACTTCGATTCGATGAACTGCACGATGCGATTGAAGTCCTCGGCGTCGCCGATGCTCGCCTCACTGGCCGCCCACAGCCGCCCCGCTTCCTTCGCGATGGGCGCGTCTTCATGAACGTTGTCGAGCAGCGCCATGGCGAGGCGCACGTCCTTGCGCATGAGCTTCATTGTGAAGCCGGAGTCGAACTTGTCGTTGAAGATCCAGGTGGGATAGTTGGTGAGCGTCGCGCTGTTGCGTCCCGAGCCGCCGTTGAGCGCTTCCACCAGTTTCTCCGGATCGACGCCCGCGCCCTGCGCCGCGCGCACGGCCTCGCTGGCGGCGAGCAGATGCACGCCGGTCAGCATGTTGTTGATGATCTTGGTCACGTGGCCCGCGCCCACCGGCCCGACATGCACGCGCTTCGCGCTGATGACGGCGAGGATCGGTTCGACGGCCGCGACGTCCGCGTCCGAGCCGCCGAGCACCATGGTCATGGTCGCGGTCGCGGCGCCTTTCGGGCCGCCGCTCACGGGCGCATCGACGAAGCCAATCCGGCATTCCGCGAGCGCCGCCGCCACCTTGCGGGTGCTGTCGGGATCGGCGGTGGTCGTATCCACGACGATCAGGCCGGCCTTGCCGCTCGACGCCACGCCGCCCTTCCCGAGCACCACCTCCTCGACGATCGCGGAGGTTGGCAGCGAGAGGATCAGCACGTCGGCCTCGCTCGCGATGGCGGCGATCGAGTCGCGCGCCTCCACGCCATCCGCTTCCAGCGCGGCGGCCGCGCCGGGCGCCGCATCGAAACCGAGCACGCGATACCCGCCGCGCGCCGCCGAGCGCGCCATGCCGCGCCCCATGTTGCCGAGTCCGATCACACCTACCGTCTTCATCCGCGAAACCCTCCGTCCGATGCGCGGCGCCTGGCGAGGCAGCCCTCTGCCCGCCGCGCCGCGCGTTGTGCATGGATGCCATGATCCGCCCGGCAAGACGTATAACCAATCAACGCCAATATTGGATGTGTTCTAATTTTTAGAACGTTACTTGCGGCGCAAGCGCGCTGAAGCCCTGGATGCCATGACAGACAATCTCACCGACAGCCGCATCGTCTATTTCTTCGAAGCGGTCCGCTGCGGCACGATCCGCGCGGCGGCCGATTACCTCAACGTCGCGCCATCGGCGGTGAGCCGCCAGATCGGCCTGCTGGAAAAGGAGCTGGACGCCGCGTTGGTCGAACGCCATGCGCGCGGCGTGAAGCCAACCGAGGCCGGCCAGTGCGTGATCGAATATTTCCGGGAACAACTCGCGCACCGCGACGATTTGCTCTCGCGACTCCAGGAATTGCGCGGCCTGCGCACGGGGCATGTGAACATCGTGCTTGGCGAGGGCTTCGTCTCGGACCTGCTGTCGGGGCCGATGCCGCGCTTTTGCAAGCAGCATCCCGGCATCAACGTGAATCTCGATCTCGGCGGCACCAACGACGTAATCCGCAAGATCTCCGAGGACGAGGGCGAGATCGGGCTCGTCTACAATCCGCCGCAGGAACCGAAGCTGGTGTCGCGCGCGATCAAGCGCCAGCCGATGATGGCGATCGTCGGCGCCCGCTTTCCACGGCGCGATCGCAAGTCGCTGAGCGTGCAGGAACTCGCGCAATTTCCGCTGGCCGTCACGCATGCGTCCTACGGCACGCGCCAGATGTTGCAGGCGGTCGAATATGCGGAGAAGCTCCGTCTCGATCCGGTGGTGACCACGAACTCCATCGCCATTCTCAAGCAGTTCGTGAAGTCGGGACTCGGCATTACCGTGCTGCCCGCCTTTGCCGTGACGAGCGAGATGGAAGCGGGCGACCTGTTTGCCATCGACATTCCTCACCCCATACTCGCCGATGCGGAAGCGCATCTCGTCACGCGCACCGGACGCAGGCTTTCAGTGGCGTCCAACAAGATGTTGCAGCTCATGACGGCGCATATGCGCGCGTTTCGCTAGCCTCGTTCACTTTAATCAGGGAGAACTTCGCATGATCGACGATACCGACAAGCGCCATTTGCTTCGCTGCATTGATCTGGCGCAGGAAGCGCTCGACGCAGGCGACGAACCGTTCGGCTCGATGCTCGTGGCAGCCGATGGCCGCGTGCTGTTCGAGGACCGCAATCGCGTGAGCGGCGGCGATCACACGCGTCATCCGGAATTCGCCATTGCACGCTGGGCCGCTGAAAACCTGCCTGAAGCGCAGCGGCGTGACACGGTGGTGTACACCTCCGGCGAACATTGCCCGATGTGTTCGGCGGCGCACGCGTGGGTCGGCCTGGGGCGCATCGTCTATGCGGCGTCGGCGGAACAGTTCACGCGCTGGCGCGCGGAACTGGGCGCGGCGCCCGGCCGTGTGCGTCCCCTGGCGATCCAGGACGTGATCGGCGACACCGCCGTCGATGGACCCGTGGAGGCCTTCGCCGAACGTGTGAAGGCATTGCACGTGGCGAGCTATGAAAGGAGCACGGGTCAGCAGTAGATCGCCATCGGGATGCCGGATGCATCGGCGTCCGGCGGGTCGGGAAAGCGCAGCGCCTGGCCCACCGCGATACGGCGCGCGCTCCACAGCACGGCGAAGGCGTCGAGCACATCGTCCCGCGATGCCTGCGCGGGCCGTCTTGCGGCCAGCGCGGCATCGATGGCGCTGCCGAAGCATTTGACCAGCAATGCATGACGCAGCGCGAATCCGGGCGCGTGCGCCTTGCTTTCGCGCAAACCGTGCCTCGGGCCGCCATGCTCCATCGCCAGATGCATGAAGCTCAACTCCGGATGAACTTCGAAGAGGCGCGAGCGCGCGGCGGCATGGCGGTGCAGGAGCGCATCGACTTCAGCGATCTTCTTGCCGATATGAAAGGCCTGAATGGAAATGCGCTTGCCGGACTCGGCCTGGTTGATCGCACAGGCTTCCTCGTGAGTTCGTGCCGACAGTGCCGCGCGTGTCGGCGGTGCAAATACCGAACTGGCACGCGGACGTCCTAGCAATGTGCGCGCATGTCTGTCGCAGGCGCGTGTGCCATTGGCCGACAGACCCACGGGGATATCCACCGCAACAATTGCGTGCTCGTGTTCCCAGTCGAGAAGAAGGTCGAGGCGATCGATCACACAGGTCGAGAGTTCGCCGGTGCTCGCATGCTGCCGCGCGACGAACCATCCCCCCTTGCAGCCGTCGATGCCAAAGAGATCGATATTCATGCCGTGATCGTAGCAAGTGCGGATCTTCATGCGCATCTGTGCGGCTCAGCGCGGACGCCCCGGACGTCGCTTGCTATACATGGACAGCAAAGACGAAACGAACAGGAGAGGCGTCATGTCTGCTCAGCCCGGCCGCACGGCACGCGATGAAATCGACCCGGTCCGCAAGCTGTTCCGCCAGGCCATGGCGCATCTCGGCGCGGCCGTGAACGTCATCACCACGGCCGGCACGCATGGACGCTGCGGTATTACGGCAAGCGCGGTGTGTTCGGTCACCGATGCGCCGCCCACCTTGCTGGTCTGCATCAACCGGTCGAGTTCGATGCATGCGGCCTTCGCAGGCAATCGACACGTGTGTGTGAATGTATTGCCCGGTCACTTCGAGGAAATGGCCCGGCACTTTGCCGGCCTCACCCGGCTATCGATGGAAGAACGCTTTTCGCTGCCGGTGTGGGATGAAGGCGCGCACGGTGTACCCGTCTTGCGCGATGCGCTTGCGAGCCTGCAAGGCAGGATTGTCGAGGCCAAGGAAGTCGGTTCTCATTCGGTGATGTTCGTCGAAACGACAACCATCCGCGTGCGCGGCGACGGCGATAGCCTGATTTATTTCGATCGCAATTTTCATCGCGTACCGCGTGGATGCACTGCGCTGTGATTCAATGCCGGCATGCGCCTTCCAATTAAATGATTACCGTATTTGCTTTGTACGCTTCCCATTGCTTGCTTCCCTTGGGTGTTAAACACCGTAACGATACGTAATGAATTGTGAGGTATTCGGGATGCCTTCGGCTGAAGCGTTGCAGCACTGTCGGGGCGCCGACGCGAATGGGCATGCAAACGGAATCGATCGGAATTGTTGCTGTATTCCGCAAAGAGAAACAAAACACAGTGTGGGCGGGCCGCCATGGCAAGGGCTTGGCAGTATGGCTTCGGAACTGGGATCCGATAACCTTGAAGCGCCGGATCATCATGCGGGCCTTGTGCTGCCGGCCTTTTGTCAAGCACGTGCCTGCTGTCTGAAAGCCGACGGCCAGCGGCTTGTCGCGTCTTATATTCGCTTCACGCGCCTTGAGCCGCGCAAACCCGCCGCGAAGTACGGAATGCAAAAAAAATGCAGCGAGTTGGCCTGCCAAAAGATTTAACAAGCCCACTTCTTATATCTTTAAATGATTCTTTTCATGCGCTCGAAGTCTATTGCCTCTAGCGTATGGCGCATGCGCATGGCATAGTTCGAAAATACAAATCGATAGAGGAAAGTCCATGCCAACGCTCGAAAACATTCAGGCACGTATCGAGGCGCTGCAGGCGAAGGCCGAATCGCTACTTGCCACGCAATCGGAAAGCGCGCTGCAAAAGATTCATGATCTGATGGCGCGCCATAATCTGACAATTTCGGACATCGAGAAATTCACGGGTTCGCGAAAGAAATCGGGACGCGCAGCTTCGTCTCGCAAAGCCTCGGTCGTGGCTTATCAAGACCCAAAGACGGGCGCTACCTGGAGCGGACGAGGCCGTGCGCCGGCCTGGATCGCCAAGGCGCGGGACCGCAGCAAGTTTGCGGTAGGAAGCGCTGCGTCGGGCGCGAGCAAGACCAAAAAGCGCGCGGCCACGAAGACGAAGAGCAGCGCCAATGGCAAGGGGCAACCGCGCGGCCCGCAACCCGCGCTTTATCGGGATCCGGAAAGTGGCGCTACATGGAGCGGCCGCGGCCGGGCGCCTGCATGGCTGGCATCCGCCGAAGACCGCACGCCGTTTCTTCTCGCCTGAGCAGCGGCTCCGCAGCGGCATGGTTTGGAGACGGCGGAGTTCAATCGCGGATTTCCGTTGATTATTCGGCCGTCTCTTTTCTCAATGGCTCACTCTCGAGTGGCCAATCAGTACGTCACTGCTTCCCCGTTCCTTGAGTGCGCGGATCGAAGTCGAATTCCACACGTATGCCGCCAGGCTCATAAATCATCATGTGCCGTTTCGGTCCGGCGCCGAGCATTTCAGGTGGAAACTCCACGACGACCCCCGGCCACGCGGAGACGCGTTCGAGAATCTCGTTGAATGCCGATTCATTGGCAGCCCGCAATGCAATATGGTGAAGTCCCACATTCTTGCGGCGATCAAAGGCCACCGGCGTCTCTTCCTTGGCTTGCCATAGCGTCACCAGCAGGCTGCCATCCGAGACGAATACCGCCGGGTAATCGGGCTTCTCGCCCGCGACGGTCCAGCCAAGACATTCAACGAAGAAATCGCGCGTCGTCTCGAGATGGCGCGCGGTCAGTCCGATGTGATCAATCCCCATTGTTAGCGTCATCGCTTCCTCCGGATGATCGGGATGAGACTGGCGTCTCGCTCATGAGCGCCTTGCCTCATTGCCCCGAATAGACCTGTGAGTCAATCAAGTGAAGGCCATCAAGGCCCGGCTGATGCTCAGGCCAGTGTCAACGTGACGTCGATGTTATTGCGCGTCGCATTGGAATAAGGACACACGATATGCGCCTTGTCGATCAACGCCTGAGCGGCGCCGCGATCCATGCCGGGCAGCGAGATCTTCAGTTCCACTTCAATGCCGAAGCCATTCGGGATCTGACCGATGCCGACGTTCCCGTCGACAGCCAGGTCCTTCGGCAAATCAATCTTGTCGCGCGCGGCGACGAACTTCATCGCGCCGATGAAGCATGCGCTGTAGCCGGCGGCAAACAACTGCTCGGGATTGGTGCCGTCTCCACCGCCTCCGCCGAGTTCCTTCGGCGTCGTCAGGCGCAGATCCAGATCATTTTCAGGGATGTTGGCGCGTCCATCGCGGCCGCCGGTGACATGAGCATGGGCGCGGTATAGAACCTTTTCGATCGACATCATCAGACTCCTGGGTTGGGAACGAATCGAGCCTCGCGCACGATGCAAACGCGCGAGCTTCGCCGAGAGGGATCTCGATGGAACAGGAACACCGCCGCGTGCGGCGGGTTCCGCTATGGAAGGATACGCAAGACGCGCGAAGCTCGCTCAAGCTTCGCGCGGTAGAGGAAGTCGAAGAAGAAAAGAACGATCAGGAATCAGAGCACGACGGGCTCTCGCCGGGGAAACATCGCATCCGCGACGGTCGCCCTCGTTTCCTTGACGACGCTCTCGCACAGCGTCACCACCTGGCTCGAACCGCTCGGCATGAAGAGCGAGTGATCGGCATCGGAGAACACCGCCATGCGCACGGACGGGAAGCGCGACAGGCGCGCGCCACCCTTGCCGAAGTTTGCGGCGATCAGGTCCATGCCTGCATCGTAGGCGCCGTAGATGAGCACCGTCTTCACATGCCGGGCATCCAGCGCGCGAATCATCGGGCCAGGCTCGGTCGCGAGTTCGGGAGGCGTTTGGGTGAGGCGGTCGAGCCGCAGTACATCGACGACCCGTGAGCGTACGCGCGTCATCATATAGCCCGACACGAAACGCAGTACCCGCTTCAGATCTTTTTCACCGCGCAGGATAGCTTTCCATTTCTGCGGATCGAGCATCGAGAACGCATAACCTGCCATCGAGTTGCGCGTCGACTGGCGCAAGGCATCGGGCGCGATATCGGCGGGCTTCTTGAAAGTCGGCAAATTCACCGTGACCACGCCGGTGATCGAGTCCTCGATCAACGCGGCCTTCAACGCGTGATAGGCGCCCGAGCACACGCCGAACGAGAAGATCGACTTGTATCCCTGACGCGAAAGCCAGCGCGCGGCGGCGGCGGTGTCGTCGGTCGCAACCGAGTTATAGATGCGGCCAAATGCCGTATCCGATTGCACGATGCCCGAGGCTGCCGGACTATCGCCGCGGCCACGCGCGTCGAAGCGCAACGAGGCCACGCCGCGGCGCGCGAGTTCGCGTGCGATGCGTACGGAAAGCCGGCTGTCGCCCACTCGCGAGCTGGCCGACGTATTGGCGATCAGGAACACCGAGCCGCGCGAAAGGCCAGTGCGCGGCTCGCACAGCACCCCGAAAAGCCCTTCCTCGCCGATGCAAACCGGACGCTCGATCGCTTCCGAGGTTTCGATCGTCAGGTCGGGCCACGCTTCCTGCGGCATCACGGCTTCAGGCGGCGTGCCCTGCTCTTGCGCGGCGTCGCGGGCCATCCACTGCACCGCTTCTTCGAAGGCTGCGCGGGGCAGCGCATTGAAGGCCGTTTCCTGGATGAAGCCAAGCAGATCTTCGAACGGCGTCACCTCCGCCTCGACGCCGCGTTCCGCGAGCGCATCGCGCAACGGGTCCTTGCCGCCCGCCCGCACATTCATGATGAGCGCGCGTCGCGCGGGCGCGGCGGCAGCACGCTTCACGCTGGCGACGAGATCGATCTGTTCGAGCGAGCGCTTGAATTCAGCGCTATAGACCTGGCCCAGCACGTTGAGCGGTTCGGCGGACTGCTGCATCTCGCGCAACGGCGGCGCAAGCTGATCCAGCCAGGTCTTGCGCACGATGTTGAGCTCACGCATATAGATGCGCCCGCTCGACACCGGCGCGAGCAACACCAGTTCGTCCACTGGCTTGCGCAGGGCCGCCTCGAGCGCGAATGCCGCGCCGACGCGAAAGCCGCACAAGGTCAGGTGATCGATACCCGTGGTTTCCTTGAACCAGTCGATGGCCGCTTCGACGTCGTCGACGGACGAAGCGAACTGGTCGGGCGCACCATCGGCGCCTGCCGAATCGCCGGTTCCCCGATAGTCGAAGCGCAGTACCCACAGGCCGCGCGCGGACAAGGCATCGGCAAGATGCCGCATGCCGCTGTATGTCCATACGTATTCGTGGCCGTATGTATTGCAAAGCAGCACGCCGCGCGTGCCCGTCCCTGCATGCAGCCATCCGAAGCGATTCCCGAATACAACCGGTCTCATTAGATCTTTTCCTCGTCTCTGGTGGCGCGCAATTCGGCTAGTCATGTCTCCTGCCGGCAAGTCTCGCCTTGACATGTCAGGCCGTCAACGTCCCGGCGCACACAACCGTGGAGGTGCTTGTGCGCAATCGACGTTCCCGGATGCGAAAATGGCCCGCTGACTTTTGAACCGGACTACAGGTCATCCAGGAGTGCCATCTCATGGATTCCTTCGGTTTTAGGTGTCGCGGGTTCGCGAGGTATTGAGACGATTATATGAATCGCTCCCGCCATCACGACATTCGGTCCGCAAATTGTGCCCAAAGAAGCTATCAAATGGCGCTTAACGCGGGGGCTTGTGTTTGGCAGCGCTCATTCACGCGCGAACGACAGTAAGCGTTTCGATGCCTGGCTTTCGAATGGGTTTCATCGTCAGGCAATCCATGGCGGGAGGTATGGGACAACCGCGAGCGTCATCATGACATCGGCTTGTGAAATCATGGTAAACACTGAACGAAACTGAGGGCCCGATAAGGGCATCCGCGGATACGCGAAAGGATGAAGGAATGCATCACCGCTCGCGTCGCGCAAGCGGCATATGGGCGCCTTGATCAACGGGCTGTCAAACACGATCTGCATTGAAGCATGGGGCTTGCGCCCAGGCGAATGTCACACGCGGCTCAGGCCGCTTGCCGCCCCCGCTCTTCGCCGATGAGGCGTGCATGCGCATACACCCGGTCTCGTTCACCGGCCACGAGCGTGCGCTTGTGCGCGAGCGTTTGCCGATGATATTTCGGGTCGCCCATCAACTGTACGTATTCGCTGTGACGATGGCGCAAGTAGCGCTGAAAGAACTCCGCGCCGGGCAAGCCGCTGTCCAGCGCCATCAACACGCCATAGTCGATCTCGCGCACGTCGCCCAAAGTCTTGATGGCCGATTCGAGCGCCGCATAGCGTTGCGCCAGCGGAATGCTTCGTTCGCAAAGCGCATGAAAGCGCTGATAAGGCAGCACGTGTCCGTGCGCTGCACAACGCCATAAAGTTTTCGCGAGCCGTTGACTGAGTTCCGTTTCCACGTTTCCTCCCGCTGGTTGAGCGGATCGTATGCGTGCGACAACTCCACCCTCATCCGGAACTGCAATGACGATGACCGACTGCCTGGAAATCACCTGCAACGTCAGGAGATACGCGCGACATTCGACATCCAAGCGAGCCCTGCTTTGCGCATATCGCCAAGAAGCCGTGCTGATGTGTAGCGTGTTGTGTAATGCCGGTGATGCTTGAACGTAAGCGTCGCCCGCTATGCGGCTCGTGATGCGCCGATAAGATATGCGCCGCTTTTTACCACCGGCTTTCCGAACCAGAAACAGTTCAAGCAATAGTTAAAGCGAACGATCGACGATGCGAAACATGCTTTGCGCAGAGCGACGCTGCGCGCTGGAACCCAGCCTGGGATGGAGAACTTTCCATGGACGCTGTTGTGTGACCGCTGTTGTGTGGCATGCGGGGCTGCGGTCCGCGTCCTGCAACTCGCTTACATGCTAGCAAACATACAGCGGGAAACCAAGGAGAGTTTTCCGCATGGCGACGCACGCTTCCCCTATTGACTCATCGTCAAGAGCGACATGCCACCTCGAATGCCATTCACGTTGTCCACTACACCACGGGCCTTAAAAGCGTAAGCCGGAAAATGCAATGCGCCGTCCATGCATTTTTTAAGACTGGTTTAAGGCGAGAAGACTAAAACGTCTCTTGTGGGGCAAGCAAGCAGTCGTCTCGGTTCATCGAGAGAAGCAAGCCGCGCAACACGTCTGAGCAGCACGTCCACGCGGATGGTCCGACCGGGCACCGCTTCATGCGCATCCCAACGGCGCTGCAAGCGAGGTGACGACCATCCCATTCAGCCCGGCAGTCACATGCCGGGTTTTTTTTATGCCGGCCGCGCGGGTGCCGCGTCTTCCCGCATGCGCGCGCTGGCCGCAGGCAGATCGAAGCGAAACGTGGTCCCGTGTGGACCGGTGTCGATCAGCCGGATCTGGCTGTCATTGAGTTGCAGCATGCGTTGCACGATCAGCAGGCCCAGACCGCCCCGATGCGTTCCGCCCGACGTGAATGGCCGCTGGAACAGCGCATCGCGCATGGTGGGGGGAATGCCCGGTCCGGTGTCGCTGACCGTGATGCAGACGCGTCCGCTCGTCTCATCCGCGTGGCCGACTGTAACGTCTACCGCGCCTTGCGGCGGCGTGTGACGGATCGCGTTGTCGAGCAGATTCGTAAGCACCCGTTCGATCATGCCGAGATCGCCCATGACGCTGGGGACGCGCGGCGCGAGGTGCGCATTCAGTTGCACGCCGCGCGACTGAGCGGGCAACTCGAACTTTTCGAACACGTCCTGCAAGAGATCCGGCAGCGAAAAGACTTCACGTTCGAGCGCGACCATGCCGTGTTCGAGCCGCGCCAGTTCAAACAGCGACTGCGCGAGATGACCGACCTTCGTGCTTTGCGCCAGTGCGATGGACAAATAACGGCGGCGCTCGGCGGCGGCAAGCGATTCCGATTTGAGCGTCAGCGTTTCCAGATAGCCATGCAGCGACGCGAGCGGCGTGCGCAGGTCATGCGAGATATTCGCGACCATCTCGCGGCGTTCGCGATCCTGCCGTCCCAGCTCGCGCCATTGCTCGCCGATGCGCGCCGCCATTTGCGCGAACGCGCTTTCCAGCACGACGATCTCGTCGCGTTCGTCTTCGCGTGCACCGCGCTTGTCTGCCGTTACCGCCGCCGGCAACGTCGCAAGCGTCGGCTCGCCGGGCGCCGCGCTCGCGTCGAAGCGGCGCATCGCTTCGGTCAGACGCCGCAACGGCCGCGTCACGAGCCCGAACGCCACCACGCCGGCAACCAGCCCGAGCAGCGTGACGAGCCCCATCGACGCAAGCGTGGTACGCAGCACCGCACTCGCCGACGCCTTCGCGGCTAGCGCATCGTGCTGTTCGCCGAGCAGCACCACATACACGTAACCGAACGGCGGCTGCCCGGCCGCGCCCAGCGGCGCCGCACTGAAGACCTTGCGCTTGTCGGCGCTGCGCGGATCGTCGCCGAGAATGGGCAACGCGTCGCCCTTCAGGAAGCGTTCGATGGGCGCGAGATCGATACGTTCGCGTCTCAGATGCCCCGGCGGCGCATCGTCGGCGCGGATACGGCCCGTGTTGTCCAGCAGATAGACTTCGACGCTCGGGTTCACCACCATCAACTGGCTGAAGAGACGGCGCACCGCGGGAGCGTCGATATCCTTCGCGTCCGCCAGTGCGCCATCGCGCGCCACGTGTGTGGCGAGACCACGCGACAGGCTCTGGATGACTTCCTTCTCGCGCAGGTCGCTTGCCCGGATCTGCAACCACGCCGATGCGCCGCAGCATGCCAGCAGCAGCACGCAGAACACCGCAAAAAGCCGTTGCGACAGCGTCAGCTTCACGATGCGGCCCCCGGCTCGCCGGCGCTCTGTACCGCAAGCTTGTAACCGTGTCCCCACACGGTGAGGATGCGCTGGGGATCGGCCGCGTCGCGCTCCACCTTTGCGCGCAGCCGGTTGATGTGAGTGTTGACGGTATGCTCATAACCTTCATGCCGATAACCCCACACGGCATTGAGCAGGTCCATGCGCGAAAACACCTTGCCCGGATGGCGCACGAAATGATGCAGCAGATCGAATTCGCGCGGCGTGAGTTCGATGCGCGCGCCATCGACCCAGGCTTCGCGCGCGAGCGGATCCATCGCGATGCCGGCGGCCTCGATGCGCCCTGCTTCGAGCCGCGAGTCCTTCGCGACGGCATCGACGCGACGCAGCAGCGCCTTCACGCGCGCCACGAGTTCCAGCACGGAAAAAGGTTTGGCGAGATAGTCGTCCGCGCCGAGTTCGAGGCCCAGGATGCGATGCACTTCGCTCGACCGCGCGCTCGTGATGATGATCGGCGTATAGCGCGTCATCGCGCGTGCGCGCCGGCAGATCTCGAGGCCATCGACGCCCGGCAGCATCAGGTCCAGGATCAGTGCGTCCCAGCCGCCCTGTTCGAGCAGCCGCAAGCCTTCGGCGCCGTCGGCGGAATGCACGACTTCATAGCGTTCGTCGCGCAGGTTGAGACTCAGCACGTCGGCGATATGCATGTCGTCTTCGACGATCAGAATGCGTTTCGGTTGGTCCATGGGCAAAGGTGCGTGGCGGCGGAGCGGCGGAGCGGCAATGGCGCATGACGATGAGACGCGCCCTGCCGTCATTGTGCAGAAATGCGCGCGGCCAAGTTATCACATTTAATTTAACTTTCGGTGAGGACTCGGGGATGCACGCGCGTCTAGGATGAGGCCATTCCAGTCCACGACCAGGATCACGCCATGCCGACTCGCCGCCGCTTTCTTCTGACCGGCACCGCGGCCGCCGCCTCAGTGCTCGCGCTGTCGGGCCGCTTCCGCGCCCTCGCCGGCACGCCGCCGCAGGGTGCGATGCAGGCTTTGCCGCCGGAGCGCTTCGAGATCGTCCATAGCGACGACGAATGGCGCCGCGTGCTGAACCCTGCGCAATTCGACGTGCTGCGCCGCGAGGGCACCGAGCGCCCCTACACCAGCCCGCTGAACGACGAGCATCGCGCAGGCACCTTCAGTTGCGCCGGATGCCGGCTTGCGGTGTTTTCGTCGCGGACCAAGTTCGAGAGCCACACCGGCTGGCCGAGCTTCTGGGCGCCGCTCGACCACGCGGTCGCCACGCGTCAGGACGGCTCGTTCGGCGTGTTGCGCACCGAGGTGCATTGCCGGCGCTGTGGCGGCCATCTGGGCCACGTGTTCGACGACGGCCCCAAGCCCACCGGTCTGCGCTATTGCATGAACGGCGTGGCGATGTCCTTCACTCCCGGCGCCGCCTGACGCGCTGCTACCCAAAACCTTTCTACGCGAGCTCATCATGTTGCTGATCGTGTTGGCCTATCTCGGCGGCGCGCTGACGATTCTCAGCCCGTGCATCCTGCCGGTTCTTCCCTTCGTGTTCGCGCGGGCGGATCAGTCCTTCGTGCGTAGCGGGCTGCCCCTGCTCGCCGGCATGGGCCTGACATTTGCGGGCGTCGCGACGCTCGCCGCCGTGGGCGGCGGCTGGGTCACGCAGGCGAACCAGTATGGCCGCTGGGCCGCCATTGCGTTGCTCGCCGTGTTCGGCCTGACGCTGCTGCTGCCGCGCTTCGCCGACCGCGTGATGCATCCGCTGGTCACGTTGGGCAACCGTCTGACGGCCTACGCCGAGCATGGCGACGGCAAGCCTGGCATCGGCGGCTCGGTGCTGCTCGGCATCGCGACGGGCCTGCTGTGGGCGCCCTGTGCCGGCCCGATCCTCGGCCTCGTGCTGACCGGCGCGGCGCTGCATGGCGCGAGCGTTGGCACGACCTTGCTGCTGCTCGCCTATGCGGCCGGCGCGGCGACCTCGCTGGCGGTCGCGCTGCTGATCGGCGGACGGGTGTTCGCGGCCATGAAGCGCTCGCTCGGCGCCGGCGAATGGGTGCGGCGCGGGCTCGGCGCGGCCATGCTGCTCGGCGTGGTCGCGATCGGGCTCGGCCTCGATACCGGCGCGCTCGCGCGAGTGTCGACCGTGGCCACCGCGGGCATCGAACAGCAGCTCGTCGACAGGTTCTCCAAGGGCAATGGCGCCATGATGATGTCGGCCCAAAAGCCTGCGCCCGTGCAGAAACAGGACGCGGGCGAAGCACCCCAAGCGATGATGCGCGCCGGCACGGGCATGCAGAAAACCGCGGCATCGGACTTGCCGGTAGAAGGCGTGCTGCCCTCGCTGGATGGCGCGGTGCAGTGGCTCAATTCGCCGCCGCTGACGCGTGAAGCGCTGCGGGGCAAGGTGGTGCTCGTCGATGTATGGACGTATTCGTGCATCAATTGCCTGCGCACGCTGCCGTATCTGAAGACGTGGGCGCAGAAGTATCGCGACCAGGGACTGGTGGTGATCGGCGTGCATGCACCGGAGTTCGCGTTCGAGCGCAATATCGACAACGTGAAGAAGGCGACGCACGATCTCGGCATCGACTATCCGGTGGCTATCGACAACAACTACGCGATCTGGCGTGCGCTGGACAATCAGTATTGGCCGGCCCATTACTTCGTCGATGCCAACGGCAACATCCGTTATCACCATTTCGGCGAGGGCAATTACGCGGAGTCCGAGCACGTCATTCAGGAGTTGCTCGCTGAAGCGGGACATGGCGCGCCGCCGTCCGCTGCCATGAAGGCGGCCCCGCAGCGGGACGCCGCCACCGGCCAGGGCGCGATGATGCAGGCCGACAACGCGGACATGCGCTCACCGGAGACTTATATCGGTTACGAACGGGCCGCGCAGTTCATGTCGCCCGGCGGACAGACGCCGGACCGCCTGCACGATTACGCCGCACCCAAGGCACTCGACACCAACGACTGGGGCCTCGGCGGCGCCTGGAAGGTGGGCGCGGAGCATGCCACGCTGGAGGGCGCGTCGGGGCGCATCGTCTACCGGTTCCATGCGCGCGACCTGCATCTCGTGCTCGGGCCGTCGAAGGACGGCAAGCCGGTGCGGTTTCGCGTGAGCATCGACGGCGCGGCGCCGGGCGCATCGCACGGCAGCGACATCCAGGCCGACGGCAGTGGTACGGTGAAGGAACAACGCCTGTACCAGCTCGTGCGGCAGACCGGTCCGGTTGCGGATCGCACGTTCACTATCGAATTTCTCGATCCGGGCGTCGAAGCTTACGCGTTCACGTTCGGTTGATTCCCGCATCAGCGGATGCAGCGTGTGTCATCAGGAGCAGTCCATGTTGAAAACCAGCAAGTCCTTCAAGGTCGCGAGCGTGGCGGTGCTGTTCGCGGGCGCCTTTGCGTTGCAGCGCGTCGCGCATTCGAGCGAGGAAGCGGTGAAGATCCCGCCGCCCGCGCACGACGAGACCGCCGGCGCGGTGCATAGCGAGACGGCCGTGTTCGCCGGCGGTTGTTTCTGGGGCGTGCAGGGTGTGTTCCAGCACGTCCGCGGCGTCAAGGAAGTGATGTCCGGTTATGCCGGCGGCGCGGCGAACACCGCGCAATACGAGCGTGTTAGCGAAGGCGATACGGGTCATGCGGAATCCGTGCGCATCACCTACGACCCGGCGCAGGTCAGCTACGGCAAGCTGCTGCAGATCTTCTTTTCGGTCGCGCACAATCCGACCGAACTCGACTATCAAGGCCCCGACCACGGCACGCAATACCGATCGGCGGTGTTTCCCACGAATGCGGCGCAGCGCGAGATCGCCACCGCGTATATCGCGCAGCTCGACCGCGCGCATGCTTATGGCGGCAAGATCGTCACGCAAGTCGAGGACTACAAGGGCTTCTATCCCGCCGAAGGCTATCACCAGAACTATTTGACGGAGCACCCGGAAAGCCCGTATATCGCGATCAACGATCTGCCCAAGGTGGGCAACCTCAAGCAGATGTTCCCGGGTGTCTGGCGTCAGGACGCGATGCTGGTGACGGTCGCGTCCAAGTAGGCGGCGAGGATGGCGAGCGCCTCGGGCAGATTGCGACGACCGAAGCCAAGGCGCACGTGTGCATCGCCATGATCGATCAGCGTGGACGGCAGCAGCAACACGCCGGCCCGTTCGAGTAGTCCGGAGCAAAAGCGCGCGGCATGGCCCTGCTTCAAGCGCACGAAGCCGACCGTCCCCGCGCGCGGCCGATGCCATTCGACACGTCGCGCATGACGCAGGAAGAAGTCGTCGAGCAGCCGGAGATTGGCGCGCACGATCTCCAGATTGCGCGCCAGCAGCGCGTCGCTGTGCCGCACGGCAAGCGTCGCCAGATATTCGCTCGGCGCGCTGTTGCTGATGGTGAGATAGTCCTTGAACGTGCTCATGCGTTCGAGCACCTCGGCGCTATGTGTGGCGACCCAGCCGAGACGAAGGCCTGCCAGTCCGTGCGTCTTCGAAAGCGCGCCGAGCGATACGGCGCGTTCATACACGTCGCAGGCGGCGGGCAGGCGATCGGCGGGGTCGTGCTCCAGCCCGCGATACACCTCGTCGCTGAACAGCCATAGCCCATGTCGCCGGGCGAAATCGACGATCCGCTCGAACGCTTCGCGCGACGGCAGATAGCCCGTTGGATTGTGCGGCACGCAGATCACGAGCGCGCGCGTGGCGGGCGTCACGAGCGTTTCCAGTGCGTCGATGTCGGGCGCCCAGCCATGCGTCTCGCGCGCCATCCACGCCGACACCCGCACGCCTGATGCCTCCGCCACCGAATAATGCGACTGGTAGCCGGGCATCTGGACGATCACGTGGTCGCCGGGCGCGAGCATCGACTTCATGAATGAATAGATGGCTTCCTGCGCGCCGGTATGCACGATGATCTGGTCCGCACTCACGCTCTCATACCGCTTCGCCAGTTCATGGCGCAATGCGGGCGCGCCGGGATACTCGGTATAGCCGAGCCAGGTGTCGCGGAGTCCGTCGAGTGCGTTGGGCTCGAAGTCCAGCAGTTCGCCGACCGACATCGATTCCGGATCTGAACTGCACAGCAGATGGCGCGCGGTGAACTCGTGTTGTGCGAAGTAGCGTTCCAGCTTGAATGGGGTCGGTTGCATGATGCGTGGCTTGATCGGGCTCGAAGAAAGCCGTAGTCTGCGCGTTCGATGCGCCTTCACAAAGCTCATTTTTCTAATCCCGATCAAGGAACGCTAATGCTCGACTATGCCCTTCTGAACGCGCTACTGGCCGTGGTCCGCACAGGTTCGTTCGAACGCGCCGCGCGCGAGCTGAGCATCACGCCTTCGGCGGTATCGCAGCGGGTGAAACTGCTGGAAGAGCGCGTCGGCAGTCTGCTCGTGCGGCGCGGACAGCCTTGCGAGGCCACCGCGTCCGGTGCATTGCTATGCCGTCACACTGAACGCGTCCAGTTGCTCGAAGCAGAACTGGGCGGACGTATGCCGGCCCTGCCCGGTGTATCGGGCGAGCGGCGTGCGCGGCTGCGCATCGCCGTGAACGACGACAGCATGAGCACGTGGTTCCTCGCGGCGGCTGCGGAGTTTTGCGTCGAGCGGGAGGTGCTGCTGGATCTCGTCGTCGACGATCAGGATCACACGGCGCAACGCATCCGTGACGGCGACGTGCAAGGCGCGGTCACGACGCTGGCCGAGCCCGTGCCCGGCTGGCGTTCGACCAAGCTCGGACGCATGCGGTACAGCGCGGTCTGCGCGCCCGCCTATTTCGCGCGGCATTTTGCGCGTGGTCTGACACGCGAGGCCTTGCGTCAGGCCCCGTGCGTGAACTTCAATGACAAGGACGAGCTACAGCGGCGCTTCATCCGGCGCGTGACGCGCGCGGACATTCATCCGCCTGCTCACGTCGTGCCGCATGGCGCCGGCTTCGTGAATGCGTGTACCGCGGGCATGGCCTGGGGCATGTGCCCGCGGCGTCTCATTGCGCGCGAACTGGAAAGCGGCGAATTAGTGGAGATGTCGCCTGGCGTGCGCTTCGATGTCGATCTGCATTGGCAAAGCTGGCGCCTGGCGGTCGGCTGGCTGGACGACTTCAGCGCGGTGCTGAAGCGCCATGCCAGGCTGTTGCTCGACTGAGATGCGCTTGCGTGAGTTTCAGCGCTCGAGCGTATCGAACGAATCCACGCGGTCCTTGTAGAACGCGAGATGTTCCTTGATCGCCGCGACCGCCTCATAGGGCGTCTCGTAGGTCCACACCGCATTGGCCGATTGCTGTCCACCCGCCGTGATGCTGTAATAGCTGCACTCGCCTTTGTAAGGGCAATAGGTCGTGTGCGCGGTGCGTTCGAGTTGCGTCATGTCCACGTCCTTGCGCGGCACGTAGAGCACTTCGGGATAGGTACTCTCGCGCAGCGAAAGCGCCTCGGTGGTGTCCGCAATCACGCGGCCGCCGGCCTTGATCACCACGCGCGAAGGACTGCGTTCAATGGTGATCGGATGATCGGGTCCAGGAATCTTTACGGCTTTATCCATGAGTCTCGGCCTCTCGACGCGCGCCCAATGCGCGCAAACGAGTCGATGGTAGCGCCCTTGCGTGATGCTTGCTCAAACGACGAAAACGCAGCCGCTTCTCGTCGACTGCGCTCGCCCTGCTAACCACACTCGGGGAAATACGACCCGGTCAGTGCCCGAAATAAACCGGCTTGGTGCCGTCGTTGTCCATCGGGCGCATCGAGCGCATGCCCGACACCGAGGTACCCGCCCGCGCACCGCCATATGCGTTCATATTGGCGTTATAGGCATTGCCGTTCTGGCGCTGAACACGGCCCTCCGCGGCCTGGATATCTTGCGGGTACGTGGTCTGATCCGACTGCGACGGATCGTAGCCCGCCGCTTCTACTTGCCGCAGGTCCTGCTTTACCTGGGCGCGCGTCACGGTCGAATCGGATTGGGCGAACGAGAGGGCCGGCGCCACCACAACGGCGGCAACGGCCACGGCCTTGATCAAGGATTTCATGGTGATCCTCCGGTATGTAGACATCGCGCAGAGATTTTTCTGTGCGTGCTTCATACTCAGCATCGGCCGTGCCAGACCGCCAGGGAAATCCCTAGGACGCTTTGCTTTCAATCAGCCTGACGAGCGTATGCAGCACGCGATTGGCCGGCGTCGCCACACCCAGCGCCTCGCCGCGCCGCACGATCAGACCATTCAGGTGATCGATCTCGCTGAGCTTGCTGCGCGCGAGATCCTGCGCCGTGGACGAGAACTGGTTCGGCATGGTTTCGGCGATACGGCTCACCGCGGCATCCACGTCCCCGGTGAGGGTCACGCCTTCGGCCTTCGCAACCGCCAGACATTCATCCACCACGTCGCGCATCGTGCGCGTGACGCCCTCGCCCTGCACCAGCTTTCCGTAGGGCAATTGCGTGATTGCCGAGAGCGCGTTGTAAGCGCAGTTCAGCACGAGCTTGGCCCAGAGTGCGCCGCGCACGTTGTCAGAGATCTCGGTGGGCACACCCGCTTCGATGAATGCGCGTGCCACTTCCTCGCTTCGAGTCGACGGCTCGATCACGAGTTCGCCACGGCCGTGATGCCGGATATGTCCGGGGCCGGCCATTTCGGACGCGACGTACACCACGGCGGCCGCCGCCTCCTGCGGCAGCATCTCGCGCAGACGCACCGCATTCTCGACCCCGTTCTGCAGCGAGAGCAACAACGCGTCGCGTTCGAGATGCGGAGCGAGGGCGCGAGCGGCGCTTTCCGTATCGGTGGACTTCACGCAGAAGAGCACGAGTTGCGCGCCCTTCGCCGCGCTGGCCTGCGTGCTGGCCGCGACGTGCACGCGCTCGTCGAACTGCTGCGTGTCGAGCCGCAGTCCTTCGCGTTCGATCGCTTCCACATGCCGCGGCCGTGCGATCAGCACGACCTCGTGACCCGCGCGCGCCAGCATGCCGCCGTAATAGCAACCCACCGCGCCCGCGCCCATCACCGCGACTTTCATCTCGCCTTCTCCTCGTTGCATGGCGTTGTATTGGCTCGCCACGGTAACACAGCGAAGCGGCTAATCCGCACGCAAGGCTAGCGAAAATGCGCAAACGCTTGCGCCTGTCGAAGCAAATCGCGTCGTGTCTGGTATTGCCGCAATTTTGTGTGCGGACGCACCATAGTCAGTCGAATTCGCGGTGAACCATATTGTTAAATCAGGCCATACGGATATACGCTTCTTTCAGTGGATTGACGATGCCGTCCGCACCGGAGCCGAGCGCCAGAATCTGGACGCATTCGGAAGCGCATCGTCGACAGTGATCCCGGGGATCAATACACGGCAGGCCGCAGGGCAGGCACGTCGCGGGCGCATGAAAGCGCACGAAGGACGCGGGGTGCACGCTGCCGGAATTCGAAAAGGCGCGGAACAACCGTTCGGGGATGAGCGGCCGGAAGCCTTGAAGCGTGGGCGATTTCACGAGAACAAAAAACATGAATCATGGTTATGAAGCATCGCTCGTCAAGCGCGTGGTGAATCAACTCGTCGCAAGCATCGTGAACGGTGAATACCAGGACCATGTCCTGCCGCCGCAAGTGCTGCTTTCGAAGAAGCACGGCGTGAGCCGCACCATCATGCGCGAAGCGCTGAGCGTCCTGATCTCGCGACGCATGCTCGATGTGCGGCCCAAGACCGGCACGCGCATCAAGCCAGTCAGCGAGTGGCTCGTGATGGATGCCGAGGTCGCCGAATGGCGTCTGCGCGTCCAGCCCGATCCGGACTTCGTGCGCCGCCTCATGGAGTTCCGCACCTTGGTGGATCCGCCCGCGGCAGCGCTGGCCTCGACCCGTGCGAACCGCCATCAGCGCATTGCCATCAACGCGGCGTTCCAGAAGCTGCTGCACACGAGCCCGACCGAAGCGCTGCAATCCACGGCGGAGGATGCGTTGCAGGCCGCCATCGTCGATGCCAGCGGCGACGAGTTGCTGCGGCAGATGGGTTGCGTCGTGCGCATCGGCATCAAGACGATGAAGGCGGCGCTGCGCACGCAGCCGCATGCGCTGCCGCGCGTGCCGGAGAGCCAGCTCGGCGAATATGGCCGGCTCGTGCGCGCGATCGAGCTCAATGACAGCGATGCCGCACGCGAGGCGATGACCCAGGTGCTCGCGCGTAGTGCTTCGCTGTGGACCGAAGAGTTGGTCTGACATCCTGCCCTGACCTGCTTTCTTCCGCACTGCCGCAAAGCCGCTCCTGCAAGTCGGGAGCGCATCTTGCGCGCCCCCGTGTGTCACGGGCGGCGCTTTCGCCTCGCACGCGCCGTTCGCGTGACTACAATGAGTGAAGCCCCAGGTGAAGCCCCGCGTGCGAGCATGCATGCGCGTCCGTCCTGCGGCGCGCTCGTGCGTTGACCTATGTTCAGGACACGGAGGCAGGAATGGCAGAACTCGTCAAGGAACAGGTCGTCGGCGTCCTGAACCGGATTCTCGAATCCGAACTCGCAGGCGTCGTGCGCTATACCCATTACTCGTTTCTGGTGTTCGGCTTCGGCCGTATTCCCATTGTGTCGTGGTTGCGCGCGCAAGCCGACGAGTCGCTGATGCATGCCCATCAGGCCGGCGAATGGATCACCACGCTCGGCGCGTATCCGTCGCTGACCATTGGACCGCTGCTCGATACCCACACGTTCGATATCACCACGATCCTCCGTGAATCGCTCCAGTCCGAGCAGGTTGCGCTGGGTCACTATCGCGAGTTGCTTCGGCTCGTGGAAGACCGGTCGGTCGCGCTGGAAGAATATGCGCGGCAGATGATCCAGGTGGAAGAGTTGCATGCGGGCGAAGTCGACAAGATGCTGCGCCGGCCCGGCGAAGTCGATACCGCGCCCGAGCGCCGCACCGGTCACAGCTGAACGCCACGCTGCACAAGCAAAAAGCGCCGGCGCCGCTTGCTGCGGCCCGGCGCTTCATCGACACGAAGCGAACGACCCTTACTTCGGCTGCGCCACCGTGCGCAGATAAGGCTTCAGCGTCTTGAAGCCATCCGGGTACTTCTTCTTGGCGTCGTCGTCCGATACCGACGTGGGAATGATCACGTCATCGCCCGGCTTCCAGTTCACCGGCGTGGCCACCGTATGCTTCGCGTTGAGTTGCAACGCATCGAGCAAACGCAGCACTTCGTCGAAGTTGCGGCCCGCGCTCATCGGATAGGTGAAGGTGGCCTTCACCTTCTTGTCCGGACCGATCAGGAACACGGCGCGAATCGTTGCATTGTCGTTGGCGGTGCGCGGGCTGCCGCCGCTCGCGTTCGGATGGATCATGTCGTAGAGCTTCGCGACATTCAGGTCCGCGTCGCCGATCATCGGATAATTGACCGCGCTGCCCTGCGTTTCCTCGATATCCTTCGCCCATTGCGCGTGATTCGTGACGGGGTCGATGGACAGACCGATGACCTTGGTATTGCGCTTGTCGAATTCGGGCTTGAGCTTGGCCATATAGCCAAGCTCGGTGGTGCAGACCGGTGTGAAGTCCTTCGGATGCGAGAACAGGATCGCCCAGTGGTCGCCAATCCACTCGTGAAAGCGAATCGTGCCTTCGGTCGTTTCCGCCGTGAAATCGGGCGCTTCATCACCAATGCGAATAGCCATATCTAATCTCCACATATAGAAAGAACCGGTGAACATTCCGCATGTCGCAGGAATGGTTTCCGGGTTGAAACACTGAAAATGCAACAGTCACGCCGATTATAGAGCGCGACGCCGGGCACGCGCTTCCGGCTTCCAAAGCCCTTGCACGCCGTGTGGCCTTGTGTCACCGCGGTTCGTCGCGAACGCTCGTTTCGCCGCGGCACGTTTCCTGCTGCCCTCGTGCTGCTTTTGAGATATCCCGATGAAGCATCGCTCGAATTTGGCGGTGATATCTGCTATTACGGAACGACGTGCTGGCAAGAGGAAGTGGCAGGACCGCGCAAGATCCCGCATTCGAACAGGCGGACAGCCTTCGCCGTGCCAGGTGGCGCGGCCGCCCTGCCGCCGCACAGGAGGCGATCGTGACCGTCATGCAAAGAAAATCCATCGCTACGCTGCAGGACGAAGCCGACGCGACCGACGACGCCCTGCAGGAACACGGCGGCCACGCGCTGAAACGTTCGCTCAGTTCGCTGGATGTCGTGATGCTGGGCATAGGCTGCATCATCGGCGCGGGGATTTTCGTGCTGACGGGCCATGCCGCCGCTACCAATGCCGGCCCGGCGATCATTCTATCCTTCGTGCTCGGAGCGATCGTCTGTGCACTGGCGGGACTGTGTTACGCCGAGATGGCATCCACGGTGCCGGTATCCGGCAGCGCCTATACCTATGCCTACGCAACGATGGGCGAACTCATTGCCTGGCTCATCGGCTGGGATCTGATACTCGAATATGCCGTGGGCGCCACGACCGTTGCGATCGGGTGGTCGGGCTATGTCGTGAGCTTCCTGCATTCGCTTGGCATCGACATACCCGCGCAATTCGCGCAGGCGCCCTTCTCGTATGAACCCGGGCACGGCTGGAGCCATGCGGGCGGCGTGCTCAATATACCCGCGATGGTGATCGTCGGACTGATCACGATCCTGCTCGTGTTCGGCATACGCGAGTCGGCGCGCGTGAACAGCTTCATCGTGCTCATCAAGGTGCTGATCGTGCTGGCCTTCATCGGCGCGGGCATCGCATACGTGGACACGGGACACTGGGTCACCGCGAAGAACCCGACCGGCGCGTTCATTCCGCCCAACACCGGCGAATCCGGCGTGTTCGGCATGAGCGGCGTGTTGCGCGGGGCGGCGGTGGTGTTCTTTGCCTATATCGGCTTCGATTCGGTGTCGTGCGTCGCGCAGGAGACCAAGAACCCGAAACGCGACATGCCCATCGGGCTGCTCGGCTCGCTCACCATCTGCACGATTCTCTACGTGCTCGTCGCCTATGTGCTCACGGGCATCGTGCCCTACGACAAGCTCAATGTGTCGGACCCGATCGCGGTGGGCGTCGATGCCATCGGCATGCGCTGGCTCTCGCCCATCGTCAAGCTCGGCGCGATCTTCGGCCTGACCTCGGTGATCCTCGTGCTGCTGCTGTCTCAGCCGCGCATCTTTTACTCGATGGCGAGAGACGGCTTGCTGCCGCCGTTCGCATCGAAGATCCACCCACGCTTCCAGACGCCCTACATCACAACAATCATCACCGGCCTCATCGTGATGGTACTCGCGGGGTTGCTGCCCATCGGGCTGGTCGGTGAACTCGTGAGCATCGGCACGCTGTTTGCCTTCATGGTGGTCTGTATCGGCGTGCTGGTGTTGCGCATCACCCAGCCCGAGCTCAAGCGCTCGTTCAGGACGCCGGCGGTGTATGTGGTCGCGCCATTGGGCGCGTTGTCTTCGTTGTTCCTGATGTCGGGACTGCCGGCCGATACATGGATACGGCTTGTGGTGTGGATGGCGATCGGCGTCGTCATCTATTTCTTCTACGGCATCCGTCACAGCAGATTGCGCGATCAACGCGACGGCCAGCCGGCGCGTCACTGAAACGCTGCACGTGAAAGAGCCGCCCTTGCAGGCGGCTCGATCTTTCCGCGCATCGAAAGCGTCAATACATGGCGTAAATGAAGTTCGGCACCTGTTGAGTCTCCTCATCGGTGGCGCGCAGTTCCGCGGCCATACTGCGCCATTCGGGTTCGAGCGCCGCCAGCGAGTCGAGCCCCTGGCGCCTCCAGATGTCCACGAGCGAAGCGATCATGTCGTCCTCGCTCACGATGGGCTCAGGCTCGAAGACATCTTGCAGATAAGACGCACAGTCAGCGTCGAAAGCCGTGGGAATGAATCCTTCGACTTCGGGCTTCAACACCGCAAGCCGTGCGGCGAAGAACGGGTTCAGGTCGGCATCAGTCAAGTTCATACTCCTTCTTCCAGGATTCATCCATCTCGACCGCCGCTTGCTCGTCGCGATGGAGGATGTAATTGCCCAGCACGAGCGCGTCGATCTCAGTGCGCATGAAGCAGCGGTAAGCGTCCTCGGGCGTGCACACGATGGGCTCGCCGCGCACGTTGAACGACGTATTCACGAGCACCGGGCAGCCGGTGAGTTCGTCGAATGCGCGCAGCACGGCGAACATGCGCGGATTGACATCCTGCGTCACCGTCTGGATGCGCGCGCTGTAATCGACGTGCGTGATCGCGGGCACGTCGCTGCGCACCGCATTGACGATCTCCAGCATGTCCTCCGGATCCGCAGCGTCCTTTGGCGTGACGCGGTGCGTTTCCTTCACCGGCGCGACGAGCAGCATGTAGGGACTGTCGGCGTCGATGTCGAAATAGTCGGCTGCGCGCGCCTTCAGCACGATGGGTGCGAACGGCCGGAACGACTCACGGAACTTGATCTTCAGGTTCATGCGCGACTGGGTATCGGCGGCGCGCGGATCGCCGAGGATGGAGCGCGCGCCCAGCGAACGCGGGCCGAACTCCATGCGCCCCGAGAACATGCCGACGATCTTCGCCTGCGCCAGCAGCGAGGCCACCTGCTGCGCGCCCTCTTCGCCCTCTGGCAGTGCATGGAACACCGCGCCCTGACGCTGCATGAAGGAGAGGATTTCATCATCGCGATACGCCGGGCCGATGAAACTGCCGCTTTGTGAATCGCCATGCGCTACGGGTTCGGGGCGCGTTCCGCCGAGCACGTTGAAGTCCGCGAGATAGGCGGCCCCAATGGCACCGCCCGCGTCTCCGGCAGCGGGCTGGATCCAGAGCTCGTCGACAATGCCTTCGCGCAGGATCTTGCCGTTGGCGACGCAATTGAGCGCCACGCCGCCCGCGAGGCATAACTTGCTCGCGCCGGTGAGTTGCCTGAGCCCGTAGCACAGCTTCACCATGACCTCCTCGGTCACGGCCTGGATGGATGCCGCAAGATCCATCTCGCGTCGCGTGATGCGCGATTCGGGCGTGCGCGGCGGTCCGCCGAACAGTTCATGGAAGCGCGCGTTGGTCAGCGCGAGTCCGCGATGGAAGTCGAAGTAATCGAGATCGAGACGGAACGAGCCGTCCGCCTTGATATCGATGAGATGTTGCCGGATCTTGTCGGCATAGACCGGCTTGCCATAGGGCGCGAGGCCCATCAGCTTGTATTCGCCGCTGTTGACCTTGAAGCCGCAATAGAACGTGAAGGCGCTATATAGCAGCCCCAGCGAATGCGGATAGCGGATTTCCTTCAGGATATCGAGCTTCGAGCCGCTGCCGAACGCGAGACTGGTTGTCGACCATTCGCCGACTCCGTCCACGCACAGCACCGCCGCTTCCTGGAATGGCGATGGAAAGAACGCCGAGGCTGCATGCGAATAATGATGTCGCGAGAAATAGATCGGCACGTCGTCGCACGCGAGCATCGCGCGGATCTGTTCCTTGAAGTAAGGCTTGACGCCGAAGAACGACTTGACCGCCTTCGTGAAGAACGCCTGCGACTCGGGCGCAAAGGCAATCGACGAGCGAATGATGCGGTCCGCGGTCAACGCAGGATCGTCATAGAACGCAATCGCCGACAGATCCGTGCCGTCGATCTCCGCCTCTTCCAGACAGTAGTTGATCGCGCCCGCCGGAAAGCCCGGATCGTGGCGCTTGCGCGTGAAGCGCTCTTCCTGCGCGGCCGCGATGATCTCGCCGTCCTTGAGAATCGCCGCCGCCGAGTCGTGATAAAACGCCGAAATGCCGAGTACGTAGCGTGCCATTGTCGTTATCCGATGGGGTTATCCAATGATGTTTCGAAGCTGATTGGCCAGGGCTTCCCCGACCGCCCGATGCGCGGGCGGTGTCATGTGCACGTCGCCGCGAAAGCGGAAACCACGGCGCGTCTCGTCGTCGAACTTCCACAAGTCGTCCACGACGTGATGCACCGGCGCGCCGCACTCGGCCGCCAGTTCGTCGAAGCGCTTGCGCACGCTCGCATAACTCGCGGTCTTCTCGACGTACTGATACACCGGCAGCACGGCGATCAGCACCGGAACGTTCACTTCGGCGCGCCAGTGCAGCAGGATCGCGCGCAGCAGCTTCCACGCGTGGCTGTCGGGCGAGTCGTATTCTGGCAAGGGCTGGAAGCGCGTGAGTTTCTGCACCTTGTCCTTGAACTCCGGTCCCATGCCGTTCACCATCTGGCGCGCCTTGGAGAACAGGCCGCCTCCCGGCGCGGGCGTCTGATCGGCTTCACCCTGGAACGGCAGCGGTACCGGCACGCCCTGCAGGTCGATCGCGCCACACTCCGACAGCTCGAACCACGGCTTCGGAACAAAGAGCGGCGCGCCCTCGCGGTCCGACCATTCGCGATGCTTCAGGACGTTGCGCTGGATGTTCTCGACCAGCACGCTGATGACCACGGCATCGAACTCGATCTTCCTCGCGAACTCGCGATACACCAGGTATTGCTGGTCCGTGCCGCTGCCGGACAGGCCGAAGTTGAGCACTTCCGTGTCGGGCAGGTTGTCTTCCAGTACGTCGGAATAGCGCTTGCCGTTGCTGACGCCGTCGCCTGCCGTGAAGGAATCGCCGAAGACCAGCACACGGCGCGCGCGGTTCTTCTGCGGCGTGGCTTCGTGATTGCATCGAAAGCCGGCGCCGTTCGTCTTGACGAGATAGCCGACGCCCTCATGCGGGATCCGCAGCTTCAAACCCGGCACGAAGCGATAGCCGAGCATCTCGTCGTATTGCATGAGCTGGCGGTGCAAGGGGGGCGCGTCTGCGCGTGCATTCATCGATCTCTCCGGTTCGCCCGTGGGGCGTCATTGCTCATCCCGCGACGGCCAGCTCGCCGGCGCGCGCACCGTTCACAACTTCCGCCACGCCATCGACATACACATGACGCGGACTCGATGTCGCAAGCAGATGCGCGAAGCCCGCACTGCCCTCGCCGCCTTGCCATGCGTGCGGCCGGTCGTAGAGGCACAGGTCGGCGCGCATGCCCACGGCAAGCGAGCCGAGATCGCGCAAGCCGAGCGCACGCGCCGCGCCGTGCGTGAGCGAATCGATCCACGTATCGCACGCGGCGGCCGGACAGGCGCTCATTTCCGCCGCGCCCTGTGCGAGCCGGTGCAGCGCGGCGGCATCGAACGAACAGGCGAGCGCGCGAGCGTTGAGCCAATGCGCCCAGAGCCGGTGCTCGACCAGCGAGGAGCGCACGAGCGGCGCGCCGCACACGAGATTCACATCCGTTTCCGCGATGAACGCCGCGTCCTGACGCGACACGTCGGCGGGACCGAACAGCGTGGTCTCGCGGCTCAGGATCGACAGGTAGGACAGCAGCCCGACCTCGGTGAAGTAGCGCGTCTGGCGATACTCGCGCTCGTCGTCATGCGAAGGGCACAGCTTCACGCAAAGACGTTTGCGCAGACGTTCGGCCGCCGACGCCACAGCAAGCAGCGACGCAGCCGACCAGATGCGCGCGGGCACCACGGCGGGCAGGAGCATGCAGCGCGGATCGGGCGTGTCGAACGAGGCGTGCAGGTCGGCTTCGGGCGGCTCGTCGAGTTCGACGTAGATCAACCGGCGCAGGCCTCCGCAACCATCGAATGCGCGAGGATCGGGAAAGCCGCGCTGGAACGAGCCGGCCGTCGTGACGCCGTGCGTGAGAAGCAGGTTCGAGTGTTCGCGCCATGCGCCGGGCCCGATACCGGCGTCGGCATCGATGAGGCCAGGGACGCAGACGAAGTCGCCGGCGTCGAGGCGGTCGGTGCGCACGGATTCGCGCGGTGCGAGAATCCGTGCGATGCGATCGCCGTCTATTTCGAGGTCGCCGCGCACGAAGCGATGCGTGAGGGAATCGAAATACCACGCATCGGACAGCACCCACTGATTCGCATGACACGCAAGCTGATCCAGCGCATTCATCTCGGCCCCCGTGTGCGTCATGCCGAGCCCCGGATGCGACTGTCCAGGCATGAATCGGCACTCACGACGACTGTCCTCGCGCGGCGCGACTGCGCCTGACCGCAATGGTTTCGGTTCAGAATAAAAGTGCTATCCGGCGCGCGCCGCAGGTCTTGCGCGGCGCTTTCCTCGCGTACTGCGGACGGTTTTGCGTTTGCGAACCCGCGCAGCTTTCCGGAGTGAAAACATTTTCTTCAGCGCGTTGACGGGCCGATGTGCGGAAAGCCACAAAGCCGCAAGCGGCTCAAAGCGTGCCGTTTGATCCGGTGCGATGCATCATGATCGTGCAGAGCGCCTGTTGATGGGGCGTCCGGGCACTTCCAAGGTGCCTTTTCAGCGCCGTTTTTGTGCATTGCGCCACCCGGCCGTGGCCGATAGGCGCTATGCAATGGCCGCTGCGCGAAGCGCGTGAACGACAGCTTTCAGTCCACCGCGCGCCGGGATTCATGTTCGCGCGCCTCTTCGGGACTCTCGTAGATATACGGCGCAAGCCCGCGACGCTTCAGCGCATCGCCCAGCTTGAGGCGCAGGAAACTGCTGGTGGTGTAGCGCGTCACGCGCTCGTACAGCGTGTTGACGAGGCGCGTCACCATCTCCGAATAGGCGTCGAGCATGTCGGGACGGATCGAGAAGTTGTCGTAGTTCACGATGGCATGCGGACGCGTCTTCGCCCCGCTCAGCTGCTTCTCGACTTCGCGCTGGATTGCCTCGACGTCGCTGGCATTCTGGACTTCGTGTCCTTCGAAATTGATGAAGAACAGATTTTTCTCCGCGTCGTAGCTGAAGCGCTCCGACAGATCCAGCCGCAGCAGAAGCGTGCGCAAACCCATGGGCGTATCGCGGAAAATGCGCTCGTCCATCAGGCGCGGCGGCGGCTCCATCAGCGGCGCGAAACCCATCCTGGCGACGATGTCCCGCTCGATATTCACACCCGGCGCCACTTCCGTCAGCCGCAGACCGTGTTCCGTCAGTTCGAACACGCAGCGTTCGGTGATATAGAGCACCGTCTGGCCGCGCTCGGCCGCGTACCGGCCACTGAAGGTACGGTGCTCGACCGCATCCACGAACTTGACGCAGTCGCCGTCGCGACGGATGCGCAACCGGCCGTCTTCTATCGCGAGATCCAGCTTGCCCGCATTGAACGTGCCGACGAACACCACTTTCTTTGCGGCCTGGCTGATGTTGATGAAGCCCCCCGCGCCCGCCAGTTTGGGGCCGAACTTGCTGACGTTCAAATTGCCTTCGCGGTCGGCCTGCGCGAGACCGAGGAACGCGATATCGAGACCGCCGCCGTCGTAGAAATCGAACTGATAGGGCTGGTCGATGATCGCCTGCGTGTTGGTCGCCGCGCCGAAGTTGAGGCCGCCCGCCGGAATGCCGCCGATGACGCCCGGTTCCGTGGTCATCGTGAAGAGGTCGATGACCTGCTCTTCGTTCGCGACGCTCGCAATGCCCTCCGGCATGCCGATGCCGAGATTGACGACGCTGTTGGCCATCAATTCGAAGGCGGCGCGGCGGGCGATGATCTTGCGTTCGGTGAGCGGCATCGGCGGCACCGAACTCGCGGCCACGCGCAGTTCGCTGGAAAAGGCCGCGCTGTAGGGTTCGCCGAAGGTTTGCCAGTGATGGTCGGGCCGCGCGAGCACGACGCAGTCCACCATCACGCCGGGGATCTTCACTTGACGCGAATTGAGCGTATTGGATTCCGCCAGCCGCTCGACCTGCGCGATCACGATGCCGCCCGAATTGCGCGCGGCCATCGCGATGGAGAGCGCTTCCAGCGTCAGCGCTTCCTTTTCCATCGTTACGTTGCCGTTGAGATCGGCGGTGGTGCCGCGCACGATGGCAACGTCGATCGGGAAGGTCTGGTAGTACAGGTACTCGGCGCCGTCGATGGGCATGAGCCGCACGATATCCTCGGTGGTGCGTGCGTTCAGCTTGCCGCCGCCGTGACGCGGATCGACGAAGGTGCCGAGGCCCACGCGCGAGAGCTGACCGGGACGATGCGCGGCGATGTCGCGGAACAACTGCGAAATCACGCCTTGCGGCAGGTTGTACGCTTCGATCCGGTTGTCGATCGCGAGCTTCTGCAAGCCCGGCACGAGCCCCCAATGACCGCCGATCACGCGTTTCACCAGGCCTTCGTGCGCCAGATGATTGAGGCCCTTGCTACGGCCATCGCCCTGACCTGCCGCGTAGACGAGCGTCAGGTCCGCAATGGGCTCGGCGCCTTCGCGAAAGCGTTCTTCCAGCGCCAGCGCCACTTCCTCGGCAAAGCCGATGCCGACGAAGCCGCTCGTCGCGAGGGTATCGCCGGAACGGATCAGCCGCACGGCCTCGTGCGCCGACACGATCTTGCCGCGTTCGACGAGCCGGGCGGTGGAGGGAAACGGCTGGCGAGTCGGCGTGGTGCTGGCGGTCATGGGGTCTCCTCGTTAACGTGTCTGGTGCGCATCGCGTGCAGGCCTCGTCGAGTCTGACCTGATCCGGACGTGTCTGCCTGTGTCGGGTGCCCGCGAATCAGCCGATTTCCGCCGTCATATCTCGACACGCGCGCCCAGTTCGATCACGCGATCGGCGGGCAGGCGCAGGTAAGCCGCGACATTGCCGACGTTGTGCAGCATGATCGCGAAGAGCCGCTCGCGCCATAACGCCATGCCGTGGCCCGGGGTCGGCACCACGGTGGCGCGGGACAGGAAGTAGGAGATCGTCGCGCGATCGAACTTGAGCCCCGACGAACGGCACTTTTCCAGCGCGGCGGGCAGATCCACTTCGTCCTTGAAGCCATAGTTCACGGTCAACTGGAAACAGCCCTCGCCGAGTTGCTGCAACGAGACGCGACGCCCTTCCTCGACCCACGGCACCGGCTCGGTCGCGACGGTCAGGAAGACCGTGTGTTCGTGCAGCACGCGGTTGTGCATCAGATTGTTGAGCAGCGAATGCGGCACGGCGTTCGCATCGTTTGACATGAAGATCGCTGTGCCCTCCACCCGCGCCGGCGCCTGCGCATGCAGATTCGACAGAAACTGCTGCAGCGGCATCGTGCCCGCGCGCACGCGCGCTTCCTGCACCATCAGTTGGGCGCCGCGTCCCCAGGTGGCCATGATGGTGAACATCACGAGGCCGATCACCACCGGAAACCAGCCGCCCTCCGCGATCTTGAGCAGGTTCGCAGAAAAGAACAGCGCGTCGATCACGAAGAAGAACGCGGTCGCGAAGAGGCACAGGGCCCAGTTCAGATGCCATGCATAGCGGATCACGAAGAAAGTCAGCACGGTGGTGATGAGCATCGTGCCCGTCACGGCGATGCCGTATGCGGAGCCGAGCGCCGTCGACGAGCCGAAGCCCAGCACGGCGGCCACTACCGCCAGCAGCAAGGTCCAGTTGATGCCCGGCACATAGATCTGGCCGATCTCCCGCGCCGATGTATACACGACGCTCATGCGCGGCAGGAAGCCGAGTTGCATGGCCTGCTTGGTCATCGAATACGTGCCGGAGATGACCGCCTGCGAGGCGATGACCGTCGCGATGGTCGACAGCACCACCATCGGATACAGCATCCACGATGGGAACATCCGGTAGAACGGATTCTGCAGCGCCGTTGGATCCGCGATCAGCAGCGCCCCCTGACCGAGATAATTGAGCGCGAGCGCGGGAAAGACCACCGCGAACCAGGTGAGGCGGATCGGCAGCGCGCCGAAGTGACCCATGTCGGCATAGAGCGCTTCGGCGCCGGTCAGCGAGAGCACCACGGCGCCGAGCGCGACGAACGCAAGCCAGCGATGATGCACGCAGAACGCGAGCCCTTCGAGCGGATCGAGCGCGGCGAGAATCTTCGGCATGGCCACGATGTTCACGACGCCCGACACGGCCAGAATCACGAACCACAGCACCATGACCGGCCCGAACACGGCGCCGATGCCCGACGTGCCGTGCTTCTGCATCAGGAACAGCGCGACCAGCGCGACGAGGGTCACGGGCACGACATAGGGCTGCAGGCCCGGCGCGGCGACTTCGAGCCCTTCCACCGCGCTGAGTACCGAGATCGCCGGGGTGATGACGCCGTCGCCATAGAACAGCGCGGCGCCCATCACGCCGATCAGCAATAGGGCCTGCTTGAGACGCTTCTTCGATTCGACCGAGGACGCCGCGAGCGCGAGCAGCGCCATGATGCCGCCTTCGCCGTGGTTATTGGCGCGCAGGATCAGCGTGACGTATTTGAGCGAGACGATCAGCGTGAGCGACCAGAAGATCAGCGAGACGATGCCGATGACGTTGGCCGGCTGCAGCGCGAGACCGCCCGCCGGATCGAACACGGTTTTGAGGGTGTACAGCGGGCTCGTGCCGATGTCGCCGTACACGACGCCGAGCGCCGCGAGCGAGAGTCCCGCCCACGCCGTGCGGCCGTGCGGACCGGGCGCGTCGGGCTCGCCGGCCGGTATGCCGGGTGCAGTCGATCCCATGAGTCCTCCCTGCGTTTTGCGGGCCGCCGCGCGTGCCGGGGCCCATTTGTCAGAGGATGAGCGTCTGCCTGGTCGTCTCGATAGCAGTATAGGAACGGTTGCGAGCTTGTGTTCGGGTTCGTGTGCGTGCTCGGGTTCGTGCAGCGCAACTCAGGCGTAGCGGATCTGCGCGACGGCGCGCAGGTCGTCGGCGCTTGCCGTGCCGTAGCCGAAGAACTCGAGATAGGCGGGAATCATCTCGAACAGCATGTCGGTGCCTACTTGCACCTTGCAGCCTTTGTCCATCGCCGCGCGCAGCAACGGCGTGTACTCCGATTTCATCACCACTTCGCCGACGAAAGTAGAAGGCGCGATACGGTCGATATCGAACGGCAAGGGATCGCCCTCTTTCATGCCGAGCGGTGTCGCGTTGACGATCACGTCGAAACCGGTGGGATCCCTGGTGTCGGTGCGCACGGTCAGTTGCGGATAGTGCTCGCGCAGGCGCGACGCAAGTCCTTCCACCGATGCCGTGTTCATGTCAAAGATCGCCAGTTCGGCGACACCGGCGGCGGCCAGCGAGGCGGCAATCGGCGAACCGACGCCGCCGCTGCCCAGCACCAGCACGCGCGCCCCGTCAAGCTTGCACCCCTTGCGCTCGACGCCGCGCACGAAGCCCGCGCCGTCGAACTGATCGCCCAGCAGCGTGCCGTCCGGGCGCTTCAGGATGGCATTGCACGCGCCGGCAATGCGCGCGGTCGGACTGACTTCATCCATCAGGCCGAGGGTCGTGATCTTGTGCGGCATCGTGACGAGCGCGCCGCGGATGTTGGTGAGCTTGAACAACTGCGGGAGGAAGGCGACGAAATCGTCCGGTTTGACGCCCATCGGCATGACGACGGCATCGATGCCCTGTTTGTCGAACCACGGGTTGTAGATCATCGGCGCCTTGAAGGCTTCGGTCGGGTAGCCGAGATGGGCGATGAGAGTGGTCTTGCCGCTGATCATGGCTGCTCCTTGCGCAAGGTCAGGCAGCGCGGAAAGCGCGCGCCTCATCCATGATAGTGCGGTTCGCCGGGATCAGTGGCTCGCGCCCAGGTAGGCGGCCTTGACCGAGGGATCGTTGCGCAACTGCTCCGCCGGGCCATGCGTGGCGACGCGGCCGTTTTCCAGCACGTAGCCGTAGTCGGCCACGTTGAGCGCGGCCGCCGCGAACTGCTCGACCAGCAGCATCGTGACGCCGTCCGCCTTCAGGCGCTCGATGATGCGGAACACTTCGTCGACGAGAATGGGCGCGAGGCCCATCGACGGTTCGTCGAGCAGCACGAGATCCGGGTTCAGCATGATTGCGCGCGCCATGGCGAGCATCTGCTGTTCGCCGCCGGAGAGCGTGCCGGCGAGTTGATGACGACGCTCCTTCAGGCGCGGGAACAATTCGATCGCGCGTTCGAGATCGGCGTCCACATCGCCCTTCGGACGCGACCAGGTGAGGCGAGGGAAAGCGCCGAGCAGGAGGTTGTCGGTGACGGACATCGTCGCGAAGACGCGGCGGCCTTCGGGAGAATGCGCAAGCCCCAGGCGTGCGATGCGGTGCGAGTCCAGCGAGTCGATACGCCGGGTGTTGCTGCCGACGCCCATGGTGATCTCGCCGTCGGTGGCCTTGATCATGCCGGAGATGGCGCGCATGGTCGTGGTCTTGCCCGCGCCGTTCGAGCCGATCAGGGTGACGACTTTTGCCTTCGGCACGTGAAGCGAGATGCCGTGCAGGACCTTGACTTTGCCGTAGCCGGCGTGGAGGTTGTTGATGGTCAGCATCGTGGGCGGGCTCTGTTCGTCTTCGGCGCGGGTTGTGTGGCGGGTGCTTTTTCCGGGGTGCTTTTTTCCGGGGTGCTTTTTACGATTAGATACCTGGGGGGTGTGCTGGTCTATTAGCAACGGCCCTCGCTTGGATCAGGTGCTTTGGTCGTGGATGTGGCGCAGCGCGGCGGTGTCCCATCTGCCTGTGTCGATTGCGTGCTGGAGCATGCCGAGGGTCAGGGGTTCTGCAACGCGGTAATCGATAATGCCCCATCTTTTGAATTGCCACTTCGTCAGAAACGGGATTCTGATTCCACGGAACGGATAGTATCGGTTAAACGCGAAGTCGCCCGGATCGATAGAAAAGCGTTCGAAGTATTCCGCAAGTAGGTCTTCTATGTCCTCCGGCGCCATCTGGAGATCTTCTTCCAGGCGGTCACTCAGTTTGAACGGCGAGCGCCTTGGGTTGAAGCCGTAACTTTGAATCAGCGCCTCAAAATCAGGCGAGAGTGCTAAAGGTTGGGCCATTGCATTTTTAGTCAAGAGTTTTGGTTGCTGATGCGCCGTAGCTCGTCAGTGTTCCATCTGCCCATATCGATTGCGTGCTGAAGCATTGCGAAAGTCAATGGCTCCGCCTCTTTATAGTCGATGACGCCCCACCTTTTGAGCAGCCACTTTGTTAGAAAAGGAATTCTGATTCCGCGGTAGGGAAAGTATCGGTTGAAATCGTAATCGCCCAGATCGACGGTGAAGCGTTCGAAATACTCTTCAAGCAAATCCGCCGCCGACTCTGGAAGCATTTCGAGGTCTTCGTCCAGACGGTCACTGAGGACAAGAGGCTGATGACCTGCCTTGTAGCCGTGGTTCAATACGACTGCCTCCAGCTCAGCCGAGAGTGCCAAGGGTTTTGTCTTGATTCTGCCCTGCTGCAGCCGTTGCTGATGAAGCACTTGGTGACTCCAATATTTCTACCCTTACGAATCTCAACGCCACTTTGATCGAGCTGTGGAGAGCTGCAAGATTTCACGAGCCCTTGCCTTGTTCGCCCACGCGCCGCAGTTCGTCAGTGTCCCATCTGCCCATGTCGATTGCGTGCTGAACCATTCCGAGGGTTAGCGGTTCTCCAACCCGGTAATCGACAATGCCCCAACTCTTGAACTGCCACTTCGTCAGAAACGGAATTCTGATTCCCTGGAACGGAAAGTAGCGATTGAAAGCGAAATCGCCTGGATCGACAGCAAATCGTTCGAAATACTCCACGAAGAAATCCTCTAAGGCTTCGGGCGACATTTGAAGATCTTCTAACAGGCTGTGATCCGGCGTGAACGGTGTACATTTTGGATTGTATCCATGCTTGCGGATCAGCTTCTCAAGATCAGCCGAGAGTGCCACCGGTTGCGTCATTTATTCTGTCCTCTGAACGAACAAGCGCGTTATAGCGCAGTATCGTCTTCAGCTGAATTGAAACGATGTCATAAGCTGCGACAGGTATAGGAAACCACGGCAACCACCTTCCGACCACAGCGCCAAGGTGAGCCGTATAGCTGACGCGTATCAACGGAAATCCACTAATGTGGGAAGGCTCCTCTTGAGTCTGATGTCGAGCAAAGCCCGGCAAATCACAGAAGCGATCGATGTTCCAGGCGATGCCCCAGTCGGCTTCTGGCGCGTCTTCAACATGGGCCTGCCCAACACAATCGCAAACACAGCAGCAACCTCAACGACATCGAAGTGGTCGCAGATGATCTCCACCAGCACGCAGAGATAAAGCTCCTCCTTCGTGAGATCGTGCAGGTCACCATAGCTATAGAGATTGCGCGACAACTCCCCATCGCTAACAAGCGCTTCGTAGCTCACGTCGCACCGCCGTTATCGAAACTGCCGCAGATCGATCACGGCCGTCACCGCGCCCATCGCACCGCCGGTGATGCTTTGCGGGAAGTACTCCTGCTTCATCGTGGTGAAGGAGAGGCTGACCGTCTCAACTGCCATGCTGCCTCCACCAGCCGGAGACACGTGAGTGATGACTACCTCACCCAGCGTGATTCGAAAGTATTCGAACGGCACCCCACCCGCTTTCCGCAAGGTGAGTTTGACCTGCCTGATGCGTGTCCCGTTGAAACAGTAGACAGCGAGATTAGGCGAAGCGCGATCAATCTGGTGTATGAACGTCAGGTCTCCAACACTGGCTTTGGTTGCCCCGCCACCCGACCCTGACATGTTCGCGGCGTTCTGACGGATATCCCAGTTCCATGAACTGGCCTGAATGGCACGAGGGTGCATTGCGTCCGGAGACTCACCGTCGACACCGTCGATGTCTACAAAAATATCGCCAGACATGGATCTCCACGCTCGACCGAGGAAGCCGCTCCTCAGCGGCGGAATATCCTGACCGCTGAAGTCGGGATAAGTCGAGGTGAAGGCAGCTTATCGTCAGAGCAAAGACCTGATAAGCCCGAAATATCCGAAATCGCCTTCAAACCGCCTCAGCCGCCTGCCCACCCAGATAAGCCTCGATAACTTTCTCATTCGCCTGAATCTCCGCAGGCTTCCCCTCCGCGATCTTCTGCCCGAAATCCAGCACCGAAACGATATCGCACACGCTCATTACGACATCCATGTGATGCTCGATCAGCACCACCGTAATGCCGTGAGTTCGCACCTTGCGAATGATCGCCACTAGTTCGCGGATATCCGGTGCAGTCAACCCGGCAGCCGGTTCATCGAGCAGCAGCAATTGCGGATCGAGCGCCAGCGCCCGCGCGATTTCAAGGAGACGCTGCTTGCCATAGGGAAGATTGCGCGCCTCCTCGCCGGCCACATGTTCCAGTCCCACGAAGCGCAGCATGTTGAACGCACGCTCCCGCGCCGCAAGCTCTTCGCGCCGGTAACGCGGACTCATCACGCCGACATCCGCAAGGTTCGACCTGAACGTGTGATGCAGTCCGACGAGCACGTTCTCCAGCGCCGTCATCTCCCCGAACAACTGCACGTTCTGAAACGTCCGCGCAATGCCCGAAAGCGCGATGCTCGACGAGGTGCGTCCCGCAAGCGACTGCCCCTCATACTCGATGGCGCCCGCCGTCGGCACGTAGATACCAGTCAACACGTTCATCATCGTGCTCTTGCCCGAACCGTTCGGTCCGATCAGCCCGTGGATTGTGCCGCGCCTGACCGTCAGGTTCACGTCGTTCAGCGCCTTCAGTCCGCTGAACTGCATCAGCACGCTGCGCACGTCGAGGATCGCGTCCATACCCTCGGCCGCAACCGCCGACACCGCATCGTCCTCGCGCGTCTGGTGGGCGAGTTCCTCGGTATCCACCTTGGTCACGCGCACGGGGCCGAGATTCAGCGTCTTGCGCACGAAGCCGACAATGCCGTCCTGCAGGTAGTACACGACGAGCAGGATCATCAGACCGAAGATCGTCAGACGCCAGTCGGTGAGCGCCTCGATCCAGAACGAGAACACGGCAAGCCCCGCTGTGCCGATGACCGGCACCGCCACGCGCTGCACGCTGGTGGTCTTGCGGGCCAGCGCCAACCCGGCGCCCGCTACGACGATAACCGCCAGCGCCGTCGCGACCACGCGAAAGTTCGAGATATCGTCGAGCAGTTTCGGCAGCAGGACGATCACCGTCGAGCCGATGATCGCCCCCGTCCGCGTCTTGCGTCCGCCCATGATGATGGCGAGCAGGAACAGGATGGTCAGCTCGAAGTTATAGGTGTTCGGCGAGATGTACTGCTCCGAATACGAGTACAGGCAACCGGCGAGCCCCGCGAAGCCCGCGCTGATGACAAACGCATAAACCTTGTAGCGATACACCGACACACCCATGCAATCGGACGCGATCGGGCTGTCGCGCAAGGCTTCGAACGCGCGGCCCAGATGCGACTTCAGCACCCGGTGCACGACGATCAGCGACACCACCAGCAGCGCCGCGACGAGCCAGTAGTACTGCACTTCATCGAGCCGATGCCCGGCGAACGACGGCTTCGGGATCTTGAGTCCCATCGGGCCGTTGGTGAGGAAATCCATCTCGTTGATGAGAATCTGGATGATCGTGCCGAATGCGAGCGTCACCATCGCGAGATAGGGACCGGACACGCGCAGCGCGGGCAACGCGAGAATCGCGCCGAAGCCGGCCGTGACGAGGATCGAAAGCGGCGCGGTCACATAGAACGGCATGCCGAGCTTGATGAACAGCACGCCCGCCGTGTACGCGCCCACGCCGAACAGACCCGCGTGACCCAGCGAGACCTGGCCGGTATAACCCACCACGATATCGAGCCCGAACAGCAGGATCGCGTAGATCATGATGGTTTCGACGAGATGGATGTAATACGGATTGCCCGAGGCCAGCGGAAACACCACCAGCGCGGCCAGGCCGACGAGCGCTGCGATCCAGTTCTTTGCTTTCATCGTGGCCGCCTCAGACTTTCTTGATCGCCGTCTTGCCGAACAGGCCGGCGGGCTTCACAGCCAGCACGATCAGCAGCAGCACGAGGCCCGGCACGTCCTTGTAGCCGGTGGAGATATAGAAGCCGGTCGTCGTCTCCGCGATGCCGAGGATCATCCCGCCCACGATGATCCCCATGCCGCTCGACAACCCGCCGATGATCGCCACCGCAAACGCCTTGAGGCCCAGCACCGCGCCCATTGTCGCGCCGGTCAGCGTGAGCGGCGCGATCAGCACGCCGGCGAACGCGGCCGTCAACGAGGACAGCGCATACGAGAAGGTGATGACGAGTCCGGTGTTGATGCCCATCAGCGCGGCCGCGTCGCGGTCGTTGGCGGTCGCGACCACGGCCTTGCCGAAGATCGTCTTGCGATTGAAGAACTCGACCGCGAGCATCATCACGAGCGCGCCGCCGACCACCAGCAGTTCCATCGGCAGCACGTTGGCGCCGAAGACCTTGAGCGGCGCTTCCGGCAGCGGCGAAGGAAAGCGCAGGTCGTCGCGGCCCCACACGTTCTCCGCGACATTCTTGAAGATGATGCCGAGCGCGATGGTCGACATGATCCAGCCGAATTCCGACTTGATGCGGATGGCAGGCCGCACGCCGATGCGCTCGACGAACGATCCCTGCACGAGCCCGAACAAGCAGACCAGCGGAATCATCAGCCAGTAGTTGACGCCCGCCGAGACCAGCGTCAGGCCGACAAGCGCGCCGAGCATCAGCGCGTCGCCCTGGCCGAAGTTCAGCGTGCCCGATGTGGCGAACGTGAGTTGATAGCCGAATGCGATCACGGCGTAGATCATGCCGAGCGCGATACCGCTATAGACGAGTTGCAGGAGGATCATCGTCGGGCACCAGGATAGAGCATGAAAAAGCCGCACTCACCTTCCCGGCGAGCGCGGCTCACATCGACATGCGGGGACGGCCGGCCTTAGTTCGTCGCCGTCGTCTGCTTGGTGCGCAGCGTGCTGCCGCCCTTCTTGTCGGCGTCGTAGGCATAGACCACGCGGCCGCCCTTCACCTCGCCGACCACCGGCACGTTCGGGCTGATCGCTTCGTGATCGGACTTCGTGAACGGCTTGTCATAGACCATCACCACGCCTTCCACCTTCGTGTTCAGGTTCTCCAGCGCTTCCTTGACCTTCGGGCCGTCGGTGCTGTTGGCCTGCTTGATCGCCGCCGCGAGCAGGTACACCGAGTCATAGCCCTGCGCCGCCGACACCGGCGAATCGATGCGTTCGTTCTTCGGCTTGAACTCCTTCAGATACGCTTCGATGAACGCCTTGCGCTTCGGCGTGTTGGCTTCCTGAATGAAGGTCTGCGGCATGCGCGCACCTTCGCCGTTGCTGCCGGCATTGTCGATGTAGTTCGCCATCGAAAGCGTCCAGCTGCCGATCAGCGGCACTTTCCAGCCGAGCTTCGCCATGCCGTTCGCGATCTGCGCGAGTTCAGGCCCGATGCCATACGTCAGCACGGCCTCCGCGCCCGCCTCCTTGGCCTTCAGCAACTGGGCCGTCATGTCGACGTCCTTGATGTTGAACTTCTCGACGGCCACCGGTTTCACGCCCTTCGCGGCCAGCGCCTTCTCCAGGTCCTCGCGGCCGAGCTGGCCGTAGTTGGTCGAATCGGCGAGGATCGCGACCTTCTTGAAGCCGCGCTTCGTGACCGCTTCCTCGACGATCATCGGCGCCTGGATGCGGTCGGCCGCGGCGTTGCGGAACACGTAGTTGTCGGGCTGGTCGTCGAACTGTTTCGTCACCACCGTGCCGGTCGCGACGTTGTTGAACACCGGGATCTTCGCTTCCTGGAAGAAGCGCTGCGATGCGAGCGCCACGCCGGTGTTGATGTAGCCCACCACCGCGACCACCTTCTCCTTGTTGATGAGCTCCTGCGCGATCTGCACGCCGCGCTCGTTCTTCGCTTCGTCATCGCGCTCCACCAGCACGATCTGACGTCCGAGCACGCCGCCCGACTTGTTGATCTCGGCGGTCGCGAGACGCACGCCGTCGCGCATGCTCACACCCATGGACGACGAACCGCCGGTGAACGGCCCATCGACGCCGATCTTGATCGGGTCGGCCGCGTGCGCCAACGAAAATACGCCGAATGCGAGCGCGCCCGCGATGAGCTTCATCTGCATACCCATGTGTGTCTCCGTCGCCTCAATTGAATTGTTATGAGAAGGTCGGCGCGACGAACCTTCGGCGCGCGTGCCCGGTCCCGCTGCTTGATGCTCGCCGGCGCATGCAACGCTATTAAGTGCGATCTGCGTTATCGATTACATCGGCCGTGACCGATATTAGAAAAATGTAAGGATATGACCATATTCGGACATACCCGAGGGGCGCGCGCGATGGCGCACACCCGATGCATCGCACCGGTGCATGGCCTGGAATAGAGGGAAATCGACTCAGATGAGGGATGCGCTTGAACAGCATCCCAAAGCTTTTGGACGGCGTAACGAAAGGCGCCGGTTCGCGGGTATACGTGTAGCTACATGCCCCGACGTAATCCCGCCGTGTGCACCGGGCTGTCCCAATGACGGGTCATTTCGTCATCGAGCGTGCACAGCGTGATCGAAGCGCCCGCCATCTCGAGCGACGTAGTCAGCGCGCCGACCTGCGAACGCGCGATGCCGAGGCCGCGTCCGTCGAGCCAGCGGCGCACGGCGTCGTACAGCAGATACAGCTCGCCCAGCGCCGTGCCGCCCAGTCCGTTGACGAGCACGAGCAGGCGCGCATCGGCGGCGGGTTTCAGGTCCTCGACGATGGCCGCCAGCAGTTCGTCGGCGATTGCATCGGCCGTGGCGAACTTCGCGCGCCTGCGCCCCGGCTCGCCATGAATGCCGACGCCGATCTCGATCTCGTCGTCGCCGAGCGTGAAGGTCGGCTTGCCGGCGGCGGGCACCGTGCAGCTCGAAAACGCGACGCCCATCGACGCGATCCGTCCCGCCACGCGATCGCCGAACGTGCGGCACGCTTCGAGGTCCGCGCCGGTCTCGGCGAAGCTGCCCACCAGCTTCTCGACGATCACCGTGCCCGCGACGCCGCGCCGGCCCGTCGTGAAGCTCGAGTTCTCGACGGCGACATCGTCGTTGACGAGCATCGTGGCGTTGGGCATCTCGCAGAGTTCGGACGCCATCTCGAAGTTCATCACGTCGCCCGAATAGTTCTTCACGATGAACAGCACGCCCGCACCGGTGTCGGCGGCCTGCGCGGCGGCCAGCATCTGGTCCGGTGTCGGCGATGTGAACACCTGGCCCGGACAGGCGGCATCGAGCATGCCGTAGCCGACGAAGCCGCCATGTAGCGGCTCATGCCCCGAACCGCCGCCGGAGATGATGGCGACCTTGCCCGGCTTGAGCGCCTTGCGCACGATGAACGCCGGATCCAGGTTCACCGTGACGAGATCCGCATGCGCAGCGCCGAAGCCCGCGAGACTTTCGTTCAGGAAGTCATCCACGCGATTGATGAACTTCTTCATGTCTCCGTCTCCTTGTGAGGTTCAGGCCGCGTCTTGCGCGAGCCGCGCGCAGACTGCCGCGATCATGAGCTGACTGGACCGCGCGCCCGGGTCGATGTGACCGCGCGAGCGTTCGCCGAGGAACGATGCGCGCCCCTTGGTGGCAAGCATGTCGCGCGTGGCGAGCATGTTCTCTTCCGCGATGCGCGGCAGCGCGTCCAGTACTTCGGCCCTCGACGCGCCCGCCTCGGCCAGCGCGGTGAAGCGCTGTGCCACCGGAATCAGGACGTCCATCATGGTCTTGCTGCCGGTCGAGGTCTTGCCGCGTTGCCCGACTGCCTCGACGCCCGCCGCGAATGCACGTGCGAAGGCGGCGACGCTGTCCGCGCCGTCATCGATCGGCGTCTTTGCCATGCCGGTCAGCATCGAGAAGAACAGCGGTCCGGACGAACCGCCTACGGTGGAGAGCGTCTTGGCCGCGGCGAGCTTCAGCGCGGGCGCGAATGCTTCGGCTTCGATCTGCGTGCGCAGCGCCACGAGTGCATCCATGCCGCGCAGCAGGTTGATGATGTGATCGCCGTCGCCGATAGCCTGATCCAGCGACGCGATTTCGTCTGCATGTTCCTTGAGCGACGCGTGCGCCGCGTCGATGCACGCCATGACCGTCTTGCCGTCCATGCGCCGATCCTCCGTTCACGGGCAGAGTGAGCTGAGAGGATACCGCGTCGTGCGGGGTCACGTCGTTTGTCGAGCGGACGCTTCAGGTCCACGGAACATGCACGCGGTCGAGATCCCGGTCGAGTTGATACGCGGCGCTGATGAGCGCGAGATGCGTGAGCGCCTGCGGGAAGTTGCCGAGCGCCTCGCCATTGGTCGCCACTTCCTCGGAGAACAAGCCGACATGATTCGCGTAGGCGAGCATCTTTTCGAAGACGAGCCGGCCCTCGTCGACGCGGCCCGCGCGCGCCAGCGCTTCGGCGTACCAGAACGAGCACGCCGAGAAGCCGCCTTCCGTGCCGGGCAGGCCATCGAGAGTCGGGCCGCGCGTGTAGCGGAAGATCAGCGGATCGACGCGCAGTTCACGGCCGATGGCATCCAGCGTGCCGATCCAGCGCGGATCCTTCGGCCCGATGAAGCGCACCAGCGGCATCATCAGCGTGGAGGCGTCGAGCGTGTCGGAATTCGGGGTCTGCACGAAGCTCTGGAGTTCCTCGTTCCAGAAGTGCTCGTGGATGTCGCGATGAATCTCGTCGCGGGTGCTGAACCAGTTTGCGAGCGGCGCGGGCAGCGAACGCTTTTCGGCAAGACGCAGCGCGCGGTCCACCGTGACCCAGCACATCAGCCGCGAATGCAGCAGCGGGCGCGTGCCGTTGCGGAACTCCCAGATGCCGTTGTCGGCGTCGCGCCAGTGCTCGACCACGTAATCGACGGTGCGTGTGACGTGCCGCCAGCCCTCGTATGAGATCGCCGCGCCATACTTGTTGTACAGATAGAGCGAGTCGAGCAGCGCGCCATAGACGTCCAACTGGATCTGCGCACGCGCTTCGTTGCCGATCAGGAGCTGCCCCTGCGCATCGCCGACGAGGCTGTCGAGGTTCGCTTCCGCGAGCGCATCCTCGCCGTCAACGGAATACATCACACGCAACTGCCCGTGCGAACTGCAATCGCGGCTGCGTTCGGCGATCCACTTCATGAAGCGCTCGGCCTCGCCGGTATAACCGAGCCGCAACAGCGCGTACACGCTGAAGGCGGCGTCGCGGATCCAGGTGAAGCGGTAATCCCAGCGGCGCGAGCCGTCCTGCGCCTCGGGCAACCCGAAGGTCGGCGCCGCGACGATCGCGCCGAACTCCTCCGAACTCAATAGCTTGAGCGTCAGCGCCGATCGCAGCACCACTTCGCGATATCGTCCGCGATACGTCGATCGTGCCGACCAGGTCTTCCAATAGTCGATCGTCGCCGCCAGCACCGCATCGTGTTCGGCCTGGATATCCGCGAGACCTTCCGGCAAGCCGAAGGCAAAGCACGCGCAGTCGCCTTCCGCGAGTTCGAGCGTCGCGCAGGCGCGCGCGCCGTCGAGCGACAGCGGCACATTGGCAAGCAGTTGCACGGCGGGCGAGCCGTCGGCGGGAACGAATTCGACGCCCCGCTGCACCGCGCGCGCCTCATGCTCCGCGCGCGCATAGTCGAAGCGCGGATCGCAGTTCACGTCCAGCGTCATGCGGCCATACACGAGCCGGACAATGCGCAGCACGCAGTTCGGCGCCTGATCGGCGCGCGGGGTATCGGCGGCCACCGGCATCAGGTCGAGCAGTTCACAGACGCCATCGCCCGTCATGAAGCGCGTGAGCAGCACGTTGGTCTCGGGCAGATACATCTGCTTGACGTTGGCATGCTGCGCGCGCGGCGTAATCGCGAACGAACCGCCGCGCTCGCCGTCGAGCAGCGCGGCGAACAGCGTCGGTGAGTCGATACGGGGAAAGCACATGAAGTCGAGCGCGCCGCGCAGCGAGACCAGCGCGGCCGTCTTCATGTTGCCGATCATGCCGCGCCCATCGACAGGCAACGCGACCGGCGGAACCTGCTGGGGTTGATGTCTCATGACGATGTGCTCCCGGCGAGCCGTGGTTGGCGTCGTCGGAACGGAGCAAGTCATATTCCTGTTGCGCGCGCCAGCAAGGCTGTCGGCGCGACAAAGGCTGGACAGCTCAGCGCGCGGCGGCTTGCTCGGAAGTCGCTGTGGCGGCTTCCGCTGGCGCGCTGCCGAACACCGGGCCACTCGCCGCGCCGTCCTGTGCGGCCAGCGACGTGGCCGTCGGCACCGGCGCCTCCGCGGTACGCGAATGGCCGATGCTCGCGATATAGACCACCGCCGCCACAGCCACGCCTATCAGCACCGCTGCCACGGCAAAGCCTGACGACTTTCGCCTCATTGTTCCTCCTGATCGGATACGATGTCCCCGGCTCGCGGGCCGGCCCCGCACCGATGTTAGCAGCGCCGCCCGCCAAGGCCGCGTGGCCCGCCGCGCATTGCAGCACGGATCGATCAAAAAACCTGACCTGAGGGACATTCATGCACGCCGTCACGGCCTTCAATCTGGTGCTCATCTCATTGATCGCGATCATCGCGCTCGAAGTCCTCGCGCGCAGGCTGCGGCTGCCGCCCGCCGCCGCGCTGCTGATCGGCGGCGTCGCCATGGCCTTCGTGCCGGGATTGCCGAAGTTCGAACTCGATCCCGAACTCGTGCTCGTCGTGTTCCTGCCGCCGCTGCTCATGTACGGCGCGTATTTCTTCGTATGGGACGACTTCAAGCGCAACCTGAGCGGCATTCTGCTGCTGGCCATCGGCGCCGTCGCGTTCACCACGTTCGTGGTCGGCGTGGCCGTGCATCTCGTCGTGCCTTCGCTGCCATGGGCCGCCTGCTTCGCGCTGGGCGCGGTCGTTTCGCCGCCCGATGCCGTCGCCGCCAAGGCCGTGCTCGAACGGGTCGCGTTGCCGCGACGCCTGATGGTGCTGCTCGAAGGCGAGAGCCTGCTCAACGACGCAGCCGGCCTCGTGCTGTTCCGCTTCGCCCTCGTCGCGGCGATGAGCGGCGTGTTCAGCGCGCCGCGCGCCGTCGCCAGCTTCGCGGGGCTCGCGATCGGCGGCGTGGTGGTCGGCATCGTGGCGGGGTACATCGCCGTGAAGCTGATGCGCGCGCTCGCCGATGACTATCTCGTCATCACCACCTCGATGCTCACCGCGTGGGTCAGCTATATGGCGGGCGAGATGCTCGGCGTGTCCAGCGTGATCGCCACGGTCACCTGCGGCATGATGGTCGGCTGGCATCAGCACGAAGTGTTTTCGGCCGCGCAGCGCATGCGCGGCACGGCCTTCTGGCAGGTCGTCGTGTTCGTGCTGGAAGCGCTCGTGTTCGTGCTGATCGGGCTGTCGCTGCGTGGCATCGCGCTGCGTCTCGGCGGCGTCGGCGATGCCTTCGCGCTGCTCGGGCCTGCGACGGCCGCGGTGATCGGCGTCGTGATCGTGTCGCGCTTCGTGTGGGTGTTCGGGGTCGAGGGACTGAAAGGCATCGTGTGGACGCTCAGGGGTCGCCAGCATGCGAATTCGGGCGCGGATGCCGAAGACGCGCGCGCCATGAAGCCCGACTGGCGTGCGGCCACCGTGGTCAGCTGGGCGGGCATGCGCGGCGTCGTGACGCTCGCGGTCGCGCTCTCGCTACCCGAAGAGATGCCGGGCCGCGACCTCATTCTGTTCGCGGGCTTCGCGGTCATCCTCGTCACGGTGCTGTTGCAAGGCGCGACGATCGGTCCGCTGATCAAGTGGCTCGCGCTCGCGGCGGGACACGAGCGCTCGGCGCGGCATCTGAGCGAGCCGCAGGCGTGGGCGCGGATGGAAACCGCGCAACTGGCCGCCATTCAGCCGCTCGTCAGGGACGCGAACGGCGAGGTCATTCACCCGCGGCTGCTCGAGCAGTACACCTATCGCGCGGATTTGTCGTCGCGCTTCCAGAACGAAGAGGACTTCCCGACCGAGGCGCGTCATGCGCACTACGGTGTCGTGCTCGCGGCCATCGCCGCAGGGCGCGTCGAGTTGCTGAAAATGCATCGCGCCGGGCAAATTCATGACGAACTGCTGCATTCGCTCGAACGCGACCTCGATCTGCAAGAGATCATCGCGTTGCATTCGCGCGGTACGTGATCAGTCGCCGCCGTCGCGGGAATGAACGGGCGCGGCGAGCGGCAGGTCTTCCGGCGCTTCATCGCCCGACATCCAGGCGAAAGCCGTGACCGCCGTGCGCGCGTTGTTGCGCAAGCGGATGATCCATCTCCCGGGCGGCGCCCTGTGCGCCGTGGGTTGAACGGCGACGAGGATCATCGGCCGAGCGCCCCGCGCGCCCCGGCCGAGATGCACGACGCTGCACAGCCTGTCCGCGCCCTGCATGCAGACGCCGATTTCACCGCGTGCCAGCCACGCACTGCCGACGCCGCCCGGCGTGACCACCTGAATGTCGATGTCCGGCTCTGCGCCGGCGCCGTCGAGCCAGATCTCCGCAAAGCCAGGCGTCGCGCAACCGGCGGGCACCGGCCACTGCAACACAGCCTGCGTGATGATTGTTCGGGTATCGCGGCACGGCGCCCAATTGTCCGTACCGGACGGAAGAATGATGGAGCACGCGCCGATGTCCATCAGCTCGTCGAGCGCGCCTTCGATCAGCGAACTGCCGTCCTGCTGCCAGGCGACGTCGCCGGCGTTCATGCTGACGAGCGGATGGCTGCGCGGTCCGCCAATATCGTGCGCCCGCTGTGCCACATAGCGGACCGCGTCGAGCAGGCTCGCATCCGGACTCGGCCCGACTCCGCCGCGCAGCGTGCGATCGCGCGTTACGTGGCGAAGCTGTACACCAATCATCGGCGGGCGTTCTTCAGGGCCGGCGGGCAGACCCGGACGATGCGCAAGCGCCTGACTCGACGCGGGCGATGCGTCGCTCAATAGCGCGTTCATCCGGTTCTTCAACAGTTCACCGCCGTACCCGAGGCCGCGTGCGCTGTTCATTGCATCGTTCTGGTTCCAGAAGCAATGAAAGCGTGTGTCCGTGCCGAACGAATGCTGCGCGTGACGCCGATGAAAAAATGAAAGCTCTTCTTCGCACACGCCCACGATCATTCGCGCCGGAAAAGCGCAGGCGGGCACGGGGCTCAGCGCGGCCCTGCCGTGCGGACGCACACCGTGCGCCGGCGGGAGCGTCACCATTCCAGTCAGCCGTTCGATTTTTCCGGAAAGATCGGTTCCGAGCCGTGTGAAGAACTCGCGCGTGACGTGGGCGGTGCAGAAGCGCGTGCTTTCGAGCCTGTCCGGAGGATCGCGATACAGCGCGGACATCCAGATCCAGTCCTGCCAGCCATGCCGATCGATCTCGTGCGCGAGTTGCCGCGCGGTGACGCCGCCCCGCTTCAGTTCGAGCGCAATCGGCATGCGTCCGCCCGATCCGCCGGCGGGATTCTCGCGCCGGCCGAGGGTTGCCCACACGAGATAGGGATCGAGCCGGATCCCGGATGCAAGCGTCTGGCGGGCCGCTTCGCCAAACACTTCGCGGGGAACAGGTTTCTCCCAATGCGGCGCCATGCCTGTTTCCTTTTTATCGGTGTCGCCGCGCCTCGAACGCGTTTGACCTCCAGCGTCACGGCGACACGACTCCTCTGATTATTTCGGGAAACGAAATTCCAAGCGGACCCGATTAGGGCATAACGTAGTCACTCGGCGCGCGCTTGGCAAGCGGGATTGCCCTTGCCGTTCGCACGAAAGGTGGTTCCTCCGACATAACGCACACGATTGCGGTGTTCTGAATGTTATGGTGCAAGTGCTTCATTCGACCGCGCGCGCGTCCGGTTCGGGAAACACGGGCGCGATCTTGCGCCCATCGCGCGCTGTTTTCTTTCTGCGCGCCAGCAGATTCAAGGCTTCGACGAAGCCCGCGAAGCCCATCGCGGCGTAGATGTAACCCTTGGGCACGTGGGTGCCGAACCCTTCGGCAATCAGCGTCATCGCGATCACGAGCAGGAACGACAGCGCCAGTGTCACGACCGTCGGATTGCGTTCGATGAAGCGCGACAGCGGTTGCGCTGCAAACAGCATGGTCGCGACCGCGAAGATGACGGCGATGAACATGATTGGCAGATGCTCGGTCATGCCGACCGCCGTAATGATGCTGTCGACGGAGAACACGAGGTCGAGCAGCAGGATCTGGCCAATCGCGGACCAGACGGTCATCGTGCCGATACTCGACGCGACGCCCGGGGCATCGTGCGCGCCCTTCCCCACGTGATGATGCATCTCCTTGGTCGCCTTCCACACGAGAAACAGGCCACCCGCCAGCAGGATCAGGTCGCGCCAGGAGAAGGCATGATCGAACACCGAAAACACCGGTGCGGTGAGACGCGCGATCCACGCAACCGTACCCAGCAGCGCAAGACGCATCACGAGTGCGAGCATGATGCCGATGCGCTGCGTGCGCGCGCGTTGCTCGACGGGAAGTTTGTTGCTGAGGATTGAAATGAACACGAGATTGTCGATCCCGAGCACCACTTCCATCACGATCAACGTGACGAGTGCGGCCCAGACGGCGGGATCGGTGGCGAGGGCAAGAAGATATTCCATGAATTTTTTCTGGATGTGTGTCAGCTGAGGAATGCTGCAATCATCCACAGTCCGTCCCGACGGAAAAATCAGCGATAATCGAAACAGTACTTCGGTTTTTCCGAAGCTGGATTTGACGCGATCACCGCCGGGGGATATCCGCATGCTCAACTATCGTCACTTGCACTATTACTGGGTCGTCGTCAAGGAAGGTGGTTTCGCGCGCGCCGCCGAGCGGCTCGACATGGCCGTGCAGACCATCAGTGCGCAAGTGCGCGAGCTGGAAAAGTCGCTCGGGCATCAACTGCTCAAACCGGCGGGACGCGGCGTCACCATGACCGAAGCGGGCCAGGCCGCGTTCGCCCGCGCCGAGGAAATCTTCCAGCTCGGTCAACTGATTCAGGACGAGGTGCGTGAAGCGGCGAGCGGTACACTGGCACGGCTTGCAGTCGGCTTGTCGGATGGCATCTCGAAGCTCGCCGCGCATGCGTTGCTTGCGCCGGTGCTCGATAATCCGTCGCTGCGGCTGCTGTGTCATGAAGGCGAGACCGACGAACTGCTCGGCGAACTGGCGCTGCATCGGCTCGATCTCGTTCTGTCGAGTCATCCCGCGCCGCATAACCAGAACCTGCGGCTGACGAGCGAGCGGCTCATCGCGTCGCCGGTGGATTGGTATGGGCCTGCGTCGATCGTCCGCAAGAGCGCCATCGACCGCTTCCCGGCCAGTCTTGCTACCCTGCCGATGCTTTTGCCCACCGGTCACTCGTCGCTGCGCGCGCGGCTGGATCGGTGGCTGGAAACGCAGGCGATCGCGCCTCGCATCGTCGGCGAATTCGAGGACAGCGCACTGATGGCGGTATTCGGCGCGCGCGGGCTCGGCGTGTTTCCGCTCGCCGAATTCGGCGCCGGCGACGCGCCCTTGCTGCGCGGTCTGCGCTGGCTCGGCCGCTCGCCCGACGTGAAGGAAGAGGTGCATGCCATCGTCTCGAGGCGCGGTCGCCATCATCCGTTGACGCAACAGGTACTCGCCAGCGCGCTCGGCTAACTTCGGTTTTTTCGAAGTCTTCGTTCTAGTCACACTGCTTTTTCGATGCGCCGCCGCCCCCTAATCTGAGCCTCACGTTCACCAAGGAGGCATTCATGAAAGTCCTGTTCAAGTCCCGCGACCCCGAGGCCATCACGATGCACGAACTGGCGAAATCCCGCAGCGAATTCGTTTTCCGGCGTCTGGCGTGGCTCATTTCCAAGGCGACGGTCAGCCTGTCGGACATCAATGGGCCGCGCGGCGGCCTGGACAAGCGCTGTCAGGTGGAAGTGCAGGTCAGCCGGGAAAACAAGGTCGTGGCGACCTCGATTGCCCGGGACTGGCGCGGCGCAATCGATCTCGCTCTCGCTCGCGCGGTGCGCTCACTCGTGCGCCGCCGACAGCAGGTCAAACCGAAGACGCGGCGCGTGCGCGCCGGCAGCATCGCGTGGAATCTGACGCCTGAACCGGAGCCTGCGCTGCAGGCCGCCGTGGCGCCGCGCGTACGCATGCTGCGCAGACTGGCGGCGGGTGAGGTGTGATGCAGTCCGCGCGGACTCGCGCCGCGTAGAAGCACACTGCAGGCGCTCACTTCGCGGCGAGCGCCTGTTCGCCTGTTCGCCTGTTAGCGCTCGGCCAATGCAACGCGCGGCCCGCGCTCCGCCAGCCGCCCGTCGAGTTCGGCCTTGCCGTACTGGATGGCGTAGTTCTCGGCAGCCTGCGCCGTCGGGAAGGAACGGAACGGCCCGATCGCCCGGCGCGTGCCGCCAGGACGCTCGATCAGCAGCGTCGCGACGAATTCGCCGGACAAATGCCGCACGATCGCGGAAAGCTCACAACCTCGATATTCGACTGGGGTGGAGTCCATCGCTCACCTCGCTCGCTTGAATGGACAGGGACATGAGTCAATCTACTCAAGTGTCAAAAAACACGTAACCCCGCTTGTGAGTGCCTGCGAACGCAGGCGGAACGAATCTTTCATTTGTCCAACGGCAGCGCTTCCCGCAAACGATTGGCCGATCTCCATCCGGTCAGGGTCCTTCGGCTTTCCATCAGATTCTTCCGTTTCGTTTTAAGAGGTGGTTTCAAAATGCCTGAGCAGATCGTTGAAGAGTATTCCAGCAGATCATGCAGGCAGCGAGTTTGAGGAAGGCTTCATGCATTGTCGCCA
>NZ_JARUXV010000004.1:669574-751220 GCF_031450975.1 Caballeronia sp. LZ065
CCGCGGTGGGGAGATAATGATCTAAAGAGATTGGCAAATCTTAAACCCTGACATTTCTAATGAGCCAGACATCGGACATTTGTATTTAGCCATGACATTAGATGCGCATAGTGAAGTGGCAGTGCGACGGCCTCGGCAATCAGTTCGGCCGCGAGATCAGGCGAGACGCTGACGACTAGAACGCTGATGGACGGCGACACGTTGAGACGCTCCAGAGGCGCTGATATGGCCGATTTATGGCATGGCCTTGCAGACCTGAGGATGCTTCCCGGCGATCCATTCAGGGGCCGCTTCGTTGCCTGCGTCCAGGAATCATGGAAGGTTGCGCAGGTGATGAACCGTATTTGCACCCTGCGATCGACGGCCGAAGGATGCGCTTCGATGAATCAGAACGGGTACCGGAGATCGGAGGGTCAAACAGGCTGAGAGAAGCAGGCGTAAAGAAAAGGGGACGATAGTCGTTAACGGTAGGTATTGTTTATTCTTCATCGGCACATTGATATGTCGATTCGGTTGTGCCTACCCTTTCAAGCTGACGCCATTCGTTCCCTATGCAACATATTGCTGCGTATCTCCTCGAAGCTCGCGGTCTTTCCTTTAATACTGCCGGGAAACTAGAAGATGATGTCGCAGAGGTTATCCTGCGATGGTTGTCCGACAAGGGAGTGAGCGACCCTGCTCGCAATGAAGGATCCTTCAATTCCTTAACCGCAAATGGTCAAGGAAAATTCAACAGGTCACATACGGTCGCGGACAGGGGTGATCTGGAAGAAATCAGGCTGGACGAATTCTCCAAGGCGGGGCAGGTCTTTACCACGACGCTCTCGGTCACCCGCTCGCCAGCCGATGTCTCCGTGCATGTGACGCTCTCCGTCACCAATACGGTCAGCATGATTGCACCGGTGCCCATTGATCCCCGATGTCCGGCAGTGGTCAGGCAATTGCTCGCACTTGACGTCGCTTGGACGATGAATGGAAACAGAATACCTGTTGGGAAAAGTACTTCACTTATTGGCGAAGATGGAGCAACGACGCTGCTCGATCATCTGCGCTCCAGCGAGCGGCGCATGCCAATCGTCGTGGTTTCCAAGAACGATGGCGAAATCTTGTGGCCCTGGTTCGACCAAGAGCTTGCCTACGATCTCGCTGGATTGGCGCATGTAGTCACTATCGATGACGAAGCCTCCTGGATGCTCACGGAAGAAATGGGCAAGGAGAATTCGTGCTATCTCGGCGCTGTGCGGCTCTACTGGCCGATAGTGACTGGCGGTTCGGCCGCGGCTCAGTTCTCCGGAAGCGTCTGGACCGCATCCGCGCTTTTGTCCAGTGACCACGATGGCAAGGGAGCCTTGCGCTTCCGTACGACCTTGCGTCGCAAAGTCATGTCGGTTGCGGCATTGACCGTTGTAGCGCCGATTGAAATCCGGCAGATCAAGAGTGATGCTGCCCGGTCGAGATTGACCGAGCTCGAAGAACGCGCCACCGCAAATTCCGAGGAACTGGAAATTGCGAAGATGTATCTCGTCGATAACGAGCAACTCAAAGCCGATCTCGCCCAGGCAAAGATCGATATCGCCGTTCTGAGCAGTCGTGCTGAAGCAGCGGAAAGCGCTCTGGAGCAGATCAAGGGCGCGGGTCCTGATGCCCATCCGGCCGTGGCGGATGGGCCCACGGAGCCGAAGAGCGGCGACATACGCTATTACAAAAAGGCTCACAGCAAACCGGCCTACGATGTGCTCATCGAGGTGAGTGGCTGTGGTCACACGAGTTGGCAAAGTGCCTCGAAGGCAGAAAAAGCGAAGAAGGGAGTTGAAAAACTGGTGGGGAGAGGCGACTGGAAAAACATTCAGCATTGCGGGGCATGTACGGGCGGAGGAATGTGGAAGGTTCGCTGGTGATTTGCGATTCTCTTCGCCTGAGAGTGAAGACCGCTGCCGGATAACCTGATCTCGTGAATCGGACTCAATGCCGACCCGAGGAATGGCTTCAAGTCCTCGCCACTCGCATTGCGTCCGTCCGTTGATCGCAGGAAAACGGACCTCCGCACCGAGACCGCAGAAGTCCGGCTTCCATCCGGTCTCTGCGCATCGGCCTGTACCCCACGGTTTTTGTCCGAGCCCATTAAAAAAAAACGCGCGGCATCCCGAAGAACACCGCGCGCAACCTTGCACCCTTGTGACACCATCGCCGCCTTGAATCAACGCGGCGCGCCCGTCTCGATCGCGTGGACAAACTGCCTCAACACCCCGCCCGACGCATCCGTCACCGCCCAGAACGTCATCCCGTCGTGATTCCAGCGTGCCAGCGCATAGCCATCGTCGGACTGCGTGACGACCGGCGTGAAGTCCTTGTCGGCCGTCTTGCTCTTGCCATCGCCCTTGTGCTCCGGGAACACGTACACGTCGATCGGATGCTTCAGATACCGGTACACCACCACCGCCACCGGACGATGATCGATGTAATCCAGCCTGCCGCCGACCAGCGCGAATCCCGGTCCGGCCGGATCGATCACCGGCGGCGCATAGTCGATGCGGCCGTTGAACCACGGCTTCACGGTGTGCTTGTCGCTGGACAGCACATCGATGGGACGGTCCGACATCAATGCGCGCACATGGCTCGATACGATCTCCTGCGCCATCGGCGATCCGGTCGCGACGCCCGTCACCAGCGGCAGCGCCTGGAACCACAGCATCGCGCCGAGCACGAGCGCCGAGAGCGTCGCGCCGGCGAACGCGCCACCAAAAAACGGCCAGGGTTCGGCGAACGCGTTGCCGAACCAGCCCCGACTCGCCCAGCGCACAGGCGCGCGCTCTCGCTCTTGTTCCCACGCCTCTTCCCGCACCCGCGCCAGCACCTGCGTTCGCAAGTGGACCGGCGCGCGCTGATAGAGCGAACCGTCGGCGAGCCTCGTATCCAGCGAGGCGGTGTCGTTATTTTCCATTGCCCGACTCCTCCGATTGACCCGGTCCGGTCCGGCGCACGAGCCGCACGCTCGGCCGGTCTTGCCCACCTTGCGCCGCGCGTACCGCCCCCGCCAGCATCTTGCGGCCGCGCGCAAGGCGCGACATCACCGTGCCGATCGGCACGCCCGTCACGGATGCGACTTCCTTGTAACTCATGTCTTCCAGTTCCCGTAACACCAGCACTTCGCGAAAGGCCACCGGCAGCACCTCCAGCGCGCGGTGCACCAGATGAATCTCGTCGCGGCGCACGGCCAGGGTCTCGGGATCGGCGCCCCCTTCCTCCGACCATCCCGGCAACGCTTCGTCGCCGCCCAGTTCTTCGTCGTAAGGCGTTGCGTCAGCCGTCTGCACCCGGCGACGCCACTCCGTGAACCAGGTATTGCGCACGATCGCCAGCAGCCACGCACGCGCGTTCGCCTCGGCGCCGCCATCGAATCCGCCGAAAAAACGGAAGGCGCGGAGATACGCTTCCTGCACCACGTCGTCGGCGTCGCTCGCATTGCCGGATAACCAGCGCGCGAGGTTGTAGGCCGCATCCAGATGCGGCATCACCGTCGCCTCGAAACGCGCGCGCATCGCCACCGCAGCCTGCGGGTCCGCGTGCTCGCCGCGTCCGGCCTTGTCCTGTCTCGACCTGCCTTGCCACATCGCGCGGTCTCCTTTCGCCTGCCACGTTCGGGAAACTGCCCCAGGCAGCGCGGTACGACTGCTCCCGCGCCCTCCCTCACCGTTACGCATGCCGCCCGGGTTTTATTCCCGTCACCTTCCCGGTTCCCAAAAAAATAAAGCGGGAATAACGGGCCATCCACGCCGGTTCGATGGACGGAAGCCGCAGCAACGTCCGCACACCGGGCGCCACGCTCAGGCCTCGTCCCCTGCACCGGGCCGCCAGGGGCACGCGATTCCGTCAAGGGAAGCGCACTGACCCCAGGAACCACGACCCACATCGACACCAAGGAACCCGCCATGAAAACGGATACCCTCACTCAGGAACAGCAACAACACGAAGAACTCGACGACCACGGCAAGCGCCGCCGCACCGCCCTGTCGTGCATGGCATGGGCGGGTGCCGGGGTGATCTGGACCGTGAGCGGCGGCGTGCCGGTCTCGCGCCTGATCTCTTCAGCGCAAGCAGCCGAGACGACCAGCGGCTTCAGTTTCGTGCAGATCAGCGACAGCCACATCGGCTTCAACAAGGATCCGAACACCGAGCCGACCAGCACGCTCGAGGAAGCCGTGAAGCGTGTAAGCGCAATGAAGAAGCGCCCTGCCTTCATGATCCATACCGGCGACATCACGCATCTGTCGAAGCCTGCGCAGTTCGATACGGCGACGCAGATCATCGGCGCCGCCGGCATGGACGTGCACTACGTGCCCGGCGAACATGACGTGCTGGTCGAAGACGGCAACCCGTTCTTCGACCGCTTCTCGGCGCAATACGGCCGTGGCAGCAACCGGCACTGGTACAGCTTCGACCAGGGCGGCGTGCATTTCATCGGACTGACCAATGTGATCGACCTGAAGGGCGGCGGCCTCGGCTTTCTCGGCGATGCGCAACTCGCCTGGCTCAAGGCCGATTTGCAAGGCAAGTCGAGCAGCACGCCCATCGTCGTGTTCGCGCACATTCCGCTGTGGGCGCTCTATCCGGAATGGGGCTGGGGCACCGACGACAGCGCACAGGCGCTCGCGCTGCTCAAGCGCTTCGGCTCGGTGACCGTGCTGAACGGGCACGTGCATCAGGTCGCGCAGAAGGTGGAGGGAGAGATGCGTTTCTATTCGGCGATGTCCACCGCCTTTCCGCAACCCGCGCCCGGCGCGCCGTCCGGCCCCGGACCGATGAAGGTGCCATCGGATCAATTGCGCAGCATGCTCGGCCTGCGTGAAGTCACCCACGTCGCCGGACGAACCCAGCTCGCGGTTACGGATACGTCGCTCGCGGGGGGGCAGTCATGATCGCCACGACGCTCGCGAACTATGTTTCGCCCTATGTTTCGCCGGCCACGCTCCGGCCGCTCGCCGGCAAGTTCCTGCGTAAGGCGGCCTTCGCGCTGGTCGTGAAGGGCGTGATCGGCATGGTGCCGACAGCCTGTGCCGCAGAACCCGCGCAGAAGCCGATGCAAGCGCCCGCGCAACAAGTCGCGATAGCGGCTGCGCCGAGCATTTCCATCGACAACTTCGCGTTCAACCAACCGAGCATCACGGTGCCGGTCGGGACCACGGTCACCTGGGTGAATCACGACGACATGCTGCATACCGTCGCGGACGAGGGCAAGACCTTCAAGTCTGACCCGCTCGACAGCGGCGAGCACTTCTCGCACGTGTTCGACAAGCCCGGCATCTACAAGTACTTCTGCTCGCTGCATCCGCACATGACGGGGACAGTCGTTGTGCAATGAGCGCTGGTGCGAAGGGATGCCGGTTCAGCCGCGCGCCTTCGCGATCGCGCTCAGGTTGCCCTCGCCGAAGCCGTGATGGCCGCGCCGCTCGACGATCTCGAAGAACATGTCGCCGGGCCGGCGTTCGGCGAAGGTCTGCAGGAAGAGCTGCGGCGTGCCATCGGCGAGGATCTCGCCATCAACGAGAATGCCGCGTGAACGCAGCGCATCGATGTCGAGACCATGGCCGGGCAGACGTTCGTCGATCTCGTCGTAATAGCGCGGCGGCGGCTGCAGGAAACGCACGCCGCGCGCCATCAGGTTATCGACTGACGCGAAGATGTCCGCCGACGCCAGCGCGATATGCTGCACGCCCTCGCCTTCATGATCCGGCAGGTACTGCTGCATCAGGTCCGTGCGATACGTGCCTTCCTCATACACCGGAATCCGGATCGAGCCGCACGGCGACACGATCACGGCCGAGTCCCGCGAGACGTGCCAGTCCGGATGCACTTGATGGATCTCCGAGAAGTGCAGCACTTCGCGGTAGAAGTCGAGCCATTCCTGGATGCGCCCGGCGCCCACCGTCTGCGTGAAATGATCCACGTCGAGCAGGCCCGTGCTGTTCGCGGGGGGGCTTTCTTCCGGAATCGGCCGGAAGTCGATGTCGTAGATGGACGTCTCGCCGCTGTTCTTGCCCGGCCAGTGGTCCACGAAGTAAATATGCGAGTCGCCGATGCCCTGGATGGCGGGAATGGCCAGTTCGTTCGGGCCGATCTTCTCGCCCTCGAAGTCCCACGCGCCGTATTCAAGCGCGCGTTCGTGCGCGACTTGCGCATCCAGCACGCGAATACCGATGGCGGCGATGCCCACGCCGTGCGACTCCGCGAAGCGCGAGGCGAACGAATCCGGCTCGGCGTTCAGCAGGAAGTGCATGCTGCCCTGGCGAAACAGCGTCACGGCCTTGCTGACATGCCGCGCCACAGGCACGAAGCCGAGCCGGCCGAACAGCGCGGCGAGCCCCTGTGCATCAGGGCTCGAAAACTCGACGAACTCCAATCCCGCAATGCCGAGCGGATTGTTGTCCGGACGGGAATCGGACGTCGCGCGGGCGGGAGAAACGGAGTCGGGCTGTGTCATCGGCATTACCTCAAAATTGTACGATCTGGTTCACGGACGCAAAGCTACCACGACCGGCCGCCTCCGCGCGACCCGGCGATGTCGTCGCAGGGCCGGAATGCTTGCGCCTAGAGTAGCGGCAGCAGGTTCGCCGTGTCAAAGCCGGAGCCGCCCGACGCGCTCCGGCCCTGCCCGGCAGTCCGTTCTTGTTGCTGTTCGTTGTCTTCAGGCGGCGAGGCGCTGTGCGCTCATCGACGGACGCCGGATTTGCGGCGGGAACACGTTCCAGGTGCCGTCGTCGTGACGGAAGAAGATGATCGCCAGCGGACCGCCCGGATGCTGCGCCTCGATGCAGACATAACGCGCGCCGGTCGCCTGCGAACGGCACAGGCGCACGACCCGTGCCGGATGCGCGGAAGTCGGCGCGAGCCACTTGTCGACGGCCCAGTGCAGCGAGTTGGCGGCGGTTTGCATGACGGTCTCCTCGGGTTCAAGGTTCAGCGTTCGGCGCGCCGAGCGCCAATCAGGCGGCGAGCGCCGCGTTCATGCGGCGGATACGTCGGGCGGCGATATAGGCACGGCACAGTCCGCTCACGGCGCGGACCGCAGCACGCGGATGCGCCAGGCAGGCCTGCACCTGACGGCTGCGCGCGCGGCCGTCGAGGCACCAGGTGACGAAGTGTTCGCAGTTGTTGGTCAGCAGTTGGTAACGGTCTTCGCCGATACGGCTGCGCGCGCGGCGCACCGCTTCCATGCCGACGAACCTGGCGGCCGGGTTCTGGCGAATCGTGACTTCATGGCCGGCTGCAAACTGTTCGACGCTCACTTCCTCGACCGGCCCGCGATGCAGCGACTTTGCGAAACCCGCGTAGTGGATGACCATGCCGTTGCCGGCATAGATGCCGTGGTGGTCGTAGCCGGAGCGGCGCGTGACGAGTTCGGTGCCGAGAGCGGGTTCGTCTTCCAGCACGAAGCCGCGTGCGAGGGCTTGCGCTTCGTTCACTTCGATTTGTTCTTGGGTTGACATGGCTGGCTCCGAGGCTGTTCAGCTTGGCGTCATGTGTTTGTTTGGCGCCGGGTTGCCAGCTCTTTTGCATCTTCCTTGCCAGTGTTTCTATGTCTCTGTTTTTTATGTATTTTTATTTGATTCGCATCACACCGGGCAGTGCATCTGTAGGACTAAGGCCAACAGTTTTCCGGCGTGTCTGTCGGGTCTGACGCGTCACTTGCTCGCACGCTCTGCGAAGCGCTTTGAGCGCATTGGAGCGCGCTCCAAACAAGGTGTTGGTGAGTTGCAGTCGAGTACGCACACGGTGTCGGCGCCGCGCCGACTGTTCGCCTGCCGTCGTGAAGCAGAGTCTGTCCCGATGACAGGCGCTCACGCCCGCCCTTTATGGCGACCCATTTCTCGCGCGGCGGTAGCGCGCATTCCGGCACGTCCCTTGCATTGATATCGCGCGTCCCTTCAGGCCATTCCGGAGAACCGCCATGGGCATCCTCACCATCACCGATCTCGCCTACGACCACGAACTCGATCAGGCGGCGATGTCGGCCATCAGCGGCGGCGGTGCCCCCTGGGTCTACGGCTGGATCACGCCGTATGTCGATCGGGGATCGGGCGGCGGCGGCGGAGTGGGCGGCGCGACCGTGAATGTCTTCGACGTCACGAACAACATTTACGAGGTGACCAACAACGTCACCAGCAACACGACGAACGTCGGCCAGATGATCAATCAGTTCCAGAGCACCAGCGTCACTAACACGGGCAACGGCGCGACGCTGACGGTCAATCCCGCCTCGGTCGCCGGGAATCGCGCGGGCTGAATGGTGCACATCCGCCGTTCGCTGCGGCGCATGTTGGGAGACAATGATCGCGATCGTTCGCGGTCCCCGCCCGCCGCCGCGTCACCCCGAGTCCCGGAGGTTTCCATGACCTTCCCAAGCGAGTTTCGATGGACTTCCGCCGCCCGCAGCGACACCGGCTGCGTGCGGCAGATCAACGAGGATGCCCTGCTCGATGCCCCCGCGCGCGGCGTGTGGGCCGTCGCCGACGGTATGGGCGGCCATGCGGTCGGCGATCTCGCGAGCCGCATGGTCATCGAGAGTCTCACGAAGGTAAAAGGCGCGAGCGGCCTGACGAACGTCCTGGCCGATGCCCGCGCCCGGCTCCTGCGCGTGAACGAGCAACTGCGGGCGGAAGCGGCACGGCGACAGGTCTCGCGCATCGGCAGCACGGTGGTTTTGCTGATCGCGCGCGATCGCGCGTGCGGCTACCTGTGGGCCGGCGACAGCCGGATCTATTTGTTGCGACGGGGCAATCTCGTGCAGCTGACGCGCGACCACAGCCATGTGGAAGAGCTGAAGGCGCGCGGGCAATTGACGGCCGAGGAAGCGCTGCACCATCCGGCGCAGCATCTGATCACGCGCGCGGTGGGCGCGCTGGACGTGCTGGAACTCGACGAGAACACGCTGGAGTTGCGCGACGGCGACACCTTCCTGCTATGCAGTGATGGTTTGTCGAACGAGGTGAGCGAAGCGGAGATGGCGAGCGAGCTTGCCCCCGGCGATTGCGATACGGCGGCGCAAAGGCTGCTGGAGATCGCGTTGGCACGCGGCGGGCGCGACAACATCTCGGTCGTGGTCGCGCATGCCGAGGATCTGATGGCGTCGGACAAGACGCAGGTGAATCCGGGGGTTTGACGGCTCGAAGGGAGGGCGATTCTGGTGAGTCATGCAGGCACGCATGCGTGTCCGATGGCGCTTTCCCCGCTGACAAAGTTATTCGGTCACATCCGCATCGAGCCTCATTGTGATCGGCTGCTTGAGCGGAACGTGCAATTCGGCCTGCTCGAAGAAGGCATCGTCGAGTTTCGGAACGTCCGAATAATCGATGTCGCTATCGGTCATCCGGGCCAGGCGTTTCCAGTCGGTTCCCGACTTCTTGCTCATATCGTCTTGCCTCGTGTCTGTTTGCCCGGCGTGCCGGGACAATGCGGATGACGCCCCGTATCTCGCGCCGACCGGGCGAAGTTCATACGCGATCTCACCCCTCCGCCTCCCGACTCTTCTGCGCCGCCAGCCGGAACTCCTTCGAATGCAGCCCGTGCTTCTTCAGCAGCATCTGCAGATGCGACCGGTTCATCTCATAGCGCCGCGCCAGTTCCGCCACCGTCCCGCCGGTCTCCTTGAGACCGCGCTCGAGAAACGCGCGTTCGGCTTCATCGCTCGCCACGCGTTTCGCTTCCGCGAGCGAGCTTGCCGTCACGATGCCGTTGCCGTTCGCCGAGGCATCGTTCATGGCCAGCGTGAGCGACGACTTCGGCCGGATGTCCACCGGCAGATGTTCGAGGTCCGCCATGTCCGTGGCGAGGCACGTCAGCCGGTACACCACGTTGCGCAGCTCGCGGATGTTGCCGGGGTAATCGTAGTTGCGCAGGAAATCGCGCAGCCGTGGAGACATGCGCACCGGCCGCCGCTTGAGCGTGGCCGCCGCTTCATCGCCGAAGTATTGCAATAGCAAGGCAATCTCGTCGCGCCGTTCGCGCAACGCGGGCAAGGTCAGGTGAATGACGCTCAGACGATAGAAAAGGTCTTCGCGAAAACGCCCTTCCTCGCAGAACTGTCGCAGGTTGCGATTGGTCGCCGCGACGATGCGCGTATCCACCGCGATGGGCTCGTCCGACCCCACGCGCTGAATCTCATGGGCCTCCAGCACGCGCAGCAACTTGACCTGCCCGGTGAGCGGCAACTCGCCGATCTCATCGAGAAAGATGGTGCCGGTATGCGCGCTCTCGAACTTGCCCTTGCGATCGTTGGTCGCGCCGGTAAACGCCCCCTTGCGATGCCCGAACAGCTCCGACTCCAGCAGATTTTCCGGAATCGCGCCGCAGTTGACCGAGATATAGGGCTTGTCGGCGCGGCCGCCGTTCGCGTGGATGACCTTCGCCATCAGTTCCTTGCCGGTGCCGCTCTCGCCGTCGATCAGGACCGGCAGATCCGTGGGCGCGGCCTTTTCGGCGATTTCCAGCGCTTCGAGGAGCTTGGGATTGTCGCCGAACGTCCCTTCAAAGATGAAGCTGCGTTCCAGCAAGGCGCGGCGCCGCGCGCCCTGCGAGAGATCCCGCTTCGGCTCCGCCGCCGCGGCCTGCACGAAGCGCTCCTTGTGCGACATCTGCATGACTTCGTCGCGCAGGGCGCTCGCCTGCCGCAGCAGCTTTTCGATTTCAGGGCGTTCAAGACGCGAGGTCCAGCGCAACGTCGAGCGCAGGATCTCGATCTTCTCGATGAGTCCCGCATACGAGATCGCCGAGGTCGGCGCGCTGGCTTCGCTTTCCGGTTGGTCGAGTATTTTCATGCTGCGCTCAGTTGCTTCTGCACGAGTTGGTAGTACATGCCTTTTCTCGCGACGAGTTCGTCGTGCCTGCCCTGCTCGACGATGCCGCCTTCGTACAGCACGAGAATCTTGTCGGCACGCATGATGGTGGACAGCCGGTGCGCGATGATGACCGCCGTGCGCCCTTTCAATATCTCCTGCATGTTGCCGAGAATGTTGCTCTCCGATTGCGTATCGAGCGCGGAGGTCGCTTCATCGAACACCAGCAGGCGGGGGTCGTGATACAGCGCCCGCGCGATGCACAGCCGTTGAATCTGTCCGCCCGACAGTCCCACGCCGCGCTCGCCCACCACTTGCTCGTAACCGAGCGGCATCTTGACGATGAACGCATGAGCATCGGCCATCTTCGCGACTTCCTCGATGCGCCTGCGGTCCGGCGCTTCATCGCCGCTCGCGATGTTGTCGGCAATCGTTCCTGAGAACAGCAGGTTGCTCTGCATCACATAGCCGATCTGCGCGCGATAGAAGCCCTTGTCGACGACAGTGATGTCATAGCCGTCCACGGTCATCTTGCCTTCGCTCGGCCCGTAGAAACCGACCAGCAGTTTCGCGAGCGTCGTCTTGCCCGAACCGCTGCGCCCGACCACCGCGATCAGTTCGCCCGGCTTGATGTCGAAGCTGATGTTCTCGAGCACATAAGGTGTTTCGCCGTCGCCATAACGGAAATACACGCCCTTGAAGCTGATGTCGCCCTGCAGGTCGGGCAGCATCACGCGCTGCTGCATGTCCTCGGGTTTCTGCTCCGGTTCGATGTCGAGCACATCGCCCAGCCGTTCCATGGCGACGCCTGCGTCGTTGAGCAGGCTCCACAGGTTGATGAGGCCCATCAGCGGCGCGAGTACGCTGCCCATGAACGCATTGAACGCAATCAGCTGGCCGATGGTCAGCTCGCGCGCCAGCACCAGGTTCGCGCCCACCCACAGCACGCCGATGGTCGTCGCCGCGTTCAGCAACTGGCTGCACAGGCCCACCGCGATATTGAAACGCTGCGACCTGTACTGCACTTCCAGCGACTTTGCGTACTTCTTCTCCCACTTGAGACGCACCGCGCGCTCGATGCCCATGCCCTTCACGGTCTCGACGCCGCCGAGCGCTTCCATCAGATAGGAACGCGCGTCCGTGCCCGCCGAAAAGCTCTCGCGCGCGTTCTGCTTGATGCGCGGCGTGGCGAGCACGGTGAGCGCCGTCATCGGAATCACGAATGCGATCAGCAACAAGGTCAGCTTCACGTTGTACAGGAACATGATCGTGAAGTAGATGAAGATCATCAACAGGTTCAGCACGGTCGTGACCGTCGATTCCGTGAGGAACGCGCGGATGGTCAGGTTCTCCTGGAAGCGTGCGAACACGTCGCCGGTCTTGCGCTTCGCGAAGAAGCCGAAGGGCAGCGAGAACGTGTGCTTGAAGAACTGCGACATCATCGCGAAGTCCATGTTGCGCACCATGAAGTTCGCGAGATAGGCGCGGATGGTGGACATCAATTGCGTGAACAGACTGGAGATGATGAGCCCGGCAATCAGCACATGCAGCAGCCCGACGTTCTGATGCACGATCACGCCGTCGAGGATGTTCTGGATGATGAGCGGCGGGATCACGCCCAGCACCTGGATCACGAAGGTCGCGAGAAACAGGTGCAGCAGGATCTTCTTGTAGGGCTTCAGATAGCCGATGAAGCGCAGCCACGGCGAGCGCGACACGGCCTTCTGCGCGAGATCCTGTCCCGGCGTGAAGAGCAGGCAGGTGCCGCTCCAGCCGCGCTCGAACTCGCCGACGGTCATCTTCCTGAAGCCGAGCGCCGGGTCCGCGACCCACACGTTGTCCTTCGAGACACCGTAGATGATGATGTAGTGATAGCCCTCCCAGTGCGCGATGAACGGCATCTCGAAGCCGCGCAGCGACTCGAACGTGCATTGCACGCCGCGCGCGGTGAATCCGAGCGATTCCCCGGCGCGCGCGAGCGAATCGAGCGTTGCGCCGGAGGTCGTCACGTTGGCGAGTTCGCGCAGCTTGCCGAGCGTCATGTTGATGCCGTAGTGACGGCAGATCATCGCGAGGCACGCCGCCCCGCAATCCATCTCCTCCGCCTGTTCCACCCACGCGAAACGCTTGAGGACGCGTTCGCCCATTTCGGGCCGCGTGTGCAGGTCGAGCATCGCGGGCAGGCGGCGGCGCTCGGCCATCTTCTTCTGCCGCTGCATTTCGCGCTCGGTGAAGCGGATGCGCTCCTCCAGCACCTCGCGCAGCTTCACATTGCGCTCGATGATGAAATGCACGGTCTTCTCGGGAATCACGAGCAGGCGTGTATCGGTGCTCGCAATGGCCGATGCCATCTGCTCCTGGCGCATCACGCAGGCTTTCTCGCCGAAGATCTCGCCGGGACCGAGCGTCGCGAGTACATGCTGCTGGCCGCCTTCCTCGCGCACGATGCGCACTTCGCCTTGCCGCACGACATAGAGCCGCCGGTCATCGCGCGAATCCTGCTTGAGAATCTCCTTGCCTTCGGCCACGCGCTTCACGCCGACGCTGCGCACGCACTCTTCCAGCTCGGCCTTGTTGAGCTTGGTGCGCAGATCGAAAAGCTTGGCGACGAAACCGCCCGCCGAATTGATCGCGACATAACTCGTCACGAAGGCGAGCGCGGCGGGATTCTTCGCGATGACGACTTCGATCGCCGCGCGCGGAATGAACAGCAACTCGGTCTTGCCCGACGAGCGCACCGACGATTCATGGCGGTAGTCGCGCAGCATCGCGATATCGGCGAAGGTCTCGCGCTCCTTCCGGACCCCCATGCTGATTTCCTTGCCGTGCTCCTCGGTGAAGATGCGCACCGAGCCCGCCTTGACGATATAAAGGCCGTTGGCGGCATCGCCGGCGTTGCACACCGTCTCGCCAAAACCGAAGCGGCGCGAGCTCGCCTGGGCGGAGAGTTCGTCGATCTCTTCACGCGAAAACGGCGAGAGTATCTCCACCGACGAGAGGAACTCGGCGGGTGAATCGAGGCTCGATGGCGCGTCCATGTCGTGTCGCTTGCTCGGTGGGCTTCAGTGGGCCTCAGTAGGCTTCAGCGTGCTTCGATCACATGTTCCTGCGCCCGCAGCGCCATCCATTCCTCGCGCAGCAAGCGGCGGATCTCGGCGGTCACGTCGTCGTCGAGCTGCGCGGAATACTTGGCCGTCACCGCAAAGATTTCATATGACGTGCCGTCGGCGGAAACGAATGGTCCAAGCAGATCGCCGACTTCGGCGTTGAAAACCTTCGCCTCGATTTCCGGCTTCAACTGCCCGCGCATCACGCGGCCGACGCGTCCGCCTTCGTCGCGCGTATCGGCCAGCGAATGTTCGCGCGCCATCTCGGCGAAGCTGTCGGGGTCGTCGTTCAGATAGGAGATCATCTCCTTCGCGCTGCCTTCGGTATCGAGCAGAATGTGACTCACCTCGATACTGTCGAAGCGCGGCGAATTCAACTGGAAATATTCCTCGACCTCGCGCGGCGTGCCCACGCGGTCGAGCATCTTTTCCTGGTAGAGCGAGTCCGTGATGAACACCTCGAACTCGTCGAGGCTCACGCGCAGTGCATCGAGATAATTGTTCATGTCCGCCGCGCGATGCAGTCCGCGAATGCGGCGGAACTGGTCGGCGCGATTCTGGATTTCGTCGTCGCTGACTTCCACGCCGGTCTTGCGCGCGGCGCGCACCGTCAGCTTGTCGCGCACGAGTTGCTCGATGAGGCCGTCGAACTGGCCGCTCAGTTTCAATGCCCTGAGAAATTCGCCGACGTCGACCACTTCGTCGTCGATACGCACAATCGCCGTCATGTTCTTCTCCGTCTGGATGTGTGTCGATCTGGTGATGAGCCTGCCCCTGCACCTACCCCGCCACGTTGCGGAACGGATCGAGCCCGAGGTCGATCAGACGCCGCTCGCGCACGACAATCTCTGCGTTCGCCGTCATGCCATAGCGCAGCGGATAACGCGTATCCGCCACCTGGTAATAATCGCGATCGAGCGTCACGCGTCCTTCATAGACCGGTTGCTTGCTGGTCGGACTCGGCTTCGTCGCAGGCGAGATGAACGCGAGCGTGCCGTCGATCACCCCGTAACGCTGATACGGAAACGCATTGAACTTGAGCTTCACGCGCTGCCCTTCGCGCAGGAACGCGCGGTCGTGTTCCGCGATTTCGATCTTCAGCACCGGCTTGGCGTTCGCGGGCGCAATGCCGCCTATCGGCGTGTTCGCCTGGATCTTGTCGCCGGGCTGGGTGGACGTGACATCGGTGATGACGCCCGACACCGGTGCGAGAATCAACAAGAAATTGTCCTTGTCGATGTTCTCGAACTTGATGCGCGCGGCGGCGTCCGCAACCAGACGCGCGGTCTGTAGTTGCAAACGCAACTTGTCTTCGGTGCTCGCGACCTCGCGCATCGCGGCCTCATATTGAAGCCGAAGGCTGGTCGCTTCCTGGCCGCTGGTTTCCAGTTGGCGCTTCGCCTGCGTGAAGTCGTGGCTCAGGCGAAAGTCGAGTTCCGCGAGCCGCGATTGCTCGACGCGATACGCGCCGTCCGCTTCGAGATACGCATTGCGCTTCTGGTCCACCTGCGTCTGTGCGATGCCGCCGCCGCCCGGCAACGCGAACAGGCGCTGGAAGCGGTCGAGTTCGACCTTGGCCGCATCGCGCGCGCGGCGGGCGTTCTCCAGCGTGCTGCGCGCTTCCTGCAACTGCGCCTTCTGGCCTTCCGCGAGCTTGCTCGTGCCTTCGGACACGCGCTGCTGATGCTGATGTTCCTCGACGTCCATCTGATCCTTGAGCGCCGCGATCCGCCGTTCCATCAATAGCTTCTTTTCCGGGAACTGCTTCCATTCGCGTTCGGCGTCATCGAGCTTCAGTTGCGCTTCAAGCGCGTTGGAGGCCGCCTCGATCGCGCCCCGTGCGTTGAGACGCGCGATCACATCGTCCTTGCGCACCGGTTGGCCTTCCGCGATATACAGATCGGCGAGTTCTCCGTCGATGGGCGCATAGAAGCGCCGCACCTCGGATTCGGGCGCGAGCGTGCCCTGCGCCGACACCATCACGTCCGCATGGCCGACGAAGGACCAGATCAGCCCGGAGCCGATCAACGCGACCATCGCGAAGACCAGCGCCTGCGTGAACCTGAGCGGCTCCGCGGTGAGGATCGAGATGCCTTCCACGCCGTGATCACCGAGCGCTTCAGACAAGGGCTTAAGGGGTGCGTCTCGCTTCACTGGTCGCGCCTCCGCTTGAGTTGGCCATGACGCCTTGCGGGCCGCCGATCAGTCCGAGCTTGGTATTCAGCAGCCCGGGTTCGAGCACCATGCGCAGGTCTTGCAGCGAGCGGCGCTGCAAGTCCGCTTCGGTATCGATCTCCCGGGCCAGCGAGGTCCACTTCGCGCTGGCGCCATCGGCCTTGACCTGCCTGAAGATACGCATGCCGCGCGTGGCGGCGTCTTCCGCATCGGACAGCAGCTTGGCCTGCGCGCGGAACGTGTCGGACACGTTCGCTTCCAGCCGCTGCGATCCGCCAATCCCGCCGTTCGTCCGGTACTGCTGCCACGATGTCTGCGCCTGCGCCATGAGCGACTGTGCGCGGGCCGTCGCGCGGTCCTTGAGCGAGGCCACTTCCGGCGCGACGGTCTTCACGTAGTATGCGTCGCTGTCGAAGTCGAGGGTTTCGTAGAACGAGAGCAACGCCTCTTCATAGTTCTTCGTCCCGCGCGCCTTCTGCACATCGCCGAACTGCGCGGCCACCGACTTCTTGTGCGCCAGCTCCTTCTGCACGGTCGCGGACCATGCGCCCTGCGGCAACTGTTGCAGCGCGTCGATTGCCTGCGCGCTCCTGCCCTGGTTCCATGCGTCCGCCACGGCCGCATACTGCGTCAGCACCGCCGGCGGCGGCAATTGACCCGCGCTCATCTGGCGCAGCTTGTCCTGGAACGGCGGCGTCGAGAACTTCGCCCTCGTCAACGCGCCCGCCAACGGCGCGAGGCTCGTGCCGTTCAGACCGCGACGCACGGCGCCGAAGACATCGAGATCGGCGCGCACGCGATCGAGGCCCGCGAGACGCGGATACTTCTCCGCATAGTCCTTGAGCGTCGCGTCGATGGCATCGAGATCGTCCTGTCCGAGACTTTTCACGATGCTCGCATCCAGGCGGTCGATGGCCGAGAGATACACGGAGTCGTCGCTTTGCAGTTTGCGCAGATGACTGAGCGCCAGCCCATAGGGCTCGCGGAATTCCGGCACATAGCCCGCGATGCGGTCCAGGTCGCGCTGATGTCCTGACGCATCGGCGTCCCAGTGCTTCAGGATCGCGTCGATGCGCGGTTCGTCGGCATAGATGCGGATGGGCGCATCGGCGCCGCCGCGGCCCATCACGAACGCTTCCAGCGTGCCGATCCAGGCGAGTTCGTCGAGCAGCGAACGCACGTCCGCATTGTGTTCGCCGAGCGTCCTCATCTGCGCGATGATCGCGTCCGCGCCCTTGAAATCGCCTTTCTTCAGCGCAGCAAGCCAGCGCGGCACGTTCGACTTGAGCACGGCCTCGGTGTTGATCGCCGCGACATGCTGGTCCTGTGGATGGGTCTTCAGATACGTGTCCGTTGCGCCGGCCGCCGCGCTGTAGTCGCCGTCCGCCATCAGCGACTTGACGTGCCGCTCGGACGCGCCGCTATAGAACAACGCCGCGCCGCCCGCGACCAGCACCGCGAGCACGCCTGCCGTCACCATGCGCGTGCGCCGCGACGCGGGACGGTCATCGCTTGCGAGCGTACGGCGCAGTTCGCCGACAAACAGCGCAGCCTTGCTTCGTTTCGCCTGATGCGTGTCCGGGCGCTTTTCTTCCGCGACGCCGGGCTGCGCATCCACGTTGATTTCGTCTTCGCGGGCGGCCGCCTGATCCACACAGAAAATGTCGAGGAACGAATGCGCCGAGCCGACGAAGGTCGTCTTGTCGCTGTCGAACGCGTCTTCCGGGGCTGCCTGCGCCTGTGGACGCTTCGGCAGGACGAATTCCGTGAGCGTCGATTCGCCTTCGTCGCCGTGCAGGCGCACCGTGTACGCGAAGTGCGAGCCGCCGAACGCGACACTGTCGCCGTCCTTCAGTTCGAGCGCTGACGCGCCGAGCCGTTCGCCGTTGACGAAGGTGCCGTTGGTGCTGCCGAGATCCTCGACGAACGGCGCGCCGCCCTTGATGAACACATGCGCGTGCCGCCGCGACACATAGTTCACCTGGTGCGGATAGCGCTCGCGGAAGCGCGCGAAGTTGTCGTCTGTCTTGCTGACGAGAAACGGAAATTGCACCAGTTCGATGATCTGCAAGCCGAGGTCGTCGCGTTGCGGCACGAGCGTGACGCCAACCGGTTTAGCCTGGCCCGCGCCGCGTGCGCGCGTGGCAAATTGCACCCGATACGACAGCCGGCTGCCGAACGAAACGATGTCGCCGCTATGGACGCGCGCGGGCGTTTCGCGCACGGGCGTGCCATTGACGGCAGTGCCGTTCTTGCTGCCGAGATCGGCGATATAGACGAATCCGTGTTCGATGAAAATGCGTGCGTGCCGGCGCGACAGTTGCGCCACGGCCTCGGGCGGACTTGCGTCGAACGGCGCTTCGGCGCGGCCGATCGGAAACAGGTTCTCGTCGATGCGGATTTCCGTCAGATGCTCGGCGTCGCTGCCGAGCTCCGGGTTCGGCAGCGGTCTCAGGATGACATCGAACGCCTCGCCGACACTCGGCGGCGCTTCCGCGACGGGATAGCCTTGAGCCATGTCCATGTCACACGCTGCGTCCAGCCGCTGTGGCCGACGCGTTATGGGAACGCCCGTCGACCCCGGGTACATGGACAAGTTGAGCCGCGCCGGACGCCATGACAGCGGGTTCCGGCGGCTGTTGAAAGTGTAAGTCACGCATCGTCGTAGTCAATCGTGCGGCACCGGTGTAATCGATCATGAGCAATCCTGCCTGGATTACTTCATATGAAACATCGCCACGGCCGTGAGGCCCGGAACGATGCTTACTTCATCGCGTCCTTGCTGGCGCTCTGCACATCGACCGTCGGCCAGCCGCCGCCCAGCGCCTTGTAGAGCGTCACCGTATCGGACAGGATCTGCTGATGATTCGCCAGCAAGGCCAGTTGCGCGGCCAGCAAGGTACGTTCAGTTTCGAATACCTGAAGCTGCGAGATCACGCCTTCCTTCAGCTGCGCGTCGATTTGCGCGGCCACGATCGTCAGTTGATCCACTTCCTGCTGAAGTTCGCCACGCTGCTTCATGTGCGAATCGAGATTGACGAGCGCGTTCTCCACTTCCTCGAACGCGCCCATCACCGTGCTTCGATACTGTTGTTCGAAAACGGTGGACTGCGCTTCGGTGGTCTTCACGCGCGCACGCACGCTCGGGTCCAGCAGCGGGATGTTGATGCTGGGCAAGAAGCTGAACGTGAAGGTCTTGAGCAGATCGGTGAGCGCGAAGCTCGCCGTGCCGCCGCGTCCCGTCAGGCTGATGGTCGGCAGTTGCGCGAGTTTCGCCTGGCCGACGAGGTCGTAGGCCTCCAGCACGCGATATTCAGCCGCGATCAGATCGGGACGCCGCGACAGCAGTTGCGACGGCAGCCCGGACGGCACCGGCGGCGCCTGCACGCGCTTCTGGAGCTGGCCTTCGGGCACCTTGAAATTGCCGGCCGGCACGCCGATCAGCGTCGCGAGCGCGTTGTCGCCGAGATCGCGCGAGCGCTTGATTTCCAGCAGATCGCGCGTCAGACGGTTGAGTTCGGCGCGCTGCGTCAAGACCTGCGTATGCGGCACGAGACCGTTCTTCTCCATGCCTTCGAAGATCGTCAGGATCTGCTGATTGGTCGCGATGGTTTTCTTCTGCTGATCGATCTGGTCGTCGAACTGGAGGATCTGGAAGTAGGTCGTCGAAACGGACGAGACGAGTTCGAGATAACCCGCGCGCCAATCGGCCTCCGTCGCGCGGAATTCCGCCTTCTGCGCCTGCACGCCCTTTTCCACCGCGCCCCAGATGTCGATGTCCCAGTTCACTTGCGTGGCAACGTTATAGGTCTTCGAGAACTTCTGGCCGGTGGTCTTTTCGAAGGCCGCGCCCGCGCCGAGGTCCATCGAAGGCAAGGCGCCCGCGCGCGCTTCGCCGATCTGCGCGCCTGCTACCTGGATGCGCGCCGCCAGCACCTTGATGTCGATGTTGCCATTGATGGCCTTCGCCACCAGCGAATCGAGATACGGATCCTGGAACTGCTTCCACCAGTCGGGCTGGATGGTATCGGACGCGGCGACGGCGGGTGCGTCGATCTTGCTGAACGCGGTCTTCTCGGGTGTGCCGGGGCGCTGATAGGTCGGCACTTTCACGTCGATGCAACCGGACAGGAGCGCGGCGGCGCACAGCCCGGCGGCCGTCGACCAGCGACGAACCGAGCGCACGCGCAACGAGGGCAACAAGGCTTGCACGATCTCACTCCCGGTGAACGCGCACCGACGGTCGGATGAACAGGTGAGAAGCGCGGCGCCGACCGCGAGTGACGTCATTCAGTCAATCAAGTAAATCACACGGCGCACCGCGACTCCATACGGGTTATGTCACATGGCGCGCGCGTGTTCTGCGACACGACGCGCGGCCATGACGCCCGCTTGCGGGCGGTGTTACGGCAGAGCTCCCCGTGCCCCGCCTTTCCTGCATTGATGCATTGATGCGTTACTGCTGCGACGGTTGTTTCATTCCCGGAAACGCTCAGGCCACATCGCCCGGCACGCCGAAATTGAAGTTGGCGATGTTCTTCGCATCCTGTTTGGGCGCGACGTTCGAACGTGCGGCGAGGCCTTGGGCAAAGGCGATGTTGCTGCCGTTCTCGTTCAGCGTCGTCTGGCTCTGGCTGATGAACTGCTGCGGCGTGAGCGACATCGCAAACGCCGACAGGTCCAGGCCCGGAAAGAGGCCCGAAGCAAGCGAAGCGTTGCCGCCGCTTACGGCATTCATCGCACGGCCCAGTTCTTCGCTGACGGGAAGATCCTTGATGGTGAGCTTCGTCATGTCGGTTCCCCTTGGGTGGGTGGCAGGTTCGAGCGTGGTGTCGGCTCGTACCGTTTAAATGCATGGGTCATGCCAGCCGCGTCAATGCATCCTTCTTTCATCGCTGCGCCTTGTGTCGTATGGCTTGCATCGATACGGACCGTGCTGCGTTGCGTCCTGTTCTGCCGGTCGGAGGCCAACACTTCGGACTCCGGCTGTTGGTCCTTCGGCAACATGCTTCATGATCGACAAGACAAACCGCTCCCGCCGCACCGGAACGTGCGCCGCTTCATCGGCCAAAGACGGAGAAGGCGCCGCGCGCGGCGGCGCCCGGTTCATTTGACGTAAATCGTGATCTTTCTGGAATAAACCGGCGGGTTATGCGGTATGTGCTTGTCGTCGCCCATCAGGAGCTGGAGCGTGTGCTTGCCCGGCGGAAGCTCGATCAAGGTTTCGGTTTCTCCGGCGCCGTAGTGCAGATGATTGCGGTCCGATGGAATCTCCTGATCCATCGGCGGCAAGTCCACATCGATCAACAAATGATGATGTCCCGTATTCGGAAACTTGACGCCGCGCGGCGCGACGCCCATGAAGCGCAAGCCGAACCAGACCTTGAACGGTTTGCCCGCCGGCACGGTCTGGCCGTCGTTCGGATAGCCGATGTACGCGTACGCATTGGCCGGCGCGGGCGTCGGCCCGGCCAGTGCGACCGTGGACGCGGCGAGCGCGGTCGCGGTGACAAGCGTGGCCGCCAGCAACAGAGCGGGCGCGCGAGCGGATCGTTTCTTCATGTCGTATGCCCTCGGCAAGTGTCACGCCTTCACGGTGATGGTGATCTTCTTCGAGTACACGGGCGGGTCGTGCGGAACGTGGTTGTAGTCGCCCATCAGAAGTTGCAGCGTGTGCTTGCCGGGCGGAAGTTCGAGACGCGCATCGGTTTCGCCGGCGCCGTAGTGCAGATGATTGCGGTCCGATGGAATCTCCTGGTCGAGCGGCGGCAGGTCGGTATCGACCAGCAAGTGATGATGACCGACGTTCGGCATGTCGATGCCCTTCGGACACACGCCCATGTTGCGCAAGCCCATTCGCACCCACAGCTTGCCGCCGCTGATCACTGCGCCGTCGGGCGGCCAGATGATGTAGGCCTCGGCGTTGGGCGGCGCGGGCGTGCGGGCACGCGCGGCGGGAAACGACGAATCGGCGACGAGTGCGGCAAGGGAAGCCAGGGCGCCCAGCACGGTTCTTCTCAGCATGTTATGCACGCCTCTCGGGTTGAAAGGGCATGGCGGTCAGCCAGGGAATCGCTTCCTGCACGAGCGTACGCACGGTACGCACAGGCTTGAAGCGCTCGACATCGTCTGCGGTTTTTTTAGATTAGGCCCTAACGTTTAAAAAAGATACGTGCGCACGCAGGGCCCCGAATGCCTCATTGCGGAGCCCTCCTTCAAGGGGATGAAGCATCGTATGACTAAGTGCTATCGTTGTTGTTGCTGCACTGGCACGGAAACGCGCTTCGCTTCACGTGACCGGCCCCGGGCGCGGACCTCGCCCATGCAGTCTTTGCGCAGAAGCGCGCACGCGGCGCTGCGCCCTACAACTCGAAGCCGGACGCACAGGGTGTGAATATGTGGCGAACTCTTTTCATCGCAAGCATGTTCGTAACGATCGGCGCCGCATTCGCGCCCGCACGCGCGGCGTCGTCCAGCGCATCCGCAGCACCGCTCGCGCCGCAGCGCGCCGCGCTCGTCATCGGCAATGCGGGCTATGACCGGCATCCGCTGCCCGGCGCCGCGCGCGATGCGGACGATATCGGAAAGGCACTCGCGTCGCTGGGCTTCGAGGTCACGCGCCGCGTCGATCTGAACGCCGGCGCCCTGCGGCGCGCCATCGACGATTTCGCCAGCCGGCTCGGTCCACGCGACACGGCGCTCGTGTACTTCGCGGGTCACGGTGTTCAGGTGGGCGGCGATGCGTTGCTCCTGCCGCTCGATGCGCCTGCGGGCGCGCCCGCTCAGCTCGTCGCCAAGGGCGTGGCGGCGCGGGAGATTGTCGAGCGCATGGCGCGCGCGCGACCCGGCGGCGCGAATGTCGTGGTGCTGGATATGTGTCTGTCCGAGCCGTTCGAAAAGACGGCGCCGGCGGCATGGCGCCTGCCTCCGCGCACGCTCGTCGCCTACGCGGCCGCGCCCGGCGAAGAGGCCGGCGAGAGTGGGCGCAATGGCCGTTATACGGCGGCGTTGCTGCATGCGTTCGGCGAGCGGAGCGTGGTGTCCGCCTCTACGTTCAACGGGGCGGCCGCACAGGTCGCGACGCTGACGCACCAGGCACAGCAACCATGGATCAGGTCTTCGCTGGAACAGGGCTTTGCGATCGGCGCGGTATCGGACAGCCTGCATGTTGCCGCCTCAACCGCCACTTATGCCGCCGATTCCGCCACGGATGAAACCGTTCGCACGCGCGGCATTCTTCCCAAGGACAGCAATGAGCAATACGAACTGGCGTTCTGGGACTCGATCAAGGACAGCACGTTCCCAAGCGACTACGAGGCCTACCTGAAGGCTTATCCGAACGGCCGTTTCGCGGCGCTCGCGAAGGCGCGCATCGAACGATTGCACGCGGCCGGAAGCGCGAAGCCAAGCGCACCGGCGCCTGCTGCACCGCCGACGGCGCCATCGGCCGCCACCGCCACACCCGCCGCGCCCGCGCCCAAACCCACGCCTGCCGCCCCCACGACGCCCACCACCGCCGCAGCCCCGGAAAAGCCGCGTCCGAGTGCATCGACGGCTGCGCCTGCGCCTTCCCCCGCGCCTGCTGCGACAGCCGCCGCTGCCGCCGCGTCAGCCCGTCCCGCCGCCAGGACTGCGGGCGGCGAAATCAAGGACTGTCCGGCCTGCCCCGCCCTGATCGCGATCACGCCCGGCAGCTTCACGATGGGCAGCAACAACGACGATCCCGCCGAGAAGCCGCCGCACAAGGTATCGATCGGGCATGCGTACGCGATCGGCAAGAACGAAGTGACGGTCGAGCAATGGAACGCCTGCGCCGATGCCGGCGCCTGCACGCGCATCGCACCGGAGGGCGAGCCGGGCGCCAATGCGCCGATGCGCAACGTCAGTTGGGATGATGCGCAGGTGTATGTCAAATGGCTGAGCAAGGTGGGCGGCAAGCCGTATCGCCTGCCGACCGAGGCCGAATGGGAATACGCCGCGCGCGGCGGCACGCAGACGGTCTATTGGTGGGGCGATCAGATGAAGAAAGGCAACGCCGACTGTAAGGATTGCGGCGAGCCGTACCGCGCCGATGCGCCGACGCCGGTCGGATCGTTCGCGGCGAATCCCTACGGGCTGCATGACATGAACGGCAGCGTGTGGGAGTGGGTGGCCGATTGCTGGCACGGCTCCTACAAGAGCGCTCCCGCCGATGGCCGCGCGTGGGACGAGCCCTCCTGCTCGGTGCGCGTGATCCGCGGCGGATCGTGGCGGGAAGGTGCGAGCTACATGCAGTCCGCAACGCGCTTCAAGTACAGCGCGAGCGTGCGGCAATCGCAGAACGGTTTTCGGGTCGCGCGCGAGATGGAATGAGCGGCGTTCCTCGGTCCCATCCTGACGATGATCCGCTGCGGCGGGTCCCGCTCGATCTTGCGAAGCGATTGCTGCCTGAGCCGGCCGCTGCCCTGGAACGGTGAAGTCAATGAATGCGCCGGGAATCGACGCTTCAGACCGAGGCTCTCTGTACTTCGGATGCACGGTCGAGTCCACGCTCGATCTCGACGGAAATCACGACACGCGGCTTCTAGTCCTCGAACATCGGCGCGCCCTCCGCACGTGACTGCTGAAGGCATGCGCAAGGTCATCCACGTTCGACATGCGCCGGTTGTACCCGACATTCCTCTGCGCGGCATTCTGGACGCCGGCCGGCGTGCCGAACCGCAGCACGCTCGTCTCGTTTTCCGTCAGCGAACCGTTTCTGCGACCACGATCTCGTCGAGGTCGTGTCCCTCTGCGCGGCGCGCGCCGGCGCGGACAGACACAGGCGAGCACACCGGTTCGCAGCAGAAAAAGAATCGAGCGGGCCCTATCCGAGTTCGGCTCGCGGTGCAAAGCATCGAAGGTTCAGGACACAGCCGTGCCTGAAACTTGCCATCAGACGGACTCCACGTTCGCCGAAAACGGACGATTTATATCACGTTGAGATATACTTTCGAATTCGACGCACGCTCGCTCTCGCACCTTCCGCCGGCCAGACAGTGTGTAACCCACTGACTGACTTTTCCGGAATGCCCGACCCGTGTCGCGATCCGCTTTACTCCGCTGGCTGCATGCTTTCCTTCCCGCTCCCGTCACGCTGCGCTGGAGCGAACGTCTGCGCGGCGGTCTGGGCGCGCTGATCGGCATTGCGCTGACGGGCGGCATCGGCCATCTGCTGACGAACGGCGCCGCCACCATTCCCTATCTGATCGCACCAATGGGCGCCTCGGCCGTGCTGCTGTTCGCGGTGCCGGCGAGCCCGCTGGCGCAACCGTGGTCGATCATCGGCGGCAATCTGGTGTCGGCGACGGTCGGCGTGAGCTGTGCGCTGCTGATCCACGATCCCGTCGATGCCGCTGCCCTCGCCGTCGCGCTCGCCGTCTGCGCCATGTTCGCGCTGCGCTGCGTGCATCCGCCGTCGGGCGCGGTCGCGCTGACGGCCGTACTCGGCGGGCCGTCCGTTCACGCGCTCGGCTACGGCTTCGTGTTCGCGCCGGTAGCGCTCCAGTCGGCGGCGCTGCTGGGCGCGGCCATCGTGTTTCATGCGCTGACGGGTCATCGCTATCCGCACGGTCATGCCGCGCCGAAACCCACCGCTGCGCCGCAGGACGCCGCATCGTTCACGCGCGCGGATCTGCATGCCGTGCTGGCGCGCCGCAGCGAACTGCTCGACGTCGATCCGGACGATCTGGAAACCCTGCTGCGCGAAACCCAGCTTCAGGCCTATGCGCGCCGTTTCACGGAGTTCCGGTGCGCGGACATCATGTCGCGCACGGTCGTTTCAGTGACGCCGCAGACGAGCGCACTCGAGGCGCTCGCGCTGCTCGGACGCCATCGCGTGAAGGCGCTGCCGGTGATCGATGCCGCGCGCCGCATCTGCGGCATCGTCACGCGCGCGGACCTCGCGCCCGTGCGGCGCGGTGGAACCCTGCACGACGTGCGCACCGCGCTGGCGCGGGCCGTGCGCGGACCTTCGGCGGAGGCGCTGCGCGTCGCCGCCCTGATGACGACCGAGGTCCGCACCGTGACCTCGGACACCGCCATCGCCGAACTGGTGCCGATGTTTGCGCACTTCGGCCATCACCATATTCCAGTGGTCGATGCGCACGGCCGGCTCGCCGGCATGATTACCGAAGCCGACCTGATCGCCGGTCTCTACCAGCAGTCGTTCACGGCCGAGCGCAAGCAGGCCTGACACACCTCATTTTTTCCCAACCGTTTCCATGACCCGATCACGCACGCTCGCCAAACCGGACTTCGAACAACTGTCCGAATTTCGTTATCAGATGCGGCGCTTCGAGCGCTTCTCCGAACACGCCGCGCAGGACGAAGGCATCACGCCGTTGCAGTACCTGCTGCTGCTGCACATCAAGGGCTATCCGGGCCGCGCCTGGGCGACGGTCGGCGAACTCGCCGAACGGCTGCAGTCGCACCATCACGGCGTGGTCGCCCTGGTCACGCGCTGCGAGACGGCCGGGCTCGTGCGACGCGCGCCAAGCGACACGGACCGTCGCCAGGTGCAGGTACATCTGGAGGCGCGCGGTGAAGAGGTACTGGCGCGTCTCGCCGCGCTGCACCGCGCGGAGCTGAAGTCGCTGCAGGGCGCGTTCCGCGTGCCGCAAATCGATCTTTGATTCATCAGGACATCGGGAGCTCATCTCATGGACCAGCATAAACGCGACTTCTCCGTCAACGACCGCCTGCTCACCATCTGCGGACTGGCCGCCGTCATCGGCGCAATCAGCACGCTCGCGGCGGTCGTGCTGCTCGGGCTGATTCATCTGTTCACCAACCTGTTTTTCTTCGGCACGTTCTCGGTGGCGGAACATTCGCCGGCGCTCAACACGCTCGGTCCCTGGGTCATCGGGATTCCGGTGATCGGCGGGCTGATCGTCGGGCTGATGGCGCGCTTCGGCTCGGAGAAGATCCGCGGCCATGGCATTCCCGAAGCCATCGAGGCGATCCTGTTCGGCAAGAGCCGCATGTCGCCGAAAGTCGCGATTCTCAAGCCGCTGTCGTCGGGCATCGTGATCGGCAGCGGCGGGCCGTTCGGCGCCGAAGGCCCGATCATCATGACCGGCGGCGCGCTCGGCTCGTTGATCGCGCAGTGCATCGACGTGACCGCCGCCGAGCGCAAGACGCTGCTGGTCGCGGGCGCAGCCGCCGGCATGACCGCCGTGTTCGGCACGCCGGTCGCGGCGGTGCTGCTCGCAGTCGAGCTGCTGTTGTTCGAATGGCGCCCGCGCAGCTTCCTGCCAGTGGCGCTCGCGTGCGCGGTCGCGGGTTTCGCGCGCGCCGCGGTGTTCGGCACCGGCGCGCTGTTTCCGCTGGAGACCGCGCCGCCGCAGATGATGTCGCTGCTCTCCTGTCTCGTCGCGGGCCTGCTGTCGGGCGCGCTGGCTTCGGGCTTATCGGCGTCCCTGTACAAGCTCGAAGACCTGTTCCACAAGCTGCCCGTGCACTGGATGTGGTGGCCCGCGCTCGGTGCGGTGTTCGTCGGCATCGGCGGCTATATCGAGCCGCGCGCGCTCGGCGTCGGCTATGACGTGATCGGCGACCTGCTGCATCAGCACATCGCCATCCAGGTGGCGCTCTCCATCCTCGCGGTGAAGGCCATCATCTGGGTCATCGCGCTCGCGTCGGGCACGTCGGGCGGCGTGCTCGCGCCGCTGCTGATGCTCGGCGCCGGCCTTGGCACCGCGCTCGGCGCTGTCCTGCCCGGACACGACGCGGCGCTCTGGCCGCTGGTGTGCATGGCCGCGACGCTCGGCGCCACGCTGGGCGCGCCGCTGACTGCCATCGTGTTCGCCTTCGGCCTCACGCACGACGCCAATGCGCTGCTGCCGCTGCTCGCGGCCACGCTGGTCGCGCACGGGTTCGCCACCGTCGTCATGAAGCGCTCGATCATGACCGAGAAGATTGCCCGGCGCGGCTATCACATCTATCGCGAATATGGCGTGGACCCGCTGGAGCGGCATCACGTCGAGGAAGTGATGACGCGCGATGCCCAGACCATCGACGCCGGCATGCCGCTCGCCGACGTCCTCGCGAAACACTTCGGCGCGCAGCAGATGCACCGGGCGTATCCGGTGCTGCGCGACGGCGCGCTCGCCGGCATGCTCGACCGGGCGCTGCTGGGCACGTTGATCGGCGCTTCGTCGGTGCAGGAGGCGGGCGTCAGCGTCGGCGAGGCATTGCGCCGCGCCGGCCATGCCGCGCCGGTTTTCGCGCTGCCGGGCGAACCGTGCCGTCTCGCGGCCACGCGTCTTGCCGTTCACGAGCTGGAACGTCTGCCGGTGGTCGCGGACGCGGCTTCGTTGCGGCTCGTTGGCATCGTCGCGCGCAGCGATCTCGTGAAACCGGCGCGCGCGCACTTCGACGAGGAACATCGGCGCGAACGGTTCAGGGGCTTCCGACGCGCGCCTGCATTGCGGAAACACTGAGGCGGCGAGGAACTTTCTCGGGGGTTGGCGTTTCCGAAAGCAGTCGTCCACGCTATCGCAGGAGCATAGGAAATGGCCGCTTTGCTGTGGGCTTTGCCGTGTTCTCCGTCGTGCGCCATGCCGCGCGCTTCCTCATGCACTTTATCGTCGGCTTTTCCACGCCCCATCCCGGCGCGCGTGCTGCCGTCATGACCACGCGCCGCGCCTTTCTCCGCTGGACAGCCGCCGCGGCGCTCACGGCGCAGGCCGGACGCGCCACTCAAGCCGCCGGGACGCTACTCATGCTCAAGCGTCCGATTCCCTCGACAGGCGAGCCACTGCCGATAGTCGGCTGCGGCACCTGGCGCACCTTCGACGCCGGCACGGACACCGCCCGCCGCCGCGAACTCGCCGACGTACTGAACGCCCTGTTCACGGCAGACGGCTCCGTGATCGATTCCTCGCCGATGTACGGCTCCTCCGAAGAGGTCGCCGGCGCGTTGCTGGCCGAAGCGCACACGCGCGAGCGCGCCTTCATCGCGACCAAGGTGTGGACCGAAGGCCACGCGGCAGGCATCGCGCAGATGGAGCAGTCGTTGCGCTACTGGCAGACGGATCGCATCGATCTGATGCAGATCCACAACCTGCTCGACTGGCGCACGCAGCTCGCGACGCTGCGCGAATGGAAGGCCGCCGGCAAGGTGCGCTACGTGGGCGTCACGCATTACACCGCCAGCGCGTTTCCGCAGATGGAAGCGGTGCTGCGCTCGGAGCGGGTGGACTTCGTGCAGATCAACTACGCCGCCAACGATCGCGACGCCGAAGCACGCCTGCTGCCGCTGGCAGCGGAACGCGGCGTCGCGGTGATCGTGAACCAGCCGTTCGGCGGGGGCTCGCTGCTGGCCAGTCTGCGCGGCCGGCCGCTGCCGGACTTCGCGCGCGAACTCGGCTGCGCTTCCTGGGCACAGCTTCTGCTCAAATTCGTACTGGGCAACCCCGCCGTGACCTGCGTGATTCCCGGCACCGGCAAGCGTGAATACATGATCGACAACGCGCGCGCGGGCAGCGGCGACTTTCCGGACGCGGCGATGAGACAGCGCATCGCCGCCGCCGTCGCCGTCGCATAAGGAGCCGACCATGAGCGATCTCTACGACCTGCAACGTTTCGTCGATGCCCAGTCGGGCATCATCGAGGACGTTCGCGCCGAGCTTGCCGCCGGCCGCAAGCGCACGCACTGGATGTGGTTCGTGTTCCCGCAGATCGAAGGGCTGGGCCACAGCGCAATGGCGCAGCGCTACGCCATCTCGTCGCGCGACGAAGCCCGCGCGTACCTCGCGCATCCGGCGCTGGGCGCGCGCCTCGTCGAACTGACACGCTTGGTGAACGGTGTGAAGGGACGCGGCGTCGAGGCTATCTTCGGCCATCCGGACGACCTGAAATTCCATTCGTCGATGACCCTGTTCGCCCGCACCGCCGACGATCCCGCCGTCTTCGACGAAGCGCTGCGCCGCTATTTCGAAGGTCGCGCGGACGAGGCGACGCTCGCGCGCCTGTAGCGCCTCCCGAGACAGGCACAGCCGTTGCGCGAACGCAGGCATCCTCATCCGAACGGAGCCTGTGTCATGAGCCATGCCTTCAAGGTCAAGGACCACGTCAGCTGGAACACCCCGCAGGGCGAAACGACGGGGCACGTCGTGCGCGTCATCACCGAGCGCACTCATCTCGACGGCCACACCGTCAACGCGTCGTCCGACGATCCGCATTTCGAGGTCGAAAGCGACAAGAGCGGCAAGCGGGCCGTTCACAAGGGCGATGCGCTCAAGCGCCTGTCGCACTGACCCACCCTCCCGCCGCTGCCGCTGCCGCCGCTGCCGCAGCACGCTCGCACTAATGCAGTGCGCGCGGCGCGGGCGGACACCGTTTCTGCAGAAACCACGAGAAACGTTCAAACTTCCCTCGCGCTGCAAGCTTGAATCGCGCATTTCCCATTGAACCGGTTGGCCCAACCCTTTGAGGATCCGAAGAATGAAAGCGAAACTCGTGGCACTGCTCGTTGCATCGTCGGCGCTTGGCCTGACTTCCACAGCATCGTTTGCCCAGGTCGCCGGCGCTCAGCCGCTCGGCGTATCGGTCGAGGTCTCGACGGCCATCATCAATGGCTGGAGCGTCAAGAAGTCCATCCTCAACAAGCCCGTCGTCAACGACCAGGGCCAGCGCGTCGGCGTGATCCACGACATCATCGTCGCGCCGGACAAGTCGGTGTCGTTCGTCATCATCGCGGCGAACCAGTTCCTCGGCGTGTCCCGTCACGACGTTGCCATTCCGGTCGATCAACTCGACGTCAAGGACGGCAAGCTGGTGCTCGCGGGCGCGACCAAGGACGCCATCAAGGCGCTTCCCGAGTTCCAGTACAACAAGGTGAAGGCCACGGCGCAGCCGCGCGCCGACTACGAACATCACTGATCCAGCCTCTGCGTCACGAACGGGGCGGCCTCGTGCCGCCCTTTTTTTCCAGCCAACGGAGCCCGCCGATGTTCAACGCCCTCATGCTCGAAAAACAGGACGACCGCACGCTTGCTGCCGTCGAGTCGATCGACGAATCCCGGCTTGCCGCATCCGGCGAAGGCGACGTGCTGGTGCGCATCGAGTACTCCACGCTCAATTACAAGGACGCGCTCGCGATCACCGGCCGGGGCCCGGTCGTGCGCACCTGGCCGATGGTGCCGGGCATTGACTTCGCGGGCGTCGTGGAGACGAGTTCGCATCCGGACTATCAGCCCGGCGACGCGGTTGTCATGAATGGCTGGGGCGCGGGCGAAACCCATTGGGGCGGACTCGCGCAAAAGGCGCGCGTGCCGGGCGCACATCTGATCGCCCTGCCCGCCGGCATCACAGCGCGCCAGGCGATGGCCGTCGGCACCGCGGGTTACACCGCCATGCTGTGCGTGCAGGCGCTGGAACGGCACGGCGTGAGCCCCGCCGACGGCGACGTGCTCGTGACGGGCGCGAACGGCGGCGTCGGCAGTTTTGCGGTCGCGATCCTGGCGCGGCGCGGCTATCGCGTGATGGCCTCGACGGGACGGCCCGAGGAAGCCGCGCGGCTGCGTGAACTGGGCGCGGCGGACATCGTCGAGCGAGGCACGCTGTCCGCGCCGGGCAAGCCCTTGCAGAAGGAGCGCTGGGCGGCGGCGGTGGATTGCGTCGGCAGCCATACGCTCGCCAATGTCTGCGCAAGCCTGCGCTATGGCGGCGCGGTGGCGGCGTGCGGCCTCGCGCAAGGCATGGATCTGCCGGCGTCGGTCGCGCCGTTCATCCTGCGCGGCGTGGCGCTGCTGGGCGTGGACAGCGTCTATGTGCCGCGCGAGCGGCGGGTCGCCGCGTGGCGGGCCATCGAGGAAGACGTGCCGGTGGCGACCATGGAAAGCGTCGCGGCGACGATCGCGCTGGGTGATGCACCCGATCACGCCGCCCGGCTGCTGCGCGGTGAAGTGGCCGGGCGCGTGATCGTCGACGTCAACGCTTGAGGTGCGGTGTGAGGCGCTTTAAAAGGTGCTCCAGCCGTCGGCGCTGACCGCCGGACGGGTGCTCGTCACCGGCGCGACGGTCCGGGCGGGCTTGACGGCCGGCGCCCGCACCGCGTGCGTTGCGCGCACCGCCTGAGAGGCGTGCGACGGCGCGCCGCCTTCCACCGCAAAGAACGCCACGGCTTGGTTGAGCCGGCGTCCCTGCTCCTCCAGCGAAGTCGCGGCGGCGGCGGCTTCCTCAACCAGCGCGGCGTTCTGCTGCGTGACTTCGTCCATCTGGGTGATGGCCTGGTTGACCTGCTCGATGCCGCGCCCCTGTTCCGCCGAAGCCGCCGCGATCTCCTGCATGATGTCCGTCACGCGCGCGACCGCCTGCGTGACTTCGGCCATCGTCGTGCCCGCTTCACCCGCGAGTTCGGAGCCGTTGCGCACCTTGTCGACGGAAGCGGCGATCAGGTCCTTGATCTCCTTCGCCGCGCTCGACGAACGCTGTGCCAGGCTGCGCACTTCGCTCGCCACGACCGCGAAGCCGCGACCCTGCTCGCCGGCGCGCGCCGCTTCGACCGCCGCGTTGAGCGCGAGAATATTGGTCTGGAACGCGATCCCCTCGATGATCCCGGTGATCTCCGCGATCTTGTCCGAGCTGTCGCTGATGCCGTTCATCGTCGCCACGACGCGGCCCACCACGTCGCTGCCCTTCATCGCGATCTGCGACGCGTTCGACGCCAGCGAACTGGCTTGCTGGGCGTTGTCGGCGTTCTGACGGACCGTCGACGTGAGCTGTTCCATGCTGGCCGCGGTTTCCTGCAGCGACGCAGCCTGTTCCTCCGTGCGCTGGCTCAGGTCGGTATTGCCCGTCGCGAGCTCCTTCGCCGCGTTGCCCACGGCGCCGCTGCTTTCGCGCACCTGGTTGACGGTCTCGGTCAGACGGGCATTCATCTCGGCGAGCGCGCGCAGCAGGTCGCCGGTTTCGTCCTTCGCGTCGGCGACGATGCGGCTCGTCAGATCGCCGCGCGCGACCGTCTGCGCAATGTCGACCGCCGTACCGATCGGCCGCGTGATCGAACGGATGATGGCGATGCCCGCGATCCCCGCGAACAGCGACGCCGCCGCGCACAGCGCAATCAGCACGTTGCGCTGGAGCACATAGTTGGCGTCGTAGTCGCGCACGATCTCCTGACGGCGCGCGATGGTGTAGCTCGCGTAGTCGTCGGTGGCCTTGACGAGCTGGGCGAGCAGCGGACGGCACTGGTCGTCCATCTTTACGATCGCGTCCTCGTGCTTGCCCGCCAATGCCAGGCCGACGATATCCGTCGCCACCGGCCCGTACAGCGTCTCCACGCGCACCATCTCGGCGACCAGGCTGCGGGCCTGCTCACTCGTGTCGGCGGCGCCGGCGATCATGTCGCGCAATTGCTTGAGCCGCGCCTGCACGTCTTCATGCGCGCGCGTGACGGCTTCCTTCTCGATCTCGATGTCGGCGGGTTTCGTCACCAGCACCAGATTGCGGGCGGCGATGGCGCGGCGGTCGACGGCGGTGCGGACCTGCGCGGCGACATCGGCGCGGGCGTTGATGCCGTTCACGTAGTGCGAGAAGCCGTCGGTCGCCACCGACAGCGCCCGCAGCGACATGCCGGCCACCAGCACGACCAGCACGGCCAGGATGCCGAATCCGGCGATCAATTTGTTTTTGATCGTGATGTTCTTGAGGTTCATGGTTTGGGTTCTCTCAGGGTCCGTTTGTTGGGACTGTCGGCGTCATTGGGTTCGGATCGCGCGGTCTGAAAGGCGCGGTGAACGTTTGCCCTCATGCGGGGCGCGGCGCTCTAGGTACTGATTACGGCCTGCAGGCTTCGCTCTTAAGATCAGACAAGTAAATAAGTCTGGACTTTGTCTACCTCGGCGGAGGCAGCAAATCGGCGATACTGAGCAGCCGCGCCTGTCCGTCGAACATGTCCAATAACGAGCTATGTCCGATTTACTCGACTTCCGTACGCCTGAATTTGAAGCAGCGCTTGCCGCGCTTCCACCGACGCCTGCCTCAAACCTCGCCGCCGACGAGTCTTACTGGACCGCCGTGCGCGGCCTGTACCGGCAATCGGATGAACTGATCAACCTGGAGAACGGCTTCTGGGGCGCCATGGCCGAACCGGTCAGGCAGATGTTCGAGCACTGGACCGAACGCGTGAACCGCGAGACGACGCTGCTGATCCGGCGGCACTACACGCCGCTGCTGGACGGCCTGCGTACCCGGGTCGCGGCCGCGATGGGCTGCGCGCCCGAGGAGATCGAGCTGACGCGCAACGCCACCGAAGCACTGCTGGCGCTCATCAGCGGCTATAACCGCCTCGCGCCCGGCGACACCGTGCTGTACAGCGATCTCGATTACCCCTGCGGCAAGGACGCGATGGAATGGCTGCGCGAGCGGCGCGGCGTGACGCCGGTGCGTCTCGTCATACCCGAGCCCGCCACGCGCGAAGCAGTTCTGGACGCGTACTCGCAGGCGCTGCGCGCGCATCCACGCACGCGCCTTGTGCTGCTCTCGCATGTGTGCTTTGCAACGGGACTGGTGCTTCCGGTGGCCGAGTTGTCGGCGATGGCGGAACGCGCGGGCGCGGATGTGATCGTCGATGCCGCGCATTCATGGGGCCAGCTGGACTTCGACGTTCCCGCGCTCGACGCGCCCTTTGCCGCGCTGAACCTGCACAAGTGGATCGGCGCGCCGCTGGGTTGCGGGGCCATTTATGTGCGGCGCGGTCGCGTGACTTCGATCGATCCGTATCTCGGCGATCGCAGCTGGCCCGCCGACGACATTCGCGCGCGCGTCCACACCGGCTCGCCCAACTTCGCCGCGTGGTTCACGGTGCCGGCGGCGCTGGAGCTGCACCAGCGGATCGGCGCGCAAGCGAAGGAAGCGCGGGTGCGCGCGCTGCGCGATGCCTGGGCCGAACCGGCGCGGGAGATCGACGGCGTGCAGATCCTGACACCGGGGGATCCGTCGATGAGCGCGGGCATCACCGCGTTCCGGCTGCGCGGCCACGCTGGCAAGGCGGCCTGCGATGCGCTCGTGGCCGCGCTGAGCGAGCGCTTCGGCGTGTTCACGGTGACGCGTCCGGGGCCCGAGGCGGGCGAAGTCGTGCGGGTGACGCCGGCCGTGTTTTCGCGCATGGAGGATGCAGCGCGTCTGCTCGACGGTATCAGGACGCTCGCGCGCGGGGCTTGAAGCACGCGCCCGCGCGTTCAGCCCGCGACCGGCCGCGCATCCAGCCGTTCGATCAGCGCTTGCAGCGCTTCCGAACACGGCGCTTCCACTTTCAGCGCGAGCAACGCGTCCGCGCGCGTCTTGCCGAGATTGATCGCCGCGATCGGCTTGCCGCTTTTCGCGGCCCATTCGCAGAAGCGATAGCCGGAATAGACCATCAGCGACGAGCCGACGACCAGCATCGCATCGGCGCCTTCGAGCGAGCGCGCCGCGTCCTCGACAAGCGGACGCGGCACGCTTTCGCCGAAGAACACCACATCCGGCTTCAGCATGCCGCCGCAGCGCGTGCAGCCGGGCACCTCGAAGGCGGCGAAGTCGAGATCCTCGATGTGCGCATCGCCATCGGGCACGGCGGGCGCCGTATGGCCCACGAACGCCGGGTTCAACGTCTCGAGCAGGCGCTGCACGGCCGCGCGCGTGTGCGGCTCGCCGCAGGCCATGCAGCGCACGCGCCCGATGTTGCCATGCAGTTCGATCACGTCCGGATTGCCGGCGCGCGTATGCAGGCCATCGACGTTCTGCGTCACCAGCCGATGCACCCGCGAACGCGCCGCAAGCGCCCGCACCGCATGATGCGCGGCATTGGGGCGAGCCTGCTCCACCATCGGCCAGCCGATCAGACTGCGCGCCCAGTAGCGTCGGCGCGCATGATCGGAATCGAGAAAGTCCTTGAGCAGGATGGGCGAGCGGCCGGTGCGCTGGCCTTCGCGGTCGCGGTAACAAGGAATGCCGGACTCGGTGCTGATGCCCGCGCCCGACAGCACGAACAGCCGCGGATGCCGTTCGACAAATTCATGAAGCTGCTGCACGTGTCGTCCTTTCGACGCGCGTGGGGGACGCGTCCGTATCGATCGATAGAGTCAAAATATACGGGCAAACGAGCCGCGCCGCTGGCCTTACCAATTTTACGATTGGTAAATTGGCTTGACCAAATGAGTGGCCGTCGCTAGATTGTCGGCACCCCACTCCAACGACACATCGAGACCATCCGCATGCTGACCGTCATCTGCGAAACGCCCGGAACCCTCAAGGCCGAACAGCGCGACAAGCCGCAACGCGGCGCCAACGAAGTCCTGCTGCGCGTGAAGCGCGTCGGCGTGTGCGGCACCGACCTGCACATCTTCACCGGCAATCAGCCCTATCTCTCCTATCCGCGCGTGATGGGCCACGAACTGTCCGGCGTGATCGAGGAAGCGGATCCTGCCAGCGGGCTCGCCGCCGGCGACACCGTCTACGTGATGCCCTATCTCTCCTGCGGCAAGTGCATTGCCTGCCGTCAGGGCAAGACCAATTGCTGCGTGAACATCCAGGTGCTCGGCGTGCATCGCGACGGCGCCTTCACCGAATACCTGAACCTGCCCGCGCAATTCGTCCACAAGGCGGAAGGCGTCACGCTCGATCAGGCCGCGATGGTCGAATTCCTCGCGATCGGCGCGCATGCGGTGCGCCGCGCCGATGTCCAGCCGGGCCAGCGCGTGCTGGTGGTCGGCACGGGGCCGATCGGCATGGCGGCGCTCACCTTCGCGCGGCTGCGCGGCGCCAACGTCACCGCGCTCGATACGCGCGCGGACCGCCTCGCGTTCTGCAAGCGCGAGCTGAAAGTGGACGCCACCGTGCAGATCGGCGAGAAGGACAAGGACGAATTGTCGACGCTCACGAACGGCGAATTCTTCGATGTCGTGTTCGATGCCACCGGCAACCCGCGCGCGATGGAACGCGGCTTCGAATTCATCGCGCATGGCGGCAAGTACGTGCTGGTGTCGATCGTGCCGGACCGGCTCTCGTTCGCCGATCCTGAGTTTCACAAGCGCGAGGCGACGCTGCTCTCGAGCCGCAACGCGACACCGGAAGACTTCGAAACCGTGATCGCCGCGATGCGCCGCGGCGACGTGCCCACTGACGCGCTCAACACGCACCGGCTGGCGCTGCACGACGTGCCCGAACGCTTTTCTTCGCTGCTCGATCCCCAGGCGGGCGTGGTGAAGGCGATCGTCGAGTGTTGAGCGGTCGTCGTGCAGTGCTGCGCACAGGGTGAGGCGGGACTGATTGGCTGAGCGGATGCCCGGCATTCGCGCAGCAACAGACGACAGCGGCGCGCGCGAGCCTGGTCGCGGATTGCAGGCCAGTACCGCCGCCTACTGCTTTTTTCGTCTGAATTCCCACCCTCGCTCCTGGGCCAACCGTCTCATTGAAAATAAAAGTCTACCGAGGTGTTGGCTGTCCCGTTGTTGTTGACCACGGTATTCAATCCGGAGGGAGTGGATAACGCGCCATTGGAATAGATCGACCAGGTGACGGGTTGATTCACATTGCTTCCGTCTTTAAGATATTTGATGTTTCCCATTCTCGCATAATCCTGCGGGGGGAAATCTGTCTGAGAGTCCGTGTAAGCTTCCCATTCTTCTATCAATGTATCGGCCGGACTGGCGAATGTCGCCGTATAGTCAAGTTCAGAATGTCCGGCAAATGATATTGTGTAGGTGTATCCAGCTGAAGTAGCAGACTGCAGCGTCATGACACCCGTCAACTGATCGCCTGCCTTGACCGGCTCGGCGCCTCCGTAGTAATAGGTATCATTGATTGCCACCCAGTTGCGTATCTGCCAGCCAGCGACACCATTATTCCATTCGAGAACGGGCTGCATGAATGTGGTGCGATCAGATGAAAGCAGACCATTCCACAGGAACAGGGTTTTGTTGGCTTGAGCCGGGTCTTTCGGGACAACCCAGTCTGTCGAAAACGAGGCGATAACGTCGGTTGATGGAACATTGTACTCAGTCAGATATCCGGCGCCGGAAATGCTCGTGGTTGATCTTTGAACCGGGGCCTTCTTACTGGTTGAGGCCGGCAAATTGCCCATGCGTTCGACAATATTTCCATTCTTGTCAGTCTTGACAACCGTGTCTCCGTCACGGCTTAGATTCTCGCCAGCCTTGAGCGCGAATACCTTGGATGTCGGCTGCATACCGAATGGAGTTGCCACGAGACTCTCTGTGGTTGATGCAATCTGAGGAGCAGCCGCTGGTGACGAAATTCCGCCACTGTCACCGCCGCATGCAGCGAGCATCGAAACAGGAAATGTAAAAAAATAATAAAGGCCAGCTTTGGCGAAACGATTGGATTTCATAGAGTTGAATGAGTAACTTTATCTGGATGAATCTTTTTTGACTTCAGTTGGCATTTTTTCTCCTTACCCAGCAGACGCAAGGAATTTCGTTGCGATCCGGGGATGAGGGATTGATTTCAGCAATGCACGCTTTCTCCATCGCTGATGAAGAGTTGTTTCCAAACGGATGAAGGCAATTCAGGTGTCGCGCGGTCAGGATCCGGCTGAATACCGCACGCTCCTGCAAGACGGTCGAATCCGGCGCGGGTTGATTGTGACTTATGGATAGGGCGGGTGAGGAGGAGAAATCCCGAATGGCCAGTTTGGCTGAAACGAAACTGCGCTGGGTACGGCTGGTTGCCAGGAGCGTTTGAACAGCGCTGCTGTAAAACAATTCGCGCACGAAACGCATGGCGCCATTTACAACGGAATGACCCCGGTCAGGATGCCCCTGCAATGTGTTTCGTCGTCGGGATAATCCAGTAAGCGCCTGTTTCTTCGATCCGCGCGAATTCTGCCTGCGCCTGCGCAAACGAGGTCATCCGGTCGCTGGTCGTGGAAGCGGGCCCGGCGGACCGGGCACGCGGAGATCAGCGCACGATGTAGCCGCGGTTCTGCATGCAGTCGCTGTCGGCGCGCCAGTAACGGGTCATCGGCAGCTCGGGCGCCGGATGCGGCGGCAATGCCCGATGCCGGCAGCGCCGCCGGTCCTTCAGCGCGCCCGGACGCGAATTCGCGCCGCGCCGCATGCGCATCGACCTTCGTGGACCGGCTGAGGATTCACGACCCGCCGCCATCCCGATTTCGCCCTATGAACCGACCAGACGGCGCGGCGCGCCGCTGGCGCTTTGGGCGTTGAAAGTGTCGTTCGGCTCGCTTGCCCGTTCGATACCATGAGTCCGGCAACGCTTGCATCTCCCCCTCGGCCAACGCGGCGAAAGCGCCATCGAAGGCAAGCGCCAGCCCTCTTCGCGCTGACCCGGCGCGCGATACGCAACGATCATCCGGGACCGTCCACGTGAGGTTCGTATGCGCGCGCAGCAGCCGAATGACGAGTCCCGTTCGCCCGGTCACGATCCATCTCCGGCGCGCATGCGCCGCGCCCGCTGGCTCAGACGGTCACTGCAAGTGATCGTCGCGGTGGCCATCGCTGCATGCGGTGGAGGCGGAGGCGGTTCGGGCGACTCATCGACCGCGTCCAGTGGGTCGCCATCGAGCGGCGGGTCGGGGTCTGCGTCCGGAAGCGGCAGCGGCAGCGCTGGCAGTTCCGGGAGCGGCACCTCATCGGGCACCGGGACCAACTCCGGAAGCGGCACGGGTTCCGGCAGCAATACGGGAACCGGCGGTGGGATGACCACGGCGCGCTCGTCTCCCACCGATGTCCTCATGCATCACAACGACCTCTCCCGCAGCGGCCAGATGCTCGCGGAAACGAAGCTCACACTCGCGAACGTGAATGCATCGACGTTCGGCAAGCTGCGCATGCTGGCCACCGACGGACGCGTCGATGCCCAGCCGCTGCACGTGACGGGCCTGCCGATCGGCGGCGCGTCGCACAACGTGGTCTACGCGGCAACGGAGCACGGCAGCCTGTACGCGTTCGACGCCGACACCGGCGCGCAACTCTGGCAGATCCCCCTGCTGGGCGCGGGCGAAACGCCCACGACCACCGCCTGCCAGGATTTGTCGCCGGAGATCGGCATCACGTCGACACCGGTGATCGACCGCTCGCGCGGCCCGAGCGGCGTGCTGTACGCCGTCGCCATGAGTTCCGACGCCAACGGCCGCGCGCATCATCGCCTGCATGCGATCGACCTCGCGACCGGCGCCGAATTGTTCGGCGGCCCGCGCGAGATCGCGGCGACTTATCCCGGCGCCGGCAGCAACAGCGTGAACGGCGTGATCACCTTCGATCCCGCGCTGCATACCGAACGCGTCGCGCTCACGCTCGTCAACGGCAACGTCTACATGGGCTGGACCGCGCACTGCATGTCCGGCCCGTACACCGGCTGGGTCATGGCCTACAGCGCCGACACGCTCGCGCAGACCGGTGTCATCAACATCACCGCGAACGGCGCGCAGGGTTCGGTCTGGATGGCGGGCTCCGGCATGGCTTCCGACGGCACCTACGTGTACCTCATCGCCGGCAACGGCTCGTTCACGCCGACGCTGAACGCACAGGGCTTTCCCGTCGACGGCAATCTGGCCAACACGTTCATGAAGATGTCGCTGGCGCCGGATCTGAAGGTCGTCGATTACTTCGCGACGATGAACAACGTGCAGCAGGCAGGCAATGACGAGGACTTCGGTTCGGGCGGACCGCTGCTGCTGCCCGACCAGACGATGAGCGACGGCACCGTGAAGCGCCTGGCGGTTGGAGCGGGCAAGGACAACAAGATCTATGTCGTGGACCGCGACGCGATGGGCAAGTACAACCCCAATGCAAACGGCAACTGGCAGACGCTCGTCGGCACGCTTGCGGGGGGCATCTGGGGATCGTCGGCTTACTATAACGGCGTGGTCTACTACGGCGGACTCAATGACAGCCTGAAGGCGCTGCCCATCAGCAACGCAATGCTCGCGACCAGTGCGGCATCGCGCAGCGCAACCGCCTTTCCCTATCCCGGCACGACGCCCGCGATCTCGGCGAACGGCGCGGCGAACGGCATTGTGTGGGCCGCCGAAAACGGCGCGGTGGGTGCGCTGCACGCGTACGACGCGGCCAACCTCGGGCGCGAACTGTACAACAGCAATCAGGCGGGCGCGCGTGATCAATGGGGCGCCGGCAACAAGTTCATTACGCCGATGATCGCGAACGGCAAGGTCTTCGTCGGCACGACGACGGGTGTCGCGGTGTTCGGGCTGCTGCAATAGCGGGATTGTGCTTGTGCGCGTCCGGTGCAACGGACGCGCGCGAATATCGGCGTGTGAATCGCAGTGCGTGAACCCCGGCGCGTGAATCTCAGCGCATGGACCTCAACACGCAAACCTCAACGCACGAAATACCCGCGATTCTGCATGCAGTCGCTGTAGGCGCGCCAGTAGCGCACCATCGGCGGCTCGGGCGGAGGAAGGGGCGGCATCTTCATGTCGCCGCTGAGAATGGCGTCGGATGCGCCGGACGCGGTCGCAATGCCCGACGCCGGCAGCGCCGCCGATGCCCCCTGCGGCGCTGAAGCGGCATGCGCGCCTGAAGCGCCCGCCACCGTGACGGCGGACGCACCGGTCGCACCTGACGCCGCCACCGCCGACGACGCGGCGGAGGCCGCCAGCGCACCCGATGCGGCCGGCGGCAACGGCGGCTCGAGCGGACGCGGCGGCGAGAGCGGACGCGGTTCACGGGGCGCATCGCGCGGCGGCGTTTGCGCTTCGCGCGCCATGTTCACTTTGGTGTTCTGGTTGGCGTAGGCGTAGCAGGCGGCGGTATCGACCGATTGCTGCCACGAACTCTGACTACGGCCGGGCAAGGCCAGCGGTTGTTGCGCGGCAGCGGCGCCTGACGCTGCGAGCAAGGCGATTCCCGCGTAAGTGGAAAGTCTCATTTGGCTTGCGTTCCCCGATGCGGTGTTATTAGTCGTTGCAGACGGCTTGCCGCCGGCCGGTCCGGGCGCGCACGCACCGGCATCCGGACGGCGCGCGTCTGCGCCGGGCCTGCTGCCAAGGATACCGCGCAAGCAAAACCGTCCACGCCAGAAGCACCGGCTTCATCCGCCATTTTTCAGACAAGGCGCGGGGCGACGAACGTCGACAGGCAGCGCCAGGCCTCAGAACTTCATGCCGATGCCCACGCCGAGCACCCACGGATCGATCTTCAGCGAACCGAGGTCCGCGCCGTCCGCCGACGCGCTCGTACGCATCCAGATCTTCTTCAGGTCCGCATTGACGAAGAGGTTCTTCGCGACCTGCACGTCGACGCCCACCTGCAACGCCGGACCGAAACTGCTGTGCTTGATCGACACGGGCGTCGCGCCGGCCTTCAGCTTGTCGTTGTAGAAGTAGCTGTAGTTCACGCCCGCGCCCACATACGGACGCACGCGGCCCGCGTGATTGAAGTGATACTGCAGCAACAAGGTGGGCGGCAGGACGCCCACTCCGCCCAGCCCGCCCACGTTCGACGTCACCTGATGCCGCGACGTTGCCAGGATCAGCTCCACGCCGATCTGGTCACGGATCATGTAGGTGAAGTCGAGTTCGGGAACGATCGCGTTGTTCACGCCGGCGTCGAGCGTGCCCAGCGCGCCGCCCGCCTTCACCTCCGGCTGGATGCTGATCGTGCGCAGCCGCACGAGCAGGTCGCCCGCATGAAGTCCGCCGCTCGGCACGTTGGCCGGTGTGTCATCGCCGGCGCGTGCTGGCATTGAAAACAGCATGACGCAAGACAGTGCGATCACGCCCGCAACCACCCCTGATGCCTTTCTCATTTTCGTTATCCCGCGTTGAAAATGAGGATTTTCCCGAGGGATGAGACCCGCGCCCTTGACCGCCATCAAGCAAAAGGCAGGTCCCGAGATTTGCGCGAGCGATGCTTGCGCATCGACAAGCAAACGGCACGGATCGTGTTGTGCGGGCAGGTCCGCGTCTTGCTGAATTCGAGGAAAGTGCAGAACAAAGGGAGGTGCAGATGAAACCCACACGCAACGCACTCGGACGCATGGCGGGGATTCTGCTGGGCGGTACGCTGGCTGTGGTCGCGAATGCCCAGCAGCCGAACAAGCTTCAATACGACAGCACGCCTGCTTACCAGGAGCACAACACGACGCCGCCCGCGGCCGCCGCCGCGAACGCCAGCGACGCGCTGAAGACGCGGCCCGGCAAGACATCGGCGGGCAAGGCGGAATCGGCGAAACGTCCCAATGGACTCGGTTTCGATGCCGGCTCCAGCACCATGGGCAAAAAGCAATAGGACAGCGGCGTTACTGCGGTGTCAGGACTCGTTGCGCCAGGGCCAGGTGGCGTAGCGCGAAGGCTCCGGCGTTGCGGCTTCATGCGCCGGCGCAGCGCTGTGCGCCTCGTCCGGCAAATCCTCGCCGAACCATGGCACGTCCTTGCGACGCTCCTGCATGTAGGCGTTCCAGCCCTCCGTGCGCCCGGCGAACAGATCGTGCTTCACCGTATTCGCGAGCAACGGCCGATTGAGCGTTTCGTCGAGCAATGCCTTCGGCCAGACAAAGAACGCACCGGACGCGCGGCGGATGAATTCGCGCGGCGCCATGCCGGGATCGATGAAGCCGAGTAGCGTGAAGCCGGCCAGCGCGTCGTTGCCTTTCAGCGCATCGCCGATGCTTGCGTATTCCTCGGCGCATTGGCTCACGCAGAACATCGCCTCCAGTACGTCGCCCAGATGCAGCAGCAACGCGCGGCGTTCGTAGGGATCCTGCGTGGCGGTTTCGTGTTTCGTCATTCGCTGTTCCGATATGTCGAGGGTGGATGTCGCGGCCTGCGCTGCACGTGCCGTGCCCGCCTTTCCGGCCGCGCCGCGTTCACCTGAATTCTAGCGAACCCTTGGTGACACGTCGGCGAGCCGCGCGGATCATTTCGCGAAGCGTGCCCGAAAGCTCGCCCGATAATCGTTCGGCGACACACCCAGCCGCCGCGCGAACACCAGCCGCATGCGATCCGCCGTGCCGAAGCCGCATTCATACGCGACCGTCTTGAGCGGTGTGTCGCTGCTTTCGAGCGCATTGCGCGCGGCATCGACACGTGCGCGCTCGACGAACTCATGCGGCGTCATCTGCGCGAGCTGCACGAAGGCGCGCGCGAAGTTGCGCTCGCTCATGCCGGCCACGCTCGCGAGTTGCGCCACTGAAAGCCGCGCGCCGATGTGTTCCATCACATACGCCTGCACCTTCGCGACGGGCGAGGTGTCGTCGGCGGGTGCGCTGAGGTACGGGCTGAACTGCGACTGCCCGCCGCGCCGCTGCGCGAACACCACGAGGCGTTTGGCCACCGCGAGCGCCACCTGCGGACCGTGATCCTCCGCGACCAGCGCAAGCGCCACGTCGATGCCCGCCGTCACGCCCGCCGATGTGACGAGACGGCCATCGCGCATGTAGATGCGGTCCAGCTCCACCCGCGCGCGCGGAAACGCAGCCGCGAGCCGGCGTGCGTCCTGCCAGTGCGTGGTGACGTCGTGTTCGTCGAGCAGGCCCGCATGGCCCAGCGCGAACGCGCCGGTGCAGATGGAGCCGTAGCGTTCGCTGTGTACGGCGACCTCGGTCAGCCAGCGTGTCAGCGCGGGAATCGGCGGCTCTGTCGGCAGTGCGGGACCACCCGCGACGAGCGCCGTGCCGTAGCGTTGGCCGGCGGCGTCGAAGGCGACATCAGCCAGCAGACGCGTACCGTTCGATGCCCGCACGACGCCCTCCTCCGGACCGACCAGCGTGATCGCGTAGCCCTCCGTGCCCGGCACGAAGCCGTTGGCTTCGGCGAAGACATCGAGCGGACCGGCTACATCGAGCGCCTGCACGCCCGGGAAGATGGCTATCGCAACGGTATGCATCGGCTAAGAGTCCGTGAGACGCGCGTGGCAGAAGACAGCGTGCGCTTGGCAGGCTTCGGCGCATCGTTTCGATTGAGACCGACGCGCGTTTTGCCGAGACTGATGACTGTCGCAACACACTGATCCAGCCCGGCGGCGACTGCTGCGATTCTAGCAATGCAAGGCTTCATGTTCCTCACGTTTCGACTGTCTCGCCTGTTTCGATCTGCCGCCGCGTCAACTTTCAAGGAGTCTCTGTCATGAACGAAATCATCGCAGGCATCAACATCCCGGATAGCCGCCTCGCGCGTGAAGCCACGCAACTCGTGCGCGACACCGAGCCCGACCTGCTCTATCACCACTCGCGCCGCGTGTTCCTGTTCGGCGCGTTGACCGGCGAACGCAAGCAGCTCAAGTACGACGCGGAGTTGCTCTACATCGGCGCAATGTTCCACGATATGGGCCTCACGCCGGCCTACAGCAGCCCGCATGATCGCTTTGAAGTCGATGGCGCGAATGCGGCGCGCGCGTTCCTGCATCAGCACGGCATCGGTGAGAACGATATCGAGCAGGTGTGGGACGCGATCGCGCTGCACACCACGCCGGGCATTCCGCAGCACAAGAAGCCGGTGGTCGCGTTGGTCACGGCGGGCGTCGAAATGGACGTGCTCGGGCTCGCCTACGACCAGTTCACCGACGATCAGCGGCGCCTCGTGGTGGCCGCTCATCCGCGCGAGGTGAACTTCAAGGAAGGCATCATCGATGCCTTCACGCAGGGCACGATCAACAAGCCGGAATCGACCTTCGGCAACGTCAAGGCCGATGTGCTCGCGCTCAAGGACCCGAACTACCGGCGGCTGAACTTCTGCAGCATCATTCTCGGCTCGGCATGGAACGACCAGCCGCACGATCACGCGAGTTGCCGCAACCCGGCGCACGCGCACGGCTGAGCGGACGTTTCATCGGCAGAAGCTGTACGGCCCCATGTCCACATGAAAGTGCGTCTTGTGCAGCGCGTTGTAGTCGGCGCCGAGCGTCGTGTCGAACGAACGGCATGCGCCCGCGTGGACCCGACGCAGAAAGAGTGCGTCGGGTGAAGCAGCGTCGTCCCAGCGGGCGAGCGTGATGCGGCGGCCATCGTCGAGCACGAAGCCGGTCAGGTCGATGGCGTTCGCGCTCGCATGCTGGCTCAACGCCGTGTCCTGCTGATGATTGACGTTGCGGCAGGCATAGCTGCCCACGTGCTCGATACGGGCCACGCTTTTCCCGAAGGTTTCGCGCGCGGCGGGCTGCAGGTATTGATGCTCGAAATACGCGAGGCCGAGCGCGAGCGGACAGGTCGCGAGAAACGGCGCGCTGAAGCGCACGTCTTCTGTCTGTGTGACGCGCACCACGTCCTTCAGCAAACAACCGCCCTGCCCCGTTGCGTCCGCCATGCGTCGATAGACGAGCCCCGAGCGCGCGAGCGCGGCGTCACAACGCTGCGGGTCGTGCATCGCGCGCCATAGCTTGAAACGCGTGAACGTGTCGCGCGGCGCGCGCACGTCGAGCGGCGCGAAGGGATCGTAGCGTTCGGGCAGCGCGATGCGCCGTGAATACACGCCAAAGCCGAATGCCAGCGCGCCAGCCAGCATCGCCAGCAGCAGCCAGCCGATGATCCGGCCCGCCATGCGTCGCTCAGGAATGATCGGCCGCGTGCGCGGCGCTCACGCGTTCCGCGAGCTTCGCGTCGTAGCTTGAATGCACGTGCATGCGCTTCTTGTCGGGATAAGCGTAGGCGTAGGCCTTGCGCAACGCGAGCGACGCCTCGTGGAAGCCCGACAGAATGAGCTTCTGCTTGTTCGGATAGTGGGCGATATCGCCCACGGCGAAGATGCCTGGCCGCGACGATTCATAGTTCGACGTATCCACTTCGATGCGGCCGCCGCGCACATCGAGATTCCAGGTCGCGATAGGGCCGAGCTCCGACACGAGGCCATACAGCGCCACGAGCTTGTCCGCCGCGAGTTGGGTCGCCCCTTCGATTTGCTTGACGCGCACGCGTTCCAGCTGGCCTTGCGGGGCATCGAGCGAGTCGATCATGCCGACCACGAAACTCATCTCGCCCGCTTCGACGGCACGTTTCATCGCCGCTACCGAATTCGCCGCCGCCGAGAAGCCGTTGCGCCGATGCACCAGCGTCAGCGAACGGGCGATGTCCTTCAGTGCAAGCGCCCAGTCGAGCGCCGAATCGCCGCCGCCGGCAATCACGACGTTCTTGTCCGCGAAATCCGCCGCGCGCGACACGCTGTAATGCACGTCCGTGCCTTCGAGCGCCGCCGCTTCGGGCACCTGGAGACGCTGCGGGACGAAGGCGCCGTTGCCTGCGGCGATCAGGATGGCGGCGCAATCGAAGCACATGCCGTTCTCGGTGGTCACGGTCCAGCGATGATCGGCCTCGCGCTGGGTGACGGACTGCACGCGCTGGTCGAGATGGATGGGCACATCGAACGGGCGGATCTGCTCGAGCAGGCGATCCACGAGTTCGCGCGCGGTGCAGGACGGGATGGCGGGAATGTCGTAGATCGGCTTGTCGGGATAGAGCTCGATGCATTGCCCGCCGATCCGGCCGAGCGTATCGACGATCTGGCATGTCAGGCCGATCACCCCGGCCTCGAAGGCGGCGAACAGGCCGACGGGGCCGGCGCCGATGATCAATACGTCGGTGGTGGTGGGTTCGCTGCTGGGGGTCATCGTGGGGTTCCTGTTTCGGCTGCGTGTTCCGGTGCAGCAGGGTTCAGGCCACGATACAGAAAGCACGCTGATGGAGCAATGAAGGCCCTTGTCGCGGAGCGGCGATCGGGTGCGCTGCTAACGCCTCCCCTCCAACTCCCGCGCGTAGTACATCGCCGCCGCATCGATCTCCTCGGCAGTCATATTGCGCGCCACGTTCCGCATGACACCATCGATATCATTGGTCCGCGCCCCGCTCGCGAACGCCAGCAACTGCGACTTCGTATAAGCCGCCGGCAAACCGTCGAGCCAGGGACTTCCCGCCTTGCTGTCGATGCCGCCATGGCACACCGCGCACGGCGCCACGTTCCTCATCGGCGCACCGTGCGCGACGATCGCCGGCGCGCGCGCATCGCTCACCTTGCGTTGCGCCGGCGGTCGCGGCAGGCTCGCGTAATACGCCGCGAGATCGCGCATGTCCTGATCGCTCAGGTTCATCGCCATCGGCGACATCACCGCGTTGTTGCGCGCGCCCTTCTGAAAATCGATCAGTTGCTTGTAGATCACCGCCGCATACTGCCCCGCCAGATTCGGCGAGTTCGCGTCGCTCATGCCGCGATCGCCATGGCACATCGTGCAGCGCAAGGCCAGCGTCGCGCCACGCCCGATGGAATTCGCGCTCACATTCGCCAGCAATTGCGGCGTCATCTCGACGCTCGACAGCCTCACGTCCGGCTCGACAACCACGCCTCCCCCCGCGTACCAGCTTCGCGGCACGCCCGCCGCGCTGCAGATGGCATTCCAGATGCCGCTGAACTGCGCATCGCGCTGCACCGAAGGCAGCCATACAAAGCCGATCAGCGCCGCAACGATCGCGATACCCATCGTCCCCAGCACACTGACCGTGAACCAGCGATTGCGGAAAGTGAAGAGGCGTTCGTCGCTCATCGCGCAGCTCCGATGGGCACCGCGGGGACTTCCGTGTCGGAGCGCGCGAGCAGTTGCGCGATCGGATAGCCGTAGTTGATCAGCGTGAGCCCGATCATCAGCGCGAGCCACAGGGCAAAGCTGTTCAGCGCCACCGGAATGCTGCTCGGCTCATGCACCGCGCGGCTGAAGCGGAAGGCTTCGATCGTGGCGCGCGGCGTGCGATGCGCCTTCACCAGCACGATAAAGAACAGCACCGCCGACACCAGCAGGATCAGCGCACCCACCACCGAAATCACCACGGACAGCGCCTGCGCCGCGATCTCCGGGTCGCTGTAGTCATAAGGCCATGCGTCGCGGCATGCCCAGCAGGCCGACGAAATGCCACGGGAACGTCAGCACGATCATGCCGATGAACCACAGCCACAGTTGCCAGCGCATCAGCTTCGGATGCAGCAGCGGCCGCCCGGTCAGATGCGGCCACAGATCGTAGGCAATCACGAAGTACATGATGACGATCGCGCCGCCAAAAATCAGGTGAAAGTGCCCCGTCACCCATTGCGTGTTGTGGATCGTCGAATCGAGCTGGTAGCTCATGTTGATGAGGCCGCCCGCGCCGCCGAAGCCGAGCATCACGAAGGAGAACGCCACGGCCAGCATCATCGGATTGTCCCAGGGCAGCGCCTTCAGCCAACCCAGCGGGCCGCGTCCGCCGCGCAGCCGCGCCGCGATCTCCACCGACGCGCAGATCGTGAACACGGTCAGCAGCGTCGGCACGGCGACGAGCGCGGTGAACACCGAATGCATGAACTTGAAGCCCGAGCCCACTTGCGGATCGGCGAACAGGTGATGGATTCCGATCGGCATCGACACCACGAGGAACAGGATGAACGAGATGCGCGCCATCGCGTCGCTGTACAGACGGCCGCCGATCGCGCGCGGGATGATCGTGTAGTACGCCACGTAGGCGGGCACCAGCCAGAAATAGACGATGGCGTGTAGCGTCCACGAGAAGAAGATGCGCGCGAGGCCCGCATCGATCGTGGTCTTCCAGCCGAAAGCCACCGGCAGGATCAGGAACAGCACTTCGATCGCCGCGCCCACCGCGGTCCAGCCCCACAGATACGCGCCCGCGACGGTCGCGAACATCGCGAGCGGCACCGGCTTGCCGCGGTTCTCGCGCTTCCACGCCGCCAGGTTCACCGACATCAGCGCGACCCACACCCACGAGCCCACCACGACCAGCACCACGCCGATGTAATAGAAGACGTTGCCGATCATCGGCGGATAGAAGGTGTAGAGCACCGAAGCCAGACCCATCGCCACCGGTATGGTTGCCGTGACCGCGCCCGCCGCGACCATCCAGAAGCCCAGCCACGCCCAGCGCACACCCGCGAGCGGACGCTTCAGCGCCAGTTCGCTGACGGCATAGCCGAAGCCCATCGCCACGAGCGTCGGAAAGGCGTAGCCCATTACGGTGCCGTGCTCCGTCACCGAGCGGTAGTACAGCTCTGGATTCTGCAGCCACGGATGCAGCGGACTGCGCACCAGCATCTGCCATGCGCCGAGCAGGAGCGCGATGCCGAAGGCGCCGAACGCCAGCCAGAAATGCGCGAGGACGAGCCGCTTGCTATTGAACACAGGACAGTCTCCGTGAACGGGCCGGCAGCTTGGCGGCCCTCTCCATGAACTCGGCGCGATCGATCACTTTCACGTGCGCCCACATGTTCTGATGCCCGGTGCCGCAATACTCGTGGCAGGGCATCAGATGGTCGCCGGTCGTCTCGAAGGTCGTCTTGAAGGTCGAGACATAGCCCGGCGCCAGCATCGTATTGATGTTGGTTCCGGTGATCAGGAATCCATGCACGACGTCCGCCGCCGTCGCGCGGAACGTCACCGGCACGCCCGCCGGCACCACCAGGCATTGCGGCGTGAACGAATACTGCTGCGCGACGATCCGCACCGTCACCGAACCATCCGCCTCCGGTGCGCTGCCCAGATTGCTCTCGATGAATTCGCCCGACACGCCCACCGTCTCCGGCCGCACCGTCTCGACGCGCGACGGCGGCATCATCGCCCAGTGCAGGCCGGTGTAGACGACCATCCCGACCAGCAGCACGGCAATCGCGAGGACGAGGATCGCCCAGCGCCGTTCCACGCGTTCGGCAATGTCATGCGAGCTTGGATCGATGGCCATATGCGAAGTCTGGATGAATCACCGGATCACGCCGCGCGGCAAGAACACGGCGAAGTAAAAGACGAACCACATGCCGATCACGATCGCAGTCGAGATGCCGGCCAGCACGATCGCGCCACTCGGGCCGCGCTTCACGATCTCGTCGAGCCTGGCGTCTTCGTCCGCGTTCGGGTTTTCGTTCATGGTCGTCGGATCTCTAGTAAAGCGGCGCCGAGCGCAGTTCGTTCACGTCCTTCACCGTGACCGGCGCGCCGCGGTTGCCCCATGCCGTGCGGATATAGGTCACCACTGCCGCGACTTCCACGTCGGACAGCGATTGCGCGAACGGCGGCATGCCATACGGCTTCGGGTTCTTGAACGTGCCGGGCGGATAGCCGCCGTTCAGCACCATGCGGATCGGATTCACGGCCGAGTTCATCACGATCGACTGATTGTTCGCGAGCGGCGGAAAATCCGGCGGCTTGCCCTCGCCGCGCGCGGCGTGGCACTCGGCACATTGCGCGTCGTAGATTTTCTTGCCCAGCGGCGCGAGACTCGTCTGCTGCTCCCTCACCGCCTGTCCGGGCGGCTCGGACTTGTCGCCGGAACGCGCAGGCAGGGCCTTCAGGTAGACGGCCATCGCGCGCACGTCGTCCTCATTCAGATACTGGAGGCTGTCGTAGACCACTTCGGCCATCGGGCCGTACACCGCGCCGCGCTGACTGACGCCCGCATGCAGCAAACCGACGATGTCGTCCATGCTCCAGTCGCCGAGGCCCGCCTCCCGGTTCGAGGTCAGCGAGGGCGCGTACCAGTTCTGGATCGGGATCAGCCCGCCCTCGAACGCCTTGGAGCTCACGTTGCCGCCCAGGGCGTTGATCGCGGTATGGCACATCGAGCAGTGTCCGAGTCCTTCGACCAGATACGCTCCGCGATTCCATTCCGCCGATTGCTTCGGGTCCGGCCGATACTCGCCCTCCCTGAAGAACAGCGAGCGCCAGCCAAACAGCAGTTGCCGCTTGTTGAAGGGAAAGCGCAGTTCGTGCGGACGGTTCGGCTGATGCACGGGCGGCGTCGACATCAGGAACGCGTAGATCGCATCCGAGTCGGCGCGCGTGACTTTCGTGTAGGACGTGTAAGGCATCGCCGGATAGAGCAGCGAGCCGTCGCGCGACTTGCCGTCGTGCATCATCGTGTAGAACTCGTCGGCGCTCCAGCCGCCGATGCCCGTCTCCCGGTCCGACGAAATGTTGGGCGTGAAAAGCGTGCCGAACGGCGTGTCCATCGGCCGTCCGCCGCCGAAGGTCCGGCCCGCGGGCAGCGTATGGCACGCGATGCAATCGCCCGCGCGCGCCAGATACTCGCCGCGCTTGATCGTCTCGGCGCGGTCTTGCGCATGCGCCGGCGTCAACGGCGCCAGCAGCAAGACCGCCCATGCCGCCAGAAGAATCGCGACGGTCAGCGCTCCGGAGGGTCGAATTCGGCGCACGTCGGGGTCCTCGTCAGTGGGGAACGCTGCCGCAGGCAAGCGGCATCTTGAGCGAACCGGCCGCCACCGGCGCAGGATCCGCCGGCGCGGGCAGCGAAGCCAGATAAGCGGCAATCCCGGTGATGTCGCGATCGGACAGCAGCTTCGCGATCTGGCCCATGCAATCGGGCGCAGCCGTGGTGCGCGTGCCGTAGCGCCATGCGCCCAGTTGCGCGCTCAGATAATCGGCGTGCAGGCCCAGCAGGCCGGGGATGGCAGGCTCCATGCCGGTCATCGCCGCGCCATGGCAACTGATGCAAGCGGGCACGCTGCGCGCCGGATCGCCCTTCGTGACCAGCGACTTCCCCAGGTCGAGCGTTTTGGCGTTGACGCTGACCGGCCCCGGCGGCGGGAATGGCGGACGCTCGCCCGCGAAATACGCGGCAATCTCCTTCAGATAGGCATCCGGAAGATACGCGAGCAGGTAATTCATCGGCGGATATTTGCGCCGGCCGTCGCGGAACGCGAGCAGCTGGTTGTACAGGTAGCCGGCGGGCTTGCCGGACAGGCGCGGGAAGTAGTCGTTGTCGGTGCCCTCGCCATGCGCACCGTGGCAGGCAGCGCACGCCATCACGCGGGCCTGCATGGTGTCCGGCGCGCGCTCCGTGGTTGGGGCGTCGGCGGCGAACGCCCCGCTGCCCAGGCACAGGAAAAGCGCGGACCCGATGAACGTGCTGAGCTTCGCCACGTCTGTCACGTTCTGCACGTAACCCCCGGTTGTCGAAATGCCGTGTTCGAAATGCCGTTCACGATACGCCGTGCGGAACAGGCCCGCATCCGGCACGCTGCTTCAAGGCACTGCGGTGAACATGCTGTCGATGGGTTGCGTCAGGCTGTTCTGATACTAGAAGACTGCGCCCGCTTTTCCCAGCACCGGAATTGTCTCAATGCACGCCCGCGCCGCGTGACGGGCGCGAGCCCGTTTCTTGATATCGAACAATTGAACGAATATTTTCGAGATTGGCAACGATCGACCGGATTCAAAGCCGGTCGCGCTTACTTGAGGCCGAGGCGCTTGGCGAGGCGATTCAGATTGGCCCGGTCCAGACCCAGCTCGCGTGCCGCGGACGCCCAGTTCTGCTCATGACGCCTGAGCGTATCGAGGATCAGCGAGCGTTCGTAGGCGCTCACCGTTGCGCGGAAATCCGCGCCGCTCGCCGACAACGGCGGTGGCACCGCGGACGCCTGCGCCGGCGCGGCAGCGCCGTTGAGTGCGAGATCGGCGGCGCTGAGCGTCAGGATGCGCGGACGTTCGCGGTGCGACGCCAGCGCCTTCAACGCGCTCCGGCCGATCAGATGCTCCAGTTCACGCACGTTCCCCGGCCAGCGATAGGCCAGCAGCGCGGCCTGGGCATCGGCGGCGAGGCGCAGGCTCAGCAGGCCGAGACGCGAACGGTTTTCCTCGAGGAAGAAGCCGGCCAGCAGCAGCACGTCGCGGCCGCGCTCGCGCAGCGCCGGCACCACGAGCGGATACACCGACAGCCGGTGATACAGGTCCGCGCGGAACCGCCCTTCGCGCACTTCCTCGGCGAGATCGCGATTGGTCGCCGCGATCAGCCGCACATCCACCTTGTGCTCGCTGTCCGAACCGATGCGCTGCAACTGCCCGTTCTGCAGCACGCGCAGCAGTTTCGCCTGCACGGGCAGCGGCAGTTCGCCCACTTCGTCAAGAAAGAGCGTGCCGCCGTCGGCGAGTTCGAACTTGCCGCGCCGGTCCGACGACGCCCCGGAAAACGCTCCCCGCACGTGCCCGAAGAGTTCGCTTTCGACGAGCGTATCCGGCAGCGCGGCGCAATTGAGACTGACGAGCGGCTTGTCGGCGCGCGGCGACAGCGCGTGAATCTCGCTCGCGACGAGTTCCTTGCCGACGCCCGTCTCGCCCGTCACGAGCACGGTGAGATCGCTCGATGCAACGATCGCGATCTCCTCCAGCATCCGCCGATGCCGGTCGCTGCCGCCGATCATCTCGCGCCGCTTCGGGCCGCCCGCCTGCCGGTAGGCCTCGGCGCGATGACGCTCGGCCTCGCGCGAACGCGCCAGCCGGTCGATGCGCCCGGCGACGCTCACCGTCGCCGCCGCGAGGCTCAGAAACGCTTGCAGCGAGGCCATGTCGATGCCGTCGAAACGGGCGGGATCGAGCGCGTCGAGGGTCAGCAGGCCCCACGCGCGGCCATCGATCCACAGCGGGCAGCCCAGGCAATCGTGCACCTCCAGATGGCCGCTGACGCCCTTGACGAGACCGTCGTAAGGGTCTGGCAGGTCGGAGCTGGCGGAGAAGCGCGTCGGCCCCTCGTGCGCGAGGATGCGTGCGAAGCGCGGATGCTCGCTCACCCGGAAGCGCCGCCCGAGCGTATCGCCCGACAGCCCGTCGATGGCGAGCGGTACCAGCGTGTCGCCGTCGAGCCGCAACAGCGCGGTGGCGTCGCTCGGGAACAGGGCGCGAGAGGTATGCAGCAGACGCCGGTAGCGCTCGGTGTCTGGCATCTCGCTCGACAGATCCTCGATGAGCGGCACCAGCGCGTCCAACAGCACGCGCGAAGTCATTGCGACTACGTCGGTAGTCTTTTTGACCAGAGTCGAATCGACCATATAAATATTCAAGCCGTTGATTTAGCGACAATTCTATCGTGGCACGGAACCTGTATTGGAATTTGCATAGACTTCCGATGCGAGATGCATCTTCACCCACGAGGAAAGAACCATGCTGTCAGCCGAACACCGCGCCATCGTCAAGGCAACCGTTCCCCTGCTCGAAAGCGGCGGCGAAGCGCTCACCACGCATTTCTACGCCAGGCTGCTTGCCGACTATCCCGAAGTCCGCCCGATGTTCAATCAGGCGCATCAGTCAAGTGGCGCGCAACAGCGCGCGCTCGCCAACGGCGTGCTGATGTACGCGCGTCATATCGACGAACTGGAGAAGCTTGGCGGGCTCGTCGGCCAGATCATCAACAAGCACGTCGCGCTGAATATCCAGCCCGAGCATTATCCGATCGTCGGGCGCTGCCTGCTGGCATCGATCCGCGACGTGCTCGGCGAAGAGATTGCCACCGATGCCGTCATCGACGCCTGGGCCGCCGCTTACGGCCAGCTCGCCGACCTGCTGATCGGACTCGAGGAAGGTATCTACAGCGAACGCGAACAGGCGCCCGGCGGCTGGCGCGGCACGCGGCGCTTCGTCATTGCCCGCAAGGAAACGGAGAGCGACGAGATCACGTCGTTCTACCTGACGCCCGAGGACGGCGGCGCGCTGCTCGATTTCCGTCCGGGCCAGTACATCGGCTTGCGGGTGGTGATCGACGGCGAGGAAGTGCGTCGCAACTATTCGTTGTCGGCCGCGCCGAACGGCCGCGAATATCGCATCAGCGTCAAGCGCGAGGCGAACGGCAAGGTGTCCGGCTTCCTGCACCAGCACAAGCACGCGGGCGACGTGCTCGAACTCTATCCGCCCGCCGGCCATTTCGCGCTCGAACCCGGCGACAAGCCGGTCGTGCTGATCAGCGGCGGAGTGGGCATCACGCCGACGCTCGCGATGCTGCACAGCGCGCTCGCGGCGCAACGCCCGGTCACGTTCATCCATTCGGCGCGGCACGGCGGCGTGCATGCGTTCCGCGAGACCATCGAGGCGCTGGCGGTGCGTCATCCGCAACTCAAGCGCTTCTACTGTTACGAGCACGCGCGCGACGGAGATCATCCGGCGGACGGCATCGGTTTCGTCGATGAAGCCTTGCTCAATAAGTGGCTGCCCGCGGACCGCGATCTCGATGCCTACTTTCTCGGACCCAAGCCCTTCATGAAGGCCGTGAAGAAGCACCTGAAGGCGCTTGGCGTGCCCGAAGCGCAAAGCCGATATGAGTTTTTCGGCCCGGCAGCGGCGCTCGACTGAAAGTCTTGATGCGTGGTCTTCAAAACCGCGGCGCAGCTTGCCGCGGTTTTTTTGCGCCCGGCGCACGACCGTTCCACTGGTTCCCTCATATTTCCATAAACCGGCTATTTGAATAGACCACCATCAGGCCTATTCTGAACCTGTCCAAACCCACCGCAAGGAGCATCGCCATGGAATCCCGTCTCGACTTCTACAAGGCCAACCCCGCCGCCATCAAGGCGCTCGTCGGCGTGGAAGAGCGCATCGGCAAGTCCGCGCTCGAAAAGTCCCTGACCCATCTGGTGCGCCTGCGCGCCTCGCAAATCAACGGCTGCGCGTTCTGCGTCGACATGCACACCACCGATGCCCGCAAGGGCGGCGAGACCGATCGCCGGCTCGCGACCGTCGTGGTGTGGCGCGAGACGCCGTTCTTCACGGATCGCGAACGCGCCGCGTTCGAATGGACCGAAGCGCTGACGCTGGTCTCGCACGATCACGTGCCCGATGCCGTCTGGCAGGCCGTGAAGCCGCATTTCAGCGACGAGGAAATCGTCGACCTGACGCTGCTCGTCTCCGCGATCAACGCATGGAATCGCTTTGCCATCAGCTTCCGCAAGCTGCCCGCCTGACGCGCCCGGCCCACTTTGACAATCCGGGCGACGCAAAGTGACTATGATGGCGGTCACCTTCCATGAACGTGGCGTCCGGGCTATTTCATCGTGAATCTTCGTTACCTTCGCTTCGCCATCCTTGCCGTTACCGTGTCACTCGCGCTCAGCGGCTGCGGCCTGTTCGGCTGCGGCGGCGTGGCCACCAATGGCGGCGGCTTCGGCGGGTGCAGCGTCGGTACGCGCTTCTGATTGCTTCTCCCTCCTTCGGCAGGGCCCGCCACTCGCTCCCGAAGCGGCGTCCTCCCCACGGGAGCAGGGTTTTACTTCAACCCGTTCCCGCCGACACTGTCTCCAACCACCCGTTTGGAGAAGGTCATGGACGCCCACCTCGCACTCGCACTCTTCGCCTGCGCTTCAATGGCATCGGCACTGAGCTTTCCGGCGTGGTTCGCCATGATCGAACGGCGCACGCCACAGCGCATCGCGGCCACCGTCCGGCCCACGAGATAAGAGAGCGAGGAGACCATCCGCCGGCGGCTACACATCACGCGCAATCGCAATCGGCCTGCGGGCCGCTTTGTCAGTCGCAAGCCGCGAAACGCGCGAGCTCGATAACAATAAAACGGGCGACACGCCGGGTCGCCCGTCCTGGTCACTCTTTCACTCCTTCATGGCAGGCGAATAAGGCAGGTCCAATCCCGCCGCCCGCGCATGCCGCACCGTATGCGCCTGACGCATCGGCTTCAGCACGAAGAGCGCAAGCAGCGCCGAGAGCGCCGCCATCCCCGCTGCGAGCATGAACACCGCGTGCCAGCTTCCCGTCATCGACGTGATGACGCTCGAAAACGGCACCAGCAGCGCAGCGGTACCCTTCGCCGTATAAAGCAGCCCTGCATTGGTCGCCGCGAACTTCGGACCGAAGGTGTCGCCGCAGGTCGCCGGGAACAGGCTGTAGATTTCGCCCCAGGCGAAGAACACGATGCCGGTCAGCACCACGAAGGCCACCGGATTCTGTCCATAGCGCGACAGCGCGACGATCCCCACGGCCTCGATGGCGAACGCGATGAACATCGTGTTCTCGCGCCCGATACGGTCCGATACCCAGCCGAAGAACGGCCGCGTGAGGCCGTTGAGCACGCGGTCGATGGTCAGCGCGAAGGTCAGCGCGGGCAGCGTCAGGCCGAGCAGCGACACGGGCGAGTCATGCAGGCCAAAGTCCTTCGCGATGGGCCCGAGTTGCGCGGTCGCCATCAGGCCGCCCGCCGCCATCATCACGAACATCAGGTACATGACCCAGAAGATCGGCGAGGCCAGCACCTGCTTCGGGCTTGCGTTGTAGACGGCCGCCTTGACCGCGCTTTTCATGGAAGCGAGCAGTTGGGCCGGCGGTGCGTAGAGCGCCATGCCGAGCAGGAAGACCACCAGTCCCTGTCCCAGCCCGAACCACAGGAAAGTCGCTTCATAACCGCTCGACTTGATCATGTGCGCGATGGGCACCACAGTCGCCGCCGATCCCATGCCGAAGCCCGCCGCCGTGATGCCCGCCGCCAGCCCGCGTCGCGACGGAAACCACTTCAGCGCATTGCCGACGCAGGTGCCGTACACCGCGCCCGCGCCCACCCCGCCAACGGCCGCCGCGAAATAAAGCAGCGGCAGCGATGACGCCACCGAGTTGAGCGCCCACGCAATCGCGCAGAGCAGACCGCCGCCCACGACGACCGGACGCGGACCGTACTTGTCGACCAGATGGCCTTCCACCGGAACGAGCCAGGTTTCGGTGACGACGAAGATCGTGAACGCCACTTGAATGGCCGCACGGCCCCAGTGATACTTCTCATCGATCGGATTGACGAAGAGCGTCCAGCCGTATTGCATGTTGGCGATCATCGCCATGCAGATCACACCGAAAACCAATTGCACCCACGGCGAAGCGAGACGCGAGGCCCTGCCTTCGCGGTCCATCTGGTCCGTTCCCATGCCTGTCTCCTTGGCAATCATGCCTTGTGTATGCGTGCGTCGAACGACGCCTCTCGCGGCCACGTCCAGCGTCTCCGCATATACACAGTATTTGATATATCAAGTAAGTCAAGCGAAAGCATTAGCGGGGTTTTCACGGAGAAAACCGGGCATCGTAAGCGCTTGAAAGCTTTCGGGGAGTCGGAACGGAAGGCCAAAAAAAAGCCCGGCAGAGACAGGCCTGCCGGGCGATGAGCGTGGCGAGACATGGCAATCCGCAGCACGCCCTCTCTTTATATTGAAAGTTAAACGTAATGTAAACGGAAATAATTGTAGGGTTTACACGTTGTGCTGCTGTTGGGCACTTTCCCCATCCGTCAAAACACGTTCACCGGCAGATTCACCATCAATCGATAAACGTCGCTGGTACCGTCCGGATAGTACGGGCTGTTGCTGTGATGGTGCATGTAGTAGAACTTGATCGACGTGTTCTTCAGCTTGCCGCCCGGCACTGTGTAGCTCGGGATCACGCCCACTTCGTAGTGCGTGCCCTGGATCGGCTGACCGTTGATGCGGTACGCCGCAGCCTGTGCGCTGTTGCCGTTGGCCATTGCGCTGCCGTCGGCATCCCAGCCATACGCGCCCCACAGCGAGACCTTGAAACCCGGCACGCCGTAGCGCTTCATGTCGAGCGTGTAGGTCAAACTCAGGGACTTTTCATGCGGCTGGTTGTAGTCGACGTCCAGCGAGTTGGAAAGATAATCGCCCGCCGATTGCCCCATGTAGTCGAAGGTCTGATCGCTGACGATCTGCTGGTACGCCACCTGCACCGTATGCCCGCCATGCGTGCCCGACAGCGCCAGCGAATAGGCGTTGTTGGTGATCGCGCCCTGCCGCTGGTCGCCGATCGAACTCGTGTAGTAGTAGTTCAGCGCGCCCGTCCAGCGTATCGACGCGGGGTCGCCGATACTTTGCGTCGCGCTCAGGTAGTACTGCTGCCACACGTCGTTGGCAATGCCGCCCCATAGCGAGACGGCCGTGTCGGCGCCGTGGGTCCAGTCGCCGCCGATGTAGCTGAAGCGCGAGATAGGCGTGCCGCCGTATTCGGTTGTGAGTCCGGTGACGCTCGTCATGCCGCGCGCCAGTACGCCATCCACGGTACCGGCCTTGAGCGTGAGCCCCTTGATCTCGTCGCTCGCCAGCGAGAAGCCGCGATACGTCGGCGGCAGTGAGCGGTTGTCGTGCGGCACGAGGAACGGGTTGTCGAAGAGCTGCTGGCCGTACTTGAGCACCGTGTTCGAGATGCGCGCCTTCACGTCCCACACGCCCGGATAGGCCCACGCCAGTTGTCCCGACCCGCCGCCGTCCGTGCCGAGATGCACGCGGTTGCCCGCGCCCTCCCCGCCATTGAGCTTGAATGCGCCGAACAGCGACACGTCGCCGCCCAGTCCGATCAGCCCCTTCGTATAGCCCGACTCGAACACGGCCTGCGCGCCCAGCACCGATGCATCTTTCTTGCCGCCGCCCTTGAAGTCGTCATGTTCGGTGTAGGACCGCAACAGCAGGTTGAAATGCGAATCCTCGATCAAGCCGTTCGACTTCGCCTGGTTGCTCACCGGCGCATCGGCTTCCGTGTGCGGCGGCGATGCGGGCGGCGCTTCGGTATGACGCGTCGAGGCGTCGGCATCGGCTTCATCGGCATGGGAGGCGGCGGCGGTAACCATGAAACCGCTGAACAGCAGAATCGACAGCGCGATTGATCGCTTTTGTTTTTTCATAGAAAGATCTCCACGGATTGATGCAACGCTCGACTGCGCGCACAGAAAAATCAGGATGCAGAACACCCCGCCCGCAGACCGGCAAGGTCTGGGCGTACGGGACAGGATCGGGTGAAGCGGCGGGCCGGCCAGGTGGACTACGCCGGCCTTTCGCTAATGGGCGTGGATCGGGCGACTCATGCGGGCGGACGCGTCCTCGCTATTGAAGAGTTGCGGCGAAAGTGCACGGCCATCATGCGAACAAACACGCCGCCGACGCATCGCCGCCGAGCGGGCGCAGCGCGGGCACCTCGTGCGCGCAACGCGCCTGCGCCACCGGACAGCGCGTGCGGAACACGCAGCCCGAAGGCGGATCGATGGGACTGGGAATGTCGCCGGGGAGAATCTCCACGGCCCGGGCCCGCTGGATCGCCGGATCGGGCACCGGCACGGCCGAAAGCAGCGCGCGCGTATAGGGATGACGCGGCGTGTCGTAGAGCGCGTGCTTGTCGGCCAGCGCCATCACGCGTCCGAGATACATGACCATCACGCGATCGGAGATATGGCGCACCACGGCCAGGTCGTGCGCAATGAAGATCAGCGCGAGCTTCATCTCCTTCTGCAGAGACTTGAGCAGGTTCACGATCTGCGCCTGAATGGAGACGTCGAGCGCGGACACGGGCTCGTCGCAGATCACGAGCTTCGGCTCGACCACCAGCGCCCGCGCAATGCCGATGCGCTGACACTGGCCGCCCGAAAATTCGTGCGGATAGCGATTGATCATCTGCTCGCGCAGGCCGACGCGCGCCATCATCGCGCGCACGCGGGCATCGACCTCGCGCTTGTGCATGCCCGGCCGATGCTCGACGAGCGGCTCGGCGATGATCTGCCCGACCGTCATGCGCGGATCGAGCGAGGCGAGCGGGTCCTGGAAGATCATCTGCACATCGGCGCGCAGCGCGCGCCACGCCCGCTTTGACGCGCTCGCGAGCGGCGCGCCCATCCAGACGATCTCGCCGCTTGTGGCCGGAATCAGGTTGAGGATCGCGCGTGACAAGGTGGATTTGCCGCAACCCGATTCACCGACCACGCCGAGCGTTTCGCCGGCCTTGAGGTCGAAGCTGACGCCATCGACGGCCTTCAACGTGCGCCTCGCCGCCCACGGCAAGCGCTGCTTCGCCCCGACCTGGAAATGCACGCGCATCTCGCGCACGGAAAGCAGGCTGGCGTCAGACATGATTGATCTCCCCAAAACGGGTACGCATCTGTTCGACGGGTCGATGGCACGCGCGCATTCCATGCAGGCCGATGCGCTGGAGCACCGGCGCTTCGCGCGCGCATTCGTCGCCGGCGTCCGCGCAGCGCTCGTGGAACGGACAACCCGCGGGCGGATGCGCCATGTTCGGCGGATTGCCGGGAATGCCGACGAGTTCGCCGTCGTCGTGATCGAGCCTCGGCAGCGCGCGCAACAGACCGATGGTGTACGGATGCGAAGGCCGGGCAAACAGCGTCGGCGCGTCGCACTGCTCCATCACGCGGCCGCCGTACATCACCATCACCTGATCGCACAGGCCGGCCACGACGCCCAGGTCATGCGTGATCAGCACGATCGACGTGCCGAAGTCATGCTGAAGCGTGCGCAGCAGTTGCAGGATCTGCGCTTGCACGGTGACGTCGAGCGCGGTGGTGGGTTCGTCGGCGAAGAGGATCTCGGGCTCGCACAGCAGCGCCATCGCGATCATCACGCGCTGCCGCATGCCGCCCGAGAGTTCATGCGGATACTGCCCGATGCGATGCGCCGCTTCGGGAATGCGCACCGCTTCGAGCATCGCGATGGCGCGCTTGCGCGCTTCGCGGCGCGTCAGCTTCTTGTGCAGTTCGAGCACCTCGGTCATCTGCCGTTCGATGGTCAGATACGGATTGAGCGAACTCATCGGATCCTGGAAGATCATCGAAAGCCGATTGCCGCGAATGCGGTTCAAGCGCCGCCCGCTCATGCCGATCAGATCGTCGCCGCGATACAACGCCTGGCCCCGGGCCCGACCGTTCGGCGCGAGCAGCCCGAGCATCGCGAGCACGCTCTGGCTCTTGCCCGAGCCCGACTCGCCGACGATGCCGAGCGTCTCGCCCGCCTCCAGCGCGAAGCTCACGCCGTTGACGGCGCGCACGGCGGCGTCGGGGGTCGCGAACTCGACCTGCAAGTCCTTCACTTCGAGTAGCGGCATGACTCACCTGTCCTTCGGATCGAGCGCGTCGCGCAGCCCGTCGCCGACAAAGTTGATGCAGTAGAGCGTGACCGACAGCAGCGCCGCCGGACACAGCAAAATCCACGGCGACGCCTCCATCACGCCGACGCCGTCCTGGATCAGCACGCCCCAGCTGGTCATCGGTTCCTGCACGCCGAGGCCGAGAAACGACAGCACGGATTCCGTGAGGATCACGGCCGGCACGGTGACGGTGGTGTAGATCGCGACGATGCCGAGCAGGTTCGGCACCACGTGCCGCCGGATGATGCGCACGGTCGGCACGCCGATCGCACGCGCCGCCTCCACGTACTCCTTCGAGCGGATCGAGAGCGTCTGGCCGCGCACGACACGCGCCATGTCCATCCACGAAAACACCGTGATGGTGATGACGACGAGATAGAACTCGCGGCCGAGCAGCGTGACCATCAGGATCGCGATCAGCAGGTACGGAATCGCGTACATCATGTCGACGATGCGCATCATCGCGTTGTCCACGCGCCCGCCGACAAAGCCCGCCACCGCGCCCCACACGATGCCGAGCGTGACCGAGGTGAGCGTGGCGAGCGCGCCGATCATCAGCGACACGCGTCCGCCGATCAGGCAGCGCACGAAGAGATCGCGGCCGGTGTCGTCGGTGCCGAAGAAGTGCCAGTTGGCAAGCGTGGGCGGCGTGCTGGTGGCGTTCCAGTCGGTGGAATCGAAGGCGTTCGGCGACAGCCACGGCCCCGCGATGCACGCCAGCGTGATGACCGCAAGCAGCACGAGACTCACGACCGCCGCCTTGTTGCGCAGGAAACGCGTGCGCGCGTCCTGCCACGGACTGCGGCCCGCGACGGCCTGTTCGAGCGTGGCACCCGGAGTTGCTGTTTTCATGGCGCGCCTCTCAGTAACGGATCTTCGGGTCGAGCCACGCATACGCGAGGTCGGCCAGCAGGTTGAGCAGCACGGCCACCGCCGTGACGAGCACCACGAGGCCCAGGACGAGCGTGTAGTCGCGATTGGCCGCGCCGTTCACGATCAGCTTGCCGATGCCCGGCAACGAGAACACGGACTCCGTGACGACCGCCGCCGTGATCGATGAAATCGCCAGCGGGCCGATCACCGAGACGACCGGAATCAGCGTCGGCCGGAGTGCGTGGCGCAGCACGATCACGCGCAGCGGCAGGCCCTTTGCGCGCGCGGTGCGGATGTAGTTGGTGTTCAGCACTTCGATCAGGCTGGCGCGCGTCACGCGGCCGATGGTCGCGACGTTGATGGTGGCCAGCAGCGCGACCGGCAGCACCATGTAGCGCAAGTCGAAGCCGTTCCAGCCGCCGGCCGGCAGCCATTTCAGTGCGATCGCGAACACGAGGATCAGCAGCGGCCCGAGCACGAACGACGGGATTACATTGCCCGCGTTGCCGACGAGCATCAGCGCGTAGTCGGCCACGCTGTTGCGGCGCAGGGCCGCGACGACGCCCAGCGCCACGCCGGCGACGATGGCAAGCAGCATCGACACGCCGCCGACCGCCAGCGAGACCGGCAGCGCGCGCAGCACGAGGTCGTTGACGCTCCAGTCCGCGTAACGGAAGGAAGCGCCGAGATCGCCGTGCAGGAGGCCGTCGAGATATAGCAGATACTGCTTCCACAACGGCTCGCCCAAGTGATACTTCGCCTGCAGGTTGGCGAGCACGTCGGCGGAGACCTTGCGCTCGCCGTCGAACGGGCCGCCGGGCGTCGCGTGCAGCAGCAGATAGCAAACCGTGATGACGATCAGAAGCGTCGGCAGCGTGAGCAGCACGCGCCGCAATGTGTATGACCCCATGAGCTGTTTTCCTCGTGCGTCAATGCTTGACGATGTAGATATCCTTGCTGGCGTAATGATCCATCGGATTCTTCAGCGAATAGCCGCCCACATAGCGCTTCACGAGGCGCGGCAGGCCGTATTGCAGCAGCGGCAGCATCGGGTAGTCGTCCATCACGAGTTTCGCCGCCTGGGTCTGCAACTGCGCGCGCTTCGCGGTATCGGCGCTGGCGGCCGCCTCGTTGATGAGCGCATCGGCTTTCGGGTTGCAGTTGAAGTTGTCGTTCTGCGACGACTTGCACTGCACGAGCGTGAGGAAGGTCGTCGCGTCGTTGTAGTCGGCCACCCAGCCATTGCGGGCAATCTGATAGTCGCCGTCATGGCGCTTCTTGAGCAGCACCTTGAATTCCATCGACTCGATGTCCATCGTCAGACCCAACTTCGTCTTCCATTCCGACGCCACGAAGATCGCCATCTTCTTGTTGTAGTCGCTCGTGTTCATCGCGAACCGCAGCTTCGTGCCGGGCTTCACGCCCGCCTGATCCAGCAGCTTCTTCGCTTCCTCGACGCGCTTCGCCATCGGCCATGCGGCCCACGCGTAGTTCGACACGTCCGCGCCGCTCACGCCCTTCGGCAGCAGGCCGAGCAGCGGCGTCTGCCCGTCCGCGGTCACGCGCCGCGCCAGCAGGTCGCGGTCGATCACCATCGACAAGGCCTGGCGCACGCGCACGTCCTTCAGCAACGGATCGCGATTGTTGAAGCTGTAGTAGCGCGTGCCGAGAATCAGCGCATTGCGGATGTCGCCCGGAAACTGCTTGCTATAGGTGGCATACGTGCCGGTGGGCAACTGGTAGGTCATGTCGTTGTCGCCGGACTGGAACATCTTGACGTCGGTGTTCTCGTCCTCGATCGGCAGATAGGTGACTTGCGTCAGCTGCACGTTCGCCTTGTCCCAGTATTGCGGATTCTTCGTCAACACGAGCTTGCTGTTCACCTGCCAGTCCTTCAACTGAAACGCGCCATTCGTGACGATATTGCCGGGCTTGGTCCACTCGCGGCCATACTTCTCGATCGTCGCGCGATGCACCGGCCCGAAGTTCGGATTCGACATCAGTTCGGGCAGGAACGGCACGGGACCGGCCGTCTTCACCTCGACCGTGGCGGCATCGACGGCACGAATGCCGAGCGTGCTCACCGGCTTTTTGCCCGCGACGATCTCCGCGCCGTTCAGGATGAACGGACCGAACACGCTCGCATACGACGAAGCCGTTTTCGGATCGAGAAAGCGCTGGCTGCCGTACACGACATCGTTTGCGCTGACGGGCTCGCCATTCGACCAGCGGGCGTTTGCGCGCAAATGGAAGATCCAGGTGGTCGCGTCCTTCTGCTCCCACTTCGCGGCGACGCCTGGTACGACCGCGCCGTCGCCGTTGGTGGCCGTCAGGCTTTCGAAGAGATCGCGTGCGAGGTTCGCCGCGCCCACGGTTTCGACCAGCGCCGGATCCAGCGTCTCGACCTCCGAGCCGTTGTTGCGCACCAGTTCCTGTCTGGCGGCGAGCGTCACGCCAGCGGGCACGATGGCCGCCGAGGCATTCCACGCACTGGCGGTCAGCACGAGCGCCGCGATGGCGGCGAGGCGCGTGCGTTGAAGACGGGCGTGATTGGCGATCGATTTCATGGGCATTCTTGGGGTCCTTGTCTCGTGTTGTTGTGCTTGTCTTCCTTGCATCGTGCGCCGGCTGATGCATTTCGCCCGTTTATCTCTTCCGGGATAAACAATGAGGCTTCCGAATCAAGCGCGTCAGGCGGCGACGCTTCACCGGACGCGCTGTCACACGGCGTCAGGCCCGATGCATTCATCTGCGGTTTAAGACTGGCGGCGAGTATTTCGCATCAATAAGCCAGATGCCACTCACATGTGCTTATAGACACTAAATTTTTCGAATAGTCGTTCGAATTGTTGCAAAGGTGTCAATAGGCACGGCGGCACAGCGATACGGGCCGGGGCGGGGCACGACGGTTTCCGCTAAGATCGGCGTCGCTTTCAACTGTCGCTTTCCAGCCGTACGCCCAGATGATCCGTTTCCGCCAGATCGAGGCTTTCCGCAGCCTCATCATGACCGGCACCAGTGTCGGCGCAGCCCGCAAGCTGCATGTGACCCAGCCCGCGATCAGCCGCCTGATCGCCGACCTCGAAGCCGATCTCGGCTTCAGCCTGTTTTCCCGCATCGGCGGCCGGCTCAATCCGACCACTGCCGGCCTGCGCTTCTACAAGTCCGTCGAGGAAAACTTCCTGGGACTGGAGCGCCTCAAGCAGGTCGCCGACATGATCCGCGAGGAAGCCTCGGACGGCCTGACGGTCGCCTGCATGCCGGTGCTCGCCACCACCTTGCTGCCGCCCGTGCTGCTCCAGTTCACCGGGCAACATCCCGGCGTGCCGATCAAGGTCGATTCCGTGAAGGTGCCCGAGGTGCTCGTCAACCTGCAGAACCACAAGGCCGATGTCGCCTTGAGCCTGGCATTTCCGGCGGTCGCGGGCATCGAGGTGGAGAGCCTGCTGAAGGCCCCCGCGGCTTGCGCGATGCCCGCCACGCACCGGCTCGCGAAAAAGAAACTCGTGCGTCCCGCCGATCTGCGCGGCGAGAATCTGATCGGCTGGCTGCCGAATTCACGCCAGCCCTACGAGGCCGAGCAATCGCTCATTTCCGCGACCGAAGACCGGCCGCGCTACACCGTCTTCACCGATACCGCGCACACCCGCTATGCGATGGTCGCGGGCGGACTGGGCGTGTCGATCGTCGAGCCCTTCGCGGCGAAGGTGTGGCGCGCGCATGGGGTCGTCGTGCGGCCGTTCGAAACCGACATCGAATACGAATACGTGATGTCGTATCCGAGCAGCGGCATCCGCTCGGATCTGGTGGGCTCGTTCAGGAATGCCGTGAAACGGGTCGTCGAAGCGTATTCCTTCGACGACTGACCCGCGCCGGAGTCACTCACCGCTTCGCGCCCCGATGCGTACGGCGCACCGCCAGCAGCACGACGAGGCTCACGAGCAGCAACACGGCAATCGCACCCGCCGCGCGCGCCAGTCCCGCCAGCGGCGACGGTTGCTCGCCCGCCCGCAGACGCCCGACCTGCGCGACGCTCACCTTCGCATCGACATTGCCATACAGCCCCAGCAGATGATTGCCGAGCGTGGCGATCTGCTGGTCGGTGAGCAAGGCCGCGAAGCCGGGCATCGAGGGATCGGACGCGCGGTCGGGATGCCGCGTGCCGCCCAGCATCACGAGCACGAGATTGTCCGTGTTGCTGCGCCCGAGCGTCGTGCTGTGGAACAGCGAAGGCAGCCGCCCGCCGCTCGCGCCCTCGCCGCTGGCCTGATGGCAGGACGCGCAATAGCCGTCGTAAAGCTGCGCGCCGCTCAGGCGAGTGCTGTCCACGGGCCACGCCATGCCGCGCAATTCGCCCAGGCCGTCCGCCGGCTTGCCCCAGGCGCTCGCCGGCTGGAGGTCGGCTTCGCTCCGGACCGCATCGACCGTCTTCAGGTGGACCGCGATCGCGCGCAGATCCTCGCCAGTGAGATGACGCAGGCTGTGGTCGATGGCTTCGGCCATCGGACCGGCTGCGTGCGCCTTGCCGCGGGCATAGCCGTCGCGTAGATAGCCGATCAGCTCCGCCTCGCTCCATGCACCGATGCCGCTATTGATGTCCGGTGTGATGTTCGGCGCATGCCAGACGCCCGCCGAACCGCCCGCGAGCGCGCGCGAGCTCGACTCGGCCAGCCACGCGTTGCGCGGACTGTGACAGGCGCCGCAATGCGCCAGACCGCTCACCAGATACGCTCCGCGATTCCATGTCGCGCTGCGCGAGGCATCGGCGACGTAGGGCTGTTCATCGAGGAAGAACCTATTCCACACTGCCAGCGTCTGCCGCACGCCGAACGGAAATGGCAGGGACGTTCGGGGCGCCGCCTGATCCACCGGTCGCACGCGCTCCATGAAGTACGCGTACAGGGCCCGGGTGTCGTCATCGGTCACGCGGGCATACGAGGGATACGGCATGGCCGGGTACAGGTACGCGCCGTCGGCGCGAATGCCCCGGCGCAGCGCCGCGGAGAACTGCTCGAACGTATAGCCGCCGATACCGTGCGTCCGCGACGGCGTGATGTTTGTCGAGACGATCTCGCCCAGCGGCGTGGCCAACGCGAGGCCGCCTGCGAACGGCGGGCCATCGGGCGCGGTGTGACAGGCTACGCAATCCCCGGCGATCGCCAGGTAGGCGCCGCGTTCGAGCAAGGCGGCGTGAGCGGGTTGAGCGGGTTGAGCGGGTTGAGCGGGTTGAGCGGGTTGAGCGGGTTGAGCGACCTGAGCGGGTTGAGCGACTTGAGCGACTTGAGCGGGTTGAGCAGCCTGAGCGACCTGAGCGACTTGAGCGACCTGAGCGGCCTGAGCGACTTGAGCGACTTGAGCGACTTGAGCGACTTGAGCGACTTGAGCGACTTGAGCGGCTTGAGCAGCCTGAGCGGCCTGAGCGGCCTGAGCGGCCTGAGCGGCCTGAGCGACTTGAGCGACTTGAGCGACTTGAGCAGCTTGAGCAGCTTGAGCAGCTTGAGCAGCTTGAGCAGCTTGAGCGGCCTGAGCAGCCTGAGCGGCGGACGCACCCACGTCCGCCTGCGCCGTCGCGCCCAGCGCGGCCAGTGCGCACTGAACGAACGCGAATGCAAACGCGCGCCATCGCCGAGCCTCGATCATGGACCGCGCTCCGTTCACGTCGTGCTCGTCGCGTGGAGGTGCTCGGCCGTGCGCAACGCGAGCGCGACGGCGGTCAGCGTCGAGTTGACCGTCGCCGCCGTGGGCATGACCCCCGTGCTCACGATAAACAGGTTCTCGTGGTCGTGCGCGCGTCCGAATGGATCGACCACCGAATCGCGCGGGTCGCGGCCCATGCTCAGGGTGCCGGTGATGTGCTGATTGTTCGCGTACTGTCCTTCGGGCGAATAGCGCAGATTCGTGCCGCCCATCAGCTCGGCGATTCTCGCAAAATGGGCCTTGCCCAACGCCGCGCCCCGGTGCAGGTAAGGATCCATCCGGTAGTGCAGCCGCGGCTTCGGCAGCCCGAGTGCGTCCTTCTGCGCGCTCAGCGTGACCCGGTTGTCCGGGTCCGGCAACAGTTCGAGCACGCTCTTCACGCTCATCTGCCGCGCCGCCCGATGACGCAACTGCCGCTCCAGTTCCCGCCCGTAGACGCCCGCGTCGATCAGCGCTTCCGTCACGGCCCGCACTTGCGACATGTTGGTGAAGTCGAGGCGGAACGCCGCCGCCTCGGCACGGAAGGCGCCGTCGCGCAGCGTGTTGATCGACGACGGACTCTGCGGTCCACGGCCCAGCCACAGGTCCTCGTCCGCTTCGAACGTCAGTGAATTGCTCGGGTGATCCATCAGGTTGCGGCCGACCATGCCGGAACGATTCGCCAGGCCGTCGGGGAAGCGGTCGCTGGCCGACATCAGCAACAGCTTCGGGCTCTCGATGCCATTGGCCGCCAGCACGAACTGCTCGCCCGTGACGCGGTGCGTGCGCCGTTCCGGATCGAAGTAATGCACGGCAGCGATCCTGCCGCCGTCCGTGTGCTCGATGCGATACACCACCGCGTTCGGCAGCACCCGCGCGCCCGCCTTCTCCGCAGCCTGCACGGCGATGCCGCCGGTGTACTGCGCGTCGATCGGACAGATCGGCTGGCAATTGTTGTTGCCGCAGCAGGCCGGGCGGCCGTCGTAGTGGCGGCTGTTGCGCGCCGTCGTATTGGTGACGACCGGATAGCCCGCCGGGGCCAGCCGCTCGCGCACGCGGCGCATCGCCCAAGGCTCGGCGACGGGTTCCATTGGAAACGGTGCAACGCGCGGCGAACCGGTGTTCGGTGCGCCCGACACGCCCATCTTCACCTCCGCCTCGTAGTAATACGGCTCGAGGTCCTCATACGCGATGGGCCAGTCCTTGCCCACGCCATACAGCGTGTTGAGACGCAGGTCGTTGGGCAGCAGCCGCCACGCGTGCGCGGCCCAGTGCCAGGTCGTGCCGCCCACCACGCGCAGATATTCGGCCGGATACGGATACGGGCCCGCCTGCACGAGATAGCCGTTGTCGCTTGGGTGATAGGTCGGATGCGGCGCCCAGGCGGTGCCCGGATGATAAGGCGCGACCCAGTCGCCCTTGCGCGGCGAGTTGCGGAAATTCGCCGTGATCCGGCCGCGATCGATGCGCGGTCCCGCCTCGAGGATCAGCACTGAGCGCCCCTGCTTCGCCAGCCGCTCGGCGACGAGCGCGCCACAGATTCCCGAGCCGATCACGATCACGTCGGCGGAGTCATGCCATGCCATGCGGTTCTCCTCAGACGGGACGGGCGGCCCAGCTGCCATAGACGCCGTAGGCATAGCTCGGCGGCTTGAGCTTGTCGGCGGTGATCACGTTGAGCAGACTGGTTTCGAAAGCGATGCATTGCGCCCGTTCGCCCTCGCCGACGATGCCCGTATACCAGGCCGTCACGATCCTGCGCGGCACGGACGCGAGTTGCGGTTCCTCGTCGTCGAGGCGTTGTTGCAGGCGCAAGGGATCGGCGTGGCGGAGCCGGATGAAGGCCAGCAAGCGCCGCAACTGTTCCGGAAAGCAGCTTTCGTTGCCGAGCAAGGCCTGATAGAGGCGGTCGGCCAGCGCGAGATCGAGCGACGCCTGCCCGGTGAGAAACGTCGACAAGGCCACGAAACTCTCCGGCGCGGGAAGCGCCATGGCGGGTTCGGCCGGCATGGCGCGGCGCGTCGTGCCGGGCACCCAGGTCGTGACACAGGACGCCAGCATGCCGGCCAGAAGCGTGCGCCGGGTACGCGCCCGCACCGGTCCGCCCTGCGAGGAAACGCTTCGCTGATTCATGTTGATTCGATTGTTGGTTCTGACTGACGGGTTCGCTGCAGACCGCGAAGGAGCTGCGCGGCTTCGCCCCCGACCCGTTGCGCTGTCGCGGTCGGTACAGTGCGTCATGCGGCGCCGCTGCGATAGGGTTCGCGCCCGAATTCAATGAAATTGACAATTGCGGGTGAGACCGGTGGATGACCCCGGCGTGCTGGAGCGCTTCGTGCTGCCTTGCGACGACGCGTCCGGCGCGCCCTCACACGAAAGCTCATACTCTCGGTCACGGCATTCACACAGCGCTTTTCCCAGCACCACCCGACGCATGTTCGGGCGAACCTGCGCGGCCCTCATCCACACGGAGCATCCATGCACGACCTGAAAGGCAAGTCGATCCTCATCACGGGCGCGAGCACCGGCATTGGCGCGGCGGCGGCACGGGCGTTCGCGCAATATGGCGCGAATGTCGCGGTGCACTACAACAGCTCGAAGGAACAAGCCGAGGCGGTCGCACAGGACGTGCGCGCGCTCGGCGTCAGCGCGATCACCGTGGGCGCCGACGTGCGCGACTCGAAGGCCATCGACGCGGCCGTCGCGCAAGTCGTGGACAGCTTCGGGAAGATCGACGTGCTCATCAACAACGCCGGCAGTCTCGTGAAGCGCGAGCCGATCGCGTCCGTCAGCGACGAACTCTTCGACGAGATCATGCACATCAACGCGCGTTCGGTCGTCGCGTTCACGCGCGCCGCGCTGCCTTCGCTGCGCTCGGGCGGCGGCGGCTCGATCATCAACGTGACCTCGGTGGCCGCGCGCAACGGCGGCGGGCCGGGCGCGCTGCTCTACGCGGCGTCCAAGGGCTTTGTCAGCACCATCACGCGAGGCATGGCGAAGGAACTCATGCCGGACCGCATCCGCGTGAACGCCGTCGCGCCCGGCGTGATCCAGACGCCGTTCCAGGAACGCTTCACGACGCCCGAGCAGCTCGAATCCTTCCGCAAGTCCATTCCGATGGGCTTCATCGGCGAGCCGGACGATTGCAGCGGCGCGTTCCTCTATCTCGCCTCCGAGACGATGTCGCGCTATGTCACCGGGCAGATCATCGACGTGAACGGCGGGCAGCTGATGCCCTGAGTCCGGCGCGGCCGCGTGATTTCGGCGGCCCGGCGCGCATGGTATATAACGGACTGATCTTTCGTCGCACGCAAAAAGGAGAATGCTGGAGATGCGCTTGAAACAACCACCGCGTTTGCGGACCTTCGCACTGAGCGCCTTCGTGGCGTCCGCGCTGCTGACAGCGGGTTTCGTCGAGACGACGCCCGCCCACGCGAAAACTGCGGATCAGCCGCAGGTCCTGACTTCGTCGGCTGTCGCGGTCGCCGACCAATACGCCGCCGACACCGCCGAGCAGATCTTCAAGCAGGGCGGCAATGCCGTGGATGCAGCGGTGGCCATCGCGTTCTCGCTCGCGGTCACGTATCCGGAAGCGGGCAACATCGGCGGCGGCGGCTTCATGACGCTGTATGTCGATCATCGTCCCTACTTCCTCGACTATCGCGAGCGCGCGCCGCTCACCGCCACGCGCAACATGTATCTCGACGACAAAGGCGAAGTCATCAAGGGCATGAGCCTGTACGGGCATCGCGCGGTGGGCGTGCCGGGCACCGTCGAGGGCATGTGGGAGGCGCAGAAACGCTTCGGCAAGCTCAAGTGGAAGCAGGTTCTCGCGCCCGCCATTCATTACGCGCAGGATGGCTTCGTCGTCGACGACCAGCTGATCGCGCGGCGCGACGCCGCTGCAAAAGAGTTCGGCGGCAAGACCAACTTCGACCTCTACTTCGGCGGCATGAAGGCGGGCGAAGCGTTCAAGCAGCCAGACCTTGCAAAGACCCTGCAACGAATCGCCGACAAGGGCGCCAAGGGCTTCTATGAAGGCGAGACGGCGCAGCTGATCGCCAAGTCGATGGAAGGCCACGGCCTCATCACCGCGCGCGACCTGAAGGACTACAAGGCCGTGTGGCGCCAGCCGATCACCGCGAGCTGGAACGGCTATCGCGTGATCACCGCGCCGCCGCCGAGTTCGGGCGGCGTCGGCCTGGTGCAGTTGCTCAAGATGAAGGCCGACCTGAAGGACAAGTTCAACGACGTCCCGCTCGACTCGGCGCAGTACATCCATCTGGTGGCCGAGATCGAAAAACGCGTGTTCGCCGACCGCGCGCAGTATCTCGGCGATCCGGACTTCTACAAGGTGCCGGTCGCGCAGCTCACCAACGACGACTACATCCTGAAGCGCGCTCAGGAGGTGAATCCGGACCAGCCTTCGGATACCAAGAGCGTGCAGCCGGGACTCGGCACGTCGATGCCGGAGAAGGCCGAGACCACGCATTACTCGGTGGTCGACAAATGGGGTAACGCGGTATCGAACACGTACACCATCAACGGCTACTTCGGCTCGGGCGTGGTCGCGGACGGCACGGGCATCGTGCTGAATGACGAGATGGACGACTTCGCGTCGAAGCCGGGCGTGCCGAACATGTTCGGCGTGGTCGGCAGCGATGCGAACTCCATCGCGCCGAAGAAGCGCCCGCTCTCGTCGATGACGCCGACCATCCTCACGAAGGACGACAAGGTCGCGATGGTGATCGGCACGCCGGGCGGCTCGCGCATCTTCACGTCGATCTTCCAGGTGCTCTCGAACGTGTACGACTTCAACATGCCGCTGCCCGAGGCCGTCGGCGCGACGCGCTTCCATCACCAGCTGCTGCCGCCGAACACGATCTTCCAGGAGCCGTTTCATCAGCTCGATCCGGAGGTCATCAAGCAGCTCGAAGCGAAGGGCTACACGTTCCAGATGCAGGGCTTCAATGGCGACATCCAGGCGATCCGCGTCGATGGCGACACGCCCGAGCCGATGTCCGATCCGCGCGGACGCGGCGTCTCGCGGGTGATCAAGTAACGCGCTGCAGCTTGCGCGACGCTTCCAGCGGCGGTCTTGCCGGACTAGGCATTTGCCCTAGTCCGGCGTTTTCGGCGTCCAGCCGGCGCCCCGTCGCGCGGGGCATTCGCGGCATATATGCCGCGTGGCATGACCGGCATGTTTTTCGTGGGATTGGACCCCGCGTTCTGTTCCCCTAGTCTCTGTCCTGACCGAGTGCAGCCTCAGGTGCAAGGCCTCGGCATCATTCAAGACACCCTACGAGACGACCCTGATGACGGCTCCGCAGTACGCCCTCGTGCGTGCACGGCCCTGCCGTTTCAGCGTGCTGATAAAGGAGCAGCTCATGTTGGAATCCTCTGCCCAGCAGCTTGGCGACATCGACATTCCCCCCACCGAGCGACAGGAGAGCGGGCCATCCGGAAACGGCGGCTTTCTCGATCGGTACTTCGGCATCTCAACCACCGGCAGCACGGAGAAACGTGAAATCGTCGCGGGCGTGACGACCTTCCTCGCGATGGTCTACTCCGTGTTCGTCGTGCCGGGCATGCTCGGCAAGGCCGGCTTCGATACCAGCGCGGTATTCGTCGCCGTCTGTCTGACGACTGCATTCGGCTCGCTGCTGATGGGCGTGTGGGCGCGCCTGCCGATCGCGATCGGCTGTGCGATCTCGCTCACCGCGTTCACGGCCTTCGGGCTCGTCCTCGGCAAGGGCCTGACGCCCGCCATCGCGCTCGGCGCCGTGTTCCTGATGGGCGTCGTCTTCACGGCGATCTCCGTCACCGGCGTGCGCTCGTGGATCCTGCGCAATCTGCCGACGGGCGTCGCGCACGGCACGGGCATCGGCATCGGCCTGTTCCTGCTGCTGATCGCGTCCAATGAGGTGGGTTTGATCATCAAGAATCCTGCGCCCGGCATGCCGGTCTCGCTCGGACACATCACGGCGTTTCCGGTGCTGATGTCGGTGCTGGGGCTCGCCGCGATCTTCGGGCTGGAACGCCGGCGCGTGCCGGGCGGCATCCTGCTCGTGGTGATCGGGCTGTCGGCGATCGGCCTGATCTTCGATCCCTCCGTGCGCTTCCATGGCGTGTTCGCGTGGCCGGCCTTGTCCGCACCCGGCCATGCCTCGCTGATCGGCGCCATGGACATCAAGGGCGCCCTCTCGATGGCCGTGCTGCCGAGCGTGCTGGCCCTCGTGATGACCGCCGTCTTCGACGCCACCGGCACGATTCGCGCGGTGGCCGGCCAGGCGGGCCAGATCGACCAGAACGGCCGGATCGTCAACGGCGGCCGGGCCCTGACCGCGGATTCGCTCAGCTCGATCTTCTCGGCCTGCTTCGGCGGCGCGCCGGCGGCGGCGTACATCGAGTCGTCGGTGGGCGTGGCGGCGGGCGCGAAGACCGGTCTCGCGGCGAGCGTGGTGGGCGTGCTGTTCCTGGTGGTGATGTTCCTGTCGCCGCTCGCCTCCCTCGTGCCCTCCTATGCAACGGCGCCCGCGCTGATGTACGTCGGCCTGCTGATGCTCGGCAACGTCAGCAAGCTGCACTTCGACGATACCGTCGACACCATGTCCGGCCTCGTCTGCGCGGTGTACATCGTGCTGTCGGCGAACATCGTGACGGGCATCATGCTCGGCTTCTCGACGCTCGTGATCGGCCGGCTGGTGGCGGGTGAATGGCGCAAGCTGAATGTCGGCACGGTGGTCATCGCGGTGGTGCTCGCCGTGTTCTATCTCGGCGGCTGGGCCATCTGACGGTCTGATGGCCTGGTAACGCTGCATACGACAACGCCCCGCAGGCTTTCGCCTGCGGGGCGTCTCTACTTGTACGACCTGACCGGGATGCTACCGCTGATGCTTACTTCCGGCGATACGATTCCACGAGGATTTCGCAGTTCTGGAGATGCAGTTGCAGCGCCCGGTTCCACTCACGACGCACCGCAGCCTTTGCCGCGCGCAGCCAGGAACCGAACGAAACGAGCAAGGATTGTTGTGCAGTGGTCTTCATGAGCGTCTCTCAGGGTAAGTAGCTAGGGGATAACCCTGAATATACGCTTTTCACGCTGCATTGCAACAAGTTCTTAAAAAAGAATCAGGGTTATCCCTGAGTAATCGGTCAATCCTGCCGGGGTGCATCGGGTGCGAGTTGCACGCCCTTCTTGAAAATGAAGCAGCCGTAGCCACGCGCCTCGCCCGTCGCGATCACGCAGTACGCCTGGCCGGCGCGCTCGTAGAAGGCAAAGCGCTCGACTGGCGCCAGCGGCACCGGCCGTCCTTCGGCCGCGTCGATTTCCTTCTGCACCTCGCGCTGCACCGCAGGCAGCGCGCTCGCGTCGCCCACCACTTCCATGCGCCCGGCGGGATGATCGACGAAAGTATCGAGCGGCAACACCGACAGCACCGCCCGCACGGCGCGCGGCGCATCAACGCCGTCCAGCCGCAGCAGGCGCCCCAGCACCGTCTGGCGCGCGACGGAATCGGCGGGGAAATTCGCGTCGCAGATCACGACTTCGTCGCCGTGACCCATCGCGCAGAGCGCATGCAGGATGTCGGCATTGAGCAGCGGATCGAGGTTCTTCAGCATGTCTCGGGATTCTCCATGACGGTTTGAGCAGACGGATCCATGGTAACCGGCAGCGGCGCCGCGTTCACGGCACGAGCAGATCGCCGGTACGTGCGGCGTGTGCCCCCGCGATGCGCGCCACCAGCATTCCGGCCGTCGCAAAGCGGGTCCAGTGGCGTGCATACAGCACGCCGTCAGTCGCGGCGACGAGCGGTACGAGCCGGTCTTCGAGCGGATCCAGCACCTCCGCGATGGTCTCGCCCGCGCACACCGTCTCGCCAATGTCCCGCCGATGCAGGATCACCCCCGGCCGCGGCGCGCGGAGATGCTCGCAGCCGGCAAGCGGCGTCGCGGGATGGCGCAGCGGCGGCAACTCCGGTGCGTCGCCTTCGATCATGCCGAGATGCGTCAGCGTGTCGACGATTGCCTGCGCGTCGCGGGCCGCCAGTTCGTGCGACACGTCGCGCACGCCACGCAACTCGAGCGTGACCGGCAGCACGCCCGGCGGCAGCGGATAGCGCTCGCCGAACGCGCCGCGCAGATAGCGCCACGCCGACGCGCAGGCTTCGTCGAACGGCTCGCCGCCCGATACATCCGCCAGCAGTTGCGCTTCGCTGCCGAGATAGCGCGCCAGCGGTTCGACGGCGGGCCACGCTTCGGGCGTCGTGTAGAGATGCGGGACGGCTTCCCAGTCGCAATGAAGGTCGATCACCAGGTCGGCGTCGCAGGCGAGCCGCATCAGTTCGAGCCGTTGCGCCTCCAGTTCGGTCACGGGCTGGCGGGCGGACAGCGCGTCGCGCAGCGCGGCGCGGATCAGCCGGCCGTTGTGACTTTCATCGCCGTTCAGACGGGTTCTCAGTCGCAACGCCAGCTCCGGGCCGAGCTCCGGGAAGCGCCGGTTGAAATCCTGCCCGGAACGCAGGTCGAAGCGCCCCATCTGCGCGCCGAACCAATGCTGGTTCAGCCCGGCCGGATTGGCGACCGGCACCAGGACGATCCGCGCCGTCAGCCGTCCGGCGGCTTCCAGCGCGGCGAAGCGCTGCTTCAGATACCACGCGACGACCATGCCCGGCAGCTCGTCCGCGTGCAGCGACGCCTGGACATAGACCTTGCGGTACGCGTCGCCGTCCTGCGGACCGAAGCCGTAGCTCGTGAGTACACGCCCGGTGCCGAGCGGCGCGCCCGCAAGCGGATGATGAAGAACCTGCATCTGCACAGACCTCGTGTCGAAAAGAAAAGGCACCGCGAGCGATGCCTTTCCAAGCCCTGCAAACCCGCGCGCGACGCGCTTACTGGATCGAGATATCGGTCTCGAAGTACTTGGCCATGATGCGCTTGAACGTGCCGTTCTTCTTGAGTTCCGCGAACGCGTTATCGAGGCCGTTCTTCAAATCGGTGTCGCCCTTGCGCAGCCCGATAGCCGTTCCCGGACCGATGATCGCGCGGTCTTCGACGATCGGCCCGACCAGCGCAAACGGCTTGCCCTGCGGCTTCTTCAGGAAGCCGATGGCGGCCTGAGCGGCGTCGGTGAACATCGCGTCGATGCGGCCCGCGACCAGATCCGCTTCGACCTGTTCCTCGTCGGCGTAGGGCACGACGGTCACGCCCTGCGGCTCCCACTTCGCCTTCGCATAGCGCTCCTGCACGGTGCCCTGCTCGACGCCGACGCGCTTGCCCTTCAGCGACTGCGGCGTCGGCAGGATGCCGGAGCCGGCGCGCGCGACGAGCTGCGCATGCGTGTCGTACAGCGGTACGGTGAAGTCGATCTGCTTCAGGCGTTCGTCGGTGATGCCCATGTCGGAGAGCACGGCGTCGAACTTGCGGGCCTTCAGGCCGGGAATCATGCCGTCGAAATTGTTCTCGACCCACACGCACTTGACCTTCATCTGCGCGCACAGCGCATTGCCGAGATCGATGTCGAAGCCGGCGAGCTTGCCGTCGGCCTGCTTCGATTCGAACGGCGGATAGGACGGATCGACGGCAAAGCGGATCTGCGTGATTTCCTTGGCTTGCGCCGCGGACGACACGGCGCCGAGGGCGGCGGATACCGCAAGAACGGTACAAACAGCGAGCGATGCGGACTTCTTCAAGGCGGACTTCTTCGGTGACATGCGTTTCCTTCGGGACTTTCAGTGATGCCAGACGGTGAAACCAGAGCGGCGGAGACGGGCGTGCGCCCGCGAAAAACCGAGCATGGTAACAAAACGGCACGATCGTCCCGGTTTCGGCCTCGATCAAGGCACGACGGAAAGGAACAGGAAAGCCGCGAAGATCACGAGATGCACGACGCCTTGCAGCACGGTCGAGCGGCCGGTGCCGAGCGTAATGACCGACACGATCAGCGTGAGCGCCAGCATGACGATTTCCTTAGAGGCGAGCCCGAGCGAGATCGGCTGGCCGATGACGATCGACACGACCGCCACCGTCGGAATAGTCAGGCCGATGCTCGCGAGCGCCGAGCCGAGCGCGAGATTCAGACTGGTCTGCAGGCGGTTGAGACGTGCCGCGCGCAGCGCCGCGAGCCCTTCCGGCAACAGGACGAGCGCCGCGATGACGATGCCGACCACCGCTTCGGGCGCGCCGGCGGCCGCGACGCCCGCCTCGACCGCCGGCGACAGCAGCTTCGCGAGGCCGACCACCGAAACCAGCGACAGCAGCAGGAATGCCAGCGCGACCCATGCCTCGCGGTTGCTGGGCGGTGGCGCGTGGGGCGCGCTTTCGTCGTCGGGGGCGGCGACGGGCGCAGGCGTGACGGCTTCAGGCACGGGCGGCAGGAAGTAGTCGCGATGCCGGATGGTCTGCACGAACACGAAGGTCACGTACAGCACGAGCGAGATCACGCCAACGAACACCAGTTGCGATGTGGACAGCGCCGGGCCTTGAACCGTGCTCGTGAAGTTGGGCAGGACGAGCGTGAGCACCGAGAGCGCGCACAGAATGGCGAGCGCCGCGCTTGCCCCCTGCAGCTGGAAGTTCTGCACGTGATGCCGCAGGCCGCCCACCAGCAGACACAACCCGACGATCGCGCCGCTGCAGATCATGATCGCGGCGAAGACCGTGTCGCGCGGCAACCCGGCCTTGTCGGGACCGCCGGAGAGCATCACGGAGACGATCAGCGCGACCTCGATCACCGTGACGGCAATGGCCAGCATCAGCGTGCCGAACGGCTCGCCGACCCGATGCGCGACCACTTCCGCGTGATGCACCGCCGCGAACACCGCGAAGGCGAGCGCGATGGCGGCCAGCACCATCAGGACGCCGCTCGGCATGAGCGCGGTCGCGGCGAGCACGACGAGCGCGAGGATCGGGGTAATGATGGTCCAGTCCAGCTTGATTTTCATCGGCGCTCCGGGCGGATTGGTTGAGGGGTCGTCGAGGTTCGATCTCGAGCTGAACGGGTTCCACGCATGGGTCCGACCCCTATGCGCGTCCGGCGTGCCGTGCGCGCGCCGTAACATGCGGCCGCAGCCACCGGCATGATAGCGAATGTGTCGGCTGGCGCGCGGATGACCGGGCCAGATGGTCGAAGAATGGATTCGTCGCGTGTTTGTCGGAGAATAAGGGCGGTCAGTGGCCACGTCCAGGAACCCGGAGAACCATGCTGGTTGCACCGATACCCGGGAACGAACCCATTCGCCTGTCCACGCTGCGCACGCTCAGACTGCTCGACACCCCGGCGGAGGAACGCTTCGACCGCCTGACGCGGCCGGCGCGGCGTCTGTTCGACGTGTCCATCGCGCTGGCCAGCCTGATCGATGAGAACCGTCAGTGGTTCAAGTCCTGCGCCGGCCTGGGCGTGCGGGAAACCGGCCGCGCCATTTCCTTCCGCGGACACGCGATCCTGCACGACGACGTGGTCATGATCGCCGATGCCCGCACGGACGCGCGCTTTCACGACAATCCGCTCGTCACCGGCGAGCCGGGGATCCGCTTCTATGCGGACCAGCCGCTGACCGTGCCGAACGGCAGCAAGCTCGGCACGCTGTGTCTGATCGACACGCGCCCGCGCGAACGCGACGGCGAGGCGGTGGGACGGCTGCGCGACCTGGCGCATATCGCGGAGCAGGAGATTGCGGCGATCGAACTCGCGACCGTCGACGGACTGACGCTGATCGCGAACCGGCGCGGCTTCGAGGCGCTGGCGCAGCATGCGCTCAATGTCTGCCGGCGCATGGGGCGCGACGCCTCGCTGCTGTTCTTCGATCTCGACGATTTCAAACGCATCAACGACAGCTTCGGCCATGCCGAGGGGGATTGCGCGCTGACGACCTTTGCGGCGGCCTTGCGTGCGTCGCTGCTGGAAAGACGATGTGATCGGACGGCTGGGCGGCGATGAGTTCGTCGCGCTGCTCTCCGACGCCGGCGACGAGGAAACCAAACGCGCGCTCGAGCGGCTGCGCGATGCGCTGGCAGCCAGCAACGCGGCGGCGGCGCGCGGGTATGAGATGCGCTTCAGCGTCGGGCAGACGCGCTTCGAGGCGGGGCAGCATGGGTCTGTGATTGATCTGCTTGCTTTGAGTGATAGCCGGATGTATGTGGATAAAGCCGCGAGGAGAAGTGGGAGGGAGCGGTGAGAACTGTGTTTTGACGCTCAGGATTTCCAACCGCGAGCCCGGTCAATCGAGTGATGTCAGGGGGCCGTCGTATTTTGTTACACCCCACATGAGTCCGGCGCTCGCGGGGGGTGTCAGTATTTCCGTGTTCGAGGCAGATTGAGTAATTACACGGAAGGTCGAACGAATCGATCTGCATAAAGGATAGCGAATTGGTTCATGGC
>NZ_JARUXV010000004.1:752107-1042043 GCF_031450975.1 Caballeronia sp. LZ065
GAATCGTCGGCAGATCCGCCGGCTGCGTTTTCGGTTTGCGAGGCATAAATTCTCCTTGTGAGCATGTTATGCCTCAAACACGAAATTGCTGACAGGCCCCGCTCGCGCCGTCGATCAGCCCTTCACTCATGCCGGGCATACGGACGAACACGTGCGCGCTCGACACCATGGCATTGGCGAACAGGCCCGGATTAACGACCCGGGGAATCAAAGCATGTTCTTTGACTCCGATGAGCAGTCCCGTTCCCCCCCCTGCGACGAGCAAACCTGCTCCAAGATCAACATAGAGCGTTATACCGGTGAAATCGCTCGGCAGGAGTTCCTCCTTGCGAAAGCGGAACACCGCACCACGCCCCAGAAAATCGGTTGTTGCTCCAGTACCGCTGACCACTGCCTTCGAGCGTGGCAGAACGAGATCGGGTAACCGCGCCTTCTCGGGCATACGCCACCCAAAGCCCAATCCAACGCCAGCGTAGTTGACAGCATGCAATTTTCTGTCGGGACTCTCCAGAACGAACTTTCCACCCGATGCCAGAATGTCGCCCATCGCGAGGCCGCCTGAAGCGGACGTCTCATATTTCCACTCACTTTTCTCAATCATTCTTGGCGCGCCTTCGTGAATCTGGCGCTACACCAAGGAATCCAAGGATCACGATCGCCCCGGTAACCCCCGTCCAGATAATGTGCAGTCCCCATAGGCTGAACAGTTCGTTCATTTCAGCGTCAGAGGGGTTCGCCGGCCTATAACGCACCTCGACCCGATCACCGACCTCCGTGGCCTGTGCAGTACTGCCGGAAAACGACCGCTTTTCGCCGTCGCGCGTCACGAATGCCACTTCCGGATGAAAGCGTCCGGCATTCAATCGAACAACCTCGCCCGTGGTCACGATCGATTTCTTTTGGAATTCGATCGTAGACGGCAAGATCCACAACTGCGGCAAGAAGAGCACGACGCCAATCACGACGGAATCCCAATTGGTTTTCTTCTTCTGAACCGCTTTAGCTTCATGAACATCATGCATAACCCATGACGTATTGAACGCACGCCACCCCGGCGGGCATGCCGCTGGCCGTTTGCGTCATGTATTCACGCTTGAATTCATTGAACGAAAGCGTCACCCGCTCAAAATGACCGAGCGCCGAGCCGAATGGCTCAATCGCGTTCACCATGACTTTCCTGAGCGTGATCTTGAGATAGTCGGGCGGCGGAATGATTTTTCCACTCATGCCTTGCGGAACCGCCTGCGCATCTGCGCGGCGAAACGACAGCACGGCCGTTTCAGCCAGTACGTTGTTCAGCAACATGCTCATCAAACCATTCGTTCCGATGCCAACGCCATGAACGAACGTGATGTGATCGATGCTTGCCTTTCTGCTTTTCGACGTATCACGACTCGGCTGGGACATGGCCCAGGTCCAACTGATGACATCGATCTCACCTTCGTGACCGAGAGCGGTTGCATCGCCTTTAACGCCGTCGATCCTGATGAAGATGTTCGATTCCATTTATCCATTCAACGCTGAGTGAGCAGGCTAAACAATACGGCGAAGGAAATGGAAGATGTGTTGAGTTTTCTTGTCGCTGGAAAGAGGAAGGACTACAGCTGACAGAACGCCTCGAGTCGATCCAACTGATTTTAGAGAGGCAACCAGAAAAAAGCGCGGGAAGCATCGACTGTCGATGCTTCCCGCGCGCCATCAACAAGCCGATACGCTTACGACACAAGCTCGGCGTTCAACGTGATCTTCGCGTTGCCCGCGAAGAGTTTCGACACTGGACAGCCCTCTTTCGCGGCTTGCGTGGCCTTGTCGAACGCGGCCTTGTCGGCGCCCGGAATCTTCGCCTTGAGGTCGAGCTGGCAAGCCGTGATCGTGAAGCCTTCGCCATCCTTGTCGAGGGTGACGGTGGACTTGGTTTCGAGACTCTCGGCCTTCAGGCCCGCCATTTCCAGTTGCAGCGAGAGCGCCATCGTGAAGCAACCGGCGTGCGCCGCGCCGATCAACTCTTCCGGATTCGTGCCCGGGCCTTCCTCGAAGCGCGACTTGAAGCCGTACGGCGCCTCATTGAGCACGCCGGTTTGCGTCGAGATGAAACCCTTGCCGTCCTTGATGCCACCGCTCCATTTTGCCGATGCTGTTTTTTGCACGTGAGTTCTCCAGAGGATGAAGGGAAATGATCGAACGGCCGCGTGACCATCGGCCACGCGCCGCATGCGCGTTGTCGGCCCGCACACGTCGTGCCCGCTGCGGGTGAGTGCGTGCCCGATGACCTCGATTCGCCATCGAGTCACGGTCAGGCCGGCACGTCGTCATGCATCGTAGCGGATCGCTCCGGGACGCGCAGCAAAGGTAAAAAACGGCCTACGCCATTCGGACGATGATGCCCGCTACGCCTTTGCCCGCAAGGATCTGCGCGGTCGCGCCCAGCGCCTGAAGGTGTCGGGCCCGATAACTCGGACGTATTCATATGGTCAAAGACCGGCGATTCACTTAGCATCGGTTCACCCTTCGACCCGAGGCTGTTTCAACGCCGTGCAAGCTGCTTGCGCACGGTTCAGCCTCGCGCGTCGAACATGACCGGCAGGAAGACATGAACGCATTACCGCAACCGAAAACTCATCAGCTCGTCGATCGCATCAACGCACTGCGCGCGGTTTCGCCCCGCTTCATCGATCCTGCCGAAATCACGCCGCTTTCGCGCGAGTGGCGCGCGATCGGACAGGACATCCGTCAGTTGCTCCACGTCGATGCCCGCGCCGCGTGGGAACTGACCGGTTCATGGCGGGCGCTCGCCGGCGATGTCGAAGGCGCGGAAGGCGCGTTCAGGAATGCCGTCGCGCTCGGACTGTCGGACGTCGGCCGCGAGAACTGGATGATCACGCGGCTCAGCCTCGGCATGTTCTCCGCGGCCCAGGCGCTGTATCGCGAACTATGCGGCATGCGAACGCGAAATCTCGCGGTCATCGCCCAGTATGGGTTTCTCGCGGGGGCCGTGAGGCGCACGGCGGAGCTGATCGGGGAAGCGAGGATGCGCGGGGTCGAGTGGGATGAGGGGTGGGCGGAGAGCGTCTTGCTTGCCAGCAGGATCATGACCGAAGTTGGAGTCAGCGACGAAGAGATTGCACATCGGCTCGATTGCGCCGGAGTCGTGCTGCGTCGGCACGGCCTGTGGCCCTCGATCAACGTGCGAGTCTCATTCGTCGAAGCCGTCCATCGCTGCCTGATGTACACGCTCTCGCTGCCGCTCACGTGGGAGCAGACACAGGAAAAACTGGAGGGCGAACTGCTGCTCGAGGAAGGCAAGCTAAGCTACTTCTGCACCGCGGCGCTCGGAATTGCTTTCGACGGGAGGACCGCATGAGTTCGACGGCGCAGGAACTGGTCGAAGACGCCGCGGCGATGCTCCGCACCGCCGCGAGTGAACCGCAATATCGGGCTGTCTGCAGCAGGGCCTATTTCGGCGCATGGCACGCTGCGCACAATTTCCATCGAAAGCTTTCCACGCCCGGAAGCGTAAGGGGCGCCAGTGGACGCCATGAACAGTTGATCCAGCAGTTGTGCAATCCCATGCTCCAAGTGGCTGATTCGAATTACGCGCTCTCCCGCGCTATTGGAAGAGACCTCATCAAGCTCCGTGAAGCGCGCGTCACGGCCGACTACCACCTCGCGGAGGATCTGGACCATTCGCTCGCGATGAAGTCTGCGAACCTCGCCACGCAAATCATAAGGAAAACCACCTGACATGGGCCCACCCACCGACGCCATCGCCGAGGACCACACCGTTCCCGACCACGTCGACGTTGTCGTCATCGGCGGCGGCATCATCGGCGTCAGCACGGCGCGCGCGCTCGCCGAAAAAGGCCTCTCCGTCGCCGTCTGTGAAAAAGGCGTGGTTGCGGGCGAGCAGTCGAGCCGTAACTGGGGCTGGTGCCGCGCCACGCACCGCGACTTGCGCGAACTCGAACTGAGCCTCGAAAGCCTGAAGCTATGGCGGCGCATCGACGCGGAACTCGGCATCGACACCGGCTTTCGCACGAGCGGCATCCTCTACGCCGCAGACGACGCGCAAGCACTGGCCGATCACGAAGCCTGGCTCGAACGCGCGCGGGCGCTCGTCGGCCGCGACGCGCTCGACTCACGCATGGTCTCGCCGGACGAAACCGCTGCGCTGATGCCAGGCGCCGGGCGCCGCTTCGCCGGCGGCATCCACACGCCTTCGGACGGCCGCGCAGAACCGCAGCGCGCAGTGCCTGCCATGGCCGCCGCATTGCGCCAACGCGGCGTGAAAGTGCTCACGCCATGCGCGGTACGCGGCGTCGAAACCCGCGGCGGCGCCGTCAGCGCCGTGGTGACGGAACGCGGCCGCATCGGCTGCGCTAGCGTGGTCGTGGCCGGCGGCGCGTGGACGCGCTATTTCGCCGGCAGTCTGGGCGTCGACGTTCCGCAGTTGCTGGTCCGCTCCTCCGTCCTGCGCACCGCGCCCATCGAAGGCGGGCCGGACGTGAGCGCCTGCAATCGGGACGTGGGTTATCGCAAGCGGCTCGACGGCGGCTACACCATTGCCAACGCATTCCACAGCGATCACGACATCACGCCGGACAGTTTCCGGCTCTTCTTCAAGTTCCTTCCCGCGCTGAAAAGCCAGTTCGGTTCGATCAAGCTCGGCCTGAACGCCCGCTTCCTCGACGGCCTGCGCATGCCGCGCCGCTGGCCACTCGACCAGACTACGATTTTCGAGCTCGTGCGCAGGCTCGACCCCGTGCCGAACCCGTCCTTCAACGCGAAAGCCCTCGCGGAATTTCGCGCTATCTTTCCGTCGCTCTCGCAGATCCAGGAGGCGCAGGCATGGGCCGGCTATATCGACGTGACGCCTGACGCCGTGCCGGTCATCTCCGGCGTGGACGGCAAGCCTGGACTTTTCATCGCGACCGGCTTCTCCGGCCATGGCTTCGGCATCGGGCCGGGCGCGGGAAGACTGATGGCTGATCTCGTCGCGCGCGACCCGCCGATCGTCAATCCCCACGCTTTCCGGCTGTCACGCTTTTTCGACGGAAGCAGGATAGAAATCGACGGGGGATTCTGAAGCCACGCCCTCGGTGCGCGCCGCCCGTGTCGCACGCTCGCAATCGTCACGCGCTACCATACTGGTCAACGGCCGTCGCGCGCGCGACATCGGCCCAGGTTCACAAGACGGCGCATCCCGCGCCGTTCGCTTTTGAGGCTTTCATGGCATCCACGCCTGTTCTGTATATCGACGTGTGGTCGGACTTCGTCTGTCCGTTCTGCTATCTCGAAACGCCCGTGCTCGATCAGTTCCGCAACGCCTATGGCGATGCGGTCGAAATTCGCTGGCACGCGTTCGAGTTGCGCCCCGAGCCAGCGCCCCTGCTCGATCCCAACAGCGACCAGATCGTCGAGGCATGGGAAAAGTCAGTGCAGCCGCTCGCCGAAGAACGCGGCGTCATCATGCGCATGCCGCCTGTCACGCCGCGCAGCCGCAAGGCGTTCGAAACCGCCCTGTTCGCGCGTGAATCGGACCGCTTCGACGTCGTGCATCGCGCTATCTTCAAGGCGTACTTCGAGGAAGGCATCGACATCGGCGATACGGATTCGCTGCTCGATATCGCGACCGCGTGCGGTGTCGATCCCGAACTGCTGGAAGAAGCGCTCGACGACGGCACCTATACCGATCTCGTCATCGAGGACGAAGAGTTCGCGAAGAAGCTGGGCGTGGGCGGCGTGCCGTTCGCGGTGTTGTCGCGCGAGCCGGCGCCGGGACAGGAAGCGCCGCCGCCCATCGCACTGCGAGGCGCCGCGCCCGTGCAGCATTTCGAATCAGCAGTCGAGCGGCTCTTTCCCGACGGCTTCCCGGGCAACTGATTGCCGCCCCCGGCCCCCGCGCACGAGGCGATGGCCGACGCGCGCGGTTCAGCTGTGCTCGGCCATGAATGACTTCAGCGCGATACGCTGCGACGGCTCGAGCGATTCGAATTCCAGCCCGTAGGCCACGTGTCCCGTACCGGGTTCCGCTGCGCCGACATGCCGGACGATTGCAATCGTGTCGATCTTCACGTCCACGCCATCCGTGCTGAACTGAAACGAGAGCGTCAGCCTGTCGCCAATGCGCGCGGCCGGCTTCGCCACCGTCAGCGACATGCCGTATGGGCTGATATCGCTGACGCGCCCCAGTTCCGGCACATCCGTCGAACCATGAGCCGAAAAGTGCGCGGCAAGACGCGTCGGCATCCGGGCGAACTTGCGGGTGCGCAGTCTGCGGATCGCGCCGGGCGCGGAAAGCACGGCATAGTTGAAGGGCTCGCGGCAGATCGCATCTACCGTGCAGGCGAAACGAAATACGCCACGCCCGGTGAGCGCAACCAGATCGACCTGCTCTCCGACATTGAGGTCGAGCGGATTGAAGCCGGTCATCAGCGGCTGCGTCACGAACAGCGAGCGCTCGCCGTTGCGGCGTGGCGTCGAAAAGCCGATCACGCGGCTCGCATACATCGCAGACCCCGTGCCGCCCGTTCCGCGCAATCCGACTCGCGCGCCGATCGTCAGGCCGATGTCGTCGAGCGACAAAGGCTGATCGCCGGACGCGTCCGCATCCTGGCTCACGGCACGCGCAGGCTCCTGAACCGCCCGATGCGGCTCGAACTGCTGGAACATGAAATCACGCGCTGCGATGTCCGGTACCACGGTGCCGGCTTCGAACAGCACGGCGCCGTCAGCGGACACGATCGGCCAGTCCAGCGGTGCGTTCAGCGGAATCTCAACGGGTCCCAGACGAACCAGGGACTGGCGCGCTTCCAGTACGGTTTCTTCGGTCATCTTTAGGACGATTCTTAAGTGTTTTCGTAATCGTCGTGGTTGATACCTTCGCCGTCAAGTGTTAAACGGCAATTTTTACGTTGACGCGCCAATTTCTTGGAAAAAACGCCACGTCGCCGTTGCTACATTTTTGAGATAAAAGTTTTATGCGCATAAACGCCGGCACGGCACCGCGCATCGAACGCCATTGAGCGTCATTGAGCGCCATCAACTCATCAGGCATCAGCGCATCATTGCGCCGGTTTCCGTCGAGCCGGAAACTGCTCGTGGCGCACCGTTCATTACGCTTTCGATGGCCATCAGCACGTGAGGCACATCGGGCGGCGAGCCGTGATCGCCGACCGATACCGAGCGCCCCGGCGCATCGATGCCGAAATGTTCACGCGATGTCGCCGCAAACAGCATCACCGTGCGGCGCTGCATGGCATGCGCGAGATGCACGAGGCCGGTATCCGTTCCGACCACCAGCTCCGACGCTTCGATCCAGTGCGCGCACTCCTCGACCGTCACCTTGGGCAGCACGATCGCGCCCGGCACGATAGCCGCGATAGCCTGCGCCTCGCCACGCTCGCCTTCGGTGCCCCATGGCAAGGCGATCGTATAGCCGCGCGCGACGAGCCACCGCCCCACTTCGCCCCAATGCTCCTTGGGCCACTTCTTCACGTCGGCGGAAGTGGCGTGAAACAGCATCGCGATGCGCTTGTCACGCGGAATATCGAGGCTGTATGTCAGCGCAGGAAGACGCACGTTGTAGTCGGGCGTCTCGTCGAATGTGTAGCCGAGCGCTTCGGCGACGCTCACGCGCATGCCGCGCCAGGCATCGGTATGGGGACGCGGGCCGAAGCGCGCGTTATAGGCGAAGGCCGCGCCACGCTCGCCGAGATCCTGGTTCAGATAGCCGAAGCGACGCTTGCCGCGCGCAATGAACGCGATGATCGCGCTCTTGTAGACGCCATGGATATCCACGATGGCATCGTATTTCTCGGCGCGCAATTCGCTGATGGACGCGCCAATTTCCTTCAGATCGTTCCAGTTGCGGGCTTTCTTGAACTTGCGCAGCGGCGCGCTCAGCACGCGGTCCACGCCGGGATTCCAGCGAATGATGTCGGCGAAGGCGGCGTCGGCGGCCCAGTCGACTTTCGCGGAGGGAAAGGCCCGCCGCAGGTCGGAGACGACAGGCAGCGTCTCGACGATGTCGCCGAGCGACGTGACTTTGACGATCAGAATTCGCTTCATGGAAGAGTCTTGAGTGCTCGGATGCCGGCGGCGCGCGGAAATGGACCGCCGCACAGGCAGCGCGATGAGCCGCGCTCCAGAAAACCAGCGATTCTAATGAAATTGCGGCGGCGGCACTGTCAGGCTTTGTAAGTTCTTCCGCCTGGATGCGCCGGTTTGCGTGCGTCGCGCTTCTCGAGAATAGTCCAAATCGCACAGCGCGACCGCAAACGGGGAAGCGTGACGGCAACCGTGCAGCGTCATCGAAATCGCTGGCCGTGACCGCCATTCAGAGCGCGCGCGCGGAGAAGGTGTCGCACTGGCCGACATCGCCCGTCGACAGCCCGCGCCGCAGCCAGCGCTGCCGTTGCTCGCTCGTGCCGTGGGTGAATGCTTCCGGGACGACGCGCCCTTGCGACTGTTGCTGAAGCCGATCGTCGCCGATCGCGCCCGCCGCATTCAATCCCTGTTCGAAATCGCCGGGCTCGATCAGTTGCGCGTTCAGCCGTTGCGCGACGGCCGCCCATACGCCCGCAAAACAATCCGCTTGCAACTCGACGCGCACGGACAGTGCATTGGCCTGCGCGCGCGACAGGCGTGCGCGCGCCTGATCGACCTTGTCCGAAATGCCGAGCACGTTCTGCACGTGATGCCCGACTTCGTGCGCGATCACGTACGCCTGGGCGAAGTCGCCGCCGGCGCCGAAGCGGTCGCGCAACTCGCGATAGAACGAGAGATCGATATAGACCTTGCGGTCCGCGGGGCAGTAGAACGGTCCCATGGCCGCCTGCCCGGTGCCGCATGCGGTCTGCGTGCCTCCGGAGAACAGTACCAGCCTGGGCGCCGGATAGTCCTGGTTGAATTGCGTGTGGAAGATCTGCTGCCAGGTGCGCTCGGTGTTGCCGAGCACCTTGCGCACGAACACGGCGCCCGGATCGGCGGCGGGCTGCGTGCTGGCGGGCGCCTGCTGCTGCGGCGCATTGCCCTGCAGGACCTGTGCGCCGTTGATGATGGTCATCGGGTTGATGCCGAAGAAGTACGAAGCTGCCAGCGCGACGATGATCGTGCCAATGCCGATCGATCCCCCGCCCACCCGGAAGCCGCCGCCTCCGCCGCCGCGCCGGTCTTCGACATTGCGGCTTTCTGCTTCGTCATCGAGGCGCATGGTGTGTCTCCGAGTTGCCCGCGCGGCGCGCGCGCTCCATAAACCATTATCGTACCCGGCCGGTCCGGGCGCCTTGCAATGACGCGTCGTGAAAGTGCTTTCCGGCCCTTTCGCGCACGCTGCGTCAATCGTGCGGTCGATTGTCGCGAAGGCCCCTGCGCGCTCATGCCGCAGCGCACGATAAACCCTCTCAAAAAGCATCGGGAAATCAACTCGATAGCGCCTCCAAGCCTTTGAAACCGCGGCATTTGCGCACGGCGCAGCATCGCTGACGCAACGCAACACTTTTTGCGTTTGGCGCTAAGCTCCGCCTCGTTACACGACTGAATCGGCAAGGAACCACACGCCTTCAATCAAGGGCGCGGGTGACACTCAAGGCACAGGGCATCATGCATTCGACTCTCGAAGCACTCGATCTGGCGCGGCTCCAGTTCGCATTCACCGTTTCGTTCCATATCATCTTTCCGGCATTGTCGATCGGGCTCGCGAGCTTCATCGCGGTGCTCGAAGGCGCGTGGCTCAAGACCGGCAAGCCCGTCTACAAGGAGCTGTGTCTCTTCTGGTCGAAGGTCTTTGCCGTGGCGTTCGGCATGGGCGTGGTATCGGGCGTCGTCATGGCGTATGAGTTCGGCACCAACTGGGGCGGCTTCTCGACCTTCGCCGGCCCGATCACCGGCCCCTTGCTGACCTACGAGGTGATGACCGCGTTCTTCCTCGAGGCCGGCTTCCTCGGCATCATGCTGTTCGGCTGGAACAAGGTCGGACCGAAGGCGCACTTCGGCGCCACGCTGATGGTCGCCATCGGCACGCTCATTTCCACCTTCTGGATCCTCGCGTCGAACAGCTGGATGCAGACGCCGCAGGGCTTTCGCATCGAGGGCGATCACGTCGTGCCGATGGACTGGTGGGCGATCATCTTCAACCCGTCGTTCCCCTACCGGCTCGCGCACATGGCGATTGCGGCGTTCATCGTCGCGGCGCTGGTCGTCGCTGCGACCGGCGCCTGGCATCTGCTGAAAGGCCGGCGCGATCCCGCCATCCGCAAGATGTTCTCGATGGCGCTGTGGCTGCTGCTCGCGCTGACGCCGGTCCAGGCGCTCGTCGGCGACGCCCACGGTCTCAACACGCGTGAGCATCAGCCGGCGAAGATCGCGGCGATCGAAGGCATCTGGGACACGGAGAAAGGCGGCACGGCGCTGAACCTGTTCGGCATTCCCGACATGGAAGCCGAAACCACGAAGTACGCGGTGCGGATTCCGCATCTCGGCAGCCTGATCCTCACGCACAGCTGGGACGGCGAGATTCGCGGACTGAAGGAGTTCCCGAAGGCGGACCGGCCGAACTCGACGCTCGTGTTCTGGACCTTCCGCGTGATGGCGGGTCTTGGCGTGCTGATGATCCTGATGTCGTTCGCGGCGTGGTGGCTGCATCGCAAACGCAGGCTGTTCGAGGCGCGCTGGTTCCATCGCTTTGCACTGGCGATGGGTCCGAGCGGCTTCATCACGCTGCTGGCCGGCTGGATCACGACCGAGGCAGGCCGCCAGCCGTGGGTGGTGTACGACGTGATGCGCACCGCCGATGCCGTCTCGCCCGTCACCGCGCAACAGGTCGGCGTGTCGCTGCTGGCGTTCGTGATTGTCTACACGATCGTCTTCGGCACCGGCATCTACTACTTGCTGAAGTTGCTGCGGCAAGGGCCCGCGCTGCCGGGCTCGCACACGGAGACGCCCGACGGCACCGCTCGCCGGCCGCTCAGCCTTCCGCATCAGTCCATCGAAGGAGCTTAAGACCATGGACCTCACGCTTGCCTGGGCCGCGATCATCGCGCTGGGACTGTTCCTCTACGTGGTGCTCGACGGCTTCGATCTCGGCATCGGGATTCTGTTTCCGTTCTTTCCTGACCAGCACGACCGCGACGTGATGATGAACACCGTCGCGCCGGTCTGGGATGGCAATGAAACCTGGCTCGTGCTCGGCGGCGCGGGTCTGTTCGCCGCGTTTCCGATGGTCTATTCGACCGTGCTGTCCGCGCTCTACCTTCCGCTCGTGCTGATGCTCGTCTGCCTGATCTTTCGTGGGGTGTCGTTCGAGATTCGCGCGAAGGCGCAGCGCACGCGGCATCTGTGGGATCTGGCGTTCATCGGCGGATCGGCGGGGGCAACTTTCTTTCAGGGCGTGGCGCTCGGCGCGTTTCTCGACGGCATTCCCGTCGCCGATGGCCGTTTCGCCGGCGATCCCTTTGGCTGGTTCACGCCGTTCGCGCTCTTTACCGGCGGCGCGCTCGTCGTGACGTACGCGCTGCTCGGCGCGTGCTGGCTGATCGCCAAGACCGAAGGCGACTTGCAGCGGCGGATGTATCGCGTCGTCTGGCCATTGACGCTGCTGCAACTCGCGACCATCGCCGTCGTCAGCATCTGGACGCCGCTGCAGGACGCCGGCATCGCGTCGCGCTGGTTCGACTCGCCGCTGTTCTACCGGCTGCTGCCCGTGCCGGTGCTGGTTGCCGCGTGCGCGTGGGCCATGAGACGGTCGATCGAATCGCGTCATGAGACGCGGCCGTTCGCTGTCGCGCTGGGCTTTGTGCTGCTCGGCTACGCGGGACTGGTCGCGAGCATCTCGCCCCACGACATCTTCCCGGGTGTCTCGATCTGGGACGCGGCCGCGCCGCATTCGAGCCAGCTGTTCACGATCGTTGGCGCGGCGGTGATCCTGCCGGTCATCATCGCGTACACGACGTTGAGCTATTGGGTGTTCAGAGGAAAGGTGCGCCATGGCGAACATCACTACCATTGAACGCGCGCGCAAGCTGTTCTGGTTCGTCGCGCTGTGGGTGGCAGGCGTGGGCGGCGCGATGCTGCTCGCGCTACCGTTCAAGCTGCTGATCAAGGCGGGGGCGGCGATACATTGAGGGTGGCGTGTGATCTTCGACGAACACGCTCCTCAAAACACCCCCGCCGCCACGACCCCGCCGACGATCCCGAACACCATCACCGCCACCGTCACGAACGCCAGCACGCGCGGCGGAAACGACCGACCGAGCATCGCGAGCGACGGCACGCTCACCGGCGGCAGCGTCATCAGCAACGCGCCCGCAGGCCCGGTCGCCATGCCGAGCGACAGCATCGCCTGGATGATGGGCACTTCACCGGCCGTCGGAATCACGAACAGCGTGCCGGCCACGGCGAACGCTGCGATCCACAGCATGCCGTTGCCGATATCCGGCCCGATATGCGGAAACAGCCACGCGCGCGCCGCGCCCAGCAGCAGCACAAGCACGATGTATTCAGGAATCAGCCGCAAGGTCATGCGCCCGAGAATCTTGAGCCAACGCGAGAACGCGGTGCCGGCGTCGTCGGTCTCGACGAGCTTTGCCAGCGACTCGCGCGATGCCGCCGCCTGTGCCGGCGTCACCATCCTGTTCACCGCATAGCCAAGCCCGAACACCATCAGCACGCCCAGCACCAGACGCAGGCCGGTCCATTGCCAGCCGAGCACGAAGCCCATGAACACCAGCGCCGCCGGATTGAGCACGGTATTGCCGAGCCAGAACGCGATCGCCGCGCCCGGCGCCGCCTCGCGCGCACGCAGGCCCGCGACGACCGGCGCCGCGCAGCAGGTGCACATCATGCCCGGGAGCGACATCAGCCCGCCGTTCACCACACTGCCGAAATCATGCTCGCCCAGCGCCCGCGCGACCCAGCGCGGCGGGATCAGCGCCTGCACCGCCGAGCCGAGCAGCAGGCCGAGCACCATGGCCTGCCAGATGGCCTTGCCGTAGGCGAGCGCGTAATCGAGCGCGGCTTGCCACGAAGGCGCGGGCGCAGTCGCGGCTGTGCCCATCAAGATGGACTTGCCGATGGAATGCTGACTCGCCGCGACAAACGCGCGGTTGTAGTACGGAAACCATTTCACATAGAACAGTCCCAATACGGCGATCAGCAGGAACACCATCCAGCCGAGCGCGACGCGAGGTTGTTGAAGTGTGGTCATGGCGTGTTTTCTTGTTTAGAGGTGAAGTTGGGTCAGTTTGCGGGCGTCGTTTCGGCGAGCTGCGCAAGCAAGGCATGCGCTTGTTCGACGCTGTCTTCGTCGTTCGGGCGGAACAGCACGTGCGCCGCGTGCGGCAACTCGCGGTACAGCGCCTGGCTGCTCCGCGCATAGGCCGGATCGTAATGCCGGTCGATCAGCTCGCCGAACAGCTCGGCGCGCGCATCGGCGTCGATCAACCGATGCCAGTGCGCCACGCGTTCGCGGCTATGCAGCGCGACCAGCTTTGAAAGCTGCGTCTTGAAGAAGTCCGGATCGTCGAACAGATGGGCGTAATCCTGCAACAGAAACGCGATGCGGTCTTTCCGCTGCGCACGCACCTCCACGCAGGGCGAAGCGTGCAGGCTGTCGAGCAGCGCATCGGGCAGCGTGATGGAACCGATGCGGCGCCCTTCCGCCTCGGCGAACACCGGCCGGTTCGGGTCGAAACCGGACAGCACCTCGAGCAGCGCCGAATCGAAACCTTTCTGCGCCGGTTGCGGCTGCCCCGGCAACGCCCCGAGCAACGACCCGCGATGCGCCGCCAGCCCTTCCAGATCGAGCGCCTGCGCGCCCGCCTCGTGCAGCGCCGTCAGGAGCCGCGTCTTGCCGCTGCCCGTATGGCCGATCAGCACCACATAGCGCAAACGCTGCGGCAGTTCGCCTAGCCGCTCCATCACGCCACGCCGGTAAGTCTTGTACCCGCCTTCGAGCTGACGCGCCTGCCAGCCGATCAGGTTGAGCCAGGTCGTCATCGAACCGGAGCGCTTGCCGCCGCGCCAGCAGTAGACGAGCGGCCGCCAGTTGCGAGGTTTGTCGGCGAAGAGCGTGTCGAGATGCTGCGCGATGTTGCGCGCGACCATCGCCGCGCCGACGCGGGTCGCCTCGAACGGCGAAACCTGCTTGTACATCGTTCCGACGATCACCCGCTCCTCGTTGCTGAGCACCGGCGCGTTGATGGCGCCGGGAATGTGATCCTCGGCGAATTCGAGCGGCGTGCGGACGTCGACGATTTCGTCGAAATCGCCGAGACGATTGAGGGGAACAAGCAGATTTTTCACGGGAAACGGGGCGCGCGGCGGCTGACTGAAGCGAAAAATTATCGCATGGGCACGGATTCGCTTCCGGCGGCCTTTTTTCTCCACCGCCCCAGGCGGGCGCGAAGCGGCTACAGTGGCCGTATCGCAGGATCGCCCGCACCGTGCAAGGAGAAGCGATGAGCTATCACGAGACGATCGGCGTGCGCCGCTACCGTTTCGACGACCTGAAGACGCTGCTCGCCCGCGCCAGTCCGCGACGCTCCGGCGATGAACTCGCCGGTCTAGCCGCCGCCACCGAGGAAGAGCGCGTGGCCGCCAAAATGGCGCTGGCGCAGGTCCCGCTCGCCGCCTTCCTCGACGAACCGCTGATCCCCTACGAGGATGACGAAGTCACGCGGCTGATCGTCGACACGCATTCGCGCGACGCCTTCGCGCCGGTCGCGCATCTGACGGTCGGCGCCTTCCGCGAATGGCTGCTCGCCGACAGCACCGACACCGCCGCGCTCGAAGCCGTCACCCTGGGCATCACGCCGGAGATGGCGGCCGCCGTGTCCAAGCTGATGCGCAACCAGGACCTGATCCTCGCCGCCAAAAAGCGCCCGGTCGTCACGCGCTTTCGGACGACCGTCGGCCTGCCGGGCCATCTCTCCGTGCGCCTCCAGCCGAATCATCCAACCGACGATCCCAAAGGCATCGCCGCCGCGATGCTCGACGGCCTTTTCTACGGCTGCGGCGACGCCGTCATCGGCATCAATCCGGCCTCGGATTCGCCCGCCGCCATCGGCACGCTGCTCACGATGATGGACGACTTCCGCCAGCGCTATGACGTGCCGATGCAATCCTGCGTCCTCACGCACGTCACCAACACGCTCGCGGCGATCGAACACGGCGCGCCGGTGGATCTCGTGTTCCAGTCGATCGCGGGCACCGAACGCGCCAATGCGAGCTTCGGGGTGTCGCTCGCGCTGCTGGAGGAGGCGCGCGACGCGGCGTTGTCGCTCGGGCGCGGCACGGTCGGAGACAACGTCATGTACTTCGAGACGGGACAAGGGAGCGCGCTGTCGGCGAACGCGCATCACGGCGTCGACCAGCAGACCTGCGAGACGCGCGCCTATGCGGTGGCGCGCCGCTTCGAGCCGCTGCTGACAAACACGGTGGTCGGCTTCATCGGTCCGGAATACCTGTACGACGGCCGGCAGATCATTCGCGCGGGACTGGAGGATCACTTCTGCGGCAAGCTGCTCGGCGTGCCGATGGGCTGCGACATCTGTTACACGAACCACGCCGAAGCCGATCAGAACGACATGGACACGCTGCTGACCCTGCTCGGCGCCGCGAACGTGAATTTCATCATGGGCGTGCCGGGCGCGGACGACGTGATGCTCAACTATCAGAGCACCTCGTTTCACGACGCGCTTTACGTCCGCCGGCTGCTCGGCCTCAAGCGCGCGCCCGAGTTCGAAGCCTGGCTCGCGAACATGCGCGTCACGGATGCGCACGGCGGCTTGCTTGCGCGTCCGTCAGGCGCGCCCCGTCAACCGCTGCTCGACTGGATCGACGCATGACTACGCCGCCCCGCCAGGACGATCCGTGGGACGCGTTGCGGCGTTTCACGCATGCCCGCATCGCGCTGGGCCGCGCGGGCAGCAGCCTGCCCACCGCGCCGCTGCTTGCCTTCGAACTTGCGCACGCGCAGGCGCGCGATGCGGTGCACCAGCCGCTTGATAGCGACGCGCTCGCCGAGGCCATCCGCGCCGCAGGGTTCGACACACTCGACGTGCCGAGCGCGGCGCCCGATCGCGCCACCTATCTGCGTCGTCCGGATCTCGGGCGCGTGCCCGGCAAAGCAGGCAACACGCGTCTCGCCGATTACGCGACAACCCTGCATGACGCACCGGACCTGGTGTTCGTGGCCGCTGACGGACTGTCCGCCGTCGCCGCGCAGCGCCACGTCGCGCCGCTGCTTGCGAGCCTGCGGCCGCGCCTCGGCGGCTGGCGCATCGGTCCCGTGGTGATCGCCACGCAGGCGCGGGTCGCGCTGGGCGATCCCGTCGGCGAGCGCTTGCGGGCGCGGATCGTGGTTGTGATGATCGGGGAACGGCCGGGCCTCAGTTCGCCGGATAGTCTCGGGCTCTATGTGACGTATGAGCCGCGCGCCGGCCGTCACGACGCCGAGCGCAACTGCATCTCCAACGTGCGCCCGGAGGGCCTGCCTTACGACGCCGCCGCGCACAAGCTCATGTGGCTGCTGAACGAAGCGCGCCGCCTCGGATTGACCGGCGTCGGGCTGAAGGATCACAGCGGCGCGCTGCCCGCGCCTCGGCGTCCGGGTGCGCTCGAAGACTAGCCCCGCAGCTTGCGATACACCGTCGTGCGCGACACGCCGAGTTCGCGCGCCGTCGCCGAGACATTGCCGCCGTGCGCCTTGAGCGCCGCCGCGACAGCGCCTGCTTCTATGTCCGCGAGACGCGCGCCTGAAGGCAGGACCGGCGCGCATGCTTGATCGCCCGGCGGGACGTCACCGAGTTCATCCACGAAATCGTGCGGCAGATGAGCGACGCGGATGTGGGTGTCGTGGTCGTCGAGCATCGCGCAGGCCGTGCGCAGCACGTTGCTCAACTGCCGCAGGTTGCCCGGCCAGGGATGCCGCGCGAACAGCGCGAGCACGGCCGGATCGATCGCGACCGGGCGTCCGATGAAACGCTCGTCACGCAGCATCTTGTCGGCGACCGCGCGCAGGTCGCTTCGCTCGGCGAGCGGCGGCAGCATCACCGAAAGCCCGTTGACGCGGTAATACAAATCTTCGCGGAAAGTGCCCTGCGCGACGCATTCGCGCACATTCCGATTGCTCGCGCAGACGAGCATGAAATCGACCGGCACCGCGCGCGCCGCGCCGAGCGGCTCGACCACGCGCTCCTGAAGCACGCGCAGCAGACGGCTTTGCAGCGCGAGCGGCATGTCGCCGATCTCATCGAGGAACAGCGTGCCGCCGTTCGCCTGCACGATCTTGCCGGTCGCGCCGCGTTTGGCCGCGCCGGTAAAGGCGCCCGGCACATAGCCGAACAGCTCGGATTCGATCAGCGTTTCCGGCAGCGAAGCGCAATTCACCGCGACGAACGGCCCCGCGCGACGCGGCGAATCGGCGTGAATCGCGCGTGCGAGCATTTCCTTGCCCGCGCCCGTCGGCCCGCCGATCAGGACGGGAATGTTCTTGCCGATCACCTTGCGCACGCGCCCGGCGATGTCCTGCAGGCGGGCGTCGCCGGTGCAGAGCGACGCGAGTGCCGACGACACCCGCTCGGCAACGGCTACGGCCACGTTCATCGACGGCTTGCCGCGAAACTCGATGCTCGCAAACACGCCGACGCCGCTATGCAGCACCAGCCGCCGCGGTGCATCGCCGGGACGGCCGATCAGCGTTTCAACGCCCTCGCCGAACAGCGTCTCCACGGTCTGCGCGCGCAGGCTGCGGAGATCGAGTCCAAGTTGAAATTGCGCGCTGCGATTCGCGCACAGCAGACGGCCGTCGAGTTCGAAGACGGCGATGCCTTCCATCAGCGTGCCGATGAATTCCGGCCGGCTATGAAAACGGACGCGCAGCTTGTCTGCGAAGGCGCTGGCAATCAAGCGGTTTTCGATCGTCTGCCCCGACATCTTGACGAGCGCCATCGTGTGCTGGTGATAGCCGCGCCGGTCGCCGGTGACGTCGAGTACGCCGGACAGATTGCCAAGCGGATCAAGGATCGGCACGCTCGAACAGGTCAGGAAATGGTTGGCGCGCAGATAGTGCTGGTCGCCATGGACGGTCACGGCCGTGCGTTCCGCGATTGTCGTGCCGATGGCGTTCGTGCCCTGATGCGCCTCGTTCCAGATCGCGCCCGCACGCAACGCAACCTTTTCGGCACGGGCGAGAAAGTCGTCGTCGCCGAACGAATGCAGGATCAGACCATCCGCATCCGTCAGCGCAATCATGCTGTGGGTGTTCGCGAGCTGCGCGTACAGCGTCTCGATGACCGGCAGCGCGTGCGCGCACAGCGTGCGGCTCTCATCGAGCTTGACGGCGAGTTGCGCGCCCGACAGCACGGTGTAATCGGGGCGCATCGTTTCAAACAGCCCGAAGGTGGCCGAGCGCTCGTGCGAATGACGGATGAGATCGCGCTGCGCGGGCTGCAAGGCCGCGCCGATGGCGTGCTGCATCGCCTTCCTCCTTGTCGGTTCAGCGCGGCTGTCGGCGGGGCGAAGCGCCATCCGCTGCTGCGTGAATGTCTCCTCGCCGCAATGTAACACCGCGGCGGGACACAGGTCGATCCGAGGAAGCACGCGTAGGCGGCATTGCGCCGCCTGACGCTACAGCACGAGCGAGCCTGCCGAAATCGCGATCACCAGGAAGATGACGAAGAGGATCAGGAAGATGAAGAAACAGATTTTCGCGATGCCCGCCGCGCCGGACGAGACGCGCGTGAAGCCGAAAAGGCCCGCAACAACGGAAATGATTGCAAAAAGGATGGCGAGTTTGAGCATGGCGGTTCCGGTTTTTTTGTCGTGATTATCGATGGATATGCAAGCCGCGTGCCACCAACGCCTTTTCGCATCAATTCAATGGTTCGTTGCGAAAAAGACGGTTAGTTGCTGGCATGCCCCGAAAAAAAGCGAGCAAAGATTGCCCGCTTTCCGCACTTTTTTTATCAACGTCCGCGTGTATCCGCAGCCACGCGGGCGGGCGTCGCGGCCGGCACCGGTTTGGGCAGCGGCCGGCGGCTACCAAGCCAGCCCGCCACAGCCTGATGCGCGCGCGGCACGGCGAGTAGCGCGCCGATGGCCAGCGCATCGGCAGCGAGGCCGGCCGGCACGTTGATCAGGCCATCGGTCAGCGTGAACAGGACAGAGTCGACGACCAGCGAAATGACCGTGCCTGCGACGAACGCCACCATGCCGTCGCGCCCGACTGCGCCGATCCACGGCAAGCGGTTCGCGACTGCCTTCACGACGCCATAGCGCGCGAGATTGCCGCAGATCCACGCGATCGCCAGAAAATTGACGATGCGCGGTCCGGCGAGATCACGCTTGAAGGCGCTGTCCAGCACCGGCGGCAGCACGAGCAGTTTGTAGTAAGCCATGCCGGCGATCAGCGCGACCGCACCCGCGCTGACGATCCAGCCCAAACGATGCGCGCTCACCCGCTGATACACGGGCTGACAGCGCGCCAGCACGCCGAGCACGAACATCAGCTGCCAGGCGGCGGGATTGAAGTCCCACAAGTTGTCTTCGGCGGAGGGCAGATACTCGCCAATGGCCGGCGCGAACGCCCACAGCGCGAGGCTCAGGCCCAGCAGGATCCACGGCTTGCTGCGCGCGAGCGGCAGCATCAGCGGCACGGCCAGCGCGAACAGCGCGTACATCGGCAGGACGGCGGCCAGATAGGGCTGGCGCTCGAAGGTGAGAATCTGCGTGATCGACGACACCGGCTCGGCCATCAGGCTGTCGAGGTCGTGCAGCGCGAGATTCGGCGCGTGGCCGAAGAACGGTCGCAGCAGGAAGGACGCGGCCAGCATCAGCACGGCGGTGACGAGGAAGGCGCGATACAGCTCGAATGCGCGCTTCACGAAGCGGCGGCGCGCGACGCTCTCGGAGGGGCGCTCGGCAAGCGAGACATAGGCGGTGGCCGTGGCGAAGCCGCCGAGGAAGACGAAGACTTCGGCGGCGTCATTGAGCGCGAACGCATGCAGGGTGAAGCGCGACACCATGCTGCCGCCGATGTGATCGACGACGATGATGAGCAAAACCAGTCCCCTGAAGAAGTCCAGCTCGACGAGACGTTGTGATTTTCCCTGCATGCGAATGGCGTTTTTTCCCGGAAGGCCGGAAGTGTAGGATGGCCGGATTTTCAGTCGGCTCGAGAGGGTTGGAGTTTACCCTTAAATTCGCACCAATCGCATCTCGAGAGATGCAAGAATCCGTTTCAAATCCGGTATTTGTGGCCAATCGGCCATATTTGTTTGCGAGACACGACCCGGCGGGCGAAAGCTCGCTATCGTGTGGCGCTTCGATTCGAATGAATATTTCAAGTTCCTTTCATTTTGAGAATCGCGCAGGTTAACATCCCGCCATTGCCGCCAATCCGCTGACAAGGCCCCGCACCGCATGGACTATCTTCTCGCCCTCCTCGCCGATCCCGCCGCCTGGGCCGCGCTCGCGACGCTCGTCGTCATGGAAGTCGTGCTCGGCATCGACAACCTCATCTTCATTTCCATCCTGACCAACAAGCTGCCCGAGGCGCACCGGGCTCGCACCCAGCGCCTGGGAATCGGCCTCGCGCTCGTGATGCGGCTTGGCTTGCTCGGCACGGTCGCGCTGATCGTGCGGCTCACGGCGCCGATCTTCGACGCCTTCGGGCACGGCTTCTCATGGCGCGACCTGATCCTGATCGCGGGCGGCGTCTTTCTCGTGTGGAAGGCCACCACCGAGATCCGTCATCACGTGACGCATGATGCAGACGATCACGCCGGCGGGAACGCGGGCGGACGTCTGACGCCGCTCTCGGCCATCGGCCAGATCCTGCTGCTCGACCTCGTGTTTTCCATCGACAGCATCGTGACCGCGGTCGGCATGACCGAGCACATTCCCATCATGTTCGTCGCGGTGATCGCCGCCGTGGCCGTGATGCTGTTCGCGGCCGGGCCGCTGTCGCGCTTCATCGAACGTAATCCGACCATCGTCATGCTGGCGCTCGGCTTCCTGCTCGTGATCGGCATGACGCTGATCGCCGAAGGCTTCGGCTCGCACGTACCGAAGGGCTACATCTATGCGGCGATGGCGTTCTCGGCACTGGTGGAAGCGCTCAACATGCTTGCCCGGCGCGCGAAAACGCGTAAGGCAAGCTCGAGCGCAGTAAGGGATTGAGCGTCTTCCGGTCGAGGCATCTCGGAGGAATCAGGGCACTGCATCCGAATGGCGCACGCTCGGGTGTTCTGCCCACGAGCATCCTGCGCGTGAACGAAAAAGCCGTATTTGCCGACGTCGATACCCAGTCGCGTCGCGTTTGCCTCAATGACCTCGCGAACAACGAGACGGTCCGATCCGCGTAAGCCAATCGGGCCGCTTCGGTCAGGCTGCCCCTCACATCAAGGCGGCTGACCAGTTCATCTAGAATCTGGGATTCGACACATTCGGCAGTGCGGGCCGCAAAGGCATAGACCGTGAACCCAGGAAAAATGAGCCTTCAGACCGCCCTTGACAAACGCCAGAACAACTTCGACCTGCTGCGCCTCTGCGCCGCCCTCGCCGTCATGTTCGGTCACTCCTTCTGGATACAACCGCATCACGGACGAGTCGAGCCCATCCTTCAGCACACCGGACTCGAATACTCCGGCAGCCTTGCGGTCTATACGTTCTTTCTTTTGAGCGGAATGCTGGTGTCCTCCAGCTTCGAGCGACAAAAGAATGTCCTCCGTTTCGCCGCGCTACGGCTGACACGGATCTACCCCGCTCTGATCGTGTGCGTTGCGCTCACCGCATTTCTGGTTTATCCGGCACTCTCTGACGCCGGCATCGCTGCAAGCCTGTTTGGGCATGATGCGATCGAATATTTCGCGAAGAACACGTGGCTGTTCTCGGGCGTACAGTGGACGCTGCCGGGAATCTTCGAAACGGCGCCGATCAAATCCGTCGTCAACGGATCATTGTGGACGCTCCCGTTGGAGCTCGAGTGTTACGTTCTGGTGCTGATTTCGGGCACCTTGGGATGCTTGAATTCCCGAGCGCGCATGATCATCTTCGCCGTCATCGCAAGCGTGGCATTTGCCTACCTCGTTACGCACGGATCAGGCTTTGGGCCGCTGGCCGCGCTCACGAACAAGCCAACTGGCTATTCTTTTTACCCCGCGCCGTTTTTCTTGCTCGGAATGGTGTTATACGTCTTCCGCTCACAAGTGAAGACGAATTGGGGCGTGCTCTTTGTGCTCTTCGTGGCTTACGCAGTCTTTCGCAAGAGTTCGATCGCAGCGCCCTTCTTCTACGTCACATTTGTCTATTTGCTGTTGGCCCTCGCGATGGCGCCCGCGCTTTATAGCTTTGTGCCGAAGCACGACTACTCCTATGGCGTGTATCTTTGGGCATTCCCTGTTCAACAAATTGTCGCGACCCGCTATCCCGAGATGGACAATCTGGCGGCACTGGCGATCGCCGTGCCAGCGACCGTAATAATCGCCGCACTCTCCTGGCATTTAGTCGAACGGCCCTGCATTCGCTTCGCGCACTCGAGATTTGGGCGCCTGCGAGCCAGCACGACACTCCACGACGAGTCCACCCGATCAAACTGAACGACACGCCGAGGCGTTGACCGACATCGACTGAAACTGGACGGCCATTCAGCGTAAGCGGCCGACAAACCTCTCTTGACGAATGGACTAGCGGATAGGGGCCGCTTGCTGCCGGCGATGAGGCAGCAAGCTTGCGATATCGCGAACTCTATGGAGATGGCAGTCGCGTCAGGACGTCTTTCAGAGAGGCGTGTGGTGCGTTCCCGTTGAGTTGCGTACGAGTGTCTCGTTCGCCAGCAGAGGGTGAGCGCCTCGGTTGCATCGACTCAAGGCCCGTCACCCGGAATTCGACGTTCACCTTGACGTGACCGACGTCAACGTCGATCTCACCAATGGGCAGATCGACGCTGCCATCCGCTATGGCAGCCGCCATTATCCGCGCGCCGTCGCCGAGCGTATTCTCGAACAAACCGTCACACCGGTGTGCAGTCCGGCGTATCGCGCCGAGATGGGCGGACTGCCTGATGTGGCCAGCGTTGCAGCTTGCACGTTGCTGCACGAAGATCGGATGCTGGCAAACTGGGAACGGTGGTTTGCGCTAGCGGATGACGGCACGGTCCGAAGCGGTCGTGGGCCAGTCTACAGCCATGGCAGCATGGCCATCGAGGCCGCCATCCGCGGGGAAGGCGTAGCGCTTGGGCGCAGCGCGTTGGTCGCAGATGACATCGCGGCCGGACGTCTCGTCGCGCCGCTCCCCGACATTCGACTCATCGCCGAGCGTGGCTACGACCTCGTCTGCCGAACCGGGAATCGCGACCATCCCAAGGTGTGCGCCCTGCGTGATTGGCTAGCTGATGAAGTACGGGAATTCGTAGCCAACTCTTGATGCGCAATAACGTCGACACCTGACGGCCCATTCCATGGTGGCGTGCTCGATCGAGCGCTTACCGTGATTCCATGACGGCCCGATACGCATATCGACGCAGGTTATCGTCGTCGTATGCCGAACTGAGCCGCAACGATCCGCCCAGCATCCTCGTCCGAGGATTCGAGCACAGGGGTTCATGCACGCAGCATCGGCACGCTCGTGTGGAACTTCATGAAGCGAGCCGCCGTTCGAGGGTGCGCTGCCGTGCCTAGGTCTGCTGCTCTTCCGATAAGCGTTGTGGCAGCAGACTTTCAAATACGTCGATCCAGTTTTGAGGAGAAAGGACCTGCCGCACTCCCGCTCGCGACACGCAAACCATCCGGGTCGCGTGAAAGGGCGTGACGAGCTCAAGTCTCAGTTCGACGTCGAAAGACGCCACACGCAATCCGTGACGCTCGCAGACACTCCGGAAGGACTCGAATTCCTCATCCTTCAAGCTCGATCGATCGAACATGTGTCCATTGCCTGATTATGTGCTTGCAGAAAATCCTAGCATGCCGCCAGGCATCGCCGGATTTTTGCGCGACACGCGCGAGCATTTGAACTCGGCGCTGATGGAGGCGCTCGACATGCTCGCCCGGCGCGCAAACACGCGCGCGGCCCGGCAATCGCCGCCCTGACCGTCAGAACAGGCTGCGCTGCGGATGCTCAGGCTCCGCAGGCCATGCTGCCGGCAGCGGCTGCGTCCGCAGCCAGCGTTCGATCGCATCAATCACATGCTGTCGTTCGAGGGCATTCAGCGCCCGTCCCGCCGGGATCTCATGCCACTTGGCGAGACAGGAGCGGCAGCACGTCGCCGTCGCATGCTGCGCGATGAACACCGGATGTCCGCGCATCGGCGTCTGCTTGCCGTCGTTGGGCGGCGCCGGCGGCGCGAGACGCCTGCCGATCATGACGTGCGCCTGCGCAAGCACCGTCTCCATGCCCTTCTCGCCCAGATACTTCCCCTCCCGCACGCCGAGCGCAAAGCGCCGCCGGAACGCCGACCGGGCGAGTGCGGAGAAGACGGCGTCGAGATCGCGCATGGCGGAGTCAACTGCCGTAGAGCGTGGAATCGGTGAAACCGTCGGCGGACAGCACGCGGCCGACGAGCACCATCGCCGTGCGTTCGACGCCCGCCGCGCGCACCTTTTCCGCGATGTCCGCGAGCGTGCCTTCGATGCGCGTCTCGTCGGGCCAGCTCGCGCGAAACACCACGGCCACCGGACAATCCGCGCCGTAATGCGGCACCAGGTCAGCGACGATGCGCTCGATGTGACGCACGCCGAGATGAATCGCGAGCGTCGCGCGGTGTCGCGCCAGGTCCGCGAGCGCTTCACCCGGCGGCATGGCGGTGCGGGTGGCGTAGCGCGTGAGGATGACCGTCTGCGAGATGCCGGGCAGCGTGAGTTCGCGCCGGAGCGCCGCCGCCGATGCGGCCGTCGCCGTCACGCCGGGCACGATGTCATAGGGGATGCCGAGTGCGTCGAGCCGGCGCATCTGCTCGCCGATCGCGCCGTACAGCGAGGGATCGCCTGAATGCAAGCGTGCGACGTCCTGGCCGGCGACGTGCGCATCGTGCAGCAGCGCGACGATCGTATCGAGGTCGAGTTCGGCGGTATCGACGCACTTCTCCGCGCGATGACCGGCGAGCACTTCCTTCGGCACCAGCGAACCGGCATAGAGCAGCACGGGGCACGTGCGGACCAGCCGCTGCCCCTTTACGGTGATGAGTTCGGGATCGCCGGGTCCCGCGCCGATGAAGTAGACAGTCATGCTTTGGATGATGGTTGAGACGCGAGGGCGTTGAGTGCTTCGGCGACGGTGTCGAAACTGCGGTCGGCGGCGGCCAGATCGGGACGCGCGAGCATGATGACCGGCAGGCCGCGTTCGCGCGCGACCGTCAGCTTCGCTTCGGTCGCGCGTCCGCCACTGTGCTTGCTGATGACGACATCGATGCGGGCCGCGTCGAACAACGCGGTTTCGCCTTCGATGGTGAACGGGCCGCGCGCGTCGATGATCCGCGCGCGTGCGTTGCCCGCATGCGCTTCGAGACAACGGACGGTCCAGTATTGCGAAGCGGGAATCTCGTCCAGATGCGCGAGCGGTTCGCGCCCGAGCGTGAACAGCGGCCGGCCGAATCCGGCGATGCCGGCAACGATGCCGCGCCAGTCGGGAACGAAGCGCCAGTCGTCGCCGGACTGTGCGGGCCACGCGGGACGGCGCACGGCCCACAGCGGCACGCCCGCGGCGTCGCACGCGGCACGCGCGTGACGGCTCATTTGCGCGGCATACGGATGCGTGGCATCGACGACCAGCGCGATGTGCGCGTCACGCAGATACGCGCCAAGCCCGTCGATACCGCCAAACCCGCCGACGCGCACCGTGCACGCCAGATCGTCCGGCACGCGCCCGAGGCCCGCGAGGCTATAGACGTGACCGGCGGGCAGTGCGCGCGCGAGCGCGAGCGCGTCGCCGGTGCCGCCCAGCAGGAGAATCCGCTTCATGTCGCGCCGGCCGTGCAGGAGGACGAGCGCAGGCCGCTCATGGCTTGCTCGCTTGCAGCAGCGTGATGGGCAGCGCCTGGCGCCAGGTATCGAAACTGCCGAGCGGCTCCGCCTGGGCGACGGCGATGCGCGTCAGTTCGCCGCCGTGACGCGCGCGCCATTCGACCAGCGCCATCTCGCTCTGCAACGTGACGGCGTTGGCGACGAGCCGTCCGCCCTGACGCAGGCGCGACCAGCACGCATCGAGCAAGCCGGGCGCGGTCAGCCCGCCGCCGATGAAAACGGCATCCGGCGCGGGCAAGCCCTGGAGCGCGGCAGGCGCCTCGCCCTTCACGAGTTGAAGCGCGGGCACGCCCAGCGCGTCGCGGTTGTACTCGATGAGCCGCTGCCGGCTCTCGTTCGCTTCGATCGCGATGGCACGGCAGGCCCGGTGCGCGCGCATCCATTCGATGCCGATCGAGCCACAGCCCGCGCCCACGTCCCACAGCAGTTCGCCGGGCTGCGGCGCGAGATGCGCCAGCGTCACGGCACGCACGGCGCGCTTGGTGAGCTGGCCGTCGTGCCGATAGGCGTCGTCGGGCAGGCCGGGGGTCAGCGGCGGTCCGGCGTGGCCTGCGTGCGTGCGGCAGTCGATCGCGATCAGATTGAGCGCTGCGACGCGCGGGTCGCGCCAGTCGTCGGCCCGTTCGTCGATACGGCGTTCGCTTGCGCCGCCCAGATGCTCGAACACGCTCATGCGGCTCGCGCCGAAACCGTGCGCGGTGAGCAGCGTGGCGACTTCGGCGGGTGTGGCGCCGCCGGCGCTCAGGACGAGCAGACGCGCGCCGCGATGCACGTCGGCGAGCAGCGATGCCGCCGGCCGGTTGACGAGCGACACGCACGCCACGTCCTGAAGCGCCCAGTGCAGGCGCGCCGCGGCCAGCGACAGCGACGACGGCGCGGGCAGCACGCGCATCTCCTCGCCGGCGACTTCACGCGCGAGCGTTGCGCCGACGCCGAAGCACATGGGATCGCCGCTTGCGAGCACGCAGATGCGGGTTTTGCCGTCGCCGCGTTCGGCGAGCACGGCGTCGATGGAAAAGGGCCGGGGCCACGGCACGCGGCGCGCGGCGATGCGGGGCGGCAGCAGCGCGAGATGGCGCTCGCCGCCATGGATGGCCTGCGCTTCGACGAGCGCGCGGCGCGCGGCGCGGGACAGGCCGTGCCAGCCGTCCTCGCCGATGCCAACGACGGTCAGCCAGGTCGACATGCGGCATCTCCTCGATTTGGTTCCGGACCTGCGAGGTGACCCGTGCGCTGCGGCGCGCAAGGGGCCGATGGGGCCGGATGGTCGGTAAAAGCGGGCATAATACAGGTCCGCCGGGGCTGGAGGATGTTGGCTCCAGGCATGGGAGCGCGCAGCGGAGTTGTAGTTGCCCTTGCCATTGTACGCAGCGAGTCCGGGCACTCGCGCCCCTGATTCACCGCAAAACAGCGCGGCGCGAATGACGACCTCCAAACCAGGCGACTTGCCAACCGAACGTTTTCGCGCGACGCCAACCCGACCATGCAATCCGGTTCGCACATCACCTGCGAAGCCTCACGGGCCATGCCTTTGATTTCACTCGACCATCCCGCGCCTGCGACCGCACCCCGCACCTCCGCGTGTCCGGGACTGATGCGTGTCGTGTCCGCGCGCGATGGCGGTCTCGCGCGCCTGCGCCTGACAGGGGGCGCCCTGAGCGCCGACGCCGCGCGAGCCGTGGCGCGGGCCGCGCGCGAGTGCGGTTCCGGCGTGATCGAAGTGACCAATCGTGCGAACCTGCAACTGCGCGGCATTCGCGCCGATGCCCATGCGCGCCTCGTCGACCTCGCTTCCACTGCGGGCCTGGCTCCCGCGAGCGAAAGCGCCGACGACATTCGCAACCTGATGCTGAGCCCGCTTGCGAGCGATGCCATGCGCACGCTCGCCGCCGATCTCGTCGCCGCGATGCAGGCCGATACCGCGCTGCACGCACTGTCGCCGAAATTCGCGCTGCAACTCGATGGCGGCGAGCGCCTCGCGATGCTCGATCATCCGCATGACCTGTGGCTTGCCGCGCTCGATGGCGGCGCGCGTTTCGCCTTCGGTCTCGCCGGCACGATTCCACAACATGAGCACGATGCACCCGCGCTCGGCGTGATTCCTCGTGGCGATGTCGTCCCTTTCGTGACCGGCGTGCTCCGACGCTTCCTTGCGCTTGCACAGCCCGACGAGCATCGCATGCGCGATCTGCTGGCACGCGCCGGATCGCGCGCGCTCGCCTTCCCCGAGCCGGACGCGGCGTTGCATGCCTGGCGGCGCGCTTCCTCCGATGCCACGCTGCGGCTCGGCGCGCACGCCGACACGAACGCAAAAACAATGGCCTACGCCGGCGCACAAGCCCCGCTCGGCCGCCTTGACGCCGCCACGCTCGACGCCCTCGCCGCCCTTGCGACGACCTACGCCTCGGGCCGCCTCGCGATGACGCCATGGCAGAGCGTGCTGATCCCTGACCTTGCGCCGCACGCCGCGCACGATGTCCTGCGTGAACTGCGCGCGCTCGGCCTCGCCACGGAGACGCGCGATCCGTTCGCGCGCCTGATCGCGTGCGCCGGTTCCGCCGGCTGCGCCAAAAGCCGCGCGGACACCAAGGCCGATGCCCAACGCCTGGCCCCTCTTCTCCCCGCGCACGCTTTGACGCAGGTGCATCTGAGCGGGTGCGAGCGGTCGTGCGCGGCGGCGCATCCGGTCGCGGCGACACTGCTGGCTCGGGCGCCGGGACATTACGACCTTTATCGCGGCGAGCATCTCGCTGCATGCAATCTGACTATCGAAGAGGCGGCTGAACGGCTCGCCCGGAGCACGACCGATGCTTGACTACATCCGCGACGGCGCGGAGATCTATCGCCAGTCGTTCGCGACGATCCGCGCCGAAGCCGACCTCGCCGCCGTCCCCGCCGATCTCGAAAAACTCGCGGTGCGGCTGATTCATGCCTGCGGCATGGTCGATATCGTCAGCGACCTGCGTTTCTCGCCCGGCGCGGGGCTGGCCGGCCGCCGCGCGCTCGCGGCCGGCGCCCCGGTGCTGTGCGATGCGCGCATGGTCGCCGAAGGCATCACGCGCGCGCGCCTGCCCGCGGCCAACCGCGTGATCTGCAGGCTCGCCGAAGGCTCGGTCCCCGAACGCGCCCGGGCACTGGGCAACACGCGCTCGGCCGCGGCGCTCGAACTCTGGCGGCCGGACCTCGAAGGCGCGATCGTCGCGATCGGCAATGCGCCGACGGCCCTGTTCCATCTGCTCGACATGCTCGACGCCGGCGCACCCCGGCCCGCGCTGATCCTGGGCTTTCCGGTGGGGTTCATCGGCGCGGCGGAATCGAAGGCAGTGCTCGCCGCCGACAGCCGCGGCATCCCGTATGTCGCGCTGCTCGGCCGGCGCGGCGGCAGCGCGATGGCCGCCGCCGCCGTCAACGCGCTGGCTTCGGAGGTCGAATGATGAGCGGACGTCTCTATGGCCTGGGCGTCGGTCCGGGCGATCCGGAATTGCTCACGCTGAAAGCGCTGCGCCTGCTGAAGGCCGCGCCAGTGGTCGCGTATTTTGTGGCGAAGGGCAAGAAGGGCAACGCGTTCGGCATCGTCGAGTCGCATCTCGACGATGCCCAAACCCGCCTGCCGCTCGTCTACCCGGTCACGACCGAAGCGCTCGAACCGCCGCTCTGCTACGAGACCATCATCAGCGCGTTCTACGATGACGCGGCCCTCGAAATCTCGGGACATCTCGAATCCGGACGCGATGTCGCCGTGATCTGCGAGGGCGATCCCTTCTTTTACGGCTCGTACATGTATCTGCACGACCGCCTCGCCACGCGTTTCGAGGCAGAGGTCGTCCCCGGCGTGTGTTCGATGCTGGGCGGCGTCGCGGTGCTCGGCGTGCCGCTGGTGTATCGCAACCAGAGTTTGTCGGTGCTGTCCGGCGTATTGCCGGAAGCGGATCTGAAGCGCCGCCTCGAAGCCGCCGACGCCGCCGTCATCATGAAGCTCGGCCGCAACTTCGAGAAAGTGCGCCGCGTGCTGGCCGAACTCGGCCTCGACAATCGCGCGCTCTACGTGGAACGCGCGACGATGGCGAATCAGCGCATCGTCGCGCTCGATGAAGTCGATCCGATGGCGTCGCCGTATTTCTCGCTGCTCGTCGTGCCGGGGAAGAAATGGCAGGCCTGACGGGGAAGACCGCGCCGGCCATCGTCGTGCTGGGCAGCGCCGCGCTCGACACCGCGCGACGCATCCAGGCGCACCTTCCCGGCGCGCGCATTCATGGGCTGGCGAGCCGCGTAGACCCTCACACCGCCGACATCGCCTATGACGATTTCGGCGCGCACCTGCGTTCGCTGTATGCGGCGGGCACGCCGGTGGTCGCGCTGTGCGCCGCGGGCATCGTGATCCGCGCGCTCGCGCCCTGTCTCGTCGACAAGGGCGAGGAACCGCCGGTGCTGGCTGTCGCTCAGGACGGCAGCGCGGTCGTGCCGCTGCTCGGCGGCATCAGCGGCGTGAATGTGCTGGCGCGCGAGATCGCCGCGTGTTTGCAGGTCACGCCCGCCATCACGACGAGCGGCGAGCTGCGTTTCGGCCAATGTCTGCTGGCGCCGCCCGAAGGCTATGCGCTGGCGGACATCGAGCACGGCAAGCGCTTCGTGTCCGGGCTGCTGGCGGGCGAGACGACGCGCATCGAAGGCCACGCGCCCTGGCTCGACGACGCGCCGCTCCCGCGCGCCGCCGACGCGCGTCTCGCCGTGCGCATCACGCCGTATAGCGCGGCCACGGCTATACCCGAGAGTCTCGTGATACATCCGCGCTGCGTGCTGGCATGGATCGACGACAAGGGCGTCGAAGGCGATATCGCGGAACGGATGCGCGTCGCGCTGCACGAGCGCGGTCTCGCGCCGCTCGCGCTGGCCGCGCTGGCTGCACCGCTGCGGCACGGATCACTCGAGGCGCTCACGGAGGCCGCGCAAGCGCTCGGCGTGCCGCTGCGCCTGTGCGATACCGCGCCCTTCGACGCCGCAGGCTCGAACGGCGTCGCGCTGCACATCGCGGATACGCCGGTCGATGCGCAGGCCATCGGCCGTGCGCGCGGCACGCTGACCGTGCTGGGCATCGGCCCCGGCAGCGCCGACTTGCTGACGCCGGCCGCGCGCCGTGCGCTCGATCAAGCGCAGGACGTGCTCGGCTACGAAACCTATGTGCGCATGGCCGGGCCGTTCCGCGACGACCAGCGTGTGCACATGACCGACAACCGCGAGGAATTGCAGCGCGCGCGGCATGCGTTCGACCTGGCGAGCGAGGGGCGGCGTGTGGTCGTGGTGTCGTCGGGCGATCCGGGCGTGTTCGCCATGGCGGCGGCGGTGCTCGAAGCGCTCGACACCGGTGCTGCCGATCATGCCGATTGGCACATGGTGAAGCTTGCGATCGTGCCGGGCGTGTCGGCCTCGCTGGCGACGTCGGCGCGGGCGGGCGCGCCGCTGGGTCACGACTTCTGCGTGCTCTCGCTGTCGGACAACCTGAAGCCGTGGAGCGTGATCGAGAAACGCATCGCGCATGCCGGCGAGGCCGATCTGGTGATGGCGTTCTACAACCCGCTATCGAAGGCGCGGCCCTGGCAGTTCGACCGCGCGATGGAGATCGTCAGGCAGCATCGACGGGCGGAAACGCCGGTTGTGCTGGGACGGGACATCGGCCGTCCGGGCGAACGCCTGCGCATCGTGACGCTGGGCGCGCTGACGAGCGATCTCGTCGACATGCGGACGATGGTGATCGTCGGGTCATCGACCACGCGGACCGTGGGGGACTGGGTTTATACGCCGCGGTGGTATGAGTGAGGCGTTAGCGGGAAGGTGAATGGATGCGGCGGTTCGGGTCGATCACCATGGCCTTCACCAGATGGTCCAGGTCCTTGCTGTGATACAGGTCGAGGCACTTGAGCAAGTTAAAGCGAATGTTGAGGCCGTTCGTTTCGGCTTCGGCGAATGGGTTGTGATAGTCGCGGTCCAAGTAGGCCTTGACGAGCGATGTGATGGCCTGGGGCGTTCGGTCCAGATCGTAGTAGGTCCAGTCGCGCAGCGCACTGACGCTGCTTCCGGAATCGATCCGCGCGTCCTCATTGCTGTTGTAGGCCGTTGCGATGCAGGCAGCCAGCACCATGTCTCTGTAGTTTTGGGCGTAGGTGCGTTGGGATGCTTCTGGCGAATTGGCGGCGACTGGCGAGCCGATAAGGACCATCCAGGCGACAAGGCGCCGCAGAACAGCGGCTCCACACCGCGACTCAGACGCAACAGGTTGAAGCATGCAACGCCCTCAGCGGAAGTCAGATTGACCAGCATTCTGGGCGGCAATCGATTCACCGACAACGATGCGAAAGCTTTTCCCGACGAATTCAGAGGAATCGCAGCAAGCCGGCATAAAACCCGACGCGCATCACTCCTCCGACATCACCTCCCCCGCCGTCACATACTCCGCCTCCCACTCCCGCGCGAACGCCCTGCACCGTCCGACGCGAACGGGATGCTCATCAAAATCCACGACCACGATATGGTCCGCATCCCTCGGCCGATCCGGCTGCTCATTCGTCCGCCCGTCCGTCAGCAGCCACAGTGAGCGCCGCTGCGACGGCCTGCGCCGTGCCGCGCGCGTCAGCAGCGCCGTCGCACGCGCCAGTCCGAGCGTGAGCGGCGTGCCCCCGCCGCCGCCGATCGGCGCGACCCAGCGCTCGTTGAAAACATGCGCCGCACCCGGCTGACGGCGCACTTCCGCGCGCCCCCCGCCAAAACACACCAGCGCAATCTCCGCACGCTCGCGATACGCGCGATCGAACAAGGCGACCAGCATGCCCTTCGCGCGCGCGAGACGTTCGCCCGCGAGCATCGATGCCGAGCAATCCAGCACGAAACAATGCAACGCGGCGGCCTCGCCTTGCTTGCGCCGAACCCGCAAATGCTCCGGCTGAAGACGCGCCGCGCGCCGGGCGCGCAGCGAAGCCGGCCAATCGATGGACACGCTTGCATCGCCCTCACGCGAGACGTGACGGCCGGGTGAACGCGCCGCGCTCCATCGAAGACGATGCTCTCCGGCATCCGCGTCCCGCCTTCGATGGTTCAGGCTTTTTTTGCGGCGAGCGGCCTCACGTGCTTGATCTTCGCGATGCCGGCAGGCTCGGGCGGAAGATGGCCCCAATCGGCATCGCCGGAATCCGATTGCGAAGGCGCCGGATCGCGGTCCGGCGGCGGCAAGGAAGAAGAAGACGAAGACGCATCCCCCTCGCGTCTGCGATGCCGCAACACCGCATCCGCCACGTGCTCGACATGCGTGACCGTGACATCGGCAGCCCCGTCCAGCGCCGCCAGCGCGCGCGCCGCGCGCAGCATCACAAGATCGGCGCGCAGTCCGTCCACATGCGCCGCGATGCACAGTTCGCTCACGCGCGCGTGAACGGCATCGTCGAAGGTGAAGGAAGCAAGCGCCGCGCGCGCCGCATGAATGCGCGCATGCAATGCCGCCTGCGCCGCTTCATGCCGCGCACGAAAGGCTGCTGGATGGGCATCGAATTCGAGCCGCGCCTTGACGATCCGCTGGCGCACGGCCGCGTCGAAACAGTTGCTCATTTCCACCGCCAGCCCGAACCGGTCCAGCAACTGCGGCCGCAATTCGCCCTCTTCCGGATTCATCGTGCCGATCAGCACGAAGCGCGCGTCATGCCGGTGCGAAATGCCGTCGCGCTCGACGATGTTCACGCCGCTCGCCGCCACATCCAGCAGTTGATCGACGAGCGGGTTCGGCAGCAGATTCACTTCATCGACATACAGGACCCCGAGATGCGCCTTCGCGAGCAAACCCGGCGAGAACGTCACGCCGCCGTCGCGCAATGCGCTCTGCAAATCCAGCGTGCCGATCAACTGCTCCTCGCTCGCGCCGAGCGGCAGGCTCACGAGCCGCCCCTCCGGCAACAGTTCGGCAAGCGCGCGCGCGGCCGTGGACTTCGCCGTGCCGCGCGGCCCGCTGACCAGCACCCCGCCGATCGACGGATCCACCGCCGCCAGCAACAACGCCTGCTGCAAGCCGTCCTGACCCACGAGCGCAGCGAACGGAAACACCGGAAAAGAAAGAGATGGGTTCAAGACTGTCGGCCCTCGATGCGTTGCTCGACATCGAGCAGATGTCGCTCGACCTGATCGCGATAATCAGCGGGGTTCTGCCACAGGCCGCGCTCCATGGCTTCGAGCAGCCGCTCGCAGATCGATTGCAGCGCGTGCGGATTGTGCCGTGCAATGAAGTCGCGCGTGGCGGGATCGTTCACATAGGCATCGGTGACGAGCGCGTATTGATGATCCGACACCACGCGCGCGGTCGCGTCATAGCCGAACAGATAATCGACCGTCGCGGCCATTTCGGAGGCGCCCTTGTACCCATGCCGCTTCACGCCGTCGATCCATTTCGGATTCACGACCCGCGCACGCACCACGCGCGCAATCTCCTCGTGCAGCGTGCGCACGCGCGGCGCGGCGGGATTGCTGTGATCGGCGTGATAGGCCTGCGGCTGCACGCCGGATAGATAGCGCACCGCCGCGACCATGCCGCCCTGGAACTGGTGATAGTCGTTCGAATCGAGCAGATCGTGCTCGCGGTTGTCCTGGTTCTGCAAGACGACATCGAGGGTCGAGAGCCGCGTGCCGAAGCTCGCGCGCGCCTCCACGCCGTCGCCGGACTGCGCATAGGCATAGCCGCCCGTGCTTTGATAGGCGGCGGAGAGATCGGCGTCCGTCTGCCATTGCTTCGCGTCGATCAGTTCCTGAAGCCCCGCGCCATACGCGCCCGGCTTCGTGCTGAACACGCGCCAGCCCGCTTGCTTCCGCGCTGTATCGGCATCCATGCCGCGCGCCATCAGCTCGTCGCGTTCGCGCAGGATGCGTGCGCGGATCGGATTGACGTCGGCGGGCTCGTCGTCGAGCGCGGCCACGGCCTGCACGGCGGCGTCGAACAGATGCATCAGGTTCGCGAAGGCATCGCGGAAAAAACCCGATACCCGCAATGTCACATCGATGCGCGGCCGGTTGAAGATCGAGATCGGCAGGATCTCGAAGTCCGTCACCCGATGGCTGCCCGCCGCCCACTTCGGCCGCACGCCGATCAACGCAAACGCCTGCGCGATATCGTCGCCGCCGGTGCGCATCGTCGCCGTGCCCCACACCGACAAGCCGATGGCCCGCGGAAAATCGCCGTGATCCTGGACATGCCGCTCGACCAGCGCATTCGCCGACTTGAGTCCGAGCGACCATGCCGCTTGCGTCGGCAACGCGCGGGTATCGACCGAATAGAAGTTGCGGCCCGTGGGCAAGACATCGGGACGGCCGCGCGACGGCGAACCGCTTGGACCCGGCGGCACGAAGCGCCCTTCGAGCCCGCGTTTAAGCTGCAGCAGTTCCTGCGGCCCGCACGCATCGAGACGCGGCAGCACTTCGCGCCGCAAGCGCCCGAGCACCAGCGACGCGTGCGCGCCGGGCGCCTCCTGCGCGTCGTCCGACAATAGTTGCATCGCTAACCATTCGAGGCGTTCGCGCGTATCGCCATGATGCCGCCACGGAACGTCGCTCACCGCCGCGAGCGCCAGCGGACGCGGACCGGTCCACGGCGCGGCCCAGTCCGAATCGAGCGGGTCGAAGTCATCGCCGAGTTGCAGGTCGCGTGCGAGCGCCGTGATGAGACTGGCGTTCGCGCCCTGTGCATCGCCGACAGGAAAACGCCCGAGCGCCAGCAGCGTGTCGTTCCGCTGCGTGCCCTTCGGCGACACGCCGAAGACATGCAGGCCGTCGCGGATCTGCGCTTCCTTCAGCTCGCAGAGATAGGCATCGGCGCGCGTCAGCAACGTGTCTTCGCCCGCGATGTCGCGCGGAGCATCGAGGCCGAGTTCCTCATGCAGCCGGTTCTCGACGATGGTCCTGAGAATGGACTGGCGCAACAGCTTCGCGCGGCGCACGTCCACCATCAGCGCTTCGTAGTATTCGTCGACCTGGCGTTCGAGGTCCTGCAAGGGCCCGTAGTTCTCCGCGCGCGTGAGCGGCGGCATCAGGTGATCGATGATGACTGCCTGCGCGCGGCGCTTGGCCTGACTGCCCTCGCCCGGATCGTTGACGATGAACGGATAGAGATGCGGCATCGGGCCGAGAATCGCATCGGGCCAGCACGATGACGACAACGCGACGCTCTTGCCCGGCAGCCATTCGAGATTGCCGTGCTTGCCGACATGCACGATCGCATCCACCTGGAAACGCACGCGCAGCCAGAAGTAGAAAGCCAGATACGCATGCGGCGGGACGAGCTCGGCGTCGTGATAGCTCGCGTAATCGTTGCGTTCGCGCGAACGCGCGGGCTGGATGCCGACGAACACCTCGCCGCAGCGATACCCCGCGATCATGAAGCGGCCGCGCCGCACGGTGGGATCGTCTTGCGGCGAACCCCAGACGGCTTCCAGCGCGGCGCGCGCATCGGCTGGCAGGTTGCGATACGCGTCGAGGTAATCCTCCATCGACAGGCTTTGCAACGCGGGCCGCATATCGCGCACGAGCGGATCGTTGGTCACGCCTTCCGTCAACGTGCCGATCAGCGCGTCGCCATCTAGCGGAATCTGGCCGACGCGATAGCCTTCGCGCGCGAGCATCGACAGAATGCCGATGGCCGATGCCGGCGTATCGAGCCCGACGCCATTGCCGATGCGTCCCTCGCTGGCCGGATAGTTGGCCAGCACAAGCGCGATGCGCTTCTGCGCATTCGGCGCCTGACGCAACCTGCACCAGCGCCGGCTCAGTTCGGCGACGAAACGCACGCGTTCCTCGTCCGCCTGGTAGCGCACCACATCGACCTGCGTGTGCTTGCAGTGATAGGCAAGTCCCTTGAAGCTCACCGCGCGCGTGATGATGCGGCCGTCCACTTCGGGCAGCGCCACGTGCATCGCGACATCGCGGGAGTTCAGGCCATGATTGGACTGCTGCCAGTCCTCGCGATTGCCGCCGCTCAGGATGACCTGCAACACGGGTGCATCGCCCGCGACTTCGAACGCCTCGCTCTCGCCGATCACGCCCGCCGCGAATGCCGTGGTATTCAGCACGAGCGCCGCATGCTGCTCCGCGCAGACGCGCTCGACCACTTCGCGGCTCACGCTGTCTTTCAGTGAAGCAATGGCGATGGGCAGCGGGTTCAGGCCTTCGCGTTCGAGTGCTTCGACGAGCGCATCGAAGACGGCCGTGTTGCCCGATTGCAGATGCGCCCGATAGAACAGGATGGCGACGACCGGTGCGCCCTTCGTCCAGCGCGCCTGCCAGTCCGCGACCGTGGCGATCTCGTGTTCGGGATGATAGATGGCCACCGCGGGCAGCGCGGCGGGCGGCGGCGGCTCGGTCCCGTAGTCCAGCGCACGCCGCGCGATGGCGCGCAGAAACGCTTCCGCATTGCGCGCGCCGCCTTCGCGCAGATAGCGCGAGAGCTGGCGGCAGAACGCCGGATCGACGGTGCTTCTGGCGATCAGGTTCGGGTCTTCGGTGAGATCGCCCGAGAACATCGCGAGCATCTGGCGCTGCTGGTTCGCCAGCGTCACGAGGCGCTCGATGCCATACGGCCAGTACGATTCGCCGCCGAGATGATCGACGACCACGACCTGTGCATGACTCAGCACATCGTCGACGTAGAAATCGACGGACGCCGGCTGACGCAGGAACGCCTGATTCGCGAGCCGCACTTCGGGAAAACCGGGCTCCAGACGCGGCACCACGCTCGCCAGCAAGGCGAGCGTGGTATCGGCGGAACTGAGAATGACGATCGGCGCGCGGGTCTGCTCGATGCGCATGACGCCCTGCGCGTCGTCGACGAAACCGCCCGGGGTCGTGCGCAGCAGATGCATGGCGCGTTACGCCTGAGCGGGAGCGCTTGCGAGCGCAGCTTCGAAGGCGGGCTGCAACGCGTCCGCGCTCAAGTCCTCGCCGATCAGCACGAAGCGGCTCTGCTGCCGGTCTTCGTGCGCTTCCCAGCGACGGTCGAAGTAGCTGTCGAAACGTTGCCCGACGCCCTGCACCACGAGCCGCATCGCAGCGCCCGGCAACGCCGCGAAACCCTTCACGCGATAGATCGTGTGCTGCCCGACGAGCGCCTGCAACGCGGCGATCGCCTGCTCGCGCGATGCAACCGGCGCGTGCACGACGACCGAATCGAACTCGTCGTGGTGGTGATCGGCGTGACCCGCTTCGTCGGGCGAGCCATGATGATCGTGGCGCAGGTGAATGGTCTCTTCCGATGCCGCCTCGAGACCGAGCAACGCGTGAATGTCGAGCTTGCCCATGTGCGCAGGCACGATCTTCACTTCGGCGGGAATCTCGGGACGCACGAGCGCTTCGACCTTGTGCAGCGCCTCGGCGTCCATCAGGTCGGTCTTGTTGACGATGACGAGGTCCGCCGACGCAAGCTGGTCTTCGAACAACTCATGCAGCGGCGATTCGTGATCGAGATTCGGATCGGCCTTGCGCTGTGCATCGACGGCGACCGGGTTCGCCGCGAACTGTCCGCTCGCGGCGGCGGGGCCGTCGACCATGGTGACGACTGCATCGACGGTGAAGGCGTTGCGGATCGACGGCCAGTTGAACGCTTGCACGAGCGGCTTGGGCAGCGCGAGGCCCGATGTCTCGATCAGCACGTGATCGATGCTGTCGCGCCGTTCGAGCAGCTGTTCCATCACGGGATAGAACTCCTCTTGCACGGTGCAGCAGAGACAACCGTTCGCGAGTTCGTAGAGATTGCGGTCCGGAGAAGCAGATTCGTCGTCGCAGCCGATGCTGCAACCTTTGAGGATCTCGCCATCGATGCCGAGTTCGCCGAACTCGTTGACGATCACCGCAATGCGCTTGCCCTGGGCGTTGGACAGGATATGCCGCATCAGCGTGGTCTTGCCGCTGCCGAGGAAGCCGGTCACGACTGTCACGGGAATCTTGCGGGTTTGCATCGTGGCTCCGGGGGTGGTGTGGCGTTTGGGTGCGCCAAGGCGCGGCAGGTGCGGCGCAGGCGGGATGTCGGGCGGCATCAACTGGACGATGCTGTGCGCTGTGTGTTCGTGTCACCGTTGCCGGCGCCAGACCGGAATGCCGCAAAGCCTTGTCAGGCAAGCCGGACACAAATTTTAGCACGGGGGTTTTGGTACGGCAGCCTGTCTCGAAGAGGAAACTTGAAGGGCGTCGCGTACCAGGAAACGTTCATGCATTGCACGTTAAAATCCCCACTCGCCCCTCGACAACCCACCCGCCTCGCGATGAACCCCGCCATCGATCGCGCCCTGCCGCTCCGCTCGAAGCTCGCCGTAGGCATCGGCTGCAGGCGAGGCACGAGCGCCGATGCAATCGAACACGCGGTGCGAGCCGCGCTCGGCCCGCATGCATTCGGCGATATCGCCATCGTCGCCACCATCGACACCAAGCGCGCCGAGGCCGGTCTGCTTGCCTTCTGCACACGCCACCATCTGCCGTTGCGCTTCTTCAGCGGCGCGGAGATTGCGCAGGCGCCGCACACGGCGCGCTCGCATCACGCGCGCAAACATCTGAATGTGGACGGCGTCTGCGAGCCCTGTGCGCTGCTCGCGGGCAACTCGGCCACGCTCATCGTGCCGAAGACAATCGATTCCGGCGTAACCGTCGCGATCGCAGCGGCGCGCGGAGCATTCGGAAGCGGCGCTTGACTACGGGCACCGCGCCACCCGGCACAGCTTCCTTGCGTGCCAGCGGCTTCGCGGCCACGGGCTTGAGTTTGTCGTAACAAAGCCAGATCAGTATGGTCAGTGCCACGAGTTCGAGATAGAGATAAAACGCGTCCATCGTGTTGCTCCGAATGACTGTCACTGCTGATGCTTCACCGAAGGATCGGCATCGCATTCACGCGGCGGCCGCAGCGACCAGATCCAGCCGAGCAGCACGCCGTAAAAAACGAGCGAGGCCACACCAACGACGATCACGACAAGCAGGCTGTCCATGGATCTCTCCCTGAATGGTTCACGGATGCAGCAAGCGAAGGGCGCTGAGCCATGTTTCGTGATTCCTCGTGATGCCGTTTCCTTGTTGCGCAACGAATGATGACCGTGATGAATTAGCCCTGTATGAGCGGGGAAACCCGCGACTCGGAAAGCCTCGTGCGGTACGATACGGCCGGTTCGTGCCTCGACTGGCCGTCCTCGACCCTCCCGGAGATCACGTGAAAACCGATACCGAAGCGCATCTGCGCATGACCCAGCGGCGCAAGGAAGGCCATGAGAAAAAGCAGGCCTCGGCGGATCACGAGAAAGGCCTGCTGATCGTGAACACCGGCAACGGCAAGGGCAAGACCACGGCTGCGTTCGGCATGGCGGTGCGCGTGCTCGGACACGGCATGAAGCTTGGCGTCGTGCAGTTCATCAAGGGCGCGCTGCATACGTCGGAGCGCGATTTCCTCGGCGCCATCGCGAACTGCGATTTCGTCACGATGGGCGACGGCTACACCTGGAACACGCAGGATCGCGAGGCCGATATCGCCACCGCACGGCGCGGCTGGGACGAGGCGCGCCGCATGATCGAGAGCGGCGAGTATCAGATGGTGGTGCTCGACGAACTGAACACCGTGCTCAAGTACGACTACCTGCCGCTCGATGAAGTGCTCGACGTGCTGAAGGCGCGCCCCGCGATGCTGCATGTCGTCGTGACGGGACGCCACGCGCCTGACGCCCTCGTCGAACTGGCCGATCTCGTCACCGAGATGCGGATCGTCAAGCATCCGTATCGCGAGCAGGGCGTGAAGGCCCAACGCGGCGTGGAGTTCTGAACGCGATGCCGCACTGTCCCGCCCTCTTCATCGGCGCGAGCGCATCGCACCAGGGCAAGACCACGGTCACCGCCGCGCTGGCGCGCCATCACGCCCGTCGCGGGCTGAAGGTGCGGGTCTTCAAGACCGGCCCGGACTTTCTCGATCCAATGATCCTCGAACGCGCGTGCGGCGCGCCCGTGTACTCACTGCATCTGTCGATGGTCGGCCTCGACGCCTGCCGCGCGCTGCTCGCTCAGGCGGCGCGCGAGGCCGATCTGATCCTCATCGAAGGCGTGATGGGCCTGTTCGACGGCACGCCGAGCAGCGCCGACCTCGCCGCTGCCTTCAAAGTGCCGGTGCTCGCAGTGATCGGCGCACACGGCATGGCGCAGACTTTCGGCGCCATTGCATTCGGGCTCGCGCGCTATCGCGAGGACGTGCCGTTTTACGGCGTGCTCGCCAACCGCGTGGCCTCGCCGCGCCATGCGCAGATGTTGTCGGAGACCATTCCCGCAGGGCTGCTCTACTGCGGGCATCTGTCGAATGCCGACGATATCGCTTTGCCCGAACGGCACCTCGGTCTCACGCAGCCCGCTGAAGTCGCGGGCCTCGACGCACGCCTCGACCGCGCCGCCGACGCCATCGCTCATACCGCGCTGCGCGAGTTGCCGCCGCCCGTGCACTTCGACGACGCGACGCTGCCCGAGCCGCCACGCCTTCTCGAAGGCGTGCGCATCGCCGTCGCGCACGACGCCGCGTTTTCGTTCATCTATCCGGCAAATCTGGATCTGCTGGCTGCGATGGGCGCAAGCATCGAGCGCTTCTCTCCGCTCGCCGACGAACCCGTGCCCACCGCTGCCGATGCACTCTATCTGCCCGGCGGCTATCCGGAACTGCACGCGGCCACGCTGGCCGGCAACCGGCGCACGCGTGCGTCGATCGAAACGCATGTCGGGCATGCGAAGCCGGTCGTCGCGGAATGCGGCGGTATGCTGTATCTCGTCGGGTCCCTGACGATCCTCGACGGCACGCAGCACGCGATGCTCGGCATCCTGCCCGGCGCGGCCTGCATGCAGCGCAAGCTGTCGCGCCTCGCGATGCAGCGCATCGACACCGCGCATGGCGCGATGATGGGCCACACGTTCCATTACTCGACGCTCGACTCCCCGCTGCAACCCGTGCTCAAGGCCGCACACGCGACCACGGGCGCCGAGGGCGAAGCGCTCTATCGGCATGGACCGGTAACGGCCACCTACATGCACGCTTACTGGCCGTCGAACCCGGCCGCAACGGCCGCACTGTTTCGCGGCGACTCGCTCTCTCCATGACGCAAGACACTCAAGCACCGTTGGATCTGGCTTTCACCATCGAGCGCGCGATGACGCAGGAACCGGTCGGCTCGCCCTGTACGAACGTCTGCAAGCTCGACGCCGATACCGGCCTGTGCCTCGGCTGTTTCAGAAGCCGCCAGGAGATCAAGACCTTCCGTTCGCTCGATGATGAAACGAAGCGCGCGCTCTTCGATGAACTGCTCGCCCGCCGCGCGGCGCGGCGCTGATACGCAAAAAAGCCCGCGCTCCTCACGGAACGCGGGCTTCGTCGTGCAAGCGCCGGCGATTCAAGCGGCAGCCATTCTCCGCACCGGCGGCCGTTCGAGCTCACGCGCAGCCAGCGCGCCGAACAGCAGCCCGAGCGTGGTCCAGATCAACGCCTGAATGCCGATGGCGGTCACGCGGAAGTTCCACAGCAACGACGCCGAAAAGCCTTCGGGCACTTCATCGACGTGCGGCAGCGCGACCTGCGCAATCACCATCACGACCCCGTAAGCGAGCGCGGCGATGAGCGTCGCATTCCACGCGCCATGCCGTGCCGTCAGACGCCGCTGCCAGCGCACGGCCCACACCATGGCCGCAATCGAAAGCGCCACCATGGTGAAGAACAGCGCGGTACGCGGTCCGATCGTCGCGGCATTGCCCACGGCGGGCGGATTGGGCGGGTACTTGAGGAACGGCACGATGGCCACGCTCACGAAGCCGAACAAGGCCAGCAGCGCCGACGTGCCCCGCGCATGCAATGCGCCGAGCCGGCCATACGCAAACGCGAAGACGAGCGAGAAAATCCCGCCCAGCGCGGTGCCGAACACGACGACGCCCGTCAACAGGCCGAGGCCCGCTTGCGTGCCGCGCGAAACCAGCTCTTCGTCGCCGTGATCGTGGCTGTGACCGGCGCTGGCGGAGGCATCAGCGGCGCCATGCTCATGTTCAGGCGCGGCCTCCGCATGCTCATGCTGCTCCTCGAAGGCAATGGCCTGCGCCACCGAAGGTTCGCCGAAGCCACGCGCGAAGCCGAAGCCAATGAGGCCCGCGACCAGTCCCGCGAGCATGCCGCGTATCAACAGGGTGCGAATCATGCCGCGCCCTCAGTGGCAGGGAAAGCCGAGCAGATGCCGGCCGTCGTGAACGAATTCGTGGATGTACATGCCCGAGAAGATCGACGTCGCGCCCTGTTCGGCGCCGACAAAATAAATCGCGATCAGCAGGATCAGGCCGATGAACACGGCCCAGGGCAGGACTTCGCGCACCGGCAGCGGCACGGGTGCATCGAAGGAAGGGGAAACCGGTGCGGCAAAGCCCGGCGCGTTGGAAGCATTCATGGTGTTTCTCCAGGGAAAAGCGCGTCCCGATTGACGAACAGCATGCAGCGGGGTCTGACTCGCGGCGCGCCGCAGGGCGCTGACGGACCGCTTACAGTGGCGCGACCGTGCCGGGTTTGCACCGGCTTCCTCGCACTGCAGGCTTGCCATTCTATGATGATTGCCGGCAAAGTAAAACGATAACCTCAGAATCGCCGATTGCCTTGGAACTCGTTCTGCTCTGTCATGCCGCCACGCGCGCGATGAAAACCGGCCGCTTCCCTGCCGGCGACGAACCCGCCGACGACACCCCGCACGCGCCCTTGCCTGCGGGTGAAATCACGCGCGTCATCTCCAGCCCGGCCCGCGTGGCGCGCGAGATGGCGGCCTGCATCGCGCACGATTTCGACATCGATCCCGCTTTCGACGACATCGACTATGGCCGTTGGCGCGGACGTTCCATCCGCGAACTCGCCGATGACGAAGCCGCGCAACTCAGCGCATGGCTCACCGATCCGCAGGCGCGTCCGCACGGTGGCGAGAGCATCGAGATGCTGGCGGCGCGCGTGATCGAAGGTCTGGCGCGCATCGAACGCGAGATGCCGTGCGGACGCTGCATCGTGGTCACGCATGCCATTGTCGTGAAGGCGGCCGTGGCGCATGCGCAGCGCAAGCCGCTGGCCTCCGTGTATGCCATGAACGTCGCGCCGTGCTCCGTCACCGTCCTCAACCGCAATCGAAGCGCACAGGACTGGCCGTGACCCTGCCCCCGCCGGCCTGAACTTCAGCGCGTGCAGGACGCTCCAAGCAAGCAGCGCAGCGACTGCGCGAGCCTGCTCTCACACCGTTCAGGAGACTCACATGGCGCAATACGTGGATGGATTCGTCGTACCCGTGCCGGCCGACAAGATCGAAGCCTACCGGGCCATGGCCGAAGCGGCCGGCAAGATCTGGAAGGAACACGGCGCGCTGCAATTCGTGGAAGCCATCGCCGACGACGTGAAGCCCGGCAAGCTCACGTCCTTCCCGCAGAGCGTGCAGATGAAGGAAGGTGAAACCGTGGTGTTCTCGTATATCGTCTATGCGTCGCGCGAGGAACGCGACCGCGTCAATGCGAAGGTGATGGAAGACCCGCGCCTCAAGGCCATGATGGAAGAAGGCGAGCCGCCCTTCGACGCGCAACGGATGTTCTTCGGCGGCTTCAAGGCCATCGTCGAACTATGACGCGACCGATATTTTTTGTTGTCTGACCGCGCTTGCCGCAAAGGAACTGCATCGATATGTATATCGCCATGAACCGCTTCAAGATCGTGCCGGGCGCCGAAGCCGACTTCGAACGCCTCTGGACCAGCCGCGACACCTATCTCAAGGACGTGCCGGGCTTTGTCGAATTTCATCTGCTGAAGGGGCCCACGAAGGACGATCACGTGCTCTATTCGAGCCACACGATCTGGGCAAACCGCGAGGCCTTCGACGACTGGACGCGTTCCGATGCCTTCCGCGCCGCGCATCGCAATGCGGGCGGCGAAACGCTCCAACTCTACCTCGGACACCCGGAATTCGAGGGCTTCGAAGTCATCCAGACCGTCAAGTGACATCCGGCGAACGATCGGACCATTCGCGACCTCACTCGCGCCCTGAGCACGCGCGTTTTACACAAGTGTGAAAAAACGCGCGTCGCCGACAGGTTCTTGTCAGGCCTTGGCGCCGCGCGCCATCCGCTGAAGCGTCGACGAATCGATGGCCGCGGCGCAGATGCGCACCGCTTCCTTCAGCGTGCGCGGACGCCCCGCGCCGAACTGCGATTCGAGCATGGCCACGGCGCGCATGCGCTCGTCGTTGCCAAGCTTCTCGCCGGTCGCCAGCTCAAGTACCGAGATGAAGTAGGCCGCAGGCGGCGCGGCGTTGGGCGTGGGACGTTGCGCGCGGCTTGCGCTTGCGCCTCCGCTTTCATGGGCGTTGTCGTGGGCGGGGATCCAGGGGTGCCACTTGCTGTCGTATCGACTCTCCATGAGTGTGTTCGCTGGCTGAATTGCAGGGACACGCCGTTGCGCGCCTCGTCATTGTTCAACTGACAGCAAGGACCGTTCCAAGCGGCGTCCTTCAGCGCCCGCCCGCGGTTTCCTCCGACAAAAGCACCCGCGCGACGCGGCATGCCGCCAGATCCCAGGCCGCACAGCCCACCGACTTGAACATGACGGGTCGGGCGGCGTCGCCCGCTCCGTTCGCAGCTGGAGCCGCCAACGCCCCGGCGAGCGCCCGCACCGCGCCCCACTCCACGCCCGCCAGGATGAAATCGCCGGCTTCGTGACGGGCGCCTGCCAGATCGTCCACATAGAGCGTGCTGCCATGCACGATGTCGGCGGCGATCTCGGCGGCATCGGCGGTGAAGGCTCCCACGCCGATCACGAGCCGTCCGGCCCGCGCGGGCGTCGTGTAGACCGGCGTCTTGCTGGTGGTCGCTGCGATCACGACATCGACCGATGCGGGCATCTCCGCCGTCTCCAGCGGCGCGAGGTGGCGGCCCGGCGCCGCATGCGTTTCGCAGAACGCGCCCGCCCGCCCGGCGCGCGAACCCTGCACGAGAATGCGCGCCTCCGGATACACCGCCGCCAGCGCCTCGACATGAAACGCCGACTGCCTGCCCGTGCCGATCACCAGCACCTCGCGCGGCGCGACGCCGTGCAGCGCGCGGATCGCCAGCATCGAGACGGCAGCCGTGCGCCGCCCGGTCACCGTGGGGCCGTCGAGCATGAACTGCGGCACGCCGGTGACGGCATCGAAGGCGGTCACCTGGCCGTGGATCGTCGGCAGGCCAAGCGCGCCGTTGCCCGCGCACACGTTGACGAGCTTGTGCATCGCGAGATCAGCGGCGCTCGCGGGCATCGACAGCATCACGCCGCCCTCGATCGGCACGACCATGCGCTCGGGGCTCACGATGCGTCCCGCCGCGTAGTCGAGCATGGTTGCAGCGAGCGTGTCCACGAGACGGTCGTAGGGCACGAGGCGCGCGGTCTGCACGTCGTCGAAACTCTGGAGGGCGCGAGGCGTCGGAGTCATCATGGTTCCGTCTGGCTGGAAGAAGGTGGACATGCCATCGGCATGCCATTGAAGCGCGGGATTATTCTAACGGCGCGCGCAACGATGGCGCGACCGCGTCATGAAGCCACTCAACCGGCGCGGCGCGCGCCTGTCACAATGAGTCCCCTATACGACGAGTCAGGCGGGCGCGCCGTTGTCACATGCCTGCCATTGGCCTCGGTCATACTCGGCGGACCCGCGCCCTCGTCTCGCGCCGCCTGGCGCAATGCACCACGATAGCCCAGCACACCCATACGGAGCCCACCATGAGCATCGACACGACGGACAAGCAGCGCCGTTTCCACGCGGACCTCATCGACAGTTACGACGAAGAGTTCGAGATGGAAATCGACGACCGCTTTCTGGACGGTGAATCGACCTTCTCGGATGAAGAGCGCGCGCTGCGCAAGACCTATTTCCGCGAACTGTTCCGTTTGCAAGGCGAGCTCGTGAAGCTGCAGGACTGGGTCGTGCATACGGGTCATCGTCTGGTCGTGCTGTTCGAAGGGCGCGATGCCGCCGGCAAGGGCGGCGCGATCAAGCGCATCACGCAGCGTCTCAATCCGCGCGTCTGCCGCGTGGCCGCCTTGCCCGCGCCGAACAATCGCGAGCGCACGCAGTGGTACTTCCAGCGCTATGTGTCGCACTTGCCGGCGGCCGGCGAAATCGTGCTGTTCGACCGCAGCTGGTACAACCGCGCGGGCGTCGAGCGCGTGATGAACTTCTGCACCGACGAGGAGTATGAGGAATTCTTCCGCTCGGTGCCCGAGTTCGAGAAGATGCTGGTGCGCAGCGGCGTCCAGATCGTCAAGTACTGGTTCTCGATCACCGACGACGAACAGGAAGTGCGCTTCCAGGCTCGTATCGAAGATCCGCTCAAGCAATGGAAGCTGAGCCCGATGGACCTGGAAAGCCGCCGCCGCTGGGAAGCGTACACGGCAGCGAAGGAAGTGATGCTGGCCCGCACGCACATCGCGGAAGCGCCGTGGTGGGTCGTGCATGCGGTAGACAAGAAACGGGCGCGCCTGAACTGCATCCACCATCTGCTGAATCAGGTGCCTTATCACGACGTGGAGCATTCGCCGATCGAACTACCCGACCGCGTCTTTAATCCTGATTATCTCCGGCAACCTGTGGCGGATGAGTTGTACGTTCCGGAAGTGTATTGAATCGAGTATGTCGAAGCGCGAACCGGTTCAGCAGCAGTTGCTGCAAGGAACGTGCTTCACTCTTTCGACCACGCGCCGGCGCGTCACTGCATGACGCAGCGCGAACTGATACGCCTGTTGCGAACCCTTGAGCATCACGACGAACATGACCTGCGCGAGGTTGAAGTCGAGCGTGACCATCAGGCGCATCAACAGCAGCAGTGGCAGCACCACCGCCGGCTGATACAGTTGTTTTGCTATCAAGTCCTTCATCATCGGCTCCTTATCCCATGTTCGTATTTTATGGACTGGAGCCTCGCGGATAAACGCTCCGCAGGTGAAGACATATGTTCCGTGAAACGAACAATCCGCATTGAATGCGTCTTCGCGGTTGCTCCAATGCACATGGCCCTGCGCGAGGCAGGGCCAACTTCAAGTTACTTCTGAGCGAGACTCGCGTCAGGCACCGGCGTGGGCTTTGCATCGCCCCAGCCGCCGCCCAGTGCGCGTATCAGATTCACCGTCGATACCGCCTGCAGGCCCTGCAACTGCACCGATGACCGTTGCGTTTGCAGCACCGTGCGTTCGGCGTCGATGACATCGAGATAGTTCACCGCGCCCTCGGTGTACTGCGTGCGCGACAGCTGCGCGGCGCGCACCGAGTACTTCACGGCATCGTCCTGCGTCGCGGTCTGGTCTTCGAGAATGCGCAGATCGGACAGGTTGTCCTCCACTTCGCGGAAGGCCACGAGCACCTGCTGCCGATAGCTCGCGACATCCTCTTCATACACCGCCCGCGCGTTCGCAAGGTTGCCCTTGCGGCGGCCGCCATCGAAGATCGGCAGGTTCAGCGCCGTGCCCGCGAACGGCCCGAGCAGGAACGTGCGGCTCGACCAGTTGAACAGATCGCCGAGCGTCGCCGATTCGAAACCGCCCGAGCCTGTGAGCGTCAGCGACGGGAAGAACGCTGCCTTCGCCACCCCGATGCGCGCATTGGCCGCGGCCATCGCGCGTTCTGCCGCGGCGACGTCGGGACGGCGTTCGAGCAGCGCCGAAGGCAGGCCCGGCGGCACGCGAATCGTGACCGGCTTGAGCGGATTGGCAGCCATCGAAAACTCGGCGGGCGTCTTGCCGAGCAGCACCGCCAGGCTGTGCTCGGAGGCCGCGCGCAGACGCTGGACAGTCATCGCGTCCGAACGCGCGGTCGCCAGTTCCGACTTGGCGCGCGCAACATCCAGCTCGCTGATGTCGCCTTCGGTGAAGCGTCGCTGCACCAGCTTCAGCGCCTGTTCGCGCAGCTGCACGGTGCGCGTGAAGACATCGGTTTCGGCGTCCAGTTCGCGCAGATTGAAGTAGTTCTGCGCGACGTCCGCTTGCAGCGCCAACTGCACCGAGCGGAACAGCGCCTCGCTCTGCGCCGTGTCTGCGTTGGCCGCCTGCACCGAGTTCGACACCCGGCCGAACAGGTCCACTTCATACGACGCACTCGCCTGCGCACGCCACAAGGTCTGCGCGGGCACATTGGCATTCGCCGGCAGGAGCTGCGACGCCGGCGAGAACTTCTCGCGCGTCGGGCCGAAGCCCGCGTCGAGCGTCGGGAACAGCCCCGCGCGCGCCGTCTGGTTGATCGCGCGCGCTTCCTTCACGCGCGCGGCCGCCGCCTTCAGGTTCTGGTTCGCGTCCTGCGCCTGCTTTTCCAGATCGTTGAGCGAAGCATCGTCGAAGATCGTCCACCATTCGCCGCGCAGCATCTCTTCCGAGGGCTGCGCGGTCTTCCAGGTGCCCGCTTCCGATGCGTCCAGCGTCTTTTGCGGCGTTTCCTTGTAGGCAGACGGCGCACCGACATCCGGCTTTTCATACGTGGGCGCAAGCGAACAGCCCGCGACCACCAGCAGCGCCGCCATCAGGCCCGGCACACCCAACCATCGTTTCATATGCAACTTGTTCATCATCGACCTCATTGCGCTTCAGGCGAAGCACCGATACCGCGCATCTGCGGATGCGAGCCATGCGTGTCCGTCACGTGTTCGGTGCGCGACAGCTTGCGCAGGATCACGTAGAACACGGGCGTCAGCATCAGACCGAACAACGTGACGCCGAGCATGCCGAAGAACACCGCGATACCCATTGCGTGGCGCATCTCCGAACCCGCGCCCGACGACAGCACCAGCGGCACCACGCCCATGATGAACGCGATGGACGTCATCAGGATCGGACGCAAACGCAGCCGGCTCGCTTCGATCGCGGCCTGCACGATGGAGCGTCCCTGCATCTCAAGTTCGCGTGCGAATTCCACGATCAGGATCGCGTTCTTCGCCGACAGCCCCACCAGCACCATCAAGCCGATCTGCGTGAAGATATTGTTGTCGCCATCGGTGAGCCATACACCGAGCAGCGCGGACAAGATACTCATCGGCACGATCAGGATCACCGCGAGCGGCAGCGTCAGACTTTCATACAGCGCGGCCAGCACCAGGAACACCAGCAGCACGCTGATCGGGAACACCCACAGCGCCGCGTTGCCCGCGAGGATCTGCTGATACGTGAGATCGGTCCATTCGAACTTGATCCCGCGCGGCAGCACTTCCGCCGCAATGCGTTCCGCCGCCGCCTGCGCCTGCCCCGACGAGTAACCCGGAGCCGGGCCGCCGTTGATGTCCGCCGCCGTGTAGCCGTTGTAGCGCACGACCATTTCCGGCCCATACGTCGGCGACACCTTCACCAGCGACGACAAAGGCACCATGTCGCCATTCGCATTGCGCGTCTTGAGCAAGCCGATATCCTCGGGATGCGCACGGAACGGTGCATCCGCCTGCACGCGTACCTGATACACGCGGCCGAAGCGGTTGAAGTCGTTCACGTATAGCGAGCCGAGATAGACCTGCATCGTGTCGAACACGTCCGTCACCGAAACGCCGAGTTGCTTAGCCTTTACGCGGTCCAGATCGACGTTCAGTTGCGGCACGTTGATCTGATAGCTCGAGAACGTCGGGCCGAGTTCGGGCGTCTGCGAAGCACGCTTGATAAATGCCTGGGTGGCATCGGCGAGCGCCGCATAGCCGAGCGCACCGCGATCCTCCAGTTGCATCTTGAAACCGCCCAGCGTGCCCAGCCCCAGCACCGGCGGCGGCGGGAACACGGCGATGAACGAGTCCTTGATGCCGGCGTACTTCTGGTTCAGCGCGCCCGCGATGGCATTGGCCGACAGCGCCTTGTCATGCACGCGATCCTTGAACGGCTTCAGCGTCACGAACACGATGCCCGCGCTGGACGAGTTGGTGAAGCCGTTCACCGAGAGACCCGGGAACTCGACGGCGCTTTCCACGCCCGGCTGCTTCAGCGCGATAGCCGACATCTGGCGAATCACGCCCTCGGTGCGGTCGAGCGAGGCGCCGTTCGGCAGTTGCGCGAAGCTGATGAGGTACTCCTTGTCCTGCGCGGGCACGAAGCCGCCCGGCACGACCTTGCCCATCAGCACCGCGCCGGCGAGCAGCACCGCATACAGCACCATCATGATCGACTTGCGGCCGATCACGCCCTTCACGCCCTTGCCATACGCTTGCGAACCGCGATGGAAGACCTTGTTGAAGCCCCGGAAGAAGCCGCCGAACACGCGATCCATGGCGCGCGTGAGCCAGTCCTTCGGTTCATCGTGGCCTTTCAGCAGCAGCGCGGCGAGCGCGGGCGAGAGCGTCAGCGAATTGAACGCGGAGATCACCGTCGAGATGGCGATGGTCATCGCGAACTGCTTGTAGAACTGTCCCGTCAGACCCGACATGAACGCGAGCGGCACGAACACGGCGACCAGCGTCAGCGCGATCGCGATGATCGGTCCGCTCACCTCGCGCATTGCCTGATACGTGGCCTCTCGCGCTGAAAGACCCGCCTCGATGTTGCGCTCGACGTTCTCGACGACCACGATCGCATCGTCGACGACGATACCGATCGCCAGCACCATGCCGAACAGCGACAACGCGTTGATCGAGAAGCCGAAGGCAAGCAGCAGCGAGAAGGTCCCGACAATCGACACCGGCACCGCGAGCAACGGAATGATCGACGCGCGCCAGGTTTGCAGGAACACGATCACCACGAGCACGACCAGTGCGATGGCTTCCGCGAGCGTATGAATCACCGCCTCGATGCTCGACCGCACGAACTGCGTCGGGTCATAGACGATCTGGTATTCGAGGCCCGCCGGCATGTCGGCCTGCAATTCCTTCATGGTCTTGCGGACTTCGTCGGAGATCTGCAGCGAGTTCGCGCCCGGTTGCTGATTGATTGCGATTGCAACTGCCGACTTGTTGTCGAGCAACGAGCGCAGACCATATTCCGATGCCGCGAGTTCGACACGCGCGACATCGCCGAGATGCGTGACCGCGCCGTCCGGCGACGTCTTCAGCACGATGTCGCGGAACTCGCCTTCGTTCTGCAGACGGCCGCGCGCATTCACGTTCAGTTGCAGCGGCACGTTCGGCAGCGTGGGCGAGCCGCCGATCACGCCGGCCGCAACCTGCACGTTCTGCTCGCGAATCGCGTTCGCCACATCAGTGGCCGTGAGGCCGCGCTGCGCGACCTTCTGCGGATCGAGCCAGACGCGCATCGAGTAATCGCCCGAACCCCACAACTGCACTTCACCCACGCCCGCGATGCGCTCCAGCCGGTCCTTCACGTTGATCAGCGCGTAATTGCGCAGATACGTCATGTCGTAACGGCCGTTGGGCGAATTCAGGTGGACCACCATCGTGAGCGTCGGCGAGGACTTGATGGTCGTCACGCCGAGCCGCTGCACGTCCTGCGGCAGACGCGGCAGCGCCTGGTTCACGCGGTTCTGCACCAGTTGCGTGTTCTTGTCGGGATCGGTGCCCAGCTTGAACGTGACCGTGGTCGTGAGGTTGCCGTCGCTGTTCGCCTGCGACTGCATGTACAGCATGTCCTCGACGCCGTTGATCTGCTCTTCCAGCGGCGAGGCCACGGTCTCGGCAATCACCTTCGGGTTCGCGCCGGGATACTGCGCGTGCACGACGACCGAAGGCGGTACGACTTCCGGATACTCGGAGATCGGCAGCTTGAACATGGCGATCACGCCCGCCAGCAGCACGATCACCGAGAGCACGCCCGCGAAGATCGGGCGATCGATGAAAAATTTGGAAATATTCATGACGAGTTCTGTCTGTTGCGGATGACGCGCATTACTGCGCGGATGCCGTCTTCACGACCGGAGCATCGCTGTCGTTGTTCATCGCGACGTTGTTGGCCTTGATCACGTCGTTCGGACGCACGCGCTGCAAACCATTCACGACGATGCGCTCGCCCGGCTGCAGGCCCTTGCTGATGACGCGCAAACCGTCCTGCGTCTGGCCGAGCGTGACTTCGCGGTACTGCACGCGGTTGTCCTTGTCGACGACCATCACGTACTTCTTGTCCTGGTCCGTGCCGATGGCTTCGTCCTCGACCATCACTGCCGGATGCGGCGTGCCGCCGCCGACCTTCACGCGCGCATACAGCCCCGGCACCAGCGAGCCGTCCGGGTTGTTGAAGCGCGCGCGCACGCGGATCGTGCCGGAGGTCGTATCGAGGCGGTTGTCGACCGAATCGACGACGCCGTCGCGCGAATAGCCATCCTCGTTCGCGAGACCCAGCGACACCGGCACTTTCGAACCCGCATCGCGGCCGAGATAGCGCAGATAGGTCTGTTCGTCGACGTCGAAGGAGGCGTAGATCGGCGAGACCGACACCAGCGTGGTCAACAGCGGCGCGTTTGCCCCCGTCGACACGATGTTGCCCACCGTGAGCTCCGCGCGCGACACGCGGCCCGACACCGGCGCCGTGATGTGCGTGTAGGCGAGATTGATCTTCGCGGTTTCGACCGCGGCCTGCGCGGCCTTCAGGTTGGCGACGGCCTCGCGGGCGGCGTTCTGCTTCTCGTCGTAATCGCGCTTGGCGATGGCGTTGTCGGCGAGCAGCCGCTCAGCGCGCGCGGCGTCGGTCGAGGTGTAGCCGTTGCGCGCCTGCGCGGCCGCGAGCTGCGCCTGCGCGCGGTCCACTTCGGCTTCATACGGGCGCGGATCGATGGTGAACAACGCGTCACCCTTCTTCACGAGCTGGCCGTCCTTGAAATGCACGGCGACGATGGTGCCCGGCACGAGCGGACGAATATCGACGTGATCCACCGCTTCCAGCCGGCCCGAGTAGCTCTGCCAGTCGGTGATGGTCCGGGCGATCACGGTGGCGACGTCCACTTCGGTGGCTGTCGGGCTGTGCGCAGCGGCCTTGGCTTCGTTCATGGCCGCGTCGCCGTGACCGTGCAGGGCGGTATAGCCGCCCGCGCCGGCAATGATGACTGCCGCGCCTAGCGTGGCGTAGATGCGTTTGCGAGTGAAGAACATGGTGAGAGGCTCCGGTTTCGTTGAGATTGTTGTTGTGTGGTGCTGGGCTGGCGTGCCGATTCTTGCGTTGACGTTCGAACCGGCTTCCCGCGCTTATTTGGTGCGCGCCAGCCGCTTTCTGAAAAACGCGACGACATCGGCGAGCGCATCCGGGTGCGCGGCCAACGCGTGGTGCGAGGTCTTGCCATGACGCGTGACTTCAGTCGGCACGCCTGCGGCGATCAGTTCGCCGGCGTATTTTTCCGCCTCGATATGCAGCAGATCGTGCTCGGCGCTCGCGATCATCGCGGGTGGCAGTCCGCCGAGACGTCGTGATTCGAGCGGCGCCGCATACGGATGCAGGCGTTGCGAAGGATTCGGCAGATACGCGCGATACCACTGTGCGCAATCGCAGGCTTCGAAATCGGGGCACAGCACCTTCCGTTCGTCGGCCATGCGCGTCAGGCTCGGATCGAGCAGCGGCGCCAGCAGAGCCTGCGCGGACAGGCGAATATCGCCGCGATCACGCGCGATGGCGGCGACACACGTGGCGAGATTGCCGCCCGCGTCATGACCCGCAATGCCGATGCGCAACGGATCCGCACGCTGTCCGCGCGCATGCGCCACGGCCCATTGCGCCGCGCGATAGCCGTCTTCGGGCGCGGCCGGAAACGGGAAGCCGGGTGCGAGCGAATAGCCGACCGACACGACCCATGCGGGCGTATCGCGGGCAATGGTCGCAGCGGCGATGTCCGCATCGTCCAGCGTGCCGCCGATGAAACCGCCGCCGTGAAAATAGAGCACGATGGGCACAACCGTCCCATCCGATGCCGGGCGATAGCTGCGCACCGTGATGGGCTGCACGTGTCCCGTGATGCGCACATCCTCGATGCACAGCCGGGGGCTCGACTCCAGTTCCAACAGTGTTGCCATGGTTATTCGTAGTGCGGGGCCCGTGCTGCAAGGCCTGCGCGCATAAGTTGCGATGCTGCGAATTTTGGGGGCCGCGCCTTTCTGGATAAATGCCTATAATCCGGCAACACAATTCGGTCGCCCCGAACAATCGTGGTTATCCCTTGCGATTATTCGACCGGTCTTTCTTTGGCGTCCGCTTAATTCATGGCGGCGCAAAGCATTCAAGGTGAGAGAACATGGATCGGCTTCAAGCAATGCAGGTCTTCACTCGAGTCGTCGACACCAACAGCTTTTCCCGCGCCGCGGACACGCTCAATCTGCCGCGCGCCTCGGTCACGACGATCATCCAGAACCTCGAAGCGCATCTGAACGTGCGCCTGCTCCAGCGCACCACGCGCAGGCTCAATCTCACGCCCGACGGCGCCGCGTACTACGAGCGTTGCGTGCGCATCCTCGCGGACATCGAGGAAGCCGAAGGTTCTTTCTCGAACAACGGCAAGGGTCCGCACGGCAAATTGCGCGTGGACATGCCGGGCGCGATAGGGCGTCTCATCGTGATGCCGCAGCTATGTGATTTCCATACGCGTTATCCGGACATCGAGCTGATGATGGGATTCGGCGACAAGCCGGTCGATCTGATTCAGGAAGGCGTCGATTGCGTGATTCGCGTGGGCACGCTGCAGGATTCGAGTCTCGTGGCGCGGCGCATCGGCGTGTTCCAGGGCGTGACCGTGGCCGCGCCCCAGTATCTCGAACGGCACGGCACGCCCAGGACCATCGACGATCTGCAGGACCACACCGCCGTCAATTATTTTTCGAGCCGCACGGGCCGCGTGATGGACATGGACTTCGTCGTCGACGATAAGACCATTGAAGTGAAGATGCGCGGCATGATCGCGGTGAACGATGCCGAGGCCTATCTCAGCTGCGGCCTGAAGGGCGTGGGCATTATCCAGGTGCCGCGCTTCATGGCGCTGCCGCATCTGCGCGCGGGTGAACTCATCGAAGTGCTGCCGCAGTGGAATCCGCTGCCGATGCCGATTTCCGCCGTGTATCCGCATAACCGGCATCTGTCGCCGAAGGTGCGCGTGTTCGTCGACTGGGCGGCCGAGTTGTTCGAGCGCTGCCCGCTTCTGCAAGGGCAGAAGGACGCGGAAGACCGCTGCCTGCCGACGAGCACCGCATCGCCGAAGGTCGTGCGTCATGGCACGCCGGAAGTCGCCGGTACTGAAGATGTGGTTGCATAGCTAATCAATTTGCTGACCGGCGCGGCGCCTATCGCTTCGATAGGCGTCGCTCAACACCCCCGCTCAAGCCCGCCCCACAAGCCTCAGCGCGATTGTTCACCGGATTCGATAAATCTTTTCGTCGATCCGGCATTTATCCCCGCCCCGCTGTCCGACTAAATTGTCCTGAACGCAACGTGCCTCAGGCGCAGATTGCAATCCGCAATTGCCCGCACGCTGCATCGGAACGAAGGAGTCGCAAGCATGAAACAGCTCATCACGGGGTTCTCTCTGGCCGCCATCTCCGCAGTCGTCACGACGACCGCATTCGCGGAGGGCGGCCAGGGCATCGGGCGCGCAGGCACCTATCAGATGTCCACGCAAGTTCAGCAAAGCGCGAGCGAAACACCCAAGACACGCGCGCAAGTGCGCGCCGAACTCGTCGCCGCCTATTCGAACGGCTCCCTCCCCGCATTGAACCGCAATAGCTATCCGGACCGCAGCATGCTCGGCGATGCCATCGCCGCGCAGAACGCGCAGGCCGAAGCGCATAACCGCGAGATCGTCGAGTACGCCAACGGGTCGTCGGCGCGTGGCGCCGTGACGGCGCGCTGAGCGCATCGGCATTAAGGAATCACGAGGTCATCATGTTCGAAAACACATCACTCGATCAATTCTCGGCTCTGGAAGAGCTCTCGGCCGTGACGCCGGTCTGGCGTCCTTTCGTGGACCACAGCGCGCGTGAGCAGGCTGTCTCGCAGGACTCGCAGCCGCGCTCGGCGGAATGCGCACACTGAGCCCAAACAAGCGGGCGCGATGTTCGCGCCCGCTTCCTTCAACCGCTTCTTAACCGCACGCGCCGATTTCTCCGCACGACGTGCAGAAGTCGCAACCGTCCTTGCGAATCACCGCATTGGCACCGCACGTCGGGCATTTGCGGCCGTGCATCTGGGGAAGACCATGAGGATCGATCTCGCCTGGCGCGACAGCCTCGGTTACTTCTTCGCGCTCATCAGCTATGGCTACCGCATGCGGCGCGTCATCGGGGCGTTTGCGCGCAAGCGCGCGCGACGGTACTTGCTCGCCTTCTGCGTCGAGAAATCCGCGACGATGAAGAATCTGCTGGATCGCATACGCTAGCGCTGCAACTTCCGAGTCATGCCAGCGCGGACTGCGATGACCGTCGAGCCGTTCGACATCGCCCAGACGCACCTGGCCGCGATCCCACGACACCTTGCGCATGTCCTGCAAGGTACGCGCCGCGAAGCCGCCGCGTGCGGCCAGTGACAGCGAGCGCATGGTCGCGGTGATCCACTGCTGCGACTCGTCGCGCTGCCCTGACGGAATGAAGAACTCGATGGGCCGCTCGATGGTGACGTCCTCACCGCCGACGCGTCCCGTCACCTCGATGAACGACACCGCGAGATAGAGCGACTTCTTGCCGGCTTGCGTCAGGTACTCGACCTTCTCGATGATCGCGGGCAATGCGCCCTTCGGCCGATGATCGATTGCAATGCGCAGCGGATCGAGATCGAGTTCGGGGTCGGCAGAATCGCTCGGTGTTTCCGCCGGTGTCACCGAAAGCACGGCGCCGAGCGTCTCGTTAGGCCGATACGTCGCCAGCCCTTTCAGCCCGCGCCGCCACGCTTCGAAATAGAGATCCTGGAACTTGTCGAACGGATAGTCGGCGGGCACGTTGACGGTCTTCGAGATCGACGTGTCCACGAACGGCTGGACCGCCGTCATCATTTCCATGTGATCCTGCGCAGACATGTCGAGTGCGCTGACAAAGTAGCCGGGCAAGGCGTTCACATCGCCGCCCATCTCGCGATACAGGCGATAGGCATGATCTTCGACAGCGAAGGTCTGCCGTGAGCCGTCGGCCATGCGCTTGGTGCGCTGATAGGTCCAGGAGAACGCGGGCTCGATGCCGTTCGACGCATTGTCCGCGAAGGCGAGGCTCACCGTGCCGGTCGGCGCAATCGACAGCAGATGGCTGTTGCGGATGCCATGCTCGCGGATCGCGCGCTTGATGTCGTCGGGCAGGCGCGACGCGAACGTGCCGTCTTCCAGGTAGCGCTTCGCGTCGAAGAGCGGAAACGCGCCCCGCTCGCGAGCGAGTTCCACGGAAGCGCGATACGCCTCGTCACGCATGGTGCGCGCAACCCGTTCCGCGAAGTCGCGCCCTTCTTGCTTGTCGTAGCGCAGGCCGAGCATGACGAGCGTATCGCCCAGGCCCGTGAAGCCCACGCCGATGCGCCGTTTCGCTTCCGCTTCGCGCGCCTGTTCGTCGAGCGGCCAGAGCGTCACGTCGAGCACGTCGTCGAGGAAACGCACTTGCGTGCGGGTCGTGCGGGCAAGTCCGTCCCAGTCGAACGCGGGTGTGCCACCGCGCATCTGCGCGAACGGTTCGCGCACGAAGCGCGTGAGGTTGAGCGGTCCGAGGTTGCAGCAACCGTAGGCGGGCAAGGGCTGTTCGCCGCAGGGATTGGTCGCGCGGATCGCTTCGATGGCGCGCAGGTTGTTGTCGTCGTTCATGCGCGACATGAACACGACGCCGGGTTCCGCGACATCGTAGGTGGAACGCATGATCGTGTTCCACACGTCGCGGGCGCGCACCTCGCGATACACCCACAGGCCGTCGTCACGCTGCCGCATGTCTTCCGCCGCGCGCTGGGCCGGCGATGGCTCGGCCTTGTGCACGAGCTCCCAGGCGGCGTCGTCGGCGACGGCCTGCATGAATTCATCCGTCACCGCGACCGACACATTGAAGTTGTTCCAGCGCCCTTTCGTGTGCTTTGCCGCGATGAATTCCAGCAGGTCGGGATGCGAGCAGTCGAGAATGCCCATCTGCGCGCCGCGCCGAGCGCCCGCGCTTTCGACCGTGCGGCACGAGGCGTCGAATACGTCGATGTAGCTGCACGGCCCCGACGCCGCCGAGCCGGTGGAGTGCACTCGCGCGCCACGCGGACGGATGGCCGAGAAGTTATAGCCGACGCCGCCGCCGCGCCGCATCGTCTCGGCGGCCTGCAACAACGCGACGTAGATGCCCGGCAGACCATTGCTATCGACGCCCTGAATCGCGTCGCCCACCGGTTGCACGAAACAATTGATCAGCGTCGCGTCGATGCCCGCGCCCGCCGCGCTCATGATGCGTCCCGCGCCGAGCGCGCCGCGCCTGAAGTTGTCGACGAACTCCGCCTCGATCTTCGCGCGCAGTTCCTTCGGCTCGGCAAGCGCGACACCTCGCGCCACGCGCCGGTGAATATCGTCCACGTGCGTCTCGTCGCCTTTTGCATACTTCTCGAGCATCACGTCAATGGAAAACTGCTGCGGTGCGAGAGCGGTGCTGGGATTGTCTTCGGCCATGTCGGATCCTGTGTGTGCTGGGCGGTTCGCGCGTGGGCGAGGCATGCGTCACGCGCATCGGCTGAACGTGCCGCAAAAGCGATGCCCGACGATAGCGCGAAATCACCCTGCCCGCCATCGAGCCGTTACACTCCGGGGATCTCATCAGCCGATCACTTCGCATGATTACGCGTCATCCGCCGCTCTTCGGCATCGCGGGCCGCTCGGGCCAGGGCAAGACCACGCTGATTGAAGGGCTGCTGCCGTGGATGCGCGCGCACGGTCTCGTGGTCAACGTCATCAAGCACAGTCATCATTCGATTGAACTCGAACCGCCCGGCAAGGACAGCGCGCGTTTTCGCCGCGCGGGCGCGGGCGAAGTGCTGATCGCATCGCCGTTTCGTTATGCCATCGTGCGGGAGCTGCATGACGCGGATGAACCGCCGCTCGCCGAGCTTGCGGCGCGACTCTCGGATGCGGACCTCGTGATCGTCGAAGGATTCGCGCGCGAGCCCATTCCACGGCTCGAAGTGGTGCGGCCTTCCACGGGCCGCGAACCACTCTACAAAACCGATGTCGCCCTCCTGGCCATCGCCACTGATGCGCCCGACGCCATCGAATCGACCCTGCCGATGCTCGATCTGAATGACATCGCGAGCATTGGCGCATTCATCTGCGAGACCATCGGCTTGACACCGGAACGCTAGCGCCCGGCGATGCCGCGACGCGCCATCGCCAGCGCTTCCTTCAGGACTTCGCCATCGCCGATGTGATTCGCCAGCAGCAGGATGAGCCGTGCGTTGAGCATCTGGCTTGCTTCGTCCGGGAGGCCGTCGTGTGTCTCGATGAGGCGCTCATAGAACGCATCGTGATCCGCGATATTCAGTTCGAGATTGAGCTTCATGCGCGTCGTCATCCGTTGCAGGTTGCGCGGTCGAGCGCGGCCGTCACGCGGGCGGCATCGAAGCGACGCCAGCGTGCGCACACGTGTTGGTCGGGACGCAGCAGATAGAAAGTGCCTGGCTGTGCGTCAAAACGATGTGCAACCATGCCTTCGACATCTTCCACCACCGTCACGCCTTCGACGCTGCACGCCATGCCTCGCGGCACCACGAGCAGCAGACGTACCGGCAGCCTTCCGCGCTGCAGCGCCGCGAGGCTCTGCAAGCAGGCGTCGGGACCATGGTTGAGGCCGCAGAAGTAAAGCCCCGCAAACGCGCCGCCGTGCGTCTGCGCAAGCAGCCATGCCGGATGGCCATCGACCTGTACGGGCGCGTCCGCACACGGCGCGCCGGGCACCATGGCGCTGTCGAACGCGTCATCGGCGTCATCGGGCCTGTTCAACGGCGATTCACGCAGCACCGCCGGCACGGACAGCCGCCCGCTGTTCGCCAGGCGACGCGCGAACGGACAGTCCTTCGCGAGTTCCAGCGTCGCGTCACGAAACAGCCGCGAGACCGCGCTCTTGGGCGTGATGAAGTCGGTGGCGCGGGTCGAGTTGAGGATGTTTTCGTCGGCGGCGTACTCGCGCTCGGAGGCGTAGGTATCGAGCAAAGTATGCGGTGCAGCGCCCTTCAGGACGAGCGCGAGTTTCCACACAAGATTGTCCGCGTCCTGCACGCCGCTGTTCGCGCCGCGTGCGCCGAACGGCGACACGCCATGCGCCGCATCGCCCGCGAAGATCACGCGGCCATGCCTGAAATGCTCCATCCTCGAGCAGGAAAATGTGTAGACGCTGACCCACTCCAGCTCGAACTCGGCGTCTTCGCCAAGCAGCGCCCGCACCCTGGGAATCACGCGCTCAGGCGCTTTCTCCGCCACCGGATCGGCATCCCAGCCCAGTTGAAAATCGATGCGCCAGATGTCGTCCGGCTGACGATGCAGCAACACCGACTGGTTACGATGAAACGGCGGATCGAACCAGAACCAGCGCTCGGTGAGGAACGGCGCTTTCATCTTCACATCGGCGATCAGAAATCGATCCTTGAAGGTGCGGCCCTGACTGTCGAGGCGCAATGCATGACGCATCGCGCTGCGCGAGCCGTCCGCCGCGACCACGTATTGAGCCTTCAGAAGGTAAGCGCCATCCGGCGTATCGACGCGCAACTCGACGTGATCGTCATGTGCGTCACGCCGGACACGCTGCTCTTCCAGCGCAAGTCCAGGTTGTCGAGTCGTGTCGCCCGTTCGGCAAGAAAGCCTTCAACGTAGTATTGCTGCAGGTTGATGAAGGCCGGCCGTGCATGACCGGTTTCGGGTAACAGATTGAAGGTATAGACCAGGTCCTCGTGCAGGAACACCTTGCCGACGTTCCAGCTCACGCCTTTCTCCATCATCCGGTCGCCGCAGCCCAGGCGGTCGAAGATCTCCAGCGTGCGCTTCGCGAAGCAGATAGCGCGCGAGCCCGTCGAGACGGTGTCGTCGTTATCGATCAGCACAGTGCGCACGCCTTGTTGAGCGAGATCGACGGCCGTCGCCAGGCCGACCGGACCGGCGCCGATTACAGCCACCGGATACGGCTTGGACGCGGGTGCATCGTGATCGGGCGCGCGTTGGTATTCAAAACGCAAAGTGCCGGAATTCGCGGGCATTGAATCGTCTCCATCGGCAGACCTTCGCACTGTCGAGCATTTTCTTGGCGGTTCATTATTGTAGAACTCGTTTTATATTATTGAATTTACGTTTACCCGCACCTATGGGCTGGGCGCACGCGGGCGATATTCAGCTCACGCTTACATTCATTTACACCCACGTGCGACGGGTTTGTCCTCGCCCGACGTTCAACAGGAACTCCGGCCGCGAGATCGCCGGTTCTGTTGCATGAATCAAGGGAGACAAGAAATGAAGACGAAGGCTTCGATATTGCTGGCCGGTGCGATCGCGTCGGGTGTGTTGCTCTCGGGCTGCGTGGTCGAACCTGCGCGGCCGCCCGAGCCAGCGCCGGTGGCCGAAGTGATGCCGCCGCCGCCGGCGCAGGGCTATCGGTGGGTGAAGGGGCACTACCGCTGGGAAGGCAACCACTGGGCGTGGGTGCCGGGGCATTGGCGTCCGGTCTGACGCGCGTTGCGTTCAGTCGCGTTCAGTTGCGCTGAGTTGCATTCAGGCGGCGACGAAGCCCAGCATCTTCGACACGCGTCGCGCACAATCGCGCAGCGCGTGAGCGATGTCGCTGTCCCACGCGCCGTCGAACGAGCCGCTCGGCCCGATCGCCGTGATCGCGAGCACGATATGACGGGCGCGATCGAACACCGGCGCGCTCATGGCGCTGATGCCGGCAACGGGTTCGTCGAAGGCCCGCGCGATGCCGCGTTCGCGCACTTCGGTCAGCATTGCATCGATTTGCCCGCGCGTGTAGTCGCGCCGCTGCGCGCCGATCTGCAAGGCCCCGGCCCGCTCGATGGCCACCAGCGCATCCACCGTCGAGGGCGGCAGCCAGGCGGCGAAGACGCGGCCGGTTGCGGTCTGCAATAGCGACATCACGGTGCCGGTGCGCATGGTCACGTGGATCGGCACGCTGGCCTGCTGGATATGGACGATGGTCGGTCCATAGCTGCCGGCGCTGGCGAGCGCGACCGTATGTTCCACGGGCGGCCGCATGTTCGCCACTTCGGCGATCGCGACGCGCACCGGATCGACGCGTTGCAGGCTGATGAGTCCCATCTGCAACGCGAATGGTCCCAGCTCATAACGGCCGGTGGCGGGATCCTGCTGGATCAGGCCGAGGTTGCCGTAGGACACGAGGTACGGATGTGCCTTCGCCGATGACATGCCCGCCTTCTTCGCGAGATCGCCCAGCAGCATGGGCCCGCCATGATCCACCAGCGCGCGCAGCAGCGCGCCGCCTACTTCAATCGATTGAATCCCGCGGCGCACTCCGCTCATGCCGGCCCTCGTTCAGATAGTCGAGATGCGCGATGATAACCGCACGCACAGGCGCGTCAATTCGGTCCGAGACGTGCGATCAGTTCGCGGTGTTGCGGATAGCGGGCTTCGAGAGCGCCCGCCTCGGCCAGTTCGAACTCGCTGAACTCAAAACCTGGTGCAACCGTGCAGCCGACGAGCGCCGCGCCGTCCGCATCGCGGCACTCGGCCGCGAACCAGTCGCCGGCTGCGACCACGGCCTGGAATGCCGCGTCCGGATGCAGCACCGCGTTGCCGAGACGATGGGTGGTCAGCACGCCGTGTTCATCGACGACGTGGACATCGACAGGATCGCCTGCATAGAAATGCCAGACTTCGTCGGAACGAATGCGATGCCACGCGGAATGCGCGCCATCGCAGAGCAGGAAGTAAATCGCGGTGGACGCCGAGCGTGGCTGTGACTCGCGATCGCGCGTTACGTTGCCCGCCGCGCGATAGGTCTCGCGGAAATAGCCGCCGTCGGGATGGGGTTCGAGTTGAAGACGTCGAATCCATTCACGCGGGTCGATGCGGTCATGCTGCATGGGGGTTCCTTTGTCCTTGCGTTTTGCGTTTTGCGTTTTGCGTTTTGCGTTTTGCCAGCGCGGTCGCGGTTCGCGTATTCTGCATGCAAACGACCGTCTCGTTCGAGTCCTCTCTTTCTTCACCTCCTTGAACTGCCGCCACCATGACCTTGTCCTCATCGCTGCTGAACGCTCTCGCCCCGACCGGCACGCTGCGCGCGTCGATCAATCTCGGCAATCCGATCCTCGCGCATCGCACGGAAGGCAGCGAGCCGGGCGGCGTGTCCGTCGACATCGCGCGCGAACTCGCATCGCGTCTCGGCGTGCCCGCGGCGTTTACGTCGTTCGACCGGGCGGCGGAGTCCGTCGAGGCCGTCACGAACGAAGCCGTCGACGTCGGCTTCTTCGCGATCGATCCGCTGCGCGGCGCAGGCATTGCGTTCACGGCGGCCTATGTGTTGATCGAAGGCTGCTATCTGGTGCGCGAGGACTCGCCGATCACACGCAACGATGAGGTGGATCGCGAAGGCAACCGGATCCTGGTCGGCAAGGCCAGCGCCTACGATCTGTTCCTCACGCGCGAGATCAAGCATGCGCAGCTGGTGCGCACGGCGTTGTCGCAAACCGTGGTCGAAGAGTTCCTGCGCGATGATCTCGAAGTCGCGGCCGGCGTCAAGCAGCAACTGCAAGCCGATTCCGCCCGCCACCCGGGCGTGCGTCTGCTGGACGGCCGCTTCATGGTGATCCAGCAGGCCATGGGCTTGCCGAAGAACCGCGGCGACGAAGCCTTAGCCTTCCTGCGCGGCTTCGTGGAGGACATCAAGCGCTCGGGATTCGTCGCCGCCGCGCTGGAGCGGCATGGCATCGAGGGCGCGTCGGTGGCGCCGGCCGCCTGAACGCGTTCCTGCGCGAGCCGCTCATGCAACAGGGCGATCAGGGCAAGATCACGCTCGCCGTGACCGACTGGATCGACGCCACGTTCGAACAGGATGTCTCGGGCGGGCTTGCGGCATTCAATCGCACGCAGCTTGGACCGAGCCGGCAACGCGATCTCGCGGTGTCGCTGTATCGCGGCGACGATTTCATCGGCGGACTCGCGGGCTACACCGCGTGGGACTGGCTCTTCGTGAAATGGCTGTGGATACGCGAAGACGCCCGCGGCCTGGGCTGCGGGACGCGCGCGCTCGAAGCCGCTGAGAGCGAGGCGCGGAAACGCGGCTGCCGTGCCGCCTGGCTCGACACGATCAATCCCGCGGCGCGCGCGCTCTACGCACGCTGTGGTTATGCTCCGTTTGGCGAGATCGCAGATTTTCATGCGGGGCACGCACGGTACTTTCTGCAGAAGCGGTTTTCGGCGTGAGGGCTTCGCCTGACCGCGAAGCAACTCCGCGCAGGTTGGTGGTATTTTTCATCACCTATGCGGAATGCCATTTTTCGCCTTGAATAACAATGGCGCCCTTCAGAATCGAACGGCGCCAACCAGCTGATTTTGAGGTCAAGCCTTTCTGTTCAGTCTGCAGAAGTCAAGGCGAGCACCCGACTCAGATCATCGATATGCCGCCACGGTCGAAGAAAACTCATTCATAGCCCGAACAGCATCGAATTTATCCGGGATTCCCATCGGAATCCCGTAGTCGGCTGTGTAGCGATTCGGCGTCGAATAATACGGAATCGCATTTCCAGCCATGATAGTAGCTAGTGGACGATAGCCTTGGTTATAGGATTTGCTCTCGCCGCCATGTTGCAGGCCCATGTTATGACCGAGCTCGTGACGCATGACCGTCGTTCCACAATTGATGGATCCAGTCGCTATCATATTAAATGCATCCGCTCGTAGCCAGGCCAGACCGCAGCCATCTTCCGTCCCTTCATAGTAGATTCCATCTGCTTTCATACCATCTCTCCAACCCTGAACAGTCGGATCGCTACGTAGATCGCGTAGAGGATCGATCAAGGCCTTCCATTCGGGCTTTGCCGTCACTTCTTTAATCCCGCAACAACGGTAACGAAAGTTGGCGCCGGAATTTTCCAATGCCTGATTTGTCAGCGTAAATCCCTCGATGAGGCGAATGCGCATGGTATCCGCGCCCAGGCGAGCCGCGGCCTTATCGCTGTAAAGTAGCAGGAGATCGATCGTGATGGTTTCCCTGACCCACGTGCCCTGTGGATCTACCTTGAAAGCTACGGATTCTCCGTTGGAAACCACGTAGCTCGTTCCATTCGCCAATACTGAAAAACTCAGTTCGGCTTGACTCTGCACGATGACGCGAGTCCCCATCTGTTGCGCCGAAGGTAGTTGCAGTGTCGGCTGCCAACTCGCACTGGAAAAATTGATTATCGTTCGGGGTCGACTCAAATCTGAAAGTTTGCCGCCTACGATGTCTCCTGCCTGAATGATCGTGTCTGGTGAATGCATCAATTGCCAGGTCTTGTTCTCGTCGATAAAGAAGAAATCATACTGTTCGCCGGTGTGAAGCTTCATGATCCCAGGCATGTTGACGTTTGACGGATCGATAACTGCTGTATAAAGCGCCGACGACTTGATCGATATCTTGTCGCGATTACCGGCCACATCGGGAAGGCGGACACGTTCAATCCAGTTTCCGTCTGAAAAGCAGATGCGGGTAGTCTGCGAAGTTGGCGGCGGGATCTGAAGGTTCAGGCTAGCCGCATTGAGCGTCCTGACCGGCGCAGAGTCAATGACCCAACCATTGAAACTAGCCAAAAACTTGAATACATACTCATCGCCGGTTTTGATTTGCGTCGTGCTCGCGTACAGCATGTGAAGATCGCTCACTTTTGCGGAGTAGGTCGCACGCGAGCGAATGACGATGTATGCCTGATCGACAGCCTTCTCGGGTAGTTTTATTTGCGGCACCCAGTTGGCATCTGCCATTGCGTAAAATGTGAAAGTGCCTGGCTGCTCCGGAATCGTGTCGCCTACTTCTCGCGGCGAGAAGTAACTGACACCCGTTCCGCTGATGGACCATTTTTTCATCGCCTGCATGTATTGAAATTTGTACTCGCAACCGCCGGCGATGGTCAGCGAGTCTATTGGAAGATCCACATAAGCAACATCCAGTTCGGCGGAATACGTCGCCGACGAGCGAATCACGACCTGATCTCCGGCGCCTGGCTGCAGCGGCAATGTGATGTTTTTAGTCCAATTTCCGTCCGAAAGGACAAAAATCAATTCGCTGTATCCCGATGGCAGGTTTCCACTACCGAGTTGGTTGGGACTGGTCACAATTATTTTCTCGTTCATCTTCACACCGTTTTGTATATGCATGCGGACACAAAAATGCCGCTTCTCTTCGCGCCACGCAGATCGCCTTGATAAAATAAAAATACAATCCTGAAATCCTTCGCATGAATCGAGTCTTGATTTACTGAAACACACAAAGGACGATTTAAATTAAATTCAACGCAGCGTGAAAACCATAGTTCCGCGCTGAAGATTGGCGACGGAGACACGGAAGATTTATTTTCTACCCCATAGATTCCTCAGCCCACGCCTCCCATATATCATCGATCGTCTTTCATTGAACATTTATGATTTGATTTATTCCATCTCACCCATTTAAGGCGCATTTGATAAAAATGGGCATCGTCATTCAGCCAGGTAAATAAAGTGGGGAATTTCGCCCCCCTAAAAAGAGACTGAAGCGAGTCACACCAGGGGCTTCCATCTATATAAGGGATGCGAGTAACCGCTCGTTCCGGGATCGTGGTAACGACGCCGCATCGCGATAAGGACTTGCTGGCATCGCTCGATGACATGCGCAGCACGATCACGGGAGGGAAAGGAGCAGTGCGCACAGGGCGCGACCGCTGTGACATCGAAGAATTTCGGTCGATTCAGCCGCTCAGATCTGAGCAAGCGTCCAGCAATCCAACAGAAAGGCGAAAGTCCCGCTTTGCATTACGCACGCAGGACTCCATCTGGCATTACGCATGTTGCATTACGTATTCATTTTCAGACGATCTACCACTCGTGCGACGATCGCGCTCCGCGCCGCCAGCGACGGCGCGGAGCGCTGGCGCACTCGCTCCAGCACTGAAGCGGGCGCCAGTGCGGGATCGCCGGCGTCGAACGGTGGTGCCGGCGCGTACTCCAGTTGCAGTTGAATGGCCTGGGCCTCGCTTTCGCCGACCAGCTCGGCAACGAGCGTCAGCGCGAAATCGATACCCGCCGTGACGCCGCCGCCCGTGAACAGATTGCCGTCGCGCACCACGCGCGCCTGCACCGGAACCGCGCCCAATTCCGCCAGCAGCGCGTGATAAGCCCAGTGCGTAGTCGCGCGCTTGCCGCGCAACAAACCCGCCGCACCGAGCACGAGCGAGCCCGTGCAAACCGAAGTCACATAGCGCGCGTTAGCCGCCTGGGTCCGGATGAAGCCAAGCGTTGCCTCGTCTTCCATCAGATCGCCGACACCAGCCCCGCCTGGAATACAGATCACGTCGAGCGGCGGGCAATCATCGAAGGTCGTGTCGGGCGTCAGGATCATCCCCGCGCTCGACGTCACCGGCTCCCGCGTCTTCGCGATGAGATGAACCCGGGCGTCGGCGATCTGCGCGAACACGTCGTATGGGCCGGTCATGTCGAGTTGCTGCACGCGCGGAAACAGCAGCAGGCCAAAGTTGAGCGTCATCGTGATCTCCTTGGGAGTAAGCCTTTCGAGTATCGAATGAGTCGATGGTATGCTTCCTCAATTTGGCGGAAATGACATATCCCCCACTTTTTACGCCAGACAGTCGCACGGACTTTGGTATATCGAACGCAAAATGCCTCATCCCACCGCTCATATAGTCGACATCCTCGCGTTCCCCGACGTCCAGTTGCTCGACGTCGCCGGCCCGCTCCAGGTGTTCGCCACCGCGAACGATCTGACCCGGGCAGCCGGTCTGCCGCCGCCCTACCTGCCACGCGTGGTCGCCCGGGAAGGCACCGTGAGCGCATCGGCTGGACTCGGATTGGTCGCCTGCCCGCTTCCGCCAGCGGATCAACCCTGCAACACACTGATCGTCGCGGGCGGCTGGGGCGTGCATGAAGCGGCGCGTGACCCGCAGCTCGTCGAGTGGGTAGGAACCCGCTCCATGCATGCGCGCCGCACGGCTTCCGTATGCACCGGCGCATTCCTGCTGGCCGCCGCCGGTCTGCTCGACGCGCGCCGGGCTGTCACCCACTGGACGCGCTGCGCGGAACTCGCCGCGCGCTTTCCCGCAGTGCATGTAGAAGCCGATCCGATCTTTATCCGTGACGGCGACATCTGGACCTCGGCAGGCATAACGGCCGGCATCGACCTGGCGCTTGCGCTGGTCGAGGAGGATCTCGGACGGGCAATGGCGCTCGACGTTGCCCGGCATCTGGTCGTATTCCTCAAGCGCCCCGGCGGACAGGCGCAATTCAGCACCGCGCTGTCTCTCCAGCGCGCAGGCGACCGCTTCGGCGAACTGCATGCCTGGATCGCCGAACATCTCGCCTCCGACCTGACCGTGAGCGTGCTCGCGGAACGCGTGGGCATGAGCGAACGCAGCTTCGTCCGCCACTACCGCGCCCAGACCGGCATGACGCCCGCGCGCGCTATCGAACGCATGCGGCTCGAAGCGGCGCGCAGCTTGCTGGGCGATACGCGCCTCTCCGTCAAGCGCGTCGCCGCGCGCTGCGGCTTCGGCTCGGAGGAAACCATGAGGCGTGGTTTTTTGCGTGCACTTGGCGTACCGCCGCAGACGTATCGGGACAGATTTACCGGCTCCGAGGGCGCGCAGGCCGAGCATTCGTAACGGATTCCTGTGCCGCGGCTTTTTTTGCTTTGCCTACTCAAGCCTGTATGCTCGATGCCGTTAGCACTAAAAGTACGTTTGCTTGATACGCGCGGCCTGAGCGCGGCGCGCGGGCACATGTCGCTGAACGAGAACCGCCCGTCGCGGGCGGCACCAGGGCCTGGAGCGCCGATGACCGTGTTACCCGCGTACGACGTGCAGGAAGGTTGTGCGAGCGCCTTCGCCGCAGCCACCGCAACGGCAAGGGAAAAAAACAATTTGGCAAGCGCCGCGCCGTCGATCGAATTCCTGCTGCGTCATTTCGCTGCGTCGGGCTGCCCGCAGCAATGGGCCTGGTATCGCGCGGGTGAGCAATTGCATCTCGAGCGGCGCGGAGACACTCCTCCATCCGAAGGCCAATGCTGGCCGCACAGCCTCCCCGAGGACCGTCTCGCCGAATGTTGCACGACGCATGACTGGCATGCATGGCCCACCGGAAGGGGTGAAAGCGTATTGGGCTGGCTGCTCGCCCCGGCTGCACTGCGTGATGACGCGCGTCTCGCCGAACTCGCACGCACGCTCGGCGAGCGGGTCCAGGCCGACGTGCTCGCCCGCGCCCAACTCACTCAGCGTGTGCTCTATGAGATTGCCAATCTGGCAAGCTCGGTATCCGAGCGCGCCGACTTCCTGCGCGGCGTGCATGAACGGCTCGCCACCCTGATTGACGCCGAGAACTTCTATCTCGCGCTGTATGACCGCAAGACCGGCAAGATCACGTATCCGTACTACGTCGATGTGATCGACACTGACGTGGTTGCTGCCGAGAACTACGACATCCTGAATCCGGCACGCCTCTCGATGACCGGGCAAGTGCTGACCAGCGCCCAGCCCTTGTTCATCACCACCGAAGACATCTGCACCGCGGAACGCGAAGGCCGCTTCTACTGCATCGGCGACCGTCCCGAGTTCTGGATGGGCGCGCCGCTCAAGAATGCTTCCGATGAAGTCTTCGGCATGCTGGCGATGCAGGTCTACGACGTCTCGCGCATCTATACCGCCGAAGACCGAGCGCTGTTCCTCGTGGTCGCACGGCACGTCGCCATGGCGCTCGACCGGATCCTGCATCGCGCCGATCTCGAAGAGCAGGTCGCGCGACGCACCTCCGAACTCTCCAAGCTCAACGCCGCGTTGCGTCACGGCATTGCGGAGCGCGAGCGGTCCGAACACTTGCAGGCGGCGCTTTATCAGATCGCGGAGCTGTCGAGCCGGCCCGGCGACACGATGGAGTTCTTTCGCAGCCTGCACGGCATCGTTGGCGAGCTGCTCTACGCCCGCAACTTCTACATCGCGCTGTTCGAAACCGACACGGGCGAGGTGTCATTCCCGTATTACGTCGATGAGATCGTGCAGGAGCGCCCTGCTCCGCGACGCGGGCAGCGTGGCTTGACCGAATACGTGATCCGCGAGCGGCGCGCCCGCCTCATCGATCATCAGGAAGCACGGCGACTCATCGAAGATGGCGCGTTCGAGATCGAGCATAGCGAAGTGCGGCTGCGCTCGTGGCTCGGCATTCCACTCTTCGACGGCGATGTCGTGCGCGGCGTGCTGGCCGTGCAAAGCTATTCCCCGCTCGTGCGTTATTCGCTGCGCGATCAGGAGCTGCTCACGTTCGTCTCGCGCCACATCGACACCGCGCTCTCGCGCCGTCGCGACGCCGAAGCGCTGCACGCCGCCAATCTCGAACTGGAAGCGCGCGTGCAGGCGCGCACGCGCGAACTCGACGACGTCAACGCGCGCCTGCTCTACGAGAACTCGCATGATTCATTGACTGGCCTTCCGAACCGCAGCCATCTGATGCACAAGCTGCGTTTTGCATGGACCGAGTATCAGAGCCACGCCAATGACCTCTCGGTGATGTTCATCGACCTGGACCGCTTCAAGGTCGTGAACGACAGCCTGGGCCATCACTTCGGCGACATGTTGCTGGTGCAGGCCGCAGCCCGTTTGCGCGATTGCCTGCGCCCCGGCGATCTGCTGGCGCGGCTGGGCGGCGATGAGTTCGCCGTGCTCTCGCCGGATGCGCCGGTGCGCGAGGCCGTCGCCATCGCGAAGCGCATTCTCGCCGCCTTCGACCTGCCGTTTCACATCGAAGAGCACGTGGTGTTCTCGTCGTGCAGCATCGGCATCGTGAGTGCGGACGGCGAATTCCACACCGAGCCCGCCGACCTTCTGCGCGACGCCGATACTGCGATGTACCGCGTCAAGAACGCGGGTCGCGATAGCTTCGTCGTGTTCAATCAGGAACTGCGCCGGCAGGTATCGGATCAGGTGGAACGGGAAGGCGCGCTGCGCAACGCGATCAAGCGCGATGACGAACTACTGCCTTATTTCCAGCCTATCGTCGATGTAAAGAGTGGCGAGGTGGTCGCGCTCGAAGCGCTGATCCGCTGGCAGCAACCGGACGGCCGTATCGTGGCGCCTGGGGAGTTCCTGCCATCGGTGGAGGGCCTGAGGCTCATCGGACGGCTCGATCTCTACATGCTCGAACGCGTCGCGGCCATTCTCTCCCATGCAAGCTTCGCGCACTGGCCGCCCGTGCATGTGAACTGTTCCAGCTACAGCATGACGCGCCCGGAATTCGCCGACGACGTCCTCGCGCTGCTGCGGCGCTATCGTGTGTCGCCGTCGCGCATGTGTCTCGAACTGACGGAAGGCGCACTCGTCGCCGAACCGGATCTCGCACGACGCACGATGCAGCGGCTGGCGGACAATGGCATGTCCGTCGTGCTCGATGATTTCGGCGCGGGTTTCTCGTCCTTGAGCTACGTCCACCAGTATCAATTCACCGGCCTCAAGATCGACAAGTCGTTCATTCTCGAATTGACCGAAAGTCCGCGCAGTCGCGCGATTGTTCGGGCGATCGTGCGCATGGCGGAATCGCTCGATCTGACGCTTGTGGCTGAGGGCGTTGAAGACGCGGCAACCCTCGCCGTGCTGCGCGACATGGGCGCCGCGCAGGCGCAGGGCTACTTCTTTGACAAACCCATGCCACTCCAGGCGCTCACGCGCGCATCGCTCGCACCGCGCTCAACGACCATCAGCGCCACGCTTTAAGGCATGCCGCCAAGCGACGGCGAAATGATGCTGCCCGGTTCACCCTGCGGCTCGCCGCTCACCTCATGCACTACCCGTGTCTTCACGGGCGCATGATTCATCGCACACGTTTCGACTGAATCGTTCAACAGGCACTGCTGGAAGGCATCGGCCCTGATCTTTGCGTCGAACGAATAAATGGTGTCTTCTATCTTTACCTCGGTATCCGAGAGGCGCTCTGCTGTGATGGTCATGGTGCCGATTCCTTGTCACGGTTGATTCCCTTCTTCGACAAGCATCAAGCGCTCCCGCCAGACGCGCAAGACGGGAACGGCTGTTGCTGAACCATAAGAGAGCGATAAACAAGGAGGTGAACCATGGCACAGCATCCGGCGCATGCGCAGAATTATCGGCATCCCGATGAACCGCGCCCCGACGAAATCGAGCGCGCATTGAAAGGCGCAGCCTATCCACTGAGCAAGGAAAAATTGCTGACGCTCGCGAAAAGCAATGGCGCCGACGGCGAAGTCATGGCCGTTCTCACGCGGATGAACGACCGCAACTTCGACAGCGCGGATGCGGTCATGCGCGAGGCCATGCGCGTCGAATGATCGTTCCTGCGGCAATGCAAAGCGTTGGCGACAGGCTTTCAGACCTGGCCGCAGCGTGGCGTCGCATCGAGGAAACCGTAATCGCACAGAATCAGCAGTAGGAACCGCCGCGCACGCCAGGCGGCAATAATCTGAGCAATGTCGACGAGACGAGATAGACAGGGTAATCCCGCAGCCGGGCGAAACGCTTGTGAACGCACCTGACAAATCGGGCACGACGCCTGAAAATTCCGGAAATCGCCCTCGCCCTCTATAAAAAATTTAAATGGACGCTCGGGCAAATTCCAATCGTTTCACCCTGAAAGTCGCGTTAGCATCAAGAGTGCGTCGATTGGGGTGCGCGGCTATGCACGGCGCTCGGCAAGAGTGGAACCGCGCAATGGCCCCGGCATCCGCCGGGCCAGTCCATTGCACAAGGAGGCTCTATGAAGTGGGAAACACCGAGTTTCACCGATATGCGCTTCGGCTTTGAAATCACGATGTACATCGCCACGCGTTAAGTCGGAACCCGAATGACAAAACGGCCACGCAAGTGGCCGTTTTGCTTTGATGCCATCGATACGACAGACTTACTTTCGCGGTATCGATTCGGTATGCCGCTCGGCGGAATCAGGCTTTGCAGCGGCTTCAGGATCCAGCCCGCCATGACCCGCAATCTCCGGCTGATTACCGGATCCATAAGGCACCTCCGCCGTCTGATGCGGATGTTGATCCAGACGCCTGTTATCCGGCTCGATCTCCGCCGCATTCGGATGCGGTGCGGAATACGGCTGCTGATGCCGTTTCTCTTCGCTCTCGCTCATCTTCAATCTCCTTTCGACGGTGCATTGAATGACGAGCGAGCAACCCGCGTTCCCGTGCGTGCGAGATAACGGCACCAAGCCTCAGATCGCCTGCGTCGACAACGCCGAGCCGATCACCTCATTCGAAACAGCATCCACTGCCTGTTTCACGATGCCCACGATCTCGTCCACCTCATTGCGCGTCGTCACGAGCGGCGGCGCAAAGCCGAGAATGTCGCCGTGCGGCATCGCCCGTGCGATCACGCCACGCTCCAACGCCGCAGCCGACACCTTTGGCCCCACCTTCAGGCTTGCATCGAAGGGCTTGCGGGCATCCTTGTCGGCCATGAACTCCAGAGCCGCCAGCATGCCCGCGCCGCGCACTTCGCCGACCAGCGGATGCGCATCGAACGCCGCGTGCAGTTGCTGCTGAAGATACGCGCCGACATCGGCAGCATTCTGCGTGAGGTTCTCGCGCTGCAGAATGTCCAGATTGGCGATGGCGGCGGCAGCGCAGATCGGGTGTCCCGAATAGGTCCAGCCATGACCCATCGGGCCGAATTCGCGCGAACCCTTCTCGATTACATCCCACACTTTTTCGCCCACGATCACGCCCGACAGCGGCGCATACGCGCTCGTCAGTCCCTTCGCGACCGTGATCAGATCCGGCTTGATGCCGAAGTGTTGCGCGCCCATCTTCGAGCCCAGACGGCCAAAGCCGCACACCACTTCATCGGAGATCAGCAGGATGTCATGCTTGCGCAGCACGTCCTGAATGGCTTCCCAATAACCTTGCGGCGGCGCGATGATACCGCCCGTTCCCATTACCGGTTCGGCGATGAAGGCGGCGATGGTGTCTGCACCTTCCTTCGCAATCAGCTTTTCGAGTTCCTCGACGCAGTACGCCGTGAACTGCGCTTCGCTCATGCCGGCTGGCGCCTTTCGATACCAGTGCGGACAGACCGTGTGCTTGACCCGTTCGATGGGCAGGTCGAAGTTCTGATGAAAGCTCGCGAGGCCGGTCAGACTGCCCGTGACAATGCCGGAGCCGTGATAACCGCGCTCGCGCGAGATGATCTTCTTCTTGTTCGGACGCCCGAGCACATTGTTGTAATACCAGACGATCTTGATCTGCGTTTCGTTGGCGTCCGATCCGGACATGCCGTAATACACTTTCTTCATGCCTTCGGCCGACCAGTCGATGATGCGCGACGACAATTCAATGATCGCATCCGTCGAATGACCGACATAGGTGTGGTAATACGCAAGCTTCTTCGCTTGTTCATAGATGGCCTCGGCCACCTCCGTGCGGCCATACCCGATGTTCACGCAATAAAGGCCCGCGAACGCATCGATATAGCTTTTGCCCTGATGATCCTGGATGCGAATGCCCTTCGCGCCCGTGACGATCTTGCCGGGCAGCGCGCCGCTTGCGTGATCGTGCGCGTGTGTGGACGGGTGCATGAAATGAGCGCGGTCTTCCGCGAACAACTGGTCGAGCGATTGATTCTGCTGGGTCATGTGCTTCTCCTTGATGCAGGGTTGTCCGGGGGATGGTTCAGGCCGCGCTCGTGAGCGGCAGGCCTAGATTGCCGAGGCAAAAGTATTTCGTTTCGACGAAGGGCTCGAAGCCTTCCGCGCCGCCTTCCCGCCCGAGGCCCGATGACTTCATGCCGCCGAAGGGAATCGGCGCACCGGTGAACTTCACGCCATTGACCGAGACCATCGCGAAGTCGAGACGTCGGACGAGCTGGAAGATGGTGTCGATGCGCGTTGCACAAACATAGGCAGCGAGGCCGTATTCGGTATCGTTGGCGCGTGCGACGGCTTCGTCGAGCGTGTCGAACGGGGAAACAGCGGAGATCGGCGCGAAGTTCTCTTCGTCGTAGATACGCATGCCCGCTTGGGCATCCGCAACCACGGTCGGTTCATAAAACCAGCCGCCAAGCGCATGCGGACGACCGCCCGCCGTCACGCGCGCGCCTCGTGCTTTCGCGTCTTCGACGCGTGCCACAGTGGCGTCGAACGCGGCCTGATGCATCAACGGTCCGACATCCACGTCCGCTTCGAATGCGCTGCCCACCCTGAGCGCGCGCACCGCCGCCGAGTAATGTTCGACGAATGCCTCGTAAAGCGGCCGCGCCACGAGAATGCGGTTCGCCGCGCAACAATCCTGTCCGGAGGTCTGGAACTTCGCGCCCATCGCGACGCGCACGGCCTGTTCCAGATCGGCGTCTTCCGTCACGATGAACGGCGCATTGCCACCCAGTTCGAGCGCGAGCTTCTTGATGCCCGATGCAGCAGCCGCCTGTGCCACCAACGCGCCGACACGCGTCGAGCCGGTGAAACTGACGGTCCGCACGCGCGTATCGCCCACGAGCGTTTCCATGGCCATCTGCGGTTCACCGAGAACGACGTTGAACACGCCAGGCGGAAAGCCCGCTTCTTCCGCGAGCTGCGCCAGCGCGATGGCCGAGAAAGGCGTTTCGTGCGCGGGTTTCACTACTACCGTGCAACCCGCCGCAAGCGCGGCGGCGGCCTTGCGCGTGATCATCGCGGCCGGGAAATTCCACGGCGTGATGAGCGCGGCGACGCCGACCGGCTCGATCACCGTGCCGAGATGCGCGCCGTCGATGTGCGTCGGAATCGTGCGGCCCGCAAGCCGCTTCGCTTCGTTCGCGAACCATTCGATGAAACTCGCGGCATAGGCGATCTCACCCTTCGCTTCCGCGAGCGGCTTGCCCTGTTCGAGCGAAAGGATGCCCGCGAGATCCGGCAGATGCCGCACGATGAGTTCGTGCCAGCGCAGCAATAGCGCGCTGCGCTTCTGTTGCGGCATCCAGCGCCACGACTGAAACGCGCGATCGGCGGCATCGACTGCGCTGGTGATCTGCGCCTGGTCGAGCATCGGCACATGACCGATGATCTTTTGATCCGCGGGATTGTTCACCGCGATCGACGCGGCGCTGTCGCTATGAACCCAGCGGCCGTCGATATAACAAAGCGATTTGAAGAGAACGGGATGACCGAGCAGCATGCTTGTCTCCTTGCTCAAAGCGTGCATTTGTTGAAGTGATCCGATGCATTCACTTTAAGCCTCATGCACGTCACGAATTTTTTGTTATGACCCTGGGCGCATGCCGTTTTTTCTGTTCATTGCAGCCGTTTCCTGAAGTTATTCGCGCGCTGCGCGCCTTGCTTCAAAGGACATCGTCAGCCCAATCCGGCGGACCTTCCGCGCTGTTCTTGACCACCTTGGTGACGATATACGTGAAATACCTTTCGATGCCGAGTTCCTCGACGAGCAGCGAATCAATGAAGCGCTGATAGTGATCGATGTCGCGCGACACGACATGCAGCACATAGTCCACGCCGCCGCCGGTCGCATAGCACTGCACGATCTCCGGCGCGGCGTTGACGCGTTCCTCGAAGCGCCGCATGTCCTGCGCCGTATGCCGCGACAACGTCACTTCAACGACAATCCGGCTGCCCTTGAACGCCGCCGTCCAGTCGATGTCCGCGCGATAGCCGCGCACGAGACCGCTCTCCTCGAGCTTCTTCACGCGCTCCCAGGCGGGCGAGATCGACAGGTTGACCTCTTCCGCCAGACGCGACTTGGTGATGCGGCCATCCCGCGCGAGGATGCGCAGGATGGCGAGGTCGTAGCGGTCGAGCTTGATCAACTCAGACCCGCAGGAAGATTGCGCTCGATCACATCCGCGAGCACCGCCACGGTGTCGCCGGTCTGCACGAGGCCCGGGAAATGACGCGCCGCAAGCAGGCCGTCGCGCTTCGCCCGGTATTCGAACGGCGCCGCGCCGGTCCGCGCGATGTCATGCACGCGCGCGAGCACGTCGCCCGCCTTCACCTGCTCGCCGAGATCGCGGCACATTTCGAGCAAGCCGCTGTGCTCGCTCGTCGTGTAGCAGGAGCCATCGGGCATGTCGAGCAGCGTCGTGGTGCGCGGCTCGCCCGCCTGCGCCGGCGCTTTCTCCACGATGCCCGCATAAGCAAGAAAGCCATGCACGCCGCGCTCGGCAATAGCCACGCTCTTCGCTGTGGACGTCCCGCCGCCGCCCAGTTCCGTCGACACGAACACCTTGCCCGCATCCTCGGCGGCACTGTCGTACAGACCGATGCTGTCGAGTTCGAGCATACGCATCGAATACGGCGCGCCGAACGCCCGCATCGCGGCTTCGCAACGCGCTTGCTGTGTCGCGTCGTTCAACACGTGAATGGCCGCGAACGGCAGGAAGTCGAGCGTGCGGCCGCCCGAATGGATGTCGAGCACGAAGTCGGCGAGCGGCAGCAGATGACGCTGGAAGTAATCCGCGATCTTCTCCGTCACCGTGCCGTCTGGCTTGCCGGGAAAGCTGCGGTTCAGGTTGCCCGCATCGACCGGTGAAGTGCGCGTACCGGCGCGAAACGCCGGGTAGTTCATGAACGGCACGATGATCACGCGGCCGTTCACGTCCTCCGCGCGCAGCGTCGAAGCCAGTTTCGCCAGCGCGATCGGCCCTTCGTACTCGTCGCCGTGATTGCCGCCCGTGAGCAACGCCGTGGGCCCGTCGCCGCGCCGGATCACGGTGACGGGCATCATCACCGCGCCCCATGCGGAATCGTCACGCGAATACGGCAGCTTGAGGAAGCCGTGCTGCACGCCGTCGGCGTCGTAATCGACGGTCGGGCTGATCGGTGACGCGCGCATCGGCTACTCCTTCACGAACAGTTTGCGAGGCGTGTTGCAGAAGGTCTCGACGCCAGTGTCCGTAATCAGGATGCTCTCCGTGATTTCAAGGCCCCAGTCGTCGAGCCACAGCCCCGGCATGAAGTGAAACGTCATGCCGGGTTCGAGGACAGTCTTGTCCCCGGGACGCAGGCTCATGGTGCGCTCGCCCCAGTCGGGCGGATAGCTCGCGCCGATCGGATAGCCGCAGCGGCTGTCCTTCTCGATGCCGAAGCGCCTCAACACCGCGAAGAACGCATTGGCGATATCCTCGGTCCGGTTGCCCGGCTTCGCCATGGCAAGGCCCGCTTCGATCCCTTCGACCACCGCCTTCTCGCCTTCGATGAAATGCTGCGGCGGACGGCCCAGATACACCGTGCGCGAGAGCGGGCAGTGATAGCGCCTGAAGCAGCCGGCGATCTCGAAGAAGGTGCCGGCGTTCGCGGTGAAGACCGAGTCGTCCCAGGTCAGATGCGGCGCCGCCGCGTCCGATCCCGTGGGCAGCAGCGGCACGATCGCCGGATAGTCGCCGCCATGTCCTTCGACACCCGTGATGCCCGCTTCATAGATCTGCGCGACGAGATCGCTCTTCTTCATGCCGGGCTCGACCGCATCGAGAATGCGCGCATGCATCTTCTCGACGATGCGCGCCGCCACGCGCATGTATTCGATCTCGCGTGCCGACTTCACCGCGCGTTGCCAATTGACGAGCGCGGTGGCATCGACGAAACGCGCCTTCGGCAAGTGCTGCGTCAGCGACGCATAGGCCTTCGCGCTGAAGTAATAGTTGTCCATCTCCACGCCAATGCGCTTGCCATCCCAGCCGCGCGCGGCGATGACTTCGGCGCACAGGTAGTCCATCGGATGGCGCACGGTCGATTGCACGTAGTGATCCGGATAGCCGACGATATTCTCGTGCGCCATGAACACCGTGCGCTTCGCGCCGTTCGCATCCTGGCCGCGCCCGTACCACACGGGTTCACCGTCCATGGCCAGCAGCACGCACTGATGCACGTAGAACGACCAGCCGTCGTAGCCGGTGAGCCAGCCCATGTTGGTCGGATCGGTCACGATCAGCAGATCGATACCCGCCTGCTCCATGGCGCGCCGCGTCTTCGCGATGCGCGCGTCATATTCGCTGCGCTCGAACGGCAGGCGTACCACGGGCGCCGTGCCTTGCTTCTCTTGCGTGATCTCGGACATCGTCCCCTCTGTCAAGCGGTCACATCGTTGTGGAAAATGGTCCCTGCATGCGACGCCCGCGCGCGTTGCAGCGCAAGCGTCGCGATCGCCGTGTCCTGCGCGCCCGTGCCGGTCAGGTCGCACACGGTCACTTCATCATCGTTCGTGCGGCCGGTCGCCTGTTGCGCGATCACCTGCCCCAGTTCCGCAAAGCTTGCATCCGCGCCGATCACACCCGCCTCGATCGCGTGATGCAGTTCGCCCAGCACGCGCACCTGCTGCAAGCGGTCGCAGACGTAGCGCGCGTGCGCGAACACGTCCGGCGCGAGTTCGTTCTTGTGCTCGGCGTCCGAGCCCATCGCGGTGATGTGCAGGCCCGGATGAAGATCGCGCGCATGAATCAACGGCTCGCGGGACGGCGTCGTGGTGACGGCGATGTCCGCTTGCTTCAGCGCGTCGTGTACGCTGTCCGCGACCTCGCAGGGCAGTTCCGCGCAGTCACGCGCGAAACGCCCGGCGCTTGCCGCATCGCGTGCCCACACGGTGACGTGTTCGATCTCGCGCACCATCCGCAAAGCCTGCAATTGCAGACGCGCCTGCTCGCCCGCGCCGATGATCGCCACGCGCTTCGCATCCCGGCGCGCCAGCCAGCGCGCGGCCACCGCGCCCGCCGCGGCGGTGCGCACGGCGGTGAGATAGCCGTTGTCGAGCAGCACGGCTTCCGTGAGACCCGTCTGCGCGGACAACACCAGCATCAGGCCATTGAGACTTGCGAGCCCGAGCGACGGATTGTTGAAGAAACCCGGACTCACCTTGATCGCAAAGCTCGCAAAGCGCGGCAGATACGCGGTCTTCACATCGACTTCGCCGGCATGCTCGGGAATGTCGAGGCGCAGGATGGGCGGCATCGCGACCGCTTCCGTGGCAAGCGAACGGAACGCGGCTTCGACCTGCTCGATGGCGTCGCGATCGAGCGGCACGAGCTGGCGCAGTTGCGCCTGGCCCAGCAGCACGGTGGATCGATCGATGTAAGACATGATTCAGGCGGCTCCAATCAGACGGCGATGCGTTTCGATATCGATGTTGCTGCCGCTCACGACAATCACGATGGGTCCGCCACGAAGGGGCACCACGCCGTCGAGCAGCGCCGCGATGCCGACCGCCGCCGCGCCCTCCACGACGAGCCGTTCTTCGCGATAGGCATGAACGATGCCGCGCGCGATCGACATTTCATCGAGCAGCACGACTTCATCGATTAGCGCGCGCGTCATCGCGAAGGTATGCCGGTTATCGAGGCCGATGCCGCCACCGAGCGAATCGGCGAGCGTGTCGAGTTCATCGACGAAGACCGGTTCGCCCGCCGCGAGGCTCGCATGCATGGCTGCACCGCGCTCCATCGAGACGCCGATCAGTTTCGTGTCAGGTCGAATACTTTTTGCCGCGAAGGCCACGCCGCTGAACAAGCCGCCGCCTGACAGCGGCACGACGATGCTCGCCGCGTCGGGCAATGCTTCGAGGATTTCAAGTCCGATGGTGGCCTGCCCCGCAATCACACGCGGATCGTCGAAGGGCGGCACGAACACGTAGCCTTCCTCGCGCACCAGACGTTGCGCTTCGCGTTGCGCATCGTCCTGGCTCTTGCCCGAGATCACGACGCGCGCGCCGAGCGCGGCAACGGCTTCGACCTTGTTCTTCGGTACGAGCGATGACATGCACACGGCGGCTTCCATGCCGAGTTCGCGCGCGGCATGCGCGACGGCACGGCCATGATTGCCCGTTGAAGCGGTCACCACGCGCGTGCCGCCCGCTTCGGCCACTTGCGCCAGCGCGTTGGTCGCGCCGCGCAGCTTGAAGCTGCCGGTAGGTTGCAGCGTTTCGAGCTTCAGATGAACCGGCACGCCCGCGACGCGCGACAAGCTCAGCGAATGAACCAGCGGCGTGACGATCGCCCGCCCTTCAATGCGCTGGCGAGCGCGGTAGATATCGGCGAGCGTGAGTGAGGACATGTGATCCGGCTTGCATGGCGAGCTTCGATGCAGACCAGTCTAATGTCCTAAAAAATCCTTTTCGATTGTCCTAGTTCATTTAGTTGAAGTCGTGCACGTGCGGGAACTGGCCGAACACCTCACGCATCGTCTCGACGGCCGCGCGGAACGTACTCTCGCCCACTTCCGCGCCCACGCACAGACGCACGGCATTCGGCCGCACCGCGCCGCGCACGAGGAACGGATCCGGCGAAGTCACCGCAATATTGCGATTGCGCAGTTCACGCGTGATGCGCTCCGCCTCCCATTCGTCGGGCACGCGCAACCACACGGACAGCGCGTTCGGATGGCTGCCCAGCACGTAATCGCCGAGCACTTCGCGCACCACGCCCTGCCGCGCCGCCAGACGTTCGCGCTGGATCTGCACGAGCCGCGCCGCCGTGCCGTCCGTGATCCAGCGCGCGGTGACTTCCGCGATCGGCGAGGTCGCCATCCAGCAACTCACGCGCAACACGCTCTCCGCACGCAGCGCCAGCCGGCGCGGCACCGTCATGAAGCCCGTGCGCAGCCCGCTCAGCACCGACTTCGTCATGCTCGTGCAATAGAACGCCAGCTCCGGAATCAGGCTCGCGATGGGCGTCTGCGTCTTCGCGGGCAGCGCGCCGTAGACATCGTCCTCGATCACATACACGCCATAGCGCTCGGCAATCCGGGCGATGGCGCGGCGGCGTGAATCCGGCATCATCGCGACGGTGGGATTGTTGAGCGTCGGCGTGCAGACCAGCGCGCTCACGCGTTCGCTGTCGCACATCTCCTCGAAGTGTTCGGGGCGGATGCCGTGTTCGTCGAGTTCGAGCCCCTTCAGCGTGAACCCCAGCACGTTCGCCGAGCCGATCACGCCGTGATCCGTCAGGCTCTCGCACAGGACCGTGTCGCCGGGACCGACGATCGACGCCAGCGCCAGGAAGATGCTGTGCGCCACGCCGTTCGTGACCAGCAAGGTGTCGACGTGCGCCGGCATGTTGAGCGAGGCAAGCCATTCGACGCCCGCCTGGCGATGATTCTCGAAGCCCGCGATAGGCCGGAATGCGCGTATCCACGGCTGGTCCTCGATGGTCGAGAGCGTTGCGCAGACCTTGCGCCACATCGCGTCGTGCTCGGGGGTATGCACGATGCGCGCAATCGAGAAATCGACCACCGAGCGCTCGGCGGTATCGAGCATGTAGTTGGACATGGTCTCGGTCACGCGCGCCGCAACAAAGCTGCCACGCCCCACTTCGCAGCGGATCAGGCCCTGGCGCTCCAGTTCCTTGTAGGCATTGGTCACGGTCTGCACGCTGATTGAAAGATCGGCGGCGACTTCGCGCTGCGGCGGCAAACGTTCGCCCGATGCCAGCACACCGCTTTCGATATCGGCGGCCATGGCCTTCACCAGCCGCTTGTATTTGGACTGCACGCCCTGCACAGTGCGCACGGCGTCGCGCCATGTTTCGTTCACACGCGTTTCCTCACATCCGGGTTGGCAAACGGGTTGGCAAGCATGGCCATGCGCCATAGTGGCGCAAAAGCGCACCCGAAAATAATTGTCCTAGAGCAATCGGAACAAATATATGGCTTTGTATTCTGCGTTGGTGGCTGCGCGGTGAATTCCTTTCGACACCTCTGTGGCAAGGGTTTCCACGCACTCCCGCATGAATGCCCATCTCCGACCACGCTTGACGAACCACACTACGGAAACGATATGAAGACGAAGCGACTGTCTGGATTGCTGGCAGCGGCGTGTGTCGCGGCAACTGTCCTTGCCTCTGTTGCGACGAGCGCAAGCGCGGAAACCACGTTGCAGCGCATACAGCGCACGGGCGAGGTGCGCATCGGCTACGCCAACGAAACGCCCTTCGCCTACACGACGGCCGACGGCACCGTGACCGGCGAATCGCCCGAGATCGCGAAAAAGATCTTCGCCAAGCTCGGCGTGAAAAAGGTCGATGCGGTCCTGACCGAATGGGGCGCCTTGATTCCGGGCCTGAAGGCTGGCCGCTTCGACGTCATCGCGGCGGGCATGTACATCACGCCGGAGCGCTGCAAGCAGGTTGCGTTCGCCGATCCGCAGTACCAGATCCCCGACACGCTGCTGACGATGAAGGACAATCCGAAGAAGCTGCACAGCTATGCCGATGTCGCGAAGCAGCCCGACACGAAGCTCGCGGTCATGGCCGGCACGGCTGAACTCGGCTATGCGCGTCAGGCTGGCATCAAGGACGATCAGATCCTCCAGGTTCCGGACACGACCGCGCAATTGCAGGCCGTGCGCGCGCGCCGCGCCGATGCCGCAGTCGGTACGTCGCTGACCATGAAGGGCCTGGCATCGAAGGGCGGCCCGCAAGTCGAGGCCGTGAGCCAGTTCAACGACGATCCGAAGCACACGGGCTATGGCGCGCTTGCCTTCCGCCCGGAAGACACGGACCTGCGCGATGCCGTCAACAAGGAACTGCATCAATGGCTCGGCACGGACGATCATCTGAAGACCGTAGGGCCGTTCGGCTTCGACAAGTCCAATCTGACGACGAAGAAGGCGCCGGAGTTGTGCGCGGGCTGAAGCGCTTCCCGTCTGGCTGCGGCAATTCACATCGTTTCATCCACTCGCGAGGACCATCGTCATGAGTGACCTCAATGAGCTCCTGCCCCTGATGTGGAAGGGCACGCTCGTCACGATACAGATAGCCGTGGTCAGCATCCTGCTTGCCGTTGTCATGGCGAGCGTCGCTACCACGCTGCGCGCCGCGCCTTATCGCATCGTGCGGTGGGCCGGCAATGCATACGTGGAAGTGTTTCGCGGCACGTCACTGCTGGTGCAGCTGTTCTGGCTGTTCTTCGTACTGCCGCTGCCGCCCTTCGACCTGAAGCTGACGCCGTTCACGGTGGCTGTCGTCGGGCTGGGGCTGCACTACGGCGCGTATGGCTCGGAGATCCTGCGCGGCGCGCTGCGCTCGGTGCCCGGCGGCCAGTATGAAGCGGCGCTCGCGCTGAACCTGCCGGCATCCGCGCGGCTGCGTCGCATCATCCTGCCGCAAGCGATGATCAATGCGCTGCCGCCCGCCACCAACCTGATGATCGAGTTGCTCAAGGGGACCTCGCTCGTCTCGCTGATCACGCTCTCGGACCTGACGTTCCGCGCGCGCCAGCTCGACGAAGCAACCTTCAAGACAGCCGAGATCTTCGGCCTCACGCTGCTGATCTACTTCGTGCTCGCGCAGATCATTGTCGCGGTGATGCGCAGCTTCGAACGCCGCGTCAGCAGTCATGTCGCCGTTCGCAAGCCGGCGCGTGCGCTTCCGGGAGCCGCATCATGAATGCGCTCGGACAACTCTTCGATATCAAGTACGCGCTGCAGATCCTGCCTGAACTGGCGCGCGCGGCCACCTATACCATCGGCATCACGATCGTTGGCTTTGCCATCGCCCTCGTGCTGGGTCTCGTGCTCGCGATCCTGCGACGCAGCGAGATCGCCGCCGTATCGCGGCCCACCGCGCTGTTCATCGAGTTCATCCGCAGCACGCCGCTGCTGATCGAGGTGTACGTACTCTTCTACGTCGCGCCGCTCTACGGGCTCACGATGTCCGCGCTGACCGCGGGCACCATCGGCATCGCGGTGCATTACGCGTGCTATGTGTCCGAGGTCTATCGCGCGGGCCTCAACGGCGTGGCGCGCGGCCAATGGGAAGCCTCGTGTGCGCTGTCGCTCTCGCCGTGGCGCACCTATGCCGGCGTGATCCTGCCACAAGCAATTCGTCCGGTTATTCCCGCGCTCGGCAACTATCTCGTCGCCATGTTCAAGGACACGCCGGTGCTGTCGGCCATCACGGTGGTCGAACTGATGCAACAGGCCAAGAACCTCGGCTCCGAAACCTTCCGCTATCTCGAACCGATCACGATGACCGGGATCTTCTTCCTCATCATCAGCGTGACGTTCGCCTCGGGCGTGCGTCATCTCGAACGGCGCGTGAGGCTGCCATGACCGCAACTCATCTTCAGGAGCAGCAGATGAAACGTGATCTCGATCCCGCGCTCGGCGCGGCCGCCGAAGTCCGCGCGAACGTCCCGATGGTGCGCTTTCGCAACGTGACCAAACGCTATGGCGCGCTGACCGTGCTGGACGGCCTCGATCTCGATGTCGCGCGCAACGAGAAGGTGGCGATCATCGGGCCGAGCGGCTCGGGCAAGTCCACGCTGCTGCGCGTGTTGATGACGCTCGATCCGCTCACCGACGGCGTCATCGAAGTGGACGGCGAGCCGCTCACGCATGAACGGCGCGGGGGCGCGCTCGTGGCTGCTTCGCCGCGCCATGTGCGGCAGGTGCGCAGCAAGATCGGCATGGTGTTCCAGAGCTTCAACCTGTTTCCACACATGACGGCGCTCGCGAACACCATCGAGGCGCCCATGAGCGTGCTCGGCCTCTCGAAGAAGGAAGCCACCGAACGCGCCCGCGAGCTGCTCTCGCTGGTCGGACTCGCCGACAAGAACAATCACTATCCATCGCAGTTGTCGGGCGGTCAGCAGCAGCGCGTCGCGATTGCGCGTGCGCTCGCCATGCGGCCGCAAGTCATGTTGTTCGACGAAGTGACCTCGGCGCTCGATCCCGAACTGTGCGGCGAAGTGCTCAACGTGATCCGTCGGCTTGGCGAGGAGCACAATCTGACCATGTTGATGGTGACGCACCAGATGGGCTTCGCGAAGGAATTCGCCGATCGCGTGTGCTTTTTCTCGCAAGGGAAGATCATCGAACAGGCGCCGCCGCAGCAGTTCTTCTCCGCGCCGCAGCATGAGCGCACACGGCAGTTCTTGCGGGCGGTGACCGAAGCGCTATAACGCGCCCAAGCGGTCCGCGAATTGCTTCGCGCTCTCCAAACGCAAAACGTGCTTTGATGCTCGAAGCTACCGGAGAGTGCGATGTCCCCCATTCAGCATAAGGTTGCGCGTGTCACGGAAGTATCCGCCGACCGCGGCAAGCGCGTCTGCATCAAAGGAAGCGAGCCGGACGCGAAGGAAACGCCCATCTTGCTGGTGCGCGACGGCGACGAGATACGCGCCTATACCGCCGAATGTCCGCATGCAGGCGGGCCGCTCGACGAAGGCGCGATCTGCAACGGCCGTATCGTATGTCCATGGCACAAGGGCACGTTCGAAGTACGCGACGGCAGTCTCGTTGAACCGCCCGCGCTCAAGTCGCTGACCCGCTATGAAGCCACCATAAGCGACGGCGATGTCTATGTTGCACTGCCCGCCATCGATAGCAACGAGGCTGCATCGAAAGCGCAGACGAATGCGCGGACCATGCTTGTCGTCGGCGCAGGTGCAGCCGGCGCCGCTGCATGCGCCGCGCTTCGCGAGGCCGGCTTCGACGGCCGCTTGGTCCTCGCGGGCGGCGACGCGCGCGAGCCCTACGATCGCACGTCGCTGAGCAAGTTCACGCTCGCGGGCGACATGCCGCCAGACGACGTGCCGCCCCTGCTTGACACGGATTTCTTCGAGAAGCATGACATCGAGCGGATCGAGTCGGATGTCATGCATCTGGACGCCCGCGCGCGGCACGCCGATTTCGTCGACGGCAAGAAGCGCGACTATGACGCCGCGCTCATCTGCACAGGCGGCGTGCCCAAGCCGCTGGCAATGCCCGGCGCGAATCTTGACCATGTCCACCTGCTGCGCACGCGCGAGGATGCACGCGCCATCCTGGCCTCGCTCGAAGGACACAAGCGCGCGGTGATCGTGGGGGCGAGTTTCATCGGACTCGAAGCGGCGTCGTGCCTGAGGAAGCGCGGCGTGGACGTGACGGTTGTCGCGCCCGGCAAGGTGCCCTTCGCGAAGCAGTTCGGCGAACGCATCGGCGACATGTTCAGGAAACTGCATGAGAAGAACGGCGTGGCGTTTCACATGAATGCACGCGTGAGTTCGCTCGTCGGTGGCAATGCGGTGCGCGAAGTGATGCTCGATTCCGGCGAGAAGATCGCGGCCGACATCGTCATCGCGGGAACCGGCGTCGAGCCCGCCACCCAGTTCCTGTCAGGTGTCGCGCGCAACGAGGACGGCAGCCTCTCCGTCGATCCAGCCATGCTTGCCGCACCCAACCTTTATGCCGCCGGCGATATCGCGCAGTTTCCGCTGCCGCGCTCGGGGCAATCCGTGCGTATCGAACACTGGCGCGTCGCGCAGCAGCATGCGCGCGTCGCCGCTTACAACATGGCGGGACAGCCACGCGAATATGACGGCGTGCCGTATTTCTGGACCTTCCACTACGACAAGACCTTCGACTATCTCGGGCATGTGACCGAACCGGACAGTGTAGAGATAGACGGCGAACTCGACGCCCAGCACTTCATCGCCTTCCTGATGAAGGATTCGCACGTGGGCGCGGTGGTGGCCTGCGAACACGATGCAGCCGTGTGCAGGCTCGCCGAAGCGATGCGCGAACCGCTCACGCTGGAAGAGGCGCGGCGCATCGCGCAGGGCTGACGCGACGAAAAGGAACAGGAACCTCACATGGCCACCGCTGGAAAATCGTCGAAGACGCCTCGGCGCAAGTCGGGCGGCAGCAAGCGCCCGAGCACGCGGCAGCGTCATTCGCTTGCCACTGCCCGCAAGAAGCCCGCGCGCTCGACTCACCGCTGGTCCCATCACGTCATGGAGACCAGCGACGCGATGGATATCCAGCGCGACATCTTCACGACCGGCAATGCGCAGGAAATCGCCGATTCGCTCAAGCGATCCTCCACGCACAGCACGCGTCGCAAGGGTTCGCCTTTCCAGTCGGCGATGTCGATGCTGAACTTCTACATCAATCGTGCGGGACGCAATCTGCCGAAGTCGCGCAAGAGCACGCTGGAGCGCGCGAAGAAGCGGCTGCGCGAAGCGTTCGGACGCAAGCCCTGAAGCGCGCGGCTACGTGTAGTACATAGTCGCCCGCCTCGAACCGCTCAAGGTTGCCGCTGACCACCCTGATGCTGCGGCAGCGGCTGGTTCTGCTGACGCTGACCGCTTTGATTGTCCTGCTGTGGTTGTGCGGGTGGCGGCGTCTGCTGGCCATGTTGACGCTGTGTCGGGTCCGACGGCTGATTGCCCATCTGCTTTTGCTTGTCGCTCATGAAGCCCTCCTGCGCTCTTTGACTGAACCTCAGTGCGGCCCCAAAGCCGCTCACAGCATTCAGCATCGCGCATACCCGGACGAGGCAAGGAACGCCGCTTGCTCGCAGTGCACGTGTCATGCGCGAGCAATGCCGCCCGCGCACGTTCAGCCCAGGAGACGGCGATGGCCCAGCAACCTCCTCTCAATCCCGGCGACGAAGCCGAAGCCGGCGCACCCGGCTCAGGCGAGGATCTGTGTCCGGACTGCAACGGCTCCGGCAAGCTCGACGGTTCGACGTGCACCACCTGCGGCGGAACCGGCAAGGTAACGCAGGGCATCGGCGGCGGCTGAGCGCCTCGAAGACTGCGCTCGTCACACCTCAGGAGTCAGGCTTGAAGAAACCAGCACAACATCTCGCGTGCGTTGCCGCAGGCGTGTCGATGCTCGCATGCGGCAGCGCCTTCGCGGCAGACTACGCCGCCGGCTTCGGCCCCGATCCGGAATTGCCCGCGCCGCACAAGAGTTTGATGCCGACCGTGAACATCGCCCCAGCCAAGCCGTGGCAAGCGGGAGAAAAGCCAGAGGCGGCGCAAGGCTTCCAGGTGACCGCGTTCGCGAGCCAGCTCGATCATCCGCGCTGGCTCGCCACGCTGCCCAATGGCGACGTGCTGGTCGCGGAAAGCAATGCGCCCGCGCAGCACGACGAAAACGCCGGCATCAAGGGCTTCGTGATGAAGAAGGTGCAGAAGCGCGCGGGGGCGGGCGTCGCGAGTCCGGACCGCATCGTGTTGCTGCGCGATACCGACGGCGACGGCGTCGCCGACACCCGGACCGTGTTCATCGACAAGCTGCATTCGCCGTTCGGCATGGCGCTCATCGGTGACGAGCTCTATGTCGCGGACACCGACGCGATCATGCGCTTCAAGTACGAGCCCGGCATGACGCAGATCACCACGCCCGGCGAGAAGTTCATGGATCTGCCCGCCGGCGAAATCAATCATCACTGGACCAAGAACATCATTGCGAGCCGCGACGGCAAGAAGCTCTATGTGACCGTCGGCTCGAACAGCAACGCGGCGGAGAATGGCATCGATGCCGAGAACGGCCGCGCGCAAATCATGGAGGTGGACATCGCGACCAGGCAGTCGCGGCCGTTCGCCACCGGTCTGCGCAATCCGAACGGCATGTCATGGCAACCGCAGAGCGGCGCGCTGTGGACGGTCGTGAACGAACGCGACGAACTGGGCAACGAGCTCGTCCCCGACTATCTCACCTCGGTGAAGGACGGCGCGTTCTATGGCTGGCCCTACAGCTATTACGGCCAGCATGTCGATGAACGCGTGAAGCCGCAGCGCGCGGATCTCGTGCAGTCCGCGATACTCCCCGACTACGCGGTCGGCGCGCATACCGCATCGCTCGGCCTGACGTTCTACGACGGCAGCGCCTTCCCGGAGCGCTATCGCAATGGCGCGTTCATCGGCCAGCATGGCTCGTGGAACCGCAAGCCCCGCAGCGGCTACAAGGTCGTCTTCGTGCCCTTCCAGGACGGCAAGCCCTCGGGTCCACCGGAAGACATTCTCACCGGCTTCGTGTCGTCGGATGGCCATGCGCGCGGACGGCCCGTCGGCGTGGCGGTGGATCATGCGGGCGGCCTGCTCGTCGCCGATGATGTCGGCAACGCCGTGTGGCGCGTCGCGCCCGCCGGGAAGCCGCAGTAGATGGCCGCTTCCAGGTCCCAACCCAAGCCCAGGCCCAAACGCGGACCGGGCAGCCTGTTCGCGCTCGCGGAGCGGCAGATCGTCGGGCTCTATGACGCCGGCGTGATGTCGCCCGCCGTGCTGCATCATCTCGTCGCGGCCTATGCGGAGAGCGGTATCGACTGGAACGGGGACGGCACGCTGCGCACCGTGGACGGCCATGGCGTGCAGGAAGCGGTGGTCATCGTGATGATGCCGGGACGCGCGCTGAAGACGGCGCGCAAGGACTTCATTTCGGTGGTCGAGCATCTCGCCGGCGCTTCGTCAGTTGCGGAACAGGCCGACGATGCACCCGATGACGAAGATCTACTCAGCCAACTGAGCGGCGACGGCACGCGCTCGTCCACGCGCGCGGCAAAGAAAACCGGGTCTCCGTCGAAACGGGCCGGCTTCAATCCGCTAGTCGGCGCGCGCTCGGTGCCGGGCCATGGCAAACGCTGAACTTCAAAAGCGGTCAATGCGCCACGCCCGGCGCGATCAGTTCGAGCAGATCGTCCATGTCGAACGGCTTCGCGAGGATCGGCACGCCGAGGTGCTTCGCGCGTTCGAGTTCATCGGCGTAACCGGTCATCAGGATCAGCTTCTGCGCCGGCAGCCGCTTCGTGATCTGCTCGGCCAGGTCGATGCCGTTCATGCGGCCCGGCATCTGCACGTCGGTCAGCACGAGATCGAAGCCATAGCCCTCGCCCAGCAACGTGAAAGCGCCATCGGCGCTGTCCTCGTGATGCACCGCGCAGCCGAACACTTCGAGTACGGCCATCACGCCGGCCGCTACATCCTGGTTGTCCTCGACCAGCAGCACCGACGTGCCGCGCAGCGGATGCGCCTCGTCATTGGCGTCGGTGGTTGAGCGGGCCGCGGGCAACAGCGGTTCGATCTCGGTCTCCGGCGGCATGTAGGCCTTCGACGCGACCGGCGCCGGCCCGTGATGGCGCGGAAGGTACAGTCGAACCGTCGTCCCCGATCCCGCCACGCTGGTGATGCGCGCGGTGCCCCCGGCCTGTTCGCAGGCCGCCAGCACCTGCACCAGACCGAGGCCCGTGCCCATGCCACGGACTTTCGTCGTGAAGAGCGGCTCGAAGGCGCGCCGCAGCGTCTCCTCGTTCATGCCTTCGCCGTTGTCCGTGATCGAGATCAGCAGATACTCGCCATCCGGGATATCGGTTTCGGCGCCCCGCACCCGCGCGTTCTGGCAGCGGATCAGCACGCGCCCGCCATGCGGCATCGCCTCGCTGGCGTTGACCGCGACATTCACGAGCGCCAGTTCGAGTTCCACCGGATCGGCCGACACCCTCCACAAATCGGGCGACAGTTCGAGCGTCACCGACACCGACGGATGCACCGAAGTCTTCACGAGGCCGAGCAGGTTGCGCAGCCAGGCCGCCGGTTCGATCAGTTCCTGCTTGAGCGGCTGCTTGCGCGCGACGCTCATCAGGCGCCGCGCCAGCGATTCGGCGCCGGAAGTGGCGCGCTCGACCGCCAGCACCTCCGGCTCGACGCCGTTGAAATGCTTGCGCCGCGCCAGTTCCATGTTCGACGACACCACCATCAGCAGGTTATTGAAGTCGTGCGCGACGTTGGCGACGAGGTTGCCGAGCGCGCCCATGCGGCGCAACTGGCGGCTCGACGCCTCGATGGACAGCCGGGTGGCCACCTCCGCGCGCCAGCGTTCCCACGCGGCCTGTTCGGCGTTCAGGCGGCGAATGGAGAACAGGATCAGCAGCCAGACGGCGATACACGGCCCCAGCGCGGCCGCCGCCGCGAGCGCCAGGCCGTTGAGCCAGTTCGCGTAAATCGCGGAGACCGCATAGCCCACGGCGACATAGAGCGGGTAGTCGCCCACGCGGCGGAAGGCCAGCAGCCGCTCGACGTGATCGACGCTCGACTGCACGCGCATCCGGCCATACAGCTCGTTATTGCGGAAGGCGTTCGTAAAGGGTGTGTTGGAGGCGGGCTCGGCGTCGTCCGGCTTGGCGGGATAGCGCGCGAGAATGCCGCCGTCGCGCCGGTACAGCCCCACCACGGCCGCCTGATCGCCGCCGACGAGCTCGTGATAAAAGTCGACGAAATAGCCCCGCTTCACCGCGATTGACACCACGCCGAGAAAGCGTCCATTGCTGGCGATGCGGCCCATGGTCGTGGTGAAGACATCCGAACGCGCCACCTTGCCGCGCAAGGGCAAGGAAAAGTACGTAACAGGCGCCACGGAGCGCGCGGACTGGAAGTCGTCGCGCTCGGCAATCGAGACGGGCGGCGCCGGGAAATAACGGCTGTTCACGAGCAGGTTGCCATGCTCGCCGAACACGGAGATGGCCGCGATCTGCGCGAGCGTGCTGTCCATCTCGTCGAGCGTGTGATGGAGCGAGGCCTCGCGGCCACGGATGGCGTCGTCGTTGCTGTCGCCGAGCAGATCGACGATGCGGGTTTCGAGTTGCTGATTCAGGTCGATGACCTTCAGCGCATGTTCGTCCGCCACGCGCGTCAGGCGCTCGGTGAAGTCTTCCGCGTCGGCGAAGCGGCGCTGCAGGTCGTAGTAGCCGTACAGGGCCAGGCATGCCAGCGGAATGACGATCGACGCGGCCAGCACGAGCAACAGCATCTTTCGCGTTGAAGCGAAATTGCGTGCGGGCAGCGGCAGATCGTATGTCGCGGTCTCGGTGGAGTCCAAGCGTCGCGCCTCCGGGGATGTCGACCGATATATCGTAACCGGCGCGCGCTCGAGACGGCACAAGATCCTGAAAGACGCCGGGCGGGGCATTCTCTGTCAATGCCCGAGGCCCGTCAATCGGCGCGCCTGTGTTGCGTCGCGCCACACGCGAAGAGGCGACAAAGGCGAGTCAGCCCGCCAGATCCCGCTCCGGGGTCGCCGAGATGCGATGGATGGCCAGATCAGCGCCGTTGAACTCCTCCTCGCGATCCAGCCGCAGCCCCACGGTCAGCTTGATTGCGCCATAGACGGCCGCGCCGCCGGCCAGCGCGAGCGCCACCGCGCCCACCGTGCCGATCACTTGCGACACGATCGACACCTCGCCGATACCGCCGAACGCCTTCTGCCCGAAGATGCCCGCCGCGATGCCGCCCCACGCGCCGCACATGCCATGCAGCGGCCACACGCCGAGCACGTCGTCGATGCGCCAGCGGTTCTGCACGCACGTGAACATCTGCACGAACAGCACGCCCGCGATCGCGCCGACGATCAGCGCGCCGAGCGGATGCATCAGATCCGAGCCCGCGCACACGGCGACCAGGCCCGCGAGCGGTCCGTTATAGGTGAAGCCCGGATCGTTGCGGCCCGCGAACCAGGCAGCGAGCGTGCCGCCGACCATCGCCATCAGCGAGTTGACCGCGACGAGGCCGCTGATCTTGTCGACAGTCTGCGCGCTCATCACGTTGAAGCCGAACCAGCCGACCGCCAGCACCCATGCGCCCAACGCGAGGAAGGGAATCGACGAGGGCGGATGCGCGGCGATGCGCCCGTCCTTGTGATAACGCCCATGACGCGGCCCGAGCAGCACGACAGCGGGCAGCGCGACCCAGCCGCCGAACGCATGCACGACCACCGAGCCCGCGAAGTCGTGGAACGGCGCGCCGAAGGCCTGCGCGAGCCAGGCCTGGATGCCGAAGCGCTCGTTCCACGCGACGCCTTCGAGCAGCGGATACAGGAAGCCGACGATCACGCAAGTCGCGAAGAGTTGCGGATTGAACTTGGAGCGTTCGGCGATGCCGCCGGAGACGATCGCCGGGATCGCGGCCGCGAAGGTCAGCAGGAAGAAAAAGCGCACGAGCGCATAGCCGTTGTGTTCGGCAAGGATATCGGCGCTGTGCATGAACTGCACGCCATACGCGATGTTGTAGCCGATGAAGAAGTACGCGAGCGTCGAGACGGCGAAGTCCACCAGGATCTTGACCAGCGCGTTCACCTGATTCTCGCGCCGGACCGTGCCGAGTTCGAGGAAGGCGAAGCCTGCGTGCATCGCAAGCACCATCGCGGCGCCAAGCAGCAGGAAGAGTGTGTTGGTACCGGACTGAAGTGCCTGCATAGTCGAGCGGACGAAATGACGAAAGGCGCTCAATTTGCAAGTTTCGGGCCAAGTTGGCGCATGGAGCATCGAAACGGTGCGTATGCGTTGCTCGCAGGCGAACAAGGTGGTGCGGCGTGCGCCTTGAACGGTCATCCGGCATGGCTCGAACTTGGTGCAATGCGCTCTCATGTCGCATGACGCGCACCGATTTCGTGCTCATCTTTCAGCATGAAGGCCAGTGAAGGATTATTGAAAGTACTGTATCAAAGCGTTCGGCATGGTCGAGCCGCGAGTATCCTGAAAGCGCGCGGCAACGTTCCAGAGGCATCCGGGATGGACTCGACATTCGACAATCGAAGGCACGCCGGCCGCGATCTCGCGACGCATCTCCGCCATTACGCCTATCGTGACGACGTCGTCGTTCTCGCGCTCCCGCGCGGCGGCGTGCCGGTCGCGTTCGAAGTGGCCCGCGCGCTTGCCGCGCCGCTCGACATCCTCGTCGTCCGCAAGCTCGGCGTGCCGGCGCAGCCGGAGCTCGCCATGGGCGCGATCGCCTCGGGCGAGGCGTTCTTCCTGGACCGGAGCATCGTGGAGTACGCGGGCGTGTCGCAAGATCAACTCGATAGCGTGATCGCGGAAGAGCGCGCCGAGCTGCTACGACGCGACCGGCTGTATCGCGGCGCACGTCCGCCGCCCGACGTGAGCGGCCGCGTGGCGATTCTCGTCGACGACGGCATGGCCACCGGCGCGACGCTCAAGGCCGCCGCGATGTCGCTGCGGCGCGCGCATCCCGCGAGGATTGTCGCGGCGCTGCCGGTCGCGCCGCTCGATTCCGATGCGCGGATAGAACACGTGGTGGACGAGTTTGTCTGCGTGCTCCGACCGCATGCCTTCTTCGGTGTAGGCCAGTTCTACGCCGACTTCGACCAGACCAGCGACGACGAAGTACGCGACCTGCTCGACGCCGCGCGGCGCGACGTCTAACGCGTCCAGGGCGCGCCGGAAGCTTCGTTGCTGCGGCCGTAACGCTCGCGCGCGGCCTTGAGCACCGAGCGTTCGATCACGCCGTCATCCACGAGCGCCTTCAGCGCGGCCAGCACGATCGACACGCGGTCCACCTCGAAGAACGCGCGCAGCGCCTGCCGCGTATCGCTGCGGCCGAAGCCATCGGCGCCCAGCGTCACATAGCGGCGCGGCACATAGGCGCGAATGAGTTCCGGCAGCGCGCGCACATAGTCCGTTGCCGCGATCACCGGTCCGCGCGTGCCTTGCAGCGCGCGGGTAGCGAATGGCTCGGGCGCGTCGTCGTCGCTCAGGCGCGCGAGCCGTTCGCATGCCGCGCCGTCGCGATGCAATTCCGTGTAACTCGTCACGCTCCATACCGCCGCTTCGATGTTCCAGTCCTCCGCGAGCATCGTGCGCGCCGCGAGCGCTTCGTTCAGGATCGCGCCCGAGCCGAGCAGCTGCACCTGCGCCGCGCTTTCGGAAGCATCGCCGAGCCGATGCATGCCGCGCAGGATGCCGTCGCGCGTGGCATCGCTCAGCGTGCCGCCGGGCGCGGAGGGCTGCGCATAGTTCTCGTTGGTCACGGTGACGTAATAAAACACGTCGTTCTGCCGCTCCATCATCTCCTGCATGCCTTCGTCGACGATGGCCGCCACCTCATACGCGAACGCGGGATCGTAGGCGCGGCAGTTCGGGATCGTCGATGCGCTCAGATGGCTCGTGCCGTCCTGATGCTGCAAACCCTCGCCGCCGAGCGTCGTGCGCCCCGCCGTCGCGCCGATCAGGAAGCCGCGCGAACGCTGGTCCGCCGCCGCAAAAATCAGGTCGCCGATGCGCTGGAAGCCGAACATCGAGTAGTAGATATAGAACGGCAGCATCGGCAGGTCGTGCACGCTGTAGGACGTCGCCGCCGCGATCCACGACGACACCGCGCCCGCCTCCGAAATGCCTTCTTCGAGAATCTGGCCGCGCGTGTCCTCGCGGTAATAGAGCATCGAGCCCATGTCCTCCGGCTCGTACAGCTGGCCGAGCGGCGAATAGATGCCCACCTGCCTGAAGAGGTTCGCCATGCCGAAGGTGCGGGCCTCATCGGCGACCACCGGCACCACGCGCGGCCCGAGCGTGGGATCCTTCAGCAGGCTGCCGAGCATCCGCACGAAGGCCATCGTCGTGGACATTTCCTTGCCGGCGGCAGTCAGCGCGAATTGCCCCCAGCTTGACAGCGCGGGCGGCGTCACGCCCTGTGAGGCCTTCGCCCGGCGGCGCGGCAGATAGCCGCCCAGCGCCGCGCGCCGTTCGTGCAGATAGCGCATCTCCGGCGCATCGACGGCGGGTTTGTAGAACTTCACTTGCTCGACGTCCTCATCCGACAGCGGCAGGCGGAAACGGTCTCGAAACGCCTTGAGGTCGTCGAGATCGAGCTTCTTCTGCTGATGCGTCGTCATGCGGCCCTGGCCCACCGCGCCCATGCCGAAACCCTTCATGGTCTTGGCGAGGATCACGGTCGGCTGGCCCTTGTGCGCGAGCGCCTTCGCGTAAGCCGCGTGCAGCTTGCGCACGTCGTGGCCGCCGCGGCGCAGGCGGTCGATGTCCTCATCCGACAGATGCGCGGCCAGCGCCGCCAGTTCCGGGTTCTGGCCGAAGAAACGTTCGCGGTTGTAGCGGCCGTCGTTGGCGGAGAAGGTCTGGAACTGGCCGTCGACGGTATGAGCAAAGGCGCGCAGCAGCGCATTGTTGCGATCGCGCGCGAACAGCCCGTCCCAGTCCGAGCCCCACAGCACCTTGATGACGTTCCAGCCCGCGCCGGTGAATTGCGCTTCGAGTTCATCGACGATCCGGCCGTTGCTGCGCACGGGACCGTCGAGCCGCTGCAAGTTGCAGTTGATGACGAACACCAGATTGTCCAGCTGCTCGCGCGCCGCGAGCGACAGCGCGCCGATCGACTCCGGCTCGTCCATCTCGCCGTCGCCAAAGAAGCCCCACACCCTGCGGCCTTCGGTGACTTGCAGGTTGCGGTTCTGCAAGTAACGCATGAACCTCGCCTGGTAGATCGAGTTGATCGGCCCGATGCCCATGGAACCGGTCGGGAACTGCCAGAAGTCGGGCATCAGCCACGGATGCGGATAGGAACACAGGCCCGGCCCCGCGATCTCGCGCCGGTAGTGCTTCAGGTGTTCCTCGTCGAGAAAGCCTTCGAGAAACGCGCGCGCATACACGCCCGGCGACGAATGCGGCTGGAAATACACCAGATCGCCGCCATGATTCGCGCCGGCCGCGCGGAAGAAGTGATTGAAGCCCACTTCGAACAGATCCGCCGCCGATGCATAGCTGGCGATATGACCGCCCAGCTCGCCATAGGCGCGGTTCGCGCGCACGACCATCGCCAGCGCGTTCCAGCGCAGCACGGCGGCGAGCCGCTCTTCGACGTCGAGTTTGCCCGGATAAGGCGGCTGCTGCGCAACGGGAATGGTGTTGGTGTAAGGCGTCGCGCGCGCCCGCGCCGATTCCACGCCCACGGACAGCGCATGCTCCGCGAGCCGGTCGAACAGATACTGCGCGCGCTCCCGGCCGACGTGCTCGACCACGGCATCGAGCGCCTCCAGCCATTCGGCGGTTTCCGCGGGATCGACATCCTCGCGGCCTTTCGCGATGGAAAGAAGCTGGGTGGTTCCGCTCGACAAATCGGTCATGGCGACTCCGCGCGCTGGCTGATGGTGGGTGGCTGATGGATCCCACAAGCATATCCACGCTTGCGCAGAATGTGCGTCTCATTTGGCTGTTTCTGCGCTTTGAGATAGTGTATTTATTCTTGCAAACCGCCCAAAACCGGAATTTCTCGACCATGAGCATGACGACCCGGCAACGCCTCGACCGCATCGACATCGGCATCCTCAACCAGTTGCAGCACAACGCGCGCATCACCAACGCCGAGCTGGCGCGGGCGGTGAATCTCTCGGCCACACCGTGCTTCAACCGCGTGCGCGCGCTGGAGAAGGCCGGCCTGTTCCGCCAGCATGTCACGCTGCTCGATCCGGAAGCGCTGGGTCTCTCCATCAACGTGTTCATCCAGGTGAGTCTGGAGAAGCAGGTCAAGGACGCGCTGGCGCGCTTCGAGCAGGCGATCAGCGAACGTCCCGAGGTGATGGAGTGCTATCTGATGACCGGCGATGCGGACTATCTGCTGCGTGTGGTGCTGCCGGACATCGCCGCGCTGGAGCGCTTCATCCTGGACCGTCTGACGAGCTTGCCGGGCGTCTCGAACATCCGTTCCAGCTTCGCGCTGAAACAAGTGCGCTACAAGACAGCGCTGCCCTTGCCCGCCTCTGGCTTGACGCTGCGCGATCCGGATGCCGCCGAAACGGAATGGACCTGATTGTTTCTCGAAAAAGGTCAATTCTTCCGATTAAATCCACGGCAAGCGTAACTCTTGCCATGATTCGGAGTGTCATCTATAACTCGTGTGCCACGCGGCCGCACCACCGCGAAGCCGTGTTTCTTCAACGAAGCGCCACGCGAGAACAAGAAAATGAACCTCGAAACGGTACGTGTATTCATCATGACGCGCGGCGTCGATCTGGCGATCATGGTCGTCGGCGCCATCGCGCTGTGGATCATCGGACGCTGGCTCATCAGTCTCGTCACTGGCGGCATGCGCAGACTGCTGTCGCGCAACGGCCGCGTCGATCCGACGCTCGCCCATTACCTCGGCTCCATCGTCGGCGTCATTCTCAACCTGCTGCTGATCCTCGCGATCCTGCAGATCTTCGGCGTCCAGACCACCTCGTTCGCGGCGCTGCTCGCGGGCCTGGGCCTCGCGATCGGTACGGCCTGGGGCGGTTTGCTCGCGCACTTCGCCGCCGGCATCTTCATGCAGGTGCTGCGGCCCTTCAAGGTCGGCGACTTCGTGACGGCGGGCGGCGTCACCGGCACGGTGACCGAACTCGGCCTGTTCGGCACGACCATCACGACGCCCGACAACGTCGCGGCCATCATCGGCAACAACAAGATCTTCTCCGACACGATCTGGAACTTCAGCCAGCTGCCGCACCGCCGCGTGGAGCTGACGGCGAAGATCGCGAACGGCGTCGATCCGCTCGACGCCATCGCGCGGCTGAAGGAAGCCATCGCCCGGATTCCGAACGTCGCGACGACGCCGCCGCCGGATGTCGAAGTGCTGTCGTTCACGCCTGAAGGCCCGTTGCTGTGCGTGCGCCCTTACACCAACACGAGCGATTACTGGCAGGTCTATTTCGACACCAACCGCGCGATCATCGAGACCTTCAAACAGGCTGGCTATCCGACGCCGGAAACACCGCTCGCGCGTCGCGTCATCGGCTAGACGCGGCGCTTCCATTGCTCAAGCCGCACGGACGCGCGCACCGTGCGACGGCAAGCCCCCGAGGCGCGCCGCAACGTGATCGATAAACGCCCGCAGCCGCGGCGCTTCATGACGGCTCTGCGGCCACACGATCTGGAACGTCCCTTCCGTGCTTACGTGCGCGCCGAGCACCGTCCGCAACAGACCCGCCTCCAGCGCAGTCTTCGCGACAAAATCGGGCACGCAAGCGAGACCGAGCCCTGCGATGCACGCAGCCAGCACCGCTTCCATGTCGTTGAAGGCGAGGATGGCGTGGGGATCGAGCGCATAGCTGTGATCGTCCCGGGCGAAGCGCCACGGCTCGGGCCGGCCGCTGGTCGGCGAGCGGAAGCGGATGCAGGCGTGGTCCACGAGCTCCTCGGGCGTCGCCGGCTCGCCGTGTGCCGACAGATAAGCAGGCGCCGCCACGATCACCGGCCCATATTGCGCGAGCGGACGCGCGAGCAATTGCGAATCGGCGAGACGCCCGGTGCGGATGACCGCGTCATAGCCTTCCTGCGTGACGTCCACCAGACGGTCGCTGAAGTCGATTTCCAGCTCGATGTCCGGATAACGCCGCCTGAACTCGGGCACCAGCGGCAATAACAGACGGCCGCCGAGCGACGGCGCGCTGATGCGCAGGCGTCCGCGCGGCGATGCGGTGGAATGGAACAACTCGTTTTCGGCGTCTTCGAGATCGGCGAGCATGCGCTTGCAGCGCGCGAAGAAGCGGGCGCCTTCGTGCGTGAGGCCGATGCGGCGCGTCGTGCGGTTGAGCAGTTGCACGCCGAGCTTCGCCTCCAGCCGCATCACGCTCTTGCCCACCGCCGACGCCGACAGCCCCAACGCCCGGCCCGCCGCCACGAAGCTGCCGGTTTCGGCCGCCCGCACGAAGGCCACCATGCCGGACAGGCTTTCGGTGGAAAGAGAACCGTGCGTGACGGCTGCGGCCGCCGCGGGAAGATGAGTCATGTGCGTGATCCAGCGAGAAGAAGAGGCGCGACGATTGCGCCCTGTTCTCTGCATGAACGTGCACGCACGGTTTTTATTCCCCTACGCCGTCACGATGCTTCAGCCGTTCAGTTCCTCATGCAGGGCCACGTATTCCTGCGCGAGCTTGTGACGCGGTTCAAGGTAGATCATCGGCCGCGCGTGCTGATGGCTCTCGCGAATCTTCACGGACGAGGACAGATGGGACTTGAGCACCGGCAGGTCCTCGCCGCGCAGTTCGTCGACGAGTTGCTGCGGCAGGCTCGCGCGCGGCTGGAACTGGTTGATGACGATGCCTTCCACGCTCAGGTCCGGGTTGTGATCGTGGCGGATCTCCTGCACGTTCTCGAGCACCGAATAGAGCGCGCGACGCGAGAAGTCATCGCAATCGAAGGGAATCAGGCAGCGCTCCACCGCGATCAGCGCGGAACGCGTGAAGAAGTTGAGCGCGGGCGGCGTGTCGATGTACACGGCGTCGTAATGTTCGAGATTCCTGAGCGCGTCGCGCAGCTTGTAGATCTTGTAGCGCGATTCGAGCTTGCCTTGCAGCGCGTCGAGAGTCGGGTGCGACGGCACGATGTCGAGATGCTCGAACGGCGTTTGATGGATGAAGGACTCGAAAGCGGGCTCGCGAAAGCTGTAGCTCAGCGCGGACTCGAAGAAGCTGGCGAGATTCGGCTGGGCTTCGCCGGCATGCGCGCCGAGCAGATACTGGCTGGCATTGCCTTGCGGATCGAGATCGATGACGAGCGTGCGCAGGCCGCGCGACGCGCTGATGGCCGCCAGATTGCAGACGATGGTGGACTTGCCCACTCCACCTTTTTGATTGAAGACCACACGGCGCATCGGCTTATTCTTCCTCGGTTTGTGAACGGTCGTTTGTTCATTGGGTCGTTCGGCTTTCGAGTGGGCCGACCAGTGCCCGGTGGCAAATCTTAGCGCATCAAAATGACCGCTCTTCGACGCTGCACGCCACGCCGGCCTGTGCGACGATGTTCCGCATGCCCGCATACCCACGGAACCTGGTGCATCCTGACGCCCCTTCATGGCAAGACGTTGTCATGCAGACCGAACGCGCGCTTGCGTGCGGCGCGCTGCGCTCCTTCGACACCACGCAGAGCGTGATCGAAGACGGCGGCGTGCGCTTTCTGATCCGGCAGGCGGCGAACCTCCGGCGCAAAGACGAAGCCGCGAAGCGCTCGGCCACGCCGACCAGCGCAACGCGCGATCCGTTCTCGCCGTGCGAGGCGGCGTTGCGGGTCGGCGACATCGGCGCCCGGCACTTCTTGCTGCTCAACAAGTTCAACGTGCTTGCGCATCATCTGCTGATCGTGACGAACGACTTTGAAGCGCAAGCGTCGCTCATCAACGAAAGCGATTTCGCCGCACTGTTCGTGTGTCTCGCGCGCTTCGACGCGCTGGGCTTCTACAACGGCGGCACGATCGCCGGTTCGAGCCAGCCACACAAGCATCTGCAACTGGTGCCATTGCCACTCGACGGCCACGCCCTGCCTGTCGAACCGTCCATCGAAGCCGCGCGCACGAACACAGTCTTCCAGGCGCCGCAGCTTGCGTTCAGGCACGCGGCCGCCTGGCTCGCCGACGACGATCCCGCCCGCGCCCACGCCGTGTATGTGCAATTGCTGAAGGCCATCGGCGTCGAGCGGATCGAGATTGCAGGCGTCGCGCAGCAGAGTGCGCCGTACAACCTGCTGGTCACGCGCCGCTGGATGCTGGCCGTGCCGCGCAGCGTGCCGGACGTGCGGGGCGTCGCAGTGAATGCGCTGGGCTTCGCAGGCTCGCTGTTCGTTCGCGACGACGCCCAGCGGCGCATCGTCGAAACGCTCGGACCCATGCAATTGCTTGCGAACGCAACTATCTCTTGAAATCGGTCGACGTGCCCCGCATGTCCGCATCCAGACATCTGGAGTCATGCCAACATGGGAAGCCGGCCACAATTCATCGATGACCTCGGGCGCGCGCCGCACGTCGCCGCGTCATCCACACACGCCGCGCCGCTCGACGACACCGCCCTGCTCGACGCCTATTCGCGCACCGTGATCGGCGCGCTCGAACGCGTGCAGCAGGCGGTCGTGTTCATCTCGGTGGAGCGCGAGCTTGCCGACCCGCGCGGTGCGCGCCGCCAGACGGGCGGCACCGGATCGGGTTTCATCTTCACGCCCGACGGTTATCTGCTGACCAATAGCCATGTCGTACACGGCGCCACGCATCTTGCCGTCACGCTCGCGGACGGCACGCGTTTCGACGCCGATCTCGTCGGCGACGATCCCGCCAGCGATCTCGCGGTGCTGCGCATCGGATCGCCGGAGCCGCTGCCGCATGTGGAACTGGGCGATTCGGGCAGCTTGCGCGTCGGGCAGATCGCCATCGCCGTGGGCAATCCGCTGGGCCTCGCGCAGACGGTCACCACCGGCGTCGTGTCCGCGCTCGGGCGCTCGTTGCGCTCCACCTCGGGCCGCCTGATTCACGACGTGATCCAGACCGACGCCGCGCTCAATCCCGGCAATTCGGGTGGACCGCTGATCAATTCGGCGGGACAGGTGATCGGCGTCAACACGGCGATCATCTCCGGCGCGCAGGCCATTTCCTTCGCGACCGCGATCGATTCGGCCAAGTGGGTCATCATGCAGATCTTCACTCACGGGCGCGTGCGGCGCGCGTACATCGGCGTGGCGGGCACGACCACGCCCATCTCCCGGCGCGTGCAGCGGTACTTCGGGCTGTCGTCGGCGAGCGGCGTGCATGTGATGGAAATCGTCAAGGGCAGCCCGTCCGCAATCGGCGGATTGCGGACGGGCGACCGCATCGTCGAAGTGGATGGCATCGCCGTGGACAGCGTCGACGGTCTGCAGCGCACGCTGGATGCGTCGCGCATCGACAAGCCCGTGAAGGTGGCCGTGCTGCGCGGCACGCAGAAGGTCGAGATCGACCTCACGCCGGTCGAGCAAACCCCTTGACGTGTTTGGATGCGTACGGCGGCACCCGCCGCCGTACGCAGCTTCACTTCATTCTTCCCGGCTGGTCTCCCGAGCGGCCTTATCCCCGTCCCCCGTAACCGGTCGCGCGACAGCAGCGCAGACAGTCGCCAGACGCTCGCGCAACGCGACGGCATCGCGTCGCAAGGGCTCGTTGGCGGTTGCGTCGATCAATGCATCGATGCGCCGCCGCCAGTACTCCGGCCGCATCACCACAGGGTGCGCCGGCACGCAGCGCCCGCTCGTCGCGACACGCGCCAGTTCGGCAATCATTCGCCCGATATGCACGAGTTCCTGATGCGCGTATTGATCGACGCTCACGGCTGATATGTCCTCCACGGTTCCCTCTTGCTGAACGCAAGAACCGAAAGGTTTATTCCATTTCGAAAGCTTTTATGTCGAACCGGTCAGGCCCGCTCATTGCGCTTGACAGAGACATCCTGGCGGCTATGTGCGGCAACAGCCGGTAGGCGCGCCGCCGCTACGGTTCAATGCGAGGCAGAAGGCAGCGCGCTCACGGGTCGCCCCGTTGAACGATCCTGCCCTGTCGGGGGAAGGTCCTGGAAAAAGGATTGCCATGAACACGTACAAGAAAAATCAGGCTGCGCCGCGACGCGCAGCTTTCCGTTGCACGGGCCAGCAGCTGGACGCCATCATGCGCTTCGCAGAGGAGCGCAGGCTCGATCAACAACCGCTGCATGTCGTCGTCGAAGCCTTCTGGCGCTTCCAGGCGCATGCGAAAGCCGCCTGACGCCATGACATGCGTGCTCGGTGATGCGGCGCCCTGCCGTCACTGACTCGACAGCACACGCTGCTTGAGCACCCAGATCGCGGTAGGCACCGCGTAGTAGCTGCTGACGTTGCCGGTGACGAGCTTGCCCGTCAGCTGGATGCGAGCGTTCTCAGCAGGCGTGGCGTCGATGATCTGCACCGCCGATATCGTCGACTGCTGCCGCGCGCCCTGCCCCGTACCCGCGCTGGACACGCATACCGGACTCGCCAGCGAGAGCACCCATGCGGGCTTGGCCGAGCCATCCGCCTCATGCGGCGCCTGCCGCGTGGCCGTGCCTTCGAGCGTCACGACATCGCCGTCGTTGTAGCACGGCGCCGCCGACGCTGCACGCGCCACCAGCAAGATCGTCAATGCGCAGGCTTTCGCAATCATTCGGACCTCGTGGGAGACGCGTCGGCCGACGCGCTGGGTTGGCCGGGAAGCACTGTCACTTTAGGGTATCGGCCGTGGGGTCGCAACCCGGTGAAATCTCGTGGCGCTGCCCTGCGCACCACCTTTCAGACCTGTCATGCGGGAACGGGTGTTGCTGCGGATCATATGAGGATTACACCAGCGCGCTTTGCTCACCGAAGCAGCGCGGGACGATATCTGAAGCTCGGATCGCGTGAAGACGATCCATCCACAGGGGGCGACGATGAATCAGGTCATAGTAGGTGTGTTCGGTTCCTATCGCGACGGACACGAAGCGCTTCGCGCATTGCAGCTCGCGGGCTTGCGACGCGATGACGCCCATCTTTACCAGGCGCGGCGCGGCGAGGTCGACATCGACACGCCGTGGCAACCTGCGCACGATGAAGACGAGGCCGAGTATGTGGCACACGGCGAGCATCAGGGCGTGATTGCGCGCAATCGCTTCGCGCCCAACGAACCTTTGCCAAGGCCCGCGCCTCCGCTGCCCACCGAAGCCGATGCCGCGCTGCTGCAGCGCACCTTGCTCGTGATTCGGATCACTGGCGAGATCAAGCCCGCTGCCATTGGCGAGCTGATGCACGAACACGGCGCGATCGCCGTCAAGGATGCCAGCGGACACTGGCGCTTTTCACCGTACCGGAACGCCGCCCGGGTTTGAACGCATCAATGGACGCCTGAGCGCGGTGCTGCGGCATCCGTCGCGGAATCGGCGGGGTCGTCATCTTCAGGCGGGGCCGCCGATGCCACTTCGTTCGCCAGATCGCGGGCGGCCTGCGCGGCCGAAGCCGCCCGCAAGCGTCTGCAATGAGCAGAATGCCTGAGCGTGGCGAGCATGCGCACAACTTCCCGGGTTCGGGTTCTCATCGACGTCTCCATCTCAATAATGTTGAGAAACTACTTTAAGTTTAGGCGCCCGGATGGTGATGGCAAGGTGCAAGCGTGAAACAATCGCCCGGCGAAAGTGGTGCGCCCGCTACTGGTACGACAGGGTGAAGGTCGCCTTAGCGTGAGCGCTGCCGGGCACCAGCGCGCTCGCCGTGCGCACGTAGCGCGCCGCCAGCGGAATCTGCATCACGCCGCCCGCCGACGTCCCCGCCGACCATTGATTCAGCGTGCCCGCCGCCCGCGAGTCGGGTCCGAACGCAATCGGGTCCGCACCGTTCAGGATCTGGATGCCCACGCCCGCAGCCGTCGAACCCGGCGCGAGCGCGAGTTCGGTGGAGCGGTTTCCCGGATCGATGGCGTCGGTCATCGTGAGGTAGACCCTGATGCCCGGCTGGCAATCCAGTCCCAATGGCACGAGCGTGTCGCCGGTGCTGTCGCCTTCGTTCGCGAGGTCGCTCGTCAACGCATTGGGCAGCGGGAACTACAACGCGTGCGTCAGCAGCTTGCAGGTGTTGCCGCTGACGGTCGTCGAGCCGGTCAGAGTCTGGGTGGCCGTCACCGTTTCGAAACAGCTACCCGAGAAATTCACCTTCATGCTCGGCAGGTTGCCCGTGACGCCGCTGCTGACGGGGCCGGTGACCAGAAGCTCGGCCTTGGTGTAATGAACGGCGCGGCCATCGGGGCGCGAGAACGACTGTGACAGCGGCGCCTCCGCCAGACCGCCGGAGAAGTTGCTCGTGATGTAGAAGCGCACGCCGAGACCTGGTACGCCGCTCTCATACACATTCGTATAGCCCGGCACGAGTGTTCCGTTCACCGTGACGTCCTTCTGGATCGGGCAGTCGACGCCGCTCGTGGCGATGCCCGCGTTGCCGCTCACGCTCGCGAGATTGGTCCCCACGGCCGTGTCCTGTCCGATCGACACGCTCGCTGGAAAGCTCAGCACGGGCATGTTGCCGGCGGCCGGAAACGTGAGCGTGCCCGCGATGGCCTGACAGGCTGGAAGCATCAACGCGATCAGGCGGAGTGCGTTGCGGTTGAACTTCAGAAGGGATGCGCACAAGCGCCTTGCGAGCGCGAACAGGAGAATGTTCATTGCACGCTCCGCATGCCTCGATGGGATCCGGCGGACGCTCATTGATACGACATCGTGAAAGTGGCCTTGCCGTTGACGCTGCCCGGCACCAGCGTGGTCGACGTGCGGACATAGCGCGCCGTGAGGGGCACCTGCATCGCGCCGCCCGTCGATGTCCCCGCGATCCATTGATTCACCGTACCCGCCACGGCTGAATCCGGACCGAAGGATAGGGGCGTCTCGCCGTTCACGATCTGCAAGCCCACGCCCGCCGCCGACGAGCCTGGCGCAAGACTCAGGGTGGACGAACGGTTCGCGGGATTGACGGCATCCGTGAGCGTGAGGCCGACTTTCACGCCTGCGGGGCAGTTGAGCCCTAGCGACAACGTGGTGTCGCCGGTGGTGGCGCCTACGCTGGGCAGATTCTTGGAGAAGGCCCTCGGCAGATCGAAAGCGAGCGTGGGCGTCGTCACGCTGCAGCTGTTGCCCGTGACGGAGGTGCTGCCGGTCAGGGTCTGGGTGGCGGTGACGGTCTCAATACAACTGCCGGAGAATTTGATGAACATGGAAGGCAGGTTGCTCGTGGTACCGCTACCCACGGGCCCCGTCACGACGAGGTCCGCCCGGGTGTAGTGCGGTGTCTTGCCGTCGGGTACGTTGAATGATTGCGATGTTGGGACATCGGTCCAGGTGTCGTTGAAATACGCGGTGATGTAGAAATGGACGCCGATTCCCGGCACGCCGGTCTGATAGACGTTGGTGTAACCCGGCACGAGCGTTCCGTTCACGGTGACATCTTTCGTGACGGTGCAGTTGGCGCCGCTCGTGGCAAGTCCCGCATTGCCGGACGCTACGGACAGCACACTTCCTGGCGCCCTGTCGCGACCTACCGACACGCTGGCGGGAAAGCTCAATACCGGCATGCTGCCCGCAGTGGGGAACGTGAGCGTTCCCGCAAGGGCTGGGCACGCTGCGACGATCAAGACGATGCACAACATCGCGTGCAGTCGGATGAGCATCGTTCGTCCCGTCGCACGTGCGCGCGTCCAGGCAAGAAGGGTGGCCGATCTCACCACGAGTGATCCCAGGAAATGACTGTTCACGTGGAAGCGCACGCCAACGCCCTCCCCCCTGACTGATCCATGTTCGTATAGCCGGGCACGAGCGTTCCGGTTACCGTGACATCTTTCTGGACCGTGCAGGTCACATCGCTGGTCGCGACAGCTGCATTGTTCATCTGCTGCCAGAGCGTCATTCCAACAGGGATGTCCCGACCGACCGAAAGACTCGCGGGCACTTTCGGTATCTGTATTCCATGGCTGGGATACGTTAGCGTCCCGGCTTGGGCTTTCAACATCGGCCACATGATCGCGACGAAGCCCAGCAAGCGGCTCCATCGACCGCGGACCATCCGTACATCCTTCATTTGCTCACCTGATTCGATTCCGTGCTCACCGCCACCGGCGCATCCATGCAATGCGTCTCCACCGACGCATACAGCGCGTTCTTCTGCGTCGTCCGTGGCGGCAGCGTATAGCTCACCATGCATCGCCCGGATGCCTGCTCGCCCCACGTCACCGCGAGACTTCCCTGATCGTCGAGGCCCCGCGCGAAGATGCGGCTGTCCTGCGCCACGACGCCCACCACCTGCCCTTTGCCGTCCGTCACTTCGGCGCCGAACGGCAGCGATTCGCCGTTGATGCGCGGCGCGCGGATCAGCACCGCGCGGCCCGTCATCGTGCGGTACTTGAGCATCACGATGGAGCCGAGGTGCGGCGCCGCCTGATCCGAAGTCGATTCGAACTCCACATCCGGCGACGTACCCTTCGGATCGATGTCGATGGTGTTCATGTCATAGGGCGTCAGATACGGCACGACGGCATAGCCGCGTCCGTCGATCTTCGCGCCCGACGTGCCCGCCACTGTCGCGCCTTCGGCGCCGTGCGCCTCGACGATCCCGAAGGTCTCGCCGACGGTCTGGGACAAGGTCACGCCGCCCGGATGCGCGACGATCGAGCCGCTCACGCCCGCCGACACCTGCGACGTGTGCGCACTGCCGCTCGCGGAGGCCGTGATCTGCGCATACGGCGCGCGATAGACGCCGCTCGCGCCGCCGTTGCCGCTGATGCTCGCGCCGTTGGCGCGGGTCTGCGCCCCGTAGAGGTTGTAGGACATCTCGTTGCGCTCGCCCGCGGAGCCGCTCACGCTTTCCTGAAGACTCGTGACGTCGTCGCTGGTGTTCAGGTTGACGCTCAACAGCGGCGCATGCGGCGAGCGGCCGAGCGGAAGCGTCACGCTCACCATGATCTCGTCCGAGGTCTCGCCGTCCGTCGAAATGGTGCGGCCCGCGCTCACGCTGTAGCTCCCATAGCGAAAGCTGTTCGAATAGCCGAGCTGATAGAACGTGTCGTGCCCCGGACGGTTCCAGTAGTTCTGCGAGGTCAGCGTGCCGAATACCGTGCCGTAGTGCTGCAGAGGCTGATTGACCGTCAGTTGCAGACGCCCGCGCTGACGGTCGCTCACGGCGCCGCCGTTCATCGCATAGTCGCGCGCGCGCGCCGCGTCGGCGAAGCTCAGGTAGCCCGAACTGGAATAGCGGTACGCACCGAGCGTGAAATTGGTATTGGAGTAATCGATCAGCTTGCTGTAGGCAATGTGCATGCTCCGCCCGCTCATCGTCCCGTAGCCGGGAATCTCGGTGCGCGCGGCGGTCAAGTCAGCAGCGAACGCGCCCAGTGTCGTGTTCAACGCGGCGCCGAGGTTTGCGGCCACATAGCCGCTCGCCGCAATCGCGCCGCCATACGCCGTGACCAGATTCGTCAGGCCGCGCTGCAGCGTGAATTGCGTGAAGGTGGGCCGCGAATGCAGTGCGTCGTCACGCAACTGGCCCGCGGTGAACGCGAAGCGCGTCGTGCCCGGACGCAGCGACTGCGCCACCGCCGCATAGGGCACGCTGAACGACTTGGCGCGTCCGTCGGCCTCCGTGACGGTCACATCCAGATTGCCGCCATAGCCCGTCGGGTACAGGTCGCGCACTTCGAACGGCCCGGGCGGCACGCTCGTCTCGTAGATCACCTGGCCGTTCTGGCGCACCGTCACGCGCGCGTTCGATGCCGCCGTGCCGCGTACCACCGGCGCATAGCCGCGCAGCGACTCCGGCAGCATGCGGTCGTCGGTCGCGATCTGCGCGCCGCGAAACGCGACGCTGTCGAACACGTCGCCGGTGGTCTGGCTTTCACCCAAAGTCACCTGGGCCTGGAGGCGCGGCACGTCGTGCTGGGCGTAGGTGGAGATATCGTCGAACTGGGTCGGCTGGCCGGTGGACGAGGTCAGCGACGACTGATGCCGCAGATGCCATCCGCCGAGATTCACGCCCGCGTTCAGGCCGAGATAGCTCTGCGTGGAATGCATGCCGTCGTTTGAGGTCTGATAGACATTCGCGCCATAGCTCACGAAGGCCGCGTTCACGCCCTTGTCCCAGAGCTCGGGCGGCACGTAGCCGCGCGCCTGATTGCGCATGTATTTCTGCGGAACCGAGACCGTGAGCTTCTGCTCGCCGAAGTCGAAATCGACGGCCGCCTCAGGCACGAGCGCGCGCAGGTCAATGCATGAGTCGGCCTGTGTCTCCCGTGCGCCGGCAAGCTTCGCGAAGTCGACGCCGGCCCGCTCCAGCATGCCGCGCGTCAAACAAGGCGCGGCGCTCACGTCGCGGCCCTGATCGAGGAAGCGCACCGTGTCATGCACGACGCGGTTGCCGTTCATCCAGACATCCACGGGATACACGCCCGGCGACACATAGTTGCTGCGGGCAAGCCGCGCGATATCGACACGCTGGGGATCCACACGCAGATAGGTCGTGTCGAACTCGACGACCGGCTCCGCCGGAACCGCCGGCTCCGTTGCCGCGGCGGCGAATGACGACAGCACCAGCGCCATCGCCGGCGTGAGCTTGAACACGCTGTACCGGGCGTGCAAACGAAGCCTCCGGCGCAACGTGCCCCGCTTCACACTGCATGTCTCCTGCATCGAATTTGAAATCCATGGTTGTCGGCTCGATGTCCGGCGCGCACGCGAGCGCCCGCCGCACGCCGGCGGCGCAGCGCGTCGATCTCGTATGTCGGAACTCGAACCCGTTGACGGGCGGGATGCGCTCAGCCGGCGCGCGGAGGATGACTAATCGGCTGCGTCGGCATCGCCCTCGATGGGACTGCCGAGATCGCTGATCGCCATGTAATGGACCTTGCCGGCATGCACCCCGCTCATGTGCGGCACCGCTATGATTTCGGTGCCCCGCGGCGCGACCATGCCGCCCATCTCGTTCTTGTAGTGCCTGCCTTGCGCCTCGACCTCGAGCTCGCTGAACGACACGTAATAGGCAGTCGGATTCGAGACGGCGAGCGCGTCGCCGCCTTGCGGCGCGGGCACGATCTTCCAGGCCAGCGCGCGCGGCGCATCCTCGGGCACGCCCGGCAGCTTCACCGGCCGCACGAACACCTTGATGCGCGTGCGGTAGGCCAGTTGCAGCGTGTTCTGATCGGCCTTGGGCTGCACCTTCGGCGGAACGTCGAGCACGTTCAGCCAGTACACCGACTCGCGGTCCTGCGGCAGCGCGTCGCCGCCGTACATCAAGCGCAGCGTCTGCGACTTGCCCGCGTCCATGCGGAAGATCGGCGGGGTAATCACGAAGGGCGTCTTGACTTCGCCGGGCGCGGCGTCGGCGCGGCCGTCGTCGATCCACACCTGGACCAGCGAAGGACTGCGGCTGTCGTTGTTCAGCTTGACCGTGACTTCACGCTGATCCAGCGGATAGACCACCCGCGTGCCGCCGATCGTCACGCTCGCGCCCGCCCTGCCCGCCGCGCTCGCGAAGCAGATGACGAGACACGCGGCCGCTGCGATCCGCCGCTTGTTCCTGTTCATGTCGATTGCCTGTTTCATGACCACGCTTTGACTGACTCATGCCGGGCGCGGCCCACGCGCGCGCCCGGGTGCTGCATGCCGCGACGCGATTACTGATAGGTCATCGTGTATTGCGCCGAGGTGGTCACGTTGCCCGCCGTGACCTTGCCGGTCGCGTAGTACTGCGCGAAGTAGTTCAGCGTGGCCGCGCCGCTGGCGATCGTCGCGCCGTTCGTGGCCAGGCCGTTGTTCGCGTTCGTCAGGATGTTGATCGGCTGCATGTTCGCGTTCAGAAGACGGACCTGGAGGTTGGTGGCCGGCGTCGTCGCGGCCTTGTTCACCAGATCGCCGCTCGACTGATCCACCGTCGGGCCGTTTTCGAAGCGGGCGACGGCCTTGGTTGCGGTGCCCGTGCAGCCGCTCAGCGTCATCTTGATGTCGCCGAGATTGGACGTGCCGGCCGTCGCGCCGGCCGCCGCCAGCGAGCCCGCCGTCACGGTCGGCAAGGTCACGGCGATGTCCGCCGACGCGCCGCTTGCCTTGCCGTTGATCGAGCAAGTGGTGTCGGTGATGACGCCGTTGATGGTGATGGTGCCGTCGGCGGCTTGTGCGATCGTCGACGAAAGAGCGATGAACGCTCCGGACAAGATCGCGGCTGCGACGGAAATGCGCTTCTGCATGGTGTGCTCCACAACTGGGACGGGTGAGTTCTTGTGCGATCGGCACGCGCGGCTCGCGTGCCATATCGCTGCTTCTAACGCCAGATGTTTGCCGAGCAACTTTGTTATCGATCGACTGGTTGCGTGACATCTGACGTCCAGTGAATCGTAGAGACAGCGAAATAGGATTGATCTAGTCGAAGTCTGAAAATGACGAAAGCGTCATCAGACATGAACGATTTCCGCGCGCGCGAAGAGTCGCTTCTCCGGCCGTCTCGCGTGTGTGTTCGAACCGTCTAGTTAATTTTTTGGGTTCGTGACCGTCACGCAACAAGGCTTGAAAGAACATGACTGTCTTCTTGCAGCCCTCTTACGATGACTGGAAAATAACGTGAGGCCCGAAAGGCCATTCATTTTTGGAATCCCGCTCCAGGATCCGCAGCGACGCGGCGAAAGACGGTCCAACCCCACGGACACTCGATGGCAAGCTTGGAGAGCAAGGCACGTTACCGCATTGATACCGGGAGCACCGGCGCCGGCATCGCCATCATGATCCTGACCACGGCCACCTTCGCCGCCAGTGACTCGACGGTGAAGGTGATCGGCACGGCGGTTCCGCTGCTCGCGCTCTTGTGGGTCCGTTACTTGTTCCAGATGGTCGTGCTGGGCGTGTGGCAGGTGCGGCGTGGCGCGTTCGGCCTGTTCCGCACGGGCAGCGTGAAGCTGCAGACCGTGCGCGCGGTGCTGCTGCTGACCAATTCGGCGTGTACCTTCGCGGCCCTGCGGCATCTGCCGCTGCCGGTGACCACGTCGCTCGCGATGCTGGCGCCGCTGATTTCCACGCTGCTCGCCGCGCTCGTGCTGAAGGATCACGTCCCGCGCAGCAAGTGGGCGATGGTCGTGCTCGGTTTCATCGGCATGCTGCTGGTGGTGCGTCCGGGCGGCAGCCAGTTCAACTGGAATATCGTTTATCCGATCGGCTCGGCGACGACCTTTGCGTGCTTCCAGGTCATCTCCAGCCATCTCTCCCGGGTCGACGACGCCATCACCACCAACTTCCTCACGGCGTTTGTCGCGACGCTGGTGCTATGCGCGCTCGTCTGGATGGATCAGGCGGAGACGCTGCCCGCGATTGCACGCGTGCGGCCCGGAAGCTGGCTGCTGGTGGGATTGATGGCGACCTTTGCGACGGTGGGCCAGTTGCTGATGCTGCAGGCGTTACGGCGCGCGCCGCTTGCCGTGCTCACGCCGTTCTCGTATGGCCAGTTGGCGTTCGCGGCATTTTTAAGCTGGCTGCTGTTCGGACAGGTGCCGGATGGCTGGATGGCGTTCGGCATGTGCGTGATCGCGGCGAGCGGCATCGGCACCGTACTGCTGCACGGGCGCGGCCAGACGGCGTCTGCCGTGACGCCGGAAGCGTGATGATCCGGAAGATGCAGCGGGGACAGTGCGGTCAGTTGACTGCCTGAGGTTGAACCTGTGATTGCACCGGCGCCTGGTGACTTTGACCGGTGCACAGCCAGTGCACGTCGAGGTCGAGCGCCCGGGCGATGCGATTGAACGCCGCCAGCGGCGGCACCGTGATGCCGCGACGCCAGAATTGCACGTCGTGCTCGCTCACGTCGAGCCAATTGGCGGCTTTTGCGGAACTGATGTTCGCCTTGTGCATGGCCCGGTCCAGACGCGCGGCCATGGCGCGCCGCAGGGCATTGTCTTCTTCGCTACGTTCAAGGTGGCCCAGGGTTTGAGAATGTCGCCCCATTTTCTTCAAGTCTCTCGATTTATATGTATGCCGTTCAGCGCCGGCTGATTTGCGCGAGGGTGAATCCTATAGAGGCTAAGTGACGGGCTGGTGACACAAATTGCGTCGAATTCCTTACCCGGCATTACGCCCATTCCCTCGTTTGCTGCGGTGCGTGATTTTTCCAATTCAGGCATCAATGCGTCAACTAGGGAAACATCGCATTCGGTAATAATTGGCTTAGGTGTTTACCAGCGAGTCCGCGCAGAACGCCACGGGTCAAGGCATTGCGCGAACGAACGTGCGTTCCGGACAAGCTTGAAGATTTTGTCCACCGATGAAATATTGTTCATATTTCAAGAAAGGCTTTTGCGTGTCCATCGTATGACGTGATGTGTGATCAAACCGTCTATATCGCGCACGTGCATTTGCTTGTTTCCCTGCGATTACTTTGACGAATATCGGAATGGTTTAATGTCTGGTGGGAAACACGTAATTGACACGCGAAGCAGTTTCATTAGAATGAGTCGTTCGCTGCACCGCACCAATCATTGCGCGCCCTGCGCCATCACGCATCAACCCACCTGGAGTCGAGAATGAGCAGTCTTGCGCCGGAAAAGGTAGTCGAGTCGCAGAAAGCGGGAGTAGACGCCACGTTTGGTCTCGCCACGCGGGCCGTCGGTGGGTTTGAACAACTGGTCGATCTGAACACGCGCACCCTCAGAACCGCGCTCGACGAACAACAGGCGTTCGTCGTGCGTGCGCTGTCGGCGCGCGGTCCGCAGGAATTCTTCACGCTGCATAACCAGAATCTGCAGGACGCAGCCCAGCGCACGCGGGCGTACTGGACGCAGGTCTACGAAATCGCCGCGGGCGTGCGCGGCGACTACATCGAGGCCGCGCAGGATCAGATCGGCAAATCGCAGCGCAACGTCCAGGCCTTTGTCGAGAGCCTGGCGAGCCATGCGCCCGCTGGCAGCGAAGCCGTGGTGAATGCGTGGCGATCCGCCATCGATGCCGCGACGGAATCCGCCAACTCCACGTACGAAGCCGCCAGGAAGGCCGCCAAACAGGTCGTGGATGCCGCGCAGAGCGACGCGGAAGTGGCCAGCGGCGCCGTCGTGCGCGCGGCGCAGCCCAAGGCGGCCAGCGCGAAGAAGTAAATTTCAGAGCGGGTTTCGAGACGCCGCGAAACACGGCGAGTCACCAGACAAAGGCGGGTATGACCCGCCTTTGTTGCATCTGCAAGGGCTGCCTGGAAGCTCAGCCGCCCAGCGTCTTCAACACGAGTTCATGCGAACGCCCGATCCACACCGCTGCGTCGCGATGATCCGCCAATGCGTCGCCGGTATTGGGATGCATGAAAACATCGAGCGCGCCGTGGTTGAGCGTCAGCCATTCGAGCATCGGCGCGAGCAGTTCGCCGCCGAAGGCGAGCTGGAACGACCATAGCGGATGCGGTCCGACCGGCCGCTCGTGGAAACGGCCCAGACGCAACCCGCCGCCCTGGAGCAGAGCGGAGAAATGCTCCTCGATGACAAGCCGGAGATGCCAGGCGGCATCGCGTGTGTGTGCATCGAAATAGACGTGGGCGTGCCAGTCGGTGATGCTGCGGATGTGCTTCGCGTCCATCGTTTCGTCCCTGCGCGGCGTCATGCGGAACGGCGATTCTATCCTCCGAGCCGTGTCCGCCTCGCGGACCGGCGGCCCTAGTATCGGCCGCTGCTGCTGCCTGTGGACGAACCCTGCGACATGCCGCTGCCATCGCTTTGACAGCCCGCGAGCAGACCGGCGAGCAAAGCGAGAACGATCGCGGCGATTCTGGTGCACTTCATGACACACCTCCAGACGAGTTGAAAAACGGGCGCGGCGCAGGGGCCGCTCCTTCATCAAACGCGCGACCCCGCCGCGATATTCCCCGTGCCCGCCGTGCGACAATTTCGCGCCGCGCATCCGCCGATGCGCGTCCAACCGAGCACACACGCGATGAAGCGCTACCAGGCCCTGGCCGACACGATGGCCGCCGAGATTCGTGCGGGCCGCTTGCCTGTCGGCGCGCGCCTGCCTTCGGTGCGGCATCTGACGACGCAATACGGCGTCGGCCAATCGACGGTGTTCCGCGCCTATTACCTGCTTGAGGAATGGGGACTCATCCGCGCTCGCGAGCGCTCGGGTTATTACGTCGCGCCGGGCGCGATGCTGGACGCGCCGCGCGCCGGCCACGTGCAGACGGTGCTGGCCGAACCCGCGCCGCTCGACGTCAGCAGCCTCGTGTTCTCCGTGCTCGACGCGCTCAAGCGTCCCGATGTCGCGCCGCTTGGCTCGGCGTTCCCCGCACCGCACCTGTTTCCGCTGGCGCGGCTCGCGAAGTCGCTCGCACACGCGGCGCGCAGCCTCGATCCGTGGAGCACGGTCGCCGACATGCCGCCGGGCAATGAAACGCTGCGGCAGCAGATTGCATTGCGGTACGTCGGCATGGGGATCGCGCAGCCGGTGGAGACGCTGATCGTGACGAATGGCGCGCTGGAGGCACTCACGCTCTGCCTGATGGCCGTGACGAAACCGGGCGACGTCGTCGCGATCGAATCGCCCTGCTTCTATGCCGCGCTTCAGGCGATCGAGCATCTGGGCCTGCAGGCGGTCGAGATTCCCGTCGATCCGGAAGCGGGACTGGATCTCGCCGTGCTTGCCGAAGCGCTCGACCGGCATCCGGTGCGCGCGTGCTGGTTCATGACGAATTTTCAGAACCCGACCGGCGTGACGCTGTCGGTCGCGAAGAAGCGCGCGCTGGTTGAACTGCTCACGCAGCATGACGTGCCGCTGATCGAAGACGATGTCTACGGCGAGCTGCATTTTGCGCAGGACCGGCCGCCGCCCGCGAAAGCATTCGATACCCAGGGCCTCGTGATGCACTGCGCCTCGTTCTCGAAGACGCTCGCGCCGGGCTACCGGCTCGGCTGGGTCGCGGCGGGCCGCTACGCGCAGGCGGTGCGCCGTCTCAAGCTGATGACGACGCTGTCGACCAGCATTCCGGTTCAGGCGGGCATCGCCGACTATTTGCAGCATGGCGGCTTTGACCGGCATCTGCGCAAGCTGCGCGGCGCCCTGCTCGCCCAGCGCGGCGCGATGGAAGCGGCCATTGCGCGATGCTTGCCGCCCGAGGTGTCGTTCGTGCGGCCGGAGGGCGGCTATTTTCTGTGGCTCAAGCTCGCGGAAGACGTCGATGCGATGCAATTGCACCGGCGCGGGCTGGAGCACGGCGTCAACGTGACGCCGGGACCGATCTTCTCCGCACGTCATGCACATGGCAATTACGTGCGGATCAACTTCGGGCATCCGTGGTCGGGGCAGATTGACGGGGCGGTGAAGAAGCTGGGGGAGTGGGTGCGGGGGGCGTTCTGAACGTCGTTCGCCCCATGCTAGACTGCTGTACATGCATACAGTACCCGAGCCCGCCTACACCGTTGCCGTTCGCGCGCTATGCGAATTCACGGCAAAGCAAGGCGATCTCGATCTGCGCTTCACGCCCGCACCGAGCGCGCAGGAAGGCATCGCGGGGCATCTGACCGTCACCGGACGGCGGCCCGCGGGTTATCAGAAGGAAATATCCCTCGCGGAAATGCACGGCCCGCTCAGCGTGCGCGGCCGCGCCGACGGCTACGATCCCGCGCTGAACCGGCTCGAAGAGATCAAGACCCATCGCGGCAAGCTCGATTCGATGCCAGCCAATCATCGTCACCTGCACTGGGCGCAGGCGCGCGTCTACGGACATCTGATGTGCCGCAAGCTCGGGCTTGCCGAAATCGAGATTGCGCTCGTGTACTTCGACATCGTCGATCAAACCGAAACCGTGCTGGTCGAGACCCAGACCGCGCCCGCGCTCGCCGCCCATTTCGACGCGCAATGCGAACGTTTCATCGCGTGGGCGCGGCAGGAAATAGCGCACGCAGCGGCCCGCAATCAAACGCTGGATTCGCTCAAATTTCCCCATGCCGATTTCCGGCCCGGCCAGCGCACGCTCGCGGAAGCGGTGTATCGCGCGGCCGTGTCGGGGAGGCGGCTCGTCGTGCAGGCGCCGACGGGGATCGGCAAGACGGTCGGCACGCTGTTTCCGCTGCTGAAGGCATGGCGCGGGCAGCAACTCGACAAGATCTTCTTTCTCACCGCCAAGAGCGCCGGCCGGCAACTCGCGCTCGACGCGCTGACCGCGCTCGCCGCGCGTCCGTTGCGCGTCGTCGAACTCGTTGCGCGCGACAAGGCCTGTGAGTATCCGGGCCGCGCCTGTCACGGCGAAGCATGTCCGCTCGCGCGCGGCTTCTACGATCGCCTGCCTGCCGCGCGCGCCGCCGCGCTCGACCGGGCGCTGCTCGACCGCGCGTCGATCGCCGACGTGGCGCGGGCGCACGAAGTGTGTCCGTACTATCTGAGCCAGGAGCTGGCGCGCTGGGGCGACGTGATCGTCGGCGACTACAACTATTACTTCGACACCAGCGCGATGCTCTTCGCGCTCGCGGAGGCGAACCGCTGGCGCGTCGCGGTGCTCGTCGACGAGGCGCATAACCTCGTCGAACGCGCGCGCGGAATGTATTCGGCGACACTCGATCAGCGCGCCTTCGACGCCATGCGCCGCGGCGCGCCTGCGTGGCTGAAGAAGCCGCTTGGTCGCGTCGCGCGCAGCTGGAACGAGACGACGCGCGCACAGCGCGAGGCCGATACTGACTACTTGGCCTACGCGCAGGCGCCTGCGAATCTGCTGGGCGCGCTGGCTCAGGCGGTCTCGCAGATGACCGAGATGCTCGCCGAACAGCCCGACAGCTTCACGCCCGAGATCCTCCGCTTCTATTTCGACGCCATTCACTTCGCGCGCATCGCGGAACGCTTCGGCGCGCATTCGATCTTCGATATCGCGCTGGAGCGCTCGCACGGCGGCAAGCATCCGGCCGTGCTGTGCCTGCGCAACGTGGTGCCCGGACCGCATCTCGCGCCGCGTTTCGCGCGCGCTCACAGCGTCGCGCTCTTCTCCGCGACGCTCACGCCCGCGCACTTCTACGCCGATACGCTCGGCCTGCCCGAAGCGTGCGTGCGCGTGGACGTCGAGTCGCCGTTCGACGCCACGCAGCTCGACGTGCGCGCCATCGCCGATGTCTCGACGCGTTATCGCGATCGCGCGGATTCCGTGGCGCGCATCGCCGATCTGATCGCGGCGCAGTTCCTCCGGGCCGAGGGCAACTACCTCAGCTTCTTCAGCAGCTTCGAGTATCTGGCGCAGGTAGCGACGGCGCTGATGCAACGTCATCCGTCGATTCCCTGCTGGCAGCAATCCCGCGCGATGAGCGAGGCAGAGCAGCACGCGTTTCTCGCGCGCTTCGTGCCGGACGGACGCGGCGTCGGCTTCGCGGTGCTGGGCGGGGCATTCGGCGAGGCCGTGGATCTGCCGGGCACGCGGCTGGTCGGCGCGTTCGTCGCGACGCTCGGCCTGCCGCAGTTGAATCCGGTCAACGAACAGATGCGGGCGCGCATGCACGAAGCCTTTGGCGAAGGCTACGCCTATACCTACCTGTTTCCGGGCTTGCAGAAAGTCGTGCAGGCGGCCGGGCGCGTGATCCGCGGCCCGCTCGATCGCGGCGTGCTCTATCTGATCGACGATCGCTTCGCACGCGCCGAGGTGCGGCGCCTCTTGCCCGCATGGTGGCAGGTAAAGGTGCTGCGGCATCGTGACCTCGCGCGGATCGACAGCGACCATTTAGACCCGCGCGATGCCGCCGTTAACTGATGCAATCGCGGGCATTTGCTTTGCTTCTCTTCGGCACCTCGGGGACCTACGTCATCCCTACCAGGCCGCAGAGCCCTTATCTGGAGAACCCCCCATGTCCACCGTTCATTCCCCGCGAATGCCGGACGCGCTCGACATGCTCGAAGCCGATCATCGTGCGCTCGAACAGTTGTTCGACGCCTTCGATCACGCCGGCGCCGCCGCGCCGGAACACAAGCAATCGCTGGTGCAGCGCGCGTGCGAACTGCTGACGATCCATGCGATCGTCGAAGAAGAACTGCTCTATCCGATGGCTCAGGATGCGCTCGCCGCACAGCGGAACATCGACGTCGACGAAGCGTATGTCGAGCATTTCCTGATGACTTCGCTGATCGATCGTCTGGTGTCACTGACGGCCGGCGACGACGGCTTCGACACCACCTTCAGGATGCTGAAGGAACATGCCGGGCGTCATGTCGCCGAAGAAGAAGCGACGCTCTTTCCCGAATTGCGCCGCATGCAACTCGATCTCGTCACGCTCGGCGCCCGGATGAGTGTGCGCCGGGACGCGCTGCGGGGGCGTATCGCCGAGACGGCCATGACGGCGCTGCCACACTGACCCATCCACGTCTTTGAATGGCGGCGCAAGGTCCGGAGTGTGTGACGCGCGCGTGGCGAGCACACTCACGCTTTTTCGGAGATTCAGCATGAACTTGCCTGTATCAACGGCGCCTGCGGTCAGCGAGCGCATCGACGCGCTCGACTGGGCCAGCCTCGAAGCAGAACTCGATGCGTTCGGCTCAGCGACGGCGCCCGGCCTGCTCGCGCGCGCGGAGTGCGAAGCGCTGGCCGCGCTGTACGATCGCGAAGACGGCTTTCGCAGCCGCGTCGTGATGGAGCGATACGGCTTCGGGCGCGGCGAATACAAGTATTTCGCGTATCCATTGCCCGATCAGATCAGCGATGTGCGCCGCGCCGTGTATCCGCATCTCGTGCCGGTGGCGAACCGGTGGAACGAGATCATGGGGATCGACACGCGCTATCCACGCGAACACGATGCGTTCATCGAGCGCTGCCATCGCGCCGGGCAGACGCGCCCTACGCCGCTGCTGCTGCGCTACGTGCCGGGCGACTACAACTGCCTGCACCAGGACCTGTACGGCGAGCACGTATTCCCGATCCAGATGGCCATTTTGCTCTCAGCGCCGCAACGCGATTTCACCGGCGGCGAGTTCGTGATGACCGAGCAGCGGCCGCGCATGCAATCACGCGCGGAAGTGGTGCCGCTCAGTCAGGGCGATGCGGTGCTGTTCGCTGTGCATCATCGGCCGGTTCAGGGAACGCGCGGGCCGTATCGGGTGAACCTCCGGCACGGCGTGAGCCGCCTGCGCTCGGGACGGCGGCATATGCTCGGGGTGATTTTTCATGATGCGAGTTGAGCGGGCTTCGTCCGCCTTTTCGCATTTCGCTTCGACACAAACGGAGCCGATTGTCTGAAAAACAACCGTCAGTCTGCCAACCATTCGCCATTGCTCGAAAATAGTCTGAAATTCTTGGACTCATTTCAGGTAGCAATCGCCCGATGCGCGCAAGTAACACGGTCCCGCCAGCCTTCCCAAACGACGGAGAGATGGTCGAAGTTCTCGACAAGGTCGCGGATCTGCGGGCTGCGGCAGCGCATCTATCGGCCGGTGCCGGTCCGGTACCGCGCGCCGTTCTGGCGCCGTTGCTCCGCGCGATGAATTCTTACTACACGAACAAGATCGAAGGACAGCAAACCTACCCGGCCGATCTCGAAGCGGCAATCGAACAGAACTTCTCCAAGGAGCACGAGACGCACCGGCGGCAACAGCTTGCCCTCGCTCACATGCGGCTGGAAACCGAACTGGAGCCGCTTGCCCGCCAGTTGTCATGGGCCGAGCAGTTCAGCCGCGACTGGATTGACGGTATCCATCAAAAACTCTACGAGCAATTGCCGGAACAGTCGCGTGTCATTCTCGACGCAAAGGGGCAAGCGCGCGGCGCGCTGGTCCCCGGAGCGCTGCGCGAAATCGACGTGACCGTAGGCGGACATCTCGCGCCTCCCGTTGCCTTACTGCCCGATCTGCTTCGTCACTTCGCTTTTCGATACGGCGTCGAACAGTATTCCGTCAGCAGGAAGATGGTCGCTGCCGGTGCGTCCCTGCATCGCCTGTCCTGGATTCATCCGTTTGCTGACGGCAACGGACGAGTCAGTCGCCTGCAAAACCACCTGCTGCTCGTTCACCTGGGCTTGACTGACGGTCTATGGTCGCCCATGCGAGGACTCGCCCGTCGACAGGACGATTACTACGCAGCACTCGGCGCGGCGGATCAGCGGCGTCGCAACGACACCGATGGCCGAGGCAACCTGAGTTCCAGCGGCTTGACGCATTTTTTGACTTTCTGGCTCGACGTTTGCATCGATCAGGTCAAGTTCATGTCCAGCCTGCTCGACTTTGCCACGCTGGAACAGCGATTCAACAGCCTGGCCTTGCAGGTCACGCATGATTTCGGCCGCAACATGTCGCACTCGCGCGCTGCCATTCAACCTGAGCAGCTAGGCCGCGCGCTTTACCGTCTGTTCCAGATTGGACGGCTCGAGCGTGGGGAATTCAAGGCGCTGTTGGGCTCGGCCGATCGCACTGCATCGCGGGCCATCGCGCAACTGCTTGACCTGCGGCTGGTGAAGACCACCAGCCGGGTCGGCTCCATCGAGCCCGCGCTGCCGTTTTTCAGCCTGCGCTTCCTGTTTCCAGGGCTTTGGCCCGAGAGTGAAAGCGTCCCTCTACCGAATGTTCCCACGGTCGAAGCACGCAAGCCTGAATGACCATTGCGGTCACGTCATGCTGAGTCAGAATCCAGGCCCGCCCTACTCATTCTCTTCAAAGTAGTGCCCAAAGCGCGCCTGCTTGGTCTTGATATAGCGCTCGTTCTCCTCACGCATCGGAATCGCCAGCGCGACGCGTTCGCATACAGGAATATCGTGCTTGAGCAGCGTGTCGAATTTCGACGGGTTATTGCTCATCAAGCGCACGGACTTCACCTTCATCGCGCGCAGGATGGCGGCGGCGGAGTCGTATTCGCGGGCGTCGTCCGGAAGACCGAGATGTAGGTTCGCATCGACAGTGTCGAGTCCCTGTTCCTGCAGCGCATACGCGCGAATCTTGTTGGCCAGTCCAATGCCACGCCCCTCATGCCCGCGTAGATAAAGCAGGATGCCGCGGCTTTCGGCGGCGATGTAGCGCAGCGCGAGATCCAGCTGCTCGCCGCAGTCACATCGATACGAGCCGAACACGTCGCCGGTCACGCATTCGGAATGCAGCCGGGTCAGCACGGAATCGTCGTTGCTCACGTCGCCCATGACGAAGGCGATGTGCTCGACGTTCGTATGCTTCACGCGATACACGTAGGAACCGAAGGTGCCGTAGCGGGTGGGAATGGTGGCGGTGGCGACGAGTTCGACATCCGCGCACGCGTCGCACTCGCCGAAACGGGGTTGGGGATCCTGCACGTCCTGCGAGGGAGAAGCGGTTTTCATAGTCAATCAGCAAGTCCACGACGCCCGGTCAGACACAACGCGCCAGCCGGGGTTGCCATGGTAAAGCCCATCAGGAAAGTTTGCTGATTGTCTCATGAGGTGCACCGTCTCCCGCACTAATCCGTACGAACGTTCCGACGCACGAAACACCCTCCACGCCCGCCCGGCCTCAGGCGGGCGCGTCGAACGTGCCGGGGCTCGCGTCGGTGGCGCGCCAGTCGGGCTTGCGCAGCGGGTCCGCCTGCTGCAGCCCAGCCCGCACGCCGGCGGCGTCAAGATCGGCGGTATAGACGGGCGTGGCCGGCTGCTGGCGCCAGGACTCGTCGATCGTTCCCGCATCCACCGCATCGAAGCCCATCTCTTCCACCAGCCGCATGACGAGCGTTTTCGCCTGGGCATCGTCGCCCGCAACCGGCAGCGCGATGCGCCCCGCCGCGCCCGCCGGCTTGCCGCGATTGCGCAGATGCTCCGCATAGATGTTGTTGAACGCCTTCACCACCGGTCGGCCAATCTGCTGCTCGACCCAGCGGCTCTCCGTCAGCCCTTGTTCAATCCCGTCGATACGTCCGTCACGCTGCCGCGGATAGTAATTGCCCGTATCGATGACCACGACACCTGCCGGCACGCCCGCGAACAAGTCTTTCGGCAGATTCGGCACCTTGGCTTCCGGAATCGTCACCACGATGACTTCAGCGCCCGCTACCGTGTCACGCGCCTCGGAGGCCGTCGCGCCGGTCTCGCGCGCCACGTCGGCCAGTGTCGCGGGGCCGCGCGAATTGGCGATGCGCACGTCGTGCCCCTTCTCGCTCCAGCGCAGCGCCAGTACCGCCCCGATATTCCCCGCCCCGATGATGCCGATTTTCATGACGCCTCCTTGAATAAATTGACAATGTAAAAAGCTGCTAAAAAGGAACCGCGGACGATGCGCGCAATCAGAATGCCGGATGCGGAAAAACGTCCAATATCGGCCCGATAGGCTCACCCTATCTCGACAATAAAATCAATCCACTTCGCAGCGACGATAGCTTTACTGTATAGTTCAGTGACTTCTTCAACACCACTCCAAAAGGAAACTGGTAATGCCCATCATCAACAGCCAAGTCAAGCCGTTCAAAGCAACCGCCTACCACAATGGCGATTTCACGACCGTCACCGAAGAAGACCTGAAGGGCAAGTGGTCGGTGTTCGTCTTCTACCCGGCGGACTTTACGTTCGTGTGCCCGACCGAACTGGGCGACCTGGCAGACCGCTACGCAGAGTTCAAGAAGCTCGGCGTGGAAATCTACTCGGTGTCGACCGACACGCATTTCACGCACAAGGCATGGCACGACACGTCGGACACGATCAAGAAGATCGAGTATCCGATGATCGCCGATCCGACGCTGGCCATCTCGCGCGCGTTCGACGTGCTGATCGAAGAAGAAGGCCTGGCGCTGCGCGGCACGTTCGTGATCAACCCGGAAGGCGAGATCAAGCTGTGCGAAGTGCACGACAACGGTATCGGCCGCGACGCTGGCGAACTGCTCCGCAAGGTTCAGGCTGCCCAATACATCGCCAAGAACCCGGGTCAAGTGTGCCCCGCCAAGTGGACGCCGGGCGCTGAAACGCTGACCCCGTCGCTCGACCTGATCGGCAAGATCTAAGACCCGCGCCTCTAGCGAGTCGAATGGGACGCACCGCGCGCAAGCGGCGCGTCCAGCAATACCCCAACGCTTACGCTGCGGCGCTGAAAACTTCAGCGCCGTATCGAAGCACGCCTGTACCAGTCACGGAACGGACCTCGCCATGCTCGACGCCAACCTCAAGAATCAGTTGAAAGCCTATTTGGAAAAGGTCACCCGGCCGATCGAACTCGTCGCCTTCCTCGACGACGGCGACAAGTCGCGCGAGCTGAAAGGCCTGCTCGACGACATCGCCTCGCTGTCCTCGCGGATCAGCGTCGTCCAGAAAGATGATGCGGACGCACGCCGGCCGTCGTTCACCATCGGCGAACCCGGCAAGCCCGCGGGCATCCAGTTCGCCGGCATCCCGATGGGCCACGAATTCACGTCGCTCGTGCTGGCGCTGTTGCAGACCGGCGGCCATCCGATGAAGCTCGACGACACGACCGTCGAACAGATCCGCAATCTCGATGGCGACTTCGCGTTCGAAACGTATTTCTCGCTGACGTGCCAGAACTGCCCGGAGGTCGTGCAGGCGCTGAACATGATGGCGCTCATCAATCCGCGCATCAAGCACGTGGCCATCGACGGCGCGCTCTTTCAGAAGGAAGTGGAAGACCGTCAGGTCATGGCCGTGCCGACGATGTTCCTCAACGGCACAAGCTTCGGCTCGGGCCGCAGCGGCGTGAAGGAAATCCTCGCCAAGCTCGACACCGACGCGCCTGCCCGCGCCGCGAAGGAAATGGAAAACAAGCCGGTGTTCGACGTGCTGATCGTCGGCGGCGGCCCTGCTGGCGCGGCGGCCGCGATCTACGCGGCGCGCAAGGGCATTGCAACGGGCGTCGTCGCGGAACGCTTCGGCGGCCAGACGCTGGACACGATGGCCATCGAAAACTTCGTCTCGGTGAAGGAAACCGAAGGACCGAAGTTCGCCACCGCGCTCGAACAGCACGTCAAGAGCCACGAAGTCGACGTGATGGACGTGCAGCGCGCCGACAAGCTCGTGCCGGGCCGCATCAACGAGATCCATCTCGCGAGCGGCGCGGTGCTGAAGGCGAAGACCGTGATTCTCTCGACCGGCGCGCGCTGGCGCGAAATCAACGTGCCGGGCGAGCGCGAGTATCGCGGCCGCGGCGTGGCCTACTGCCCGCATTGCGACGGCCCGCTCTTCAAGGGCAAGCGCGTCGCGGTGATCGGCGGCGGCAACTCGGGCGTGGAAGCGGCCATCGACCTCGCGGGTCTGGTCGCGGCGGTGACGCTGATCGAGTTCGGCACCGAGCTGCGCGCCGACGCCGTGTTGCAGAAGAAGCTGCGGAGCCTGTCGAACGTGACCATCGTGACGAACGCGCAAACCACGGAAATATTCGGCGACGGCAAGAAGGTCAACGCGCTGGCCTACACGGACCGCGCGTCGGGCGACAGCCATCGCGTGGAACTGGAAGGCGTGTTCGTGCAGATCGGCCTGGTGCCGAACACCGAGTGGCTCAAGGGCACGGTGGAGCTGTCGAAGCACGGCGAGATCGTCGTCGATGCGAAGGGCGCGACCTCGCTGCCGGGCGTGTTCGCCGCCGGCGACGTCACCACGGTGCCGTACAAGCAGATCGTGATCGCGGTCGGCGAAGGCGCGAAGGCATCGCTCTCCGCGTTCGACCATCTGATCCGCTCGTCGGTGGACGATGAAGCCGTGGTCGAAGAAGCCGTGACGGCGTAATGCTCGCGGCCCGCATGCCTCGCATGCGTGCCGTTGTCACGAAGATTGGAAGCGAACGGGGCAACCCGTTCGCTTTTTTGCATTGAGGCTTGAATTCAGGAGGCCGCGTTCTTCGGCGGCTTCGGTTTGAGCACCAGCGGAAACGTCACCTCGAACACGCTGCCGCGACCTTTCGCCGAGTCGAAACGCAACTCGCCATCGAGCGCCCGCGACAGTTCCTTGACGATCGCCAGGCCGAGTCCCGCGCCGGGAATGTCGTCATCGGCGGCGCGCTCGAACTCCTCGAACACACGCTCCTGATCGTCCGGGCCAATGCCGACGCCCGTGTCCGCGACCAGCAGCTTCCAGCGCTCGCCCGGCACGGCGGTCATGGAGAACACGATCTCCCCCGCCGACGTGTATTTGATCGCGTTCGACAGCAGATTCAGCGCGACCTGCTTCACCTTCAGGCGGTTCGACGTCACCGCGCCGAGTTCGGCATCGAGCTGGCCGATGAGCTTGAGCCCCTTCGCCTCGGTGGACACGCGGCAGGACTGCATCAGTTCGTCGAACAGGCCGACGGGATCGAACGGCTCCACCGTCAGCAGCGAATCGTCGCCGAGAACCTTCGAGTATTCGACCATTTCGTCGACGAGCGTCGCCATGTCGGCGACTTGCCGGTTCGCGAGTCCGAGCGCCGTGTCGCGCTTCGCCGGGGAACGCGATGCCAGCTGCAGCGCCGTGGAGAACACATTGAGAAAATTGCGCAAGTCATGCGCGACGCGGCGCGTCACCTGCATACGCGTTTCATACAGTTCGCTGATGAGCTTCTGCCTGAGCGTCAGCTCATAGTTGGCGCGTTCGAGCATGCCGGTATATTCGTCGAGCTTGCGGTCGCGCTCGCCCACCGCCTCGCGGATCGATGCCAGCGTGACGAAGCTCACCACTTCGTCGGTCATCAGGCGCGCGTGCTCTTCGTCGGCGCGCGAGAAATCGTCATGGGTGGTCGCGTAGTCGCCGATCGCGAGCAGCAACACCTGGCGGAACAGATCGAGTTCGCGCACCAGCTCGTCGACCCGATAGCCCTGCTGCCAGCGCCATTGCCCATGCTGGCGCGCATTGCGTTCGATGGCGCCTTCCTGGTCGCGCATGTTACGCGATTCCAGCACGATGCAGATTTCGTTGAAGATGTCCGGCAGATGATCCGCGAGCTGCCGGTAGGTGAGCTGGTCGGAGTGCTCGACTTCCTGATCGCCGAACACGAGCTTCATCCATTGCTCGGTAAGCGTCTGCTGCTGTGCGCGCAGCGCGGCCACGAGGCCGTTCGAGCTGCCGACTGACGTGTCGCTCATCTGCCGATTTCCGTTTTGAGGGCGCCGCATGAAGCCGCGCAAGGTGGCCTTGATTTACAGTCGAAAGCACTGCGCCGGTGCGGCTTGCCTGTCATCGCCGGCCGCCCGCGAACGCCACGCCAGTATAGGACGATGCCTGTTCGCGAAGGGGTAATCCCGAGCGATAACGTGAGCTTTACGATGAGCGTATCGGTAAGCTGTACGTGCGCCGGGCAAGCATGCTCTCGAAGAGCAACGGCGAGCATCAGGTGAGGCCCGTGTACGGATCTGTATCCTTTCGGATGTCGCCATCTTCCCACCCACATGAATGGAGCCTGACATGACGACGCCATCGGCGGACTGGCAAGCCGCGCAATACTCAGTGTTCGAGGAACAGCGCACGCGCCCCGTGCGCGACCTGCTCAGTGCCACGCATGCCGCGACGGCGCGCACGGCCGTGGACCTCGGCTGCGGCCCGGGCAACTCGACGCAGACGCTGCTCGACTTCGCGCCTGACGCCCGCATCACCGCCATCGACAACTCCGCCGACATGATCGCCGCCGCGCGCAAGCGCCTGCCGCAGATTGCGTTCGAGCTTGCTGACATCGGCGCATGGCGCACCGACAGCCTTTACGACCTGATTCTCGCGAACGCCTCACTGCAATGGCTGCCCGATCACGCGACGCTGTTTCCTTCGCTCGCGGCCAGGCTCACGCCGGGCGGGCGGCTGGCGGTGCAGATGCCCGACAATCTCGACGAACCCGCGCACCAGGCGATGCGCGCAGCCGCCGCCGACGGCCCCTGGCGCGGCAAGCTCGAAGGCGTCGAGCGCACGGCGCGGCACGGCGCCGACTGGTACTACATGCGGCTCAAGCCGCACTGCGCGCAGGTCGACGTATGGCGCACCACGTATCACCATCCGCTCGAAGGCGGCATTGAAGGCATCGTGGAATGGTTCAAGGGCAGCGCGCTGCGGCCGTTCCTCGCGAAGCTCGACGCAGACGAAGGCATGGCCTTCCTCGAACGCTATCGCGCGGGCCTGCGCACGGCTTATACGGTGCAGGACGACGGCACCGTGCTGCTGCCCTTTCCGCGTCTGTTCATCGTCGCCACGCGCTGAGAGCGCTGAACTTCACTGCACGCGGCTCTGTTCGCGCAACATCTGCGCGAACTGCCGCGCAGCCGGCGACAGCGCTCCGCCCTTGCGCGTCACGATGCCGAATGTCTGCGACTTGGACTTCATCCGCACCGGCAGGATGCGCAGCATGCCGTGGCGCTCGAACTCGCGGGCCACGCTTGCGGGCAGGATCGACACCAGTTCGGCGCTTTGCTTGAGCAGGCTCACCGTCAGCAGCGGCGAGGCCGTGGAGATGGGATTGACCGGCATCGGCAGGCCGGCGAGGTCCAGTTCGCGTTCGAGCAACGCGCTCATCGGCATGTAGGTGGGATAGGTCACCCAGCGGTAGTGCGCGAGATCGGCGAAGCCCACTTCGCGCGCGCCGGTGCGCTCGTGCCCCTGCCCGACGACGATGCACAACGGTTCGTCCATCAGCGGCTGATAGTGATATTTCGACGGCTGATCGGACACGCTGGAGCGGCCGATGACGAGATCGACACGGCCGTCGTCGAGCATCGGCAGCATGCGCGCGCTCGTGTCCTCGAGCACTTCGATGGCGAGATCGGGATGTTTCGCATGCATCTCGTTGACGATCGGCGCGACCACGCCCGGCACCGCGCCCATGATGGTGCCGACCGTCAGGCGTCCGCCCGTCCCCGCGCGGATCTGCGCGAATTCATGACATAGCGAATTCAGATCGGCGGCCAGCACGCGCGCATAACGCACCACGCAGCGGCCGAAGGGATTCGGAATCAGCCCGGTCTTGGCGCGCTCGAACAGCGGCGCTTCCAGCATCGATTCGAGTTCGGCCAGCGCCTTGCTGGCGGCGGACTGCGTCATGGCCATCGCGCTCGACGCCTTGTGCAGCGATTTGTGGTCGTCCAGCGCGATCAGCAATTGCAGCTGCTTCATGCGCAGCCGCGACATCAGCACGTCCAATGTGTTCTTCATGGTCTGGCGCCCCGCCCGACGCGTCCCGCGCGTCCGGGGTGATTCCTGAAAGCGATCATGCGATGGAAAGGTTTCACTATACAGCCCGGCTCCGGAGGCCGTATAGTCGCCGCAGGGAGCGGTCATCGTACAACCGGCGACAACGACCGCCATGAATCCATTCCAGCAAGGACGAGACATCATGCAACTCACAGGCAATCTGCTCATCGGCCAGGAATCGCGCTTCGGCTCGAACGGCTCCATCAAGGCCGTCAATGCATCGACCGGCGCGGCCATCGAACCGGCTTTCGGCGGCGCCACGGCCGACGACCTCGAACGCGCGTGCGCGCTCGCATGGACCGCGTTCGATCAATATCGCGAAACCTCGCCCGAAGCCCGCGCCACCTTCCTCGAAACCATCGCGCAGAACATCCTCGACATCGGCGACGACCTGATCGAGCGCTGCATGATGGAAAGCGGCCTGCCGCGCGCGCGTATCGAAGGCGAGCGCGGCCGCACCGTCGGCCAGCTGCGCATGTTCGCGGGCGTCGTCCGCAACGGCGATTTCCTCGGCGTGCGCATCGATCCGGCCCAGCCGGAACGCAAGCCGCTGCCGCGCGTCGATCTGCGTCTGCGTCATATCGGCGTGGGTCCGGTCGCCGTGTTCGGTGCGAGCAACTTCCCGCTCGCGTTCTCGGTCGCCGGCGGCGACACCGCATCGGCGCTGGCCGCCGGCTGCCCGGTCATCGTGAAGGCACACTCGGCGCACCCGGGCACCTCGGAACTCGTCGGCCGCGCGCTGCAAAAAGCCGTGAAGGATTGCGGCATGCCCGAAGGCACGTTCTCGCTGCTGTTCGACAGCGGCCGCGACATCGGCCAGGGTCTCGTCAAGGACAACCGCATCAAGGCAGCCGGCTTCACGGGCTCGCGCGGCGGCGGCACGGCGCTGATGAAGCTCGCCGCAGCACGCGCCGAACCGATTCCCGTCTACGCTGAAATGAGCAGCATCAACCCGGTTGTGCTGTTCCCGAGCGCGCTGAAGAACCGCGCGGAAGGCATCGCCAAGGCGTTCGTGGGTTCGCTCGTGATGGGCGCCGGCCAGTTCTGTACGAATCCGGGCCTGGTGCTCGCCATCGACGGTCCCGACCTCGACGCGTTCATCGCCGCCGCCGCGACGGCGCTCAAGGAAACGGCCGCGCAGACCATGCTGACGCCGGGCATCTGCAAGGCCTATCAAGGCGCCGTGACGCGCGCCGCCGAGCACGCGGGCGTGACGACCGCCGCGCTTGGCGTCGAGCAGAAGGGCGAGAACCAGGGCCAGTCGGCGCTGTTCGTGACGACCGCCGATGCGTTCCGCAAGAGCCATGAGTTGCAGGAAGAGATTTTCGGGGCGTCGTCGCTGGTGGTGCGCTGCCCGGACCTCGCCGCGATGCGCGAGCTGATCGAGTCGCTGGAAGGCCAGCTGACCGCGGCGCTGCATATCGATGATGCCGATCACGCCGACGCACGCAGCTTCCTGCCCGCGCTCGAACGCCGCACCGGCCGCATCCTGGTGAACGGTTTCGGCACGGGCGTGGAAGTCGGTCACGCGATGGTGCACGGCGGCCCGTATCCGTCGACGGCGGACGGCCGCTCGACCTCGGTCGGCAGCCTCGCCATCAATCGCTTCCTGCGTCCGGTCAGCTATCAGGACCTGCCTGACGCACTGCTGCCCGACGCGCTCAAGACGGAAAATCCGCTGGGCCTGAACCGCCGTATCGACGGTACGCTGCAACTGGCGAAGTAAGGTCTTTCAACGCTTGGGCACGGGCCGCCGCGCATCATGCGCGCAGCGGCCCGTGTTGTTTTGGGGCAGCGCGTTGAGCAATAACGATCGCCTTCCGGACAATGCTTCGGAACCCTGAGAAAGCCGTTTTGCGCTGCGGCCGCAAGGGTCTCGAGCGACGCGTCGGCGAGATGCAACAAGACGTTTCAGATGTCGCCAGCCATGACACGCGCGATTTGCTTTGCCATCAGTGGTTTATCCTTCAGTCACGCCCCCTTGTCGGCAAACGGCTAAGGAATGGCGGCTCAAAACCGCCGGGCCGATCCCAAAATGTCAGAAACATAGTGAGCGAGAGAGCGAGACGTATCGCGCGATGCCTGCTCGGGCGCCGCCCATCCGTAGCGATCCGACGCTTTGACATCCATATCCGGGCCATGTGCCGGACACCGCGTGACGTGTCCGGGCACGATACGAGGCAGCGGGACGGCCAACAGACCGTTTCGCCGCGTGAGTCACTCTTGATTCGACGGCCCGAGATAGGTGCGAAAGGCAATTGACGTCCGAAAGCGGTTGAACCATATTCGGGCTGACGTTTCCACTCGCGGTATGCCACGCGAGGAAACCGTACGAAGGATTGCTGCTGCGGGACTTGGGTCCCGATGTTGAGATGCCGCTTGAGCGCGCATCCGGCGGCCACGCGAACAGGCAACCTCACGCACATGTCCTTCGAGGGCTTCAAGCATGACCACGCGTTTGACGTTTCCTGCATCAATGTTCTCTGTCGTCTGCCAGCGGTGTGGCAGCACGATGCGCAAGAACGCTGACAGCTGTCCCAATTGCGGCGCGGACCGCACTGCCGCGCGCGGCGCCAGGCGCGCCGCTGTTCCGGCCTCGGCCAATGCCGGCATGTTCGAGCAGACGGCTTCGGCTTCGGCCTCTGCGGCAGCCTCAGCTTCAGCCGGTGCGTCCCTCGGCGGCGCTGATCGTGCCGAGCCCACGCTGCGGCCCGGCTGGCCGGCTTGGGATGCGAAGCGCGCCAGCGAACGCATCGCGCAGAAAGCGGCGGAGTACCGCACGCGGCGTGCCGAGATGCACGCCCGCAGCACCTACGCCGATTCCAGCAACGACCCCGACGCCATGCCTGGATCCGACCGCTGGAGCCGCAACAAGACGCTCGTCGCGGCTGCCTGCGCCGGCGTGCTGCTGGCCGGCGCGGCGTTCTATCTGCAAGAGTCCGGCACCTCGGGCGGCGACAATGCCGCCTCCGCCGATCACAGCGTCTCCGGCGTGATCGATTCGAAGATGGGTTCGCTGGCGCGTGGCGCCATTGACACGGCCAACACGTTGAATAACGCCATCGTTCCCGCCACGCCTGCCCGGCGCGCTCCGTCCGCCCCCCGCGCGCTGGCTTCCGGCGATCCGCTGAGCGGCGCGCGTACTGCCCTCGACCAGCACGATCTCGGCGCCGCCCGCGCGCGCCTCAAGGCGCTTCCCGTGCAGCAGCAGGCGCGCGAGGAATATGAAACGCTCAAGGACGAACTGGTCAAGCGCGAACTGCAACGCGATGCCGCGCTGCAACTGGCGCGCGCCTGCGAACGGACGTCCGCATGGGCATGCGTGCAGCAGAACGCGGGCGAGGCGCTGGCGCTCGACGGCGGCAACGTCGAATCGCAGGCCATGCTGGAGCGTGTGATCTCGCACGCGGGCTGGCTGGCGCCGAGCGCATCGGCGGCGCTGGCGAAGAGGACGCCGGCCGTCCCTGCGGCCAATGCAACCGCCCCTGCACCCTCCGTGAACGCCGCCGACACGACGCCCAGACCGGCCGTCGGCGTTCCTGCGCAGGCAAACGTTGCAGCAGCGTCGCCCGCGACGAAGCCGGGCAGCAGCGCGCAGAGAGCCGCCGAGCGGCAGCGCGCGGCGCAACGCAGCGCGGCCGCGCGCGCGGCTGCGGAAGAAGCGCGGTCCGACACAGCCTACGATTCGCGTGCGGAGAAATTCGCGCGCGGCCAGGTGGCGACCAATGCGATCACGGCGGCGACGGTCGCGCCGTCGCCCTCGGTCGTCACAAAGGTGCCCGCGCCTGCGGTGGTCGCGCCTCCGGCACAGGTCCAGGCACAGACGCCCGCGCAGACGCAGGCAGCGGTCCAGGCGCCCGCGCAGCCGACTGTCAGAACCACCCCGGCTCCGGCCGCGCAGGCTGCACCGCCCGTGCAGACGCAGGCCGCCGCACCGGCACAGGCGCCCGCGCAAGCGGCTGTCAGAACCGCCCCGGCTCCGGCAGCGCAAGCGGCAGCGCCGCGCGCGCCTTATTACCTCGGCGAGGAAGAGCCGAAGTCCTCCGTACAGTCCGGACAGTCCGCTCAGCCCGCCGCGCGCGCCGCCAGTCCGCGCACGCCCTACTACCTCGGCGAAGACCCGCCGCAACAGCAACAGGCGGCGCCCGCCGTGCGGTCGGCGGTACCGCGGCCACCGCAATCGACGGGACAAAGCAGTTCGATTGAGCCGTCCGCGCTTACCGTCCCCACACCGGCCGCGACGACACCGGCCGCCATCTCGGCCGCCGTGCCGAGGCCGCCGGTGGCGGTCGCCCAGCCCATGCCGAACGTCGTCGCGCCGCGCTCGGCGACCACCGCGGCAACGGCGACAGCGACGGCAACGACCGCCAGCCCCGCCACGACGCCGGCCGTCGCGACGCGCAGTGCGCAGCCCGTCGCGACGGCGGCCTCGCCGCAATTTGGCGCCATGCCAGCGGGCACCCATCTCGACTCCGACAAATCCGAGGAGCTCGAACGCGCCATCAAACAGTATGGCTGGAGCAGCAGCGGCGACTCGAGCCGAAGCCAGAAGCCCTCGCAATAAGCGATCAGCACAGAGCACAGAGCAAACAACGGCAAACAGCAGCAAGCAACAACACACCAGACACGACGAGAGATCAGCAGCAAGCCTGATCGGCGCACAAGAAAAAAGAATCACGAGCGCCACGCCAAGAACGAGCAGCAGAAAAAAAGAGCAGAGACAGCGGAAGCATCCGTAGCAGCCAGACCAGCAGAGACAGCACCTAAAGCACCGACAACGACGACGCACGGCACACACCGCCTCTCGCGCAACGCGCCTCGGGCCGCATGTGAGTGACCGCGCACGACCGGATTGCGCGCCAGGCGTACGCGAGACTTTCTTCGTAGCGGCCACGCGCGAGTTTCAGAGCAGCCGTCCAACACCGACCAAGGGACCATCATGTTCATCCAACAACGCATGGGCAATGCCGCGCGGGGCCTCCTTGCGCTCGTCGCCATCACGGGGATCACCGGGTTCGCCGGCGCGTCAGCCAGTTTCGCGGCCGATCCCATCCCCTACAAGATCACCACGGGTCAGGAGCGCGGCACCTATATCCAGATCGGACAGGATCTGTCGAAGTACGTGGCCGAACCAGCGGGCATCGAACTCGACGTGCTGCCGTCGAAGGGCTCGGCCGAAAACGTTCAGCGCATGCGCTACGAGCCGGGTGTGAAGTTCGCGCTGGTGCAATCGGACGTGTATCAGGCGTACATGGACATGGCGACCTCCGGCAACGCGGAAGCCGGCAAGATCATCAAGCCGCTGCGGCTCATCATGCCGCTCTACGACGAGGAGATCTATTTCGTCGCGCGGGCCGATTCGCCGATGAAGAACATCCAGGAGATCAAGGGCAAGAACATCAGCGTCGGGCCGATCGGCAGCGGCACGGCGCAGTCGGCCGAGACGCTGTACCGGCTGATGTTCGGCGAACCGATCGCCGATGCCAACGAGCAGCATCTCAACAACGAGGATTCGCTCGCGAAGCTGATCGTCGGCAAGATCGACGTGGCGGTGATCGTCGCGGGCCAGCCGGCCAAGCTGTTCCAGGACATGAACCCGGAATTGCTGAAGCAGATCAAGCTGCTGCGTCTCGACGCCAGCGCCCCCGAAACCGCGCGCGCGAAGCAAACCTACTTCCCTGCCACGATCCGCACGTCCAGTTATCCGAACTGGATCCAGGAAGACACGCCGACGCTCACCGTCAAGGCCTTTCTCGTGACCTACGACTATGGTCTGCGCGGTACGGTCGGCGCGCTGTCGAAGTTCGCGGATTCGCTGTGCACCAACTTCGACACGCTGCAGGCACAAGGTCATCCGAAGTGGAAGCAGGTGCATCTCGAACTGCCGCCGCTCACCCGCGGCTGGAAATACTATCCCCCGATGGAAAAGCACCTGCGCGCCTGCATCGCGCAACGCACGGCGGCGGCGGAGCAGTCGCAGAATCCGACACGCCAGGTGTCGGCGCGTCAGCAGGATGGAACGGTGCAGCGCGTGAAGAAGGCGTCGTGTTCGGCGCAGGAGAAGCTGCTGCTGTTGTGCGATCAGTGACACGCCGCGACGCCGACGGAACCGGCCACCGTGATCGACGCGCGTGGCCGGCAGCGCATGGAGAATGATCCGAAGGCGCGTGCATCGCAAACGGAAACAGTCGCGGCCATGCGTGCGCATCGCCAGGAAAGCATTTTTTGAGACATGGTTTCAGGGTACAACCTGCACACGGGTTGGCGATGACCCGAAGGAGCCGTGACCGTGCCCAGATCCTGCTATTGCCTGCCGTTGAGCCGCGCCTCGCTCAGCAGGAAGAAGACTGCCGCACCAGGAGTACGCACGCGCCGAAGCATGCTCGAGCCGGAGATCCTGGCCACCCATACACCGCCGTTGCCGGACGTTCCATCGGCGGATCTGGAGGCGTGGGACGACTCGGCATTTTCAGATCCCAAGACACTCGAAAACAGCGATTACGCGGCGTTTCGCCTGCTCGTGCACACGGTCCACTGCGGCGAACTCGAACGCGAAAACGGCATGCAGCTTTTTCGCGAGGGGACGATGGCGTTGAATCAGTGGGACACGATCAGCGCCAGCGTCATCGACGAGAACAACTGCTTCACCTATGCAACGGTGGGTTTCGCGTTGCGCGTTCCGAAGCAGAACATCCTGCTGACGTCGTTCAGGGACATGGATTTCGATGGCAACAACGGTAATCTCGATCGTCAGCGAAACTGGTTGATTCCAAGTCTGGCCGCCCGAATCAAGGCCATGCCCGCGCATGGACGCAACGGCCTTCTGATGCGGCATATTCTCGACCAGGCGGACCGCTATCCCATCATCTCGCCCGAGGACGTGCTCGAACACACTCGCAGACTTCATCAGGAACACAACGAAGTCATCGTGATGACGCGTCCCGATGTCTTCATCCAGCGTGGCTCGTTCGGCAGCGAACGGCTCCTCAAGACCGCGCCGGTCGAAATCGCGGCAATCTTTCGCGCCCGGGGTGAGAGCAAGGCGGTGTTTCCGAATACGAACAAGGAGGCGCTCATCGCCGAAGCCATACGGCTGGCGAGGGACAACCTGGGCGACCTGCCGGTGCTCGAGATTCCCGGCATGGTCACGAACGTCGATTGACTCCTCCGGCGCTCATCAACGCCGCAAGCCGCGTCATCCCGTCTTCGATGACCGCTTCCGCCGTTCCGCCATAACCCAGCAGCACGCCTTGCTGCGTCGGCTGGCCTGCATGAAAGCCGCGTATTCCGGCAATCCCCACCGACACGCCCCGCGCCGCCGCGACCACCTCTTCCTCGCGCCACGGCGCCTTGAGCCGCGCGACCAGATGAATGCCCGCCGACGCCGGCAGCGGCTCGAACCACGGCGCGAGCGCGCCATTGAGATGCGCGAGCAGGCGAGCGCGGCGCCCGGCATAGGCCTTGTGCATGCGCCGCAGATGCCGCGCGAAGTCGCCGTCGAGCATGAATGCGCCGAGCGCCGTCTGCGTCAGCATGCAGCCGTGCCAGTCGCAGATCTGCCGGGCCTGCCATAGCGGCACTGACAAGCTCGGCGGCGGCACCACGTAGCCGAGCCTCAGATCGGGAAAGAGCGTCTTCGAAAAGGTGCCGACATACGCCACCACGCCCGCATGATCCAGACTCTTGAGCGACTCCATCGGCCGTCCCTCGAAGCGGAACTCGCCGTCGTAGTCGTCCTCGACGATCACCGCCCCGCGCCGCGCCGCCCATGCGAGCAACGCGACGCGCCGTTCGAGACTCATCGGCATGCCGAGCGGGAACTGGTGCGACGGCGTCACGTAGACGAGCCGCGTGTTGCGCGGCAGCCTGCTCACGACGATGCCCTCGCCGTCCACCGGCACATGCGCGAGCCGCGCGCCCATCGACGCGAACAGTGCGCGTGCCGGCGGATAACCCGGTTCCTCTACCGCGACGACATCGCCCGGACGGATCACGACGCGCGCCAGCAGATCAAGCGCCTGTTGCGCGCCCTGCGTGACCAGCACGTCCTGCCAGTTGCAGGCCACCGCGCGGCTGAACGCGAGATAGCGCGCAATGCCCAGCCGCAATTCCTGCTCGCCGCCCGGATCGCGATAGCCCGCCACGCCGCCGCCCGCACGCGCCTGCGCGCGCAGCGCGCGGTTGACGCAGCGGCGCCAGGCGTCGTGCGGAAACAGCGTCCGGTCGGTCACGCCGCCCTTGAAGTCGCATTCGAGCGGTTCGCCGGCGGGCGGCATCGGCATGGTCATGCGCTCGGGCAGCTGGCGCCAGATGCCGGCGGCACGCGCACGGGCCGACTGCGGTTCGGCGCGCGCGCCGGGCAGGCGTGCGAGGCCATCGGCGACGAAGGTGCCGTCGCCCGCGCGGGTGCGCAAAAAACCTTCGGCGATCAGGCGCTCGAAGACGTCGAGCGTGGTCTTGCGCGACACGCCGAGCTGGGCCGCGAGATCGCGCGTGGACGGCAGGCGCGCGTGCGCGGCGAGCCGTCCTTCGACGATACCCGCGCGCAGTTGCGCATAGATCTGGCCGGTGAGGTCGCGACGGCCGTGCAGTGTGATGTGGATGTCCACGGTTTCGAGAGAGCGTACGGTGTTGAACGGGCTTGCGACGAACTTGCGCCGACCCGCTTCATCCCGCCCCGAACGCCGCTTGGCACAAGGTCTCGCCCTGCTCGCTGAGCCACGCGCTGCCGGTGCCGTCTTCGTTCATGTTCATCTGCGCCAGCCCCGCTTCTTCGAGCCCGGTCAACTGACGTCTGAGCGCGCTCATCGGCAGCCCGGCCTGCTTCGCCAGTTTTGCCAGCGACCAGGCGCGCTGCGGCGTGCCTTCCCGCGCGCGCCACAGTTGTTCCAGCACGGCGACCAGCGCCGGATCGATGTCGTCGCTCATATTCTGTCTCCTTTCTCACCATGCGCCGCGAGCTCGCCGGCCAGCGCCCCCAGCCGCCGCAACGCGGCTTCGCTCTGCGCCGTCCACGGATAACTGTAGTTGAGCCGGATGTAGTGGCTGAATGCATTGCGTGTCGAAAACATATAACCCGGCCCGACCGTGATGCCGCAGTCGAGCGCCGCGCGATAAAGCCGCATCGAATCGACGCGCTCCGGCAGTTCCACCCACAGCACATAGCCGCCCTGCGGCGCCGAGGTGCGCGTGCCCGCCGGAAAGAAGCGCTCGACCAGCGCGGTCATGATGCGCGCCTGCTGCCGGTAAAGCCGCCGCACGCGCCGCAGATGGCGGTCGTAGCCGTCCTGGCGCAGATAATCGGCGATGGCGATCTGCGGCACGGACGGCGTCGTCAGCGTGTTGAGGAACTTGAGCTTCTCGACCTGCGCACGGTAGCGCCCCGGCATCGCCCAGCCGATCCGGTAGGACGCCGTCAGGCTCTTCGAGAACGACGCGCAATGCAGCACGAGACCCTTGGTGTCGAAGTTCTTGAGCGTGGTCGGGCGCGTGTCGCCGTAGTAGAGCTCCTGATAGACATCGTTCTCGATGACCGGGATGTCGTGCTCCGTGAGCAGGTCGACGAGCGCGCGCTTGCGGTCGTCGGGCATCTGGAAGCCGAGCGGATTCTGGAAGTTCGGCATCACCATGCACGCGGCAATCTTGCGCTTCGCGATGATCTGCGCCAGCGCCTCGACATCGATGCCGTCGACGGGATGCGTCGGCACTTCGATCGCACGCATGCCGAGGCGCTCGATTGCGTGCAGCATCGCGTAATAGGTCGGCGACTCGACCGCGACCGTATCGCCCGGCTTCGCGACCGCCTGGAGGCTCAGGTTGATCGCCTCGGTCGCCCCGACCGTGATGACGACCTCCTCCGGATTCACCGGCACGCCGTTCTCCGCGTAACGCCGCGCAATCTGCCGGATCAGTTCGGGATTGCCGGGCGGCAGGTCGTCGATCAGATTCCAGCTCGAATGGCGCCGCGCGATGGCGTTCGCATACTGGTTGATGCGCCGCCACGGAAACGGCTCCGGGTCTGGATACGGCGAGCCGAACGGCACGGCGTCATGTGCGCGGATGCTGCGCAGCGTCGAGAGCACCAGCCGGCTGACATCCACTTCCGACGCCGTGGCGCTCACCCGCTTCGGCGCGGCATGCGCCACGCCCGCCGGCGGTTTCGTGCGCACGAAATAGCCGGACTGCGGCCGCGTCTCCAGCACGCCGCGGCTTTCGAGGATCGCGTAGGCGTGCAGCACCGTCTTGATGCTCACACCGTGCTGCTGGCTCGCCTGCCGCACCGACGCGATCTTCTCCCCCGCCGCGAATACGCCGCGGCGCACGGCTTCCTCGATTTCGTCGGCGAGCTTTTCGTAGAGTTTCACTGGGCGCTGTTCCTTGGAGACTTCGCGGCGGGCCTGACTTCGCAGTCTAGGGCAAAATGCCGCAACTGTATCCCTCGGATTTCTCTTTTTCTGTGCGCCGCGTTCGTTTCGGGACACAGTAGGCTTCTTCTCATTGCATGCTCTGCCTGATCCGAACGCCATGAAGAAGCCCGAAGCCCGCATCGAACCTTATACGCACCCTGCCGCGGGCTGGGGCGCGTTGAAGCAGGTTGCCATCAACCTCGTCAAGGAGCGCGTGGCGGGCGGGAACTACCGGACACTCTTCAAGCAGAATCAGCCCGACGGCTTCGATTGCCCCGGCTGCGCATGGCCCGACCGCGAGCACGGCTCGACTTTCGAGTTCTGCGAGAACGGCGTGAAAGCCGTTGCCGCCGAAGCGACCAGCAAGCGCGTGACGCCTGCGTTCTTCGAGCAGCACACGGTGAGTGCGCTGATGGCGCAGACCGACTATGAACTGGAGCAGCACGGCCGCCTGACCGACCCGCTCGTCTACGATGCGAAGCGCGACCGTTACGTGCCGATCGAATGGAACGATGCGTTCGAACTGATCGCGTCGCACCTGAAGCAACTCGACGATCCCGATCGCGCCGCTTTCTACACCTCGGGCCGCGCCAGCAACGAAGCCGCGTTCCTGTACCAGTTGTTCGTGCGCATGTACGGCACCAACAACTTCCCCGACTGCTCGAACATGTGTCACGAGGCGACGAGCCGCGGCCTGCCGCATACGGTGGGCGTCGGCAAGGGCACGGTCACGCTCGACGACTTCGAGCACGCCGACACGCTGCTGCTGTTCGGCCAGAATCCCGCGACGAACCATCCGCGCATGCTCGGCGAACTGCGCGAGTGCGCGAAGCGCGGCGCGACCATCGTGTCGATCAACCCGCTGAAGGAGCGCGGTCTCGAACGCTTCGCGAGCCCGCAACACACGCTCGACATGCTGTCGCCGAAGGGCGTGAAGATCAGTTCGGTGTTCATCCGCCCGAAGGTGGGCGGCGACTTCGCGCTCATCAAGGGCGTGGCCAAGCGCGTGATCGAACTGGATGACGCAGCCGTCGCGAACGGCGGCGAACGCGTGCTGGATGTCGCGTTCATCGCGGAGCACACGGTGAATTTCGACGCCTTCGCCGACGACCTGCGCGCCGAAAGCTGGGACGCGATCCTCGCGGAATCGGGCGTTGAGCGTGACGACCTGCTGAATCTCGCCGATATCTACGTGAAGGGCCGCGCCGTCATCTCGACCTGGGGCATGGGCCTCACGCAGCACAAGAACTCGGTGCCGACCATCCAGTTGCTGTCGAACCTGATGATGATGCGCGGCAATATCGGCCGGCGCGGCGCGGGGCTGTGCCCGGTGCGCGGCCACTCGAACGTGCAGGGCGACCGCACGGTAGGCATCGAAGAAAAGCCGACCCAGGATTTTCTCGACCGGCTCGGCGCGGCCTATGACTTCGAGCCGCCGCGCGAGCATGGCTACGATGTGGTCGAAACCATCCACGCGATGCTCGAAGGCAAGGTGAAAGTGTTCATCGGCCTGGGCGGCAACTTCTCGATCGCGACGCCCGACACGCCGCGCACCTGGGAAGCGATGCGCGCGTGCGACCTCACCGTGCACATCACGACCAAGCTGAACCGCAGCCATCTGGTGCATGGCCGCGACGCGCTGATCCTGCCGACGCTCGGCCGCACCGAAATCGATCTGCAAAACGGCGTGCCGCAAGGCGTGTCCGTGGAGGACTCGATGAGCATGGTGCACATCTCCTACGGCATGAACAAGCCGGCCTCGCCGAACCTGCTCTCCGAGGTGGCGATCGTCGCGCGCATGGCGCAGGCGACGCTCGGTTCAAGGAAGGTGGACTGGCTCGCGCAAGCGGGCGACTACGCGCTGATCCGCGACGGCATCGAAAAGGTGATCGACGGCTTCGGGCGCTACAACGAGCGCCTCAAGCAACCGGGCGGCTTTCATCTGGGCGTGGCCTCGCGCGAGCGGGTGTGGAAGACGCCGAGCGGCAAGGCGCAGTTCATCGTGCATGCCATTGCGCACGACACGCCGATTCACCGTGCCCGCGCGCGTCACGGCGAGCGCCTGATGACGCTGATGACGACCCGTTCGCACGATCAATACAACACGACCATCTACGGACTCGATGACCGTTATCGAGGCGTGTACGGCCAGCGTCATGTGTTGTTCGCGAACCGCGAGGACATCGACCTGCTGGGCTTCGAGCCGGGCGAACGCGTGGACATCACGAGCGTGTGGGACGACGGCGTGGAGCGCCGCGTGAACGGCTTCACACTGGTGGAATACGACATTCCGCGCGGCTGTCTCGGCGCGTACTACCCGGAGACGAATCCGCTCGTGCCGCTGTCTTCAGTTGCGGATGGCGCGGGTACGCCGACCTCGAAGTCCATTCCGGTGCTGCTGAGCCGCTCTGCTGCCATGGCTGCCGTCTCTGCCTGAGCGCCACGCGGCGGATGCGTCTCTCGAACGCCCGCGTGCCGCTGAAACGGCAGTGGATGAACCCGCCCAGCGCGGCGAAGATCGCCACGCCGGCAATCCAGCCGCCGGCGAAACTGTGGAGCCTGCCGCTGAACCAGACGATGCCCGTCATGGCCGAGCCGAACACCGTCATCACGATGGCGAACGGCGGGCAATGCTCATGTTCGATCCTGACCTGACTCCAGGCGCCCAGCCGCTGGCGGTAGCCGCTCACGGAGTGCCGGTTGATGGCATGACTCATCGTGTTCTCCGTGGTCTCGCTTCGATTGCCTCGAAACAACCATACGAAAACGAAGAACCCGCTGCCATCGGACGATTCCGAAACTGCTGCGCGCCGCCTTACTTGGCCCCGGCGAACTCCTGGACTTCGGCATCGGCTTCGCCGGCAAGCGGCACCACGCCCGACGGCCCCGACGCATGCGGATGCAACAGCAGCGCGACCAGTCCGCTCCAGCCCGTTTGATGCGAAGCGCCGACGCCGCGCCCATTGTCGCCATGAAAGTATTCGTGAAACAGCACGAGATCGCGTGAACGCGGATCCGCCTGCAATTGCGGATAGGCACGCATCACCGGACGCTCGCCATTCGCATTGAGCAGGAACAGCGTGCTCACGCGGCGCGCGAGTTCATCGGCGATCTGCGCAAGCGAGAACTTCTGGCCTGAACCGGTCGGGTATTCGACCTGGAAGTCGTCGCCGTAATAGCGGTGGAACTCGCGGATCGATTCAATCAGCAGGAAGTTGACCGGCATCCACACCGGACCGCGCCAGTTCGAATTGCCGCCGAACACGCGCGAGTCCGACTCGCCCGGCAGATAGCGGATGCTGAAGCTTTCGCTGTTGTGATAGAAGACGAACGGGTTGTCGAGATGGACGCGCGACAGCGCCCGCACGCCGTGATCCGAGAGGAACTCGGTTTCATCGAGCATCCGCTTGAGCAGCGCCTTCATGCGATGCCCCCGCAGCAGCGACAGCAGCACGCTGTTGCCGCGCCCCGCGATGTTCCAGCGCGATACGAGCTTGGCCAGGTCCGGACGATGTTCGAGGAACCAGTGCATGCGGTCGCGCAGTCCCGGCAGCGAGCCGTGCACGCGCGGCTCCAGCACATGGACGGCAAACAGCGGACTCAGCCCGACGATCGAGCGGATGCGCATCGGCACGTTGCTGCCGTCCGGCAGGCGCAGCTTGTCGTAGAAGAACTCGTCTTCCATGTCCCACAGGCCGGTATCGCAATCGTCTTCACAGCTCACGGCCTCGGCGATGTACAGGAAGTGCTCGAAGAACTTCACCGCGATGTCGATGAACACCTTGTTCGCGTAGGCCAGTTCCAGTGCGATGCGCATCAGGTCGAGCGCATAGGCGGCCATCCACGCGGTGCCGTCGGCCTGATCGATGTGACCGCCGGTCGGCAGCGGCGACGAACGATCGAAGATGCCGATGTTGTCCAGCCCGAGAAAGCCGCCCTGGAAGATGTTCTTGCCGTCGGCGTCCTTGCGGTTGACCCACCACGAGAAGTTCAGCAGCAGCTTGTGGAACACGAGTTCGAGGAAGTCGCGGTCGCTCTTGCCGGTGATCGCGCGGTCGATCTCGTAGACCCGCCACGTGGCCCACGCATGCACGGGCGGATTGGCGTCGCCGAAAGCCCATTCGTAGGCAGGCAGTTGTCCGTTCGGATGCTGATAGCGGTCTTTCACGAGCAGCAGCAATTGCCGCTTGGCGAATTCCGGATCGATCAGCGCGAAGGCCGCCGCGTGGAACGCGAGATCCCACGATGCGTACCACGGGTACTCCCATTTGTCCGGCATCGACACGATGTCGGCATTGCACAGATGCCGCCAGTCCACATTGCGCCCGAAGCGCCGCTGCTTCGGCGGCTCGGGCTGCAAGGGATCGCCGTCGAGCCAGCGGGTGACGTCGAACTGGTAATACTGCTTCGACCACAGCATGCCGGCCAGCGCCTGCCGCTGCACGAGCCGCTGATCCACGCCGGCGATATCGTGCTGAAGCGCGCCGTAGAACTCATCCGCTTCGGCGATGCGGCGCTCGAACAAGGCATCCGCGTCGAGCGGCACAGCGTCGGGCGCCGACTCGGGCCGCCAGCGCAGATACACCACAGCGCGCCCGTGCGGCTCCAGCGCCAGATGCACATGAGCCGCCGCGCGCGTGCCGGAAGCGCGACGAATGGCGTTCTCGTCGCCGTTCACGAGGTAATCGTTGAAGCCGTCCTTGAAAGGCCCTTCGCCCTCCATGCCGTGCAGGCGCCGGACATTGGTCTCGTTTTCGCAGAAGAGCCAGTCCACCGCCGCGCCGTCCGCCGACCACGCCGTCACCACCATCGGCACGTGGCCGGTCTGTTCGGCGAGCACATAGGTGCCTTCGCCCTCCACCGTCTCCTGCGTCAGCGACGGCTTCACCGGCGTGGGCCGCCACGACCAGCTGTTGCGCGCCCAGATCTGCGGCAGCACGTCGAGTGCGGCCGGCGCCGCGCCGCGATTCTCGACGGTCACGCGCATCAGGATGTCGTCGGGCGTGTGCTTCGCATATTCGACCTGCACGTCGAAGTAGCGCTCGCCGTCGAAGACGCCGGTGTCGAGCACTTCGTACTCGGGCAGTTCGGCGCTGCGCCGGCCGTTTTCATCGACGAGATCGGCATAGGGAAACGCCGCATGCGGATACTTGTAGAGCATGCGCATGTAGGAGTGCGTCGGCGTGCCGTCGAGGTAGAAGTACAGTTCCTTGACGTCCTCGCCGTGATTTCCCTCCTGGTTCGTCAGGCCGAAGAGCCGCTCCTTGATGATCGGGTCCGCGCCATTCCACAGCGCCAGCGACACGCACCAGTTGAGCTTGTCGTCGCCGAAGCCGGCGAGACCGTCTTCGCCCCAGCGATAGGCGCGGCTGCGCGCGTGGTCGTGCGGAAAGTATTCCCAGGCGGTGCCGAACTCACTGTAGTCCTCGCGCACCGTGCCCCATTGGCGTTCGCTCAGGTACGGTCCCCAGCGCTGCCAGTGCGCGCAATCGGCGGAATGGAGCCGTGAGCCCTCGACGGTGTCGATCTGATTGACGGGGCGCGATTTCGGCATGAACGTCTCCTGGTGTGCGGTCGCGCAAAACTTCGCCTGGAGCTTGTCCAGGCCATGCGCGAACCCTCGGGCAAGAGCCGTAATTTAGCGCGTTTGGGCACGCGGCGCGCGCGCCCTGTTCAGTTCATGCCGAGCCGTTTCCCGATGCACAGCAACGCCGCGAGCGGCCACGCCTGGCACGGCGTGTGCGCACGCGGCGCGCGCCATGCTCAATCCGCGCCGAGCAGTTTCTCGATGCGCAGCAACTCTGCGAGCGACCACGCCTGGAACGGCGTGCCGCCGGGCGTGTGAGGCGCGTCGCCGTCGGCGACTTCGCTGATGTGATCCAGCCCGTAGCGGTCGAGATGCGCGTACAACGGCGTCAGGAAGCGCTCGCGCGCGCCCGCCGCGCCATGCACGCGCACCCACGCCTCGACGAACGGCCCGAGCAGCCATGGCCACACGGTGCCCTGGTGATATGCGCCGTCGCGTTCCAGCACGCCGCCCGCGTAATGCGGCCGGTACGCCGGGTCCGAGGGCGCGAGCGTGCGCAGGCCGAGTGGCGTCAGCAGTTGTGCTTCGACCTGGGCGACGACCGCGCGCGCCACCTCGTCCTCCATCAGCGCGAACGGCAACCCGCCCACCGCGAAAATCTGGTTCGGACGCACCGCGCGATCCACCTTGCCGGGCTCGTGATCGACGTCGACGACATCGTAGAGCGTGTGCGTGGCCGGATCGACGAAGCGCGCGGCGAACGCGCTGCGCGCCTGATCGCGCAATGTCTGCCACTGCGCGCTCCACGCCGAGCCCGCCGACAGCGCGTTGATCCACAGCGCCTGCACCTCGACCGGCTTGCCGATGCGCGGCGTCACGACCCAGTCGCCCGCCTTCGCGTCCATCCAGGTCAGTTGCACGCCGGGCACGCCCGCGCGCAGCAAGCCGTCGCTGTCGGCGGCGATGCCGAAGCGCGTACCGCGCGCATAGCCGTCGAGGATCGCGCCGACCGCGCGTTGCAGGCGGCTCGCCGTCGCGGCATGCGCGCGACCCGTCGCCAGATAGTCGTGCACGGCGACGACGAACCACAGCGACGCATCGACGGAGTTGTATTCCGGCAAGCCGCCGCTGTCGGGAAAGCGGTTCGGCACCATGCCTTCGGAAATCGTATCGGCCCATTCCAGCAGGATGGACTCGGCTTCGTCGTGGCGGCTCGATGCCAGCAGCAGGCCGCGCATCGAGATGAAGGTGTCGCGGCCCCAGTCCGTGAACCACGGAAAGCCCGCGATGATCGTGCGGCCGTTGCTGCGGTTGACCACGTAGGCATCGGCTGCGCGCGCGAGCCGCGAGCCGGACGCCGCGCGCCGCTGCGTTTCGGTCGCGGCGAGACGCGTCGCATGCGCGAGCGCGGCCTCCGCGTCCGGCCGCTCCGATCCTGTGTGGGCATGCAGGATCATGACGGCGTCGGCGCGCGCGAGATCGAAATGGAAGACGCCCGGCGCCGCGAGGTCTTCGATGAAATCGAGACCGCGCTCGCGTTCGCGCGCATAGCAGAAGTTGCGATACCAGTCGGGCGCATGCTCATACGCGCCATTCGCTTTCACGTCGATGACGGGCAGATCGCCATAAGGACGCCACTGCACGCGCTCGCCCTCGACGGTGGCATCGAAGGTGAATGCGGGGTTCTCGTGATGCAGCGCGTGGTAGTCGCGTCCGGAGACCAGGGGCCGCACGTGCAGATGCGCGTTCCCGTTCTGCCACGCGGACGGCGGCGCGCCCTCGACACGCCAGCGCAACACGGTCTCGCGGCTCTCCTTCGCGACGAACACCTCCGCCACGATCACCGCGTCCGCTTGCGCACCCACGCGAAAGCGCCACGTAGGCCAGGGCGATGTGTCGAAGGAAAGCAGGCTGGCGCGGACATCGGGATAACGGACGTCGGGCGCATAGTGCTGCATCGTCAGCGGAAAGCGCTGGCCGTCCACGTCGAGCCATGCCTCGACGCCATTGACGAGCGTGACGCGGCCCGCCGGCGGCTGCGTCGCCGCGAGCAGCAGCGCGTGATAGCGCCGCGTGCGCAGGGTGCCCACGGTGCCCGATGCAAAGCCGCCAAAGGCATCCGCCTCGAGCCATTCGTCTTCGAGACGCGCGTCGTCGAGGGGCGCGGGGCCCGTGCTGTCGATGCGTGTCATGGCGCGGCCTTGCGGTACTTCAGGCGATAGTCGTTCAGCGTGTGGCGCGCGCGACTCTGGATGGCGTGCTGCATCTGCGGCGTCCAGCCCAGCAGCCAGCCGCTCGGCCCGAGCGCCTGCCGGCTCCAGCGCCAGAGATCGAAGACATCGGTGTGTTCGGCGATGAGGCCGTCGCGGATCGCGAAGCGCGCGTGGATCTCGTTGACGACGAGCCTGCCGGTCGCGGAATACGTGTAGCGCGCCACGGCCCGCGCGCTCGCCACCTGGCCGATGGATTTGATGCTGTCGAAGGACAGCGAGAAGTCCGCCGCACGGCCGAGCAGCATGCGCCACATGTCGCCGGCTTCCCTGCCGCGCAGCACGCCGAACGCAGGGTCCTGGAACAGGATGTCGGGCGCGTAGCAGGCGGCCATCGCCTCGGCATCGAGATGCTGGAACGCAGTGTAGAACCGTTCGATCAGGGCGTTGTTGGGTGGGGCCATGGGATACGTTGCGCGCGCAAGAGGTTGAAGTGCGACGTCCGGCCGGCTGATGCTCACGGGGCCGGATGCACACATCATATCGCTCGCGGCCGCGGCGGTTCGGTGAAGGGTCCGCGAGATATCCCCTTACCGCCCGGGCAGTGGCTCCGCAGGGAATAGTGCTCCAACCGCGCACTTTCTTTCGCTGGCTCATTGGCGCGGCCAGATGAGCCGGGCACACCAGGAGCCCGCATGGCCATACAACCGATAACCGGCAAGGAGTCGTACTGGGGCGACGTGAAGCCGACGGACCGGCAGGTCTCGCTGATCAACCTGAGTCCGACGTTGCAGGGCGATCTCAATGACTACGGCAAAGCAGTTGCCGCCGGCGAGGTCAAGCCTTTCACGATCGGCCAGGACGACGGAAGTTACTTCGACCGTGGGAACCAGCAACGGATTGTGCTCGGCCACGACTTCGTCAATATGGACGACAACAACTGGATCGGGGGACTGTCGCACGAACTCGGTCACTTTGAAAATCGTCAGACCGATGAAGCCATGGCCGCTCGCTACAGCATTGCGGCACGCGACCCGGAGGCGTATGACACGCAGGCGATGATCGGCATGCGGGGCGAGGGCGAGGCGCTCTACAACAACTGGAAAGTCGAGCATGAGATTCTCGACCACACCGCGGGCAATGGTCAGCCGGGCACGCGCATCGGGATCTATGGCGATTGGCGCAACGGCACCATCGAGCGCACGCTCCAGTCCACGCATGAGGCCGACGTGCAATCAGGCCAGTCCGATGAACAGGACAGGAACCGGTTGATCGATAAGGCGGCGGGGTTCAACGCATTGCAGCGCCCGAGCGACCAGCCGTCGAGCACTTATTTCGAGTACTACGGCGGCGGTGACAAAAACGTCGTGCCGCCCGGGCTGGGCTCGCCGACTGCCGTGCAATTGAATGATCCGGCCGGTGACGGCAAGATCACGTCGATGAACGAAACCTACGCGTCCGGCATGCGGGGCACGCAGAATTTTGGCCCTGACGGCAAGCTCACCTCCGCGGACATCACGGATGCAAACGGTAACGTGCAGAGGCGTATCGGATATGCGCGGCAAATTGACGGCGCCTACACCGCCACGATTTACAACGGTCAAGGCGGTGTGACGGAGAGGGACGCCTTCGACAAGGGCGGCGCGTCGGTCGCCTACACGTTCAACAGAGACGGCACGCAAACCGCGCAAGCCTATGATGCTTCCGGCGCGCCGAAGGGCGAGGCGGTCGCGTCAAGCTCACCGCCCGCCGTAGCCGCACTGCCGGAATCGACGCAAACGGCGCAAGCCTATGGCAGCGCAGAGGCGAGCGACGCCGGCGAATCCGCATGAATCGCAGGCGCCGACATCCCCATCGGCGCCTGTTGCTGCCCTCACAGCAGCGTCGTGACCGCGTGAATCAGGATGCCCACCGCGCCGCCCACCAGCGTCCCGTTCACGCGGATGAACTGCAAGTCCCGCCCGATGTTCAGCTCGACGTCGCGCACGAGCGTCGCGTCGTCCCATTGCTTGACCGTCGCGGCGATATGCTTCGCGATGCCGTCGCGCAACTCCGGCGCCAGCGCCTTCAGCGCGTCGCGCATGTGCTCGTTGATTGAATCGCGCAGGGCGGGATCGTTGCCGAGCGCCGCGGCGAAACCGCCCGCCATCGCGACCACCTTCATGTGCAGCGCCGAGTCGGGCCGCTTGATGTCGGCATCGAGCCACGCGACGAATTCGTCCCAGAGACCGTTCACATAGTCGCGCAGTTCCGGCCGCTCGAGCCATTCGCGCTTGTGCTCGTCGATGCGCGCCTTGAACGCCGGGTCCGTGCGCAGACGTTCGACAAAGCGTGCCACGGCGGCATCGAAGGCCAGGCGGCGTTCATGCTCCGGATCGCTGCTGACGTCGTGCAGCCACTGGTTCGCGCCGCGCACGAGACCCGCCGCGAACTTGCTGCCGAGATCCTCGGCGTTCAGTCCGACGAAGCCCAGCATGCCCACCAGCTTCGGATACTCCTCGCCCGCCACCGCGACGATGCGCGCCGCGAGCATCTCCTGCACTTCGGGCTTGTCGAGCCATGCGGCCAGCTGCGTGAGCCCTTCGTCGAGCAGCAACTGATGCCGCCGGTCCGAGGTCAGCGACGCCAGCACGCCACCCGCTGCGCCGGCCAGATCGAACTGGTCAGCGCGGCGGCGCAGCGTGTCGTGCAGCATGGTCTTGATGCGGTCGTCATCGGCGAAGGACAGCAGCTGGCCCACCGCCGTTACCGCCTTCTTGCCGAGCAGCTCGGCGTTCTTCGGCTCGGCAAGCCAGAGCGACAGGCGGCTCGCCGGATCGAACGCGTTCACGCGCGCCACCAGCGCATCGGTGCCGAGAAAGCGGTCGCGCACGAACGCGGCGAGGTTGTCGCCGACGCGCGCCTTGTTCGCGGGCAGGATCGCCGTGTGCGGAATGGGCACGCCGAGCGGATGGCGGAACAGCGCGACCACCGCGAACCAGTCGGCGAGCGCGCCGACCATCGCCGCTTCCGCGAACGACGATACCCACGCCCATAGCCCCGCATCGTGCCGGCTCTTGGCGAGCGCGAACAACGCGCCGGCCGCGATCAGCAGCGCGAAGGCGAACCACTTCATTCTTTTTAGCGCAACGGCTTTGTCCTGCGTTTCCATCGGGTGTGCTTTCAGGGTTTCGACGAGGCCGCCAGCATACCAGCCCGCTTCTGCAAGGAAAGCAGCGCGTCCATGGCACGCGCGGCATCGTCGGCGGGCACGAAGAGGTGATCGTGATACGCGGCCGCCATCACGTTGCAGCTGATGCCCGCTTCGCCGAGCGCCTGCGCGAACGCCGCCGTCAGCCCCACCGCATGCAGGTCCGAGTGCACGGTCAGCGTGATCCACGCCGCGCGGAACAGCGGCGTCAGGCCCGCCGCCTGCGCCGCGTGTTCCTCCATCACCACCGTCAGGCCCTCGCGTTCGCGAAAGGTCGCGATGACGTCAGCGCTCGCGGGCGCGCTTTCAAGCGCGACCGATGCGAACACATACACGCCCGGCTGAAGCTCGGGCTCCATCGAAGCGATGAGCGCACCCAGGTCACGCAGCATTTTCAGCGGGCCTCGCACGTGCCAGCACCGGCCGCAACGCCGTGCCCGTGTGGCTGCGCGGATGCGTCGCCAGCGTATCCGGGTCCGCCGCCGCGACGATCGTGCCGCCGTTCACACCGCCTTCCGGACCGAGATCGAGCACCCAGTCGGCTTCGGCGATCACGTCGAGATCGTGCTCGATGACGATCACGCTATGCCCGCCGTCGACCAGCCTGTGCAGCACGCGAATCAGCTTTGCGACGTCGGCCATGTGCAGGCCGACCGTCGGCTCGTCGAGCACGTAGAGCGTGTGCGGCGGCTTCTGGCCGCGCCGCGTGATGTCGTCGCGCACCTTCGACAACTCCGTCACGAGCTTGATGCGCTGCGCCTCGCCGCCGGAGAGCGTCGGCGAAGGCTGGCCGAGCGTCAGATAACCGAGGCCGACATCGCGCAGCAATTGCAGCGGGTGCGCGATGCTTTGCATCGACGAGAAGAACTCGACGGCCTCGTCGATTTCCATGGTCAGTACTTCGCCGATGTTCTTGCCGCGCCACGTCACCGCCAGCGTTTCCGGATTGAAGCGCTGGCCGTGGCACACGTCGCACGGCACCTTCACGTCCGGCAGGAAACTCATCGCGATGGTGCGCACGCCCTGGCCCTCGCAGGCCGGGCAGCGTCCCTCACCCGTGTTGAACGAGAAGCGCGACGGCGTATAGCCGCGCGCGCGGGCTTCGAGCGTATCGGCAAACAGCTTGCGGATCGTGTCCCACATGCCGATGTACGTGGCCGGACACGAGCGCGGCGTCTTGCCGATCGGCGTCTGATCCACTTCGAGCACGCGGTCGATCGACTCGAAACCGGTCACGCCGCTGCAACCCTGCCATGCATGCTTGACGTCGAACTTCGGCCGCGGCGCTTCGCGCGCAAGCACGCTGGCGCGCGATCCCGGCGCCGGCTTGTCGGCCTGCGCCGACTTGCGCGCGCGCCGCACCGCCGGCGACGACAGCACCGAGCGCCCGACCGCGTCGAGCAGGTTGGTCATCAGCACATCGCGCGCGAGCGTCGACTTGCCGGAGCCGGATACGCCCGTGATCGCGACCAGCCGGTTCAAAGGCACGCTCGCGGTCACGTTGCGCAGGTTGTGCAGCGTCGCGCCTTCGACCGTGAGCCATTGCTCCGGCACGGCGGCGCGCTTCGCGGTGGCGGCGCGCACTTCGCGGCGCGGCTGCAGCGGATGCACGATCGGGTTGGCGAGGAACTGGCCGGTCAGCGACGCCTTGTGGGCCGCGAGATCCGTCACGTTGCCCTGCGCGACCACGGTGCCGCCGCGCTTGCCCGCGCCCGGCCCGATGTCGATGATGTGATCCGCGTGGCGGATGGTGTCCTCGTCATGTTCCACAACAACGAGCGTGTTGCCCTTGTCGTTGAGCTTCTTGAGCGCGGTCAGCAGGATCAGGTTGTCGCGCGGATGCAGGCCGATGGTCGGTTCATCGAGCACATAGCACACGCCTTGCAGGTTGCTGCCAAGCTGCGCGGCAAGACGGATGCGCTGCGCTTCGCCGCCGGAGAGCGTCGGCGCGGCGCGGTCCAGGCTCAGATAACCGAGTCCGACTTCTTCGAGGAATTGCAGACGCCCTTCGATCTCGCTCACCACGTCACGCGCAATGTCAGCGTCACGGCCCTTGAGCTTGAGCGTCGAGATCCATTCGCGCGTATCGCTGACGGTCCAGCGGCCCACTTCCGTGATCGGATAGTCGCCGAACGTGACTGCCCGCGCGACGTCGTTCAAACGCGTGCCTTCGCAATCCGGGCACGGCTGATCGACGATGTCGTCCGGCTCCTGATCCACCGAGCCGATGGTCTGCTCGCGGCCGCGATCGTCCTGCGCGAAGAGGGTGTCGTCGAACGCGGCGCGCTGCTCGCGCGTCAGCTTCACGCCGGTGCCCACGCAGGTGTTGCACCAGCCATGCTTGCTGTTGTACGAGAACATGCGCGGATCGAGTTCGGGATAGCTCGTGCCGCATACCGGACAGGCCCGCTTGGTCGAGAACACGCGCATTGCTTCCGCGCCACGACGCTTGCCGTCGGCCCAGGAACCGTACAGATCATCGAGCGGCGCGAGCAGATGCATCACGCCCTTGCCGATTTCAAGCGTGTCGTCGAGCAGGCGGCGCAACTCGCCTTCGTTTTCCGGCGTGACGATCAGATCCGCCACCGGCAGTTCGATCGTGTGTTCGCGGAAACGGTCGAGCTTGGGCCACGGACTGACCGGCAGGAACTCGCCGTCCACGCGCAGATGCGTGTTGCCGCGCGCCTTCGCCCACTTCGCCAGATCCGTATAGACGCCCTTGCGGTTCACGACGAGCGGCGCAAGCAGCCCGACATGCGCGCCCTTGAAATCGCGCATGATCTGCGCGGCGATCGATTCCGAACTCTGCGACTGCACCGGCGTGCCGTCGTGAATGCAGTGCTGGATGCCGAGCTTCACATACAGCAGGCGCAGAAAGTGCCAGACTTCCGAGGTCGTCGCAACCGTGGACTTGCGCCCGCCGCGCGACAAACGCTGCTCGATGGCGACGGTCGGCGGAATGCCGTACACGGCATCCACTTCCGGGCGGCCCGCCGGCTGCACGATGGAACGCGCATAGGCATTCAGCGATTCGAGATAACGGCGCTGGCCTTCGTGGAACAGGATGTCGAAGGCGAGCGTCGACTTGCCCGAACCCGACACCCCCGTCACGACGTTGAACTTGTTGTGCGGGATATCGACGTCGAGCGACTTCAGGTTGTGCTCGCGCGCGTTGACGATGCGCACTACGTCCTCGCCCTGCAACGCGCGCCGTGCGCTCGCCACTTCGGCGGCGAGTTGCAGCGGCACGCCCGCGCGCCTGTCCGCCGCGCCCGGCGCCATGGCTTCTTCGTAGTCCAGCAGCGCCCGGCCGGTATGCGAGTGCGCGCAGGCGGCCACGTCGTCCGGCGTGCCGACGCATATCACCTGACCGCCGCCGTCGCCGCCTTCGGGACCGAGATCGATGATCCAGTCAGCCGCACGGATCACGTCGAGATTGTGCTCGATCACGATCAGCGAATGGCCGCGCTCGAGCAGCCGGCCGAGCGCGCGCATCAGCTTGGCGATGTCGTCGAAATGCAGGCCGGTGGTCGGTTCGTCGAACATGAAGAGGCGGCTTTCCGGCGCATTGCCCTTCTTGCCCTTCGTGCCGTCCGACGTCTCCGCGAGAAAGCCCGCGAGCTTCAAACGCTGCGCTTCCCCGCCCGAGAGCGTCGGCACCGGCTGACCCAGCTTCACGTATTCGAGCCCGACATCGACGATCGGTTGCAGCACGCGCAGTACTTCGCGGTCGTCGGCGAACAACTCGACCGCTTCGCTGACGGTCAGTTCGAGCACGTCCGCGACGCTCAAATGCCGCCCGCCGCGCTCGATCTTCACTTCGAGAATCTCCGCGCGATAACGACGGCCGTCGCAGTCCGGGCAACGCAGATAGACATCGCTCAGGAACTGCATCTCGACATGCTCGAAGCCCGAGCCGCCGCAGGTCGGGCAACGGCCATCGCCCGAATTGAAGCTGAACATGCTCGCGCTGTAGCCGCGCTGGAGCGCGAGCGGCGCCTTCGCGTAGAGCTTGCGGATTTCATCGAACGCGCCGACGTAACTCGCCGGATTCGAGCGCGCCGTCCGGCCAATCGGCGATTGATCGACGAACACGACATCGCTCAATTGCTCCGCGCCCTTCAGGTCGCGGAACGCGCCGGGCGCATCAGTCGCCTTGCCGAAATGGCGCATCAGCGCGGGGGCGAGCACGTCCTGGATCAGCGTCGATTTGCCCGAACCCGACACGCCCGTCACGCAGACGAGACGCTGCAACGGAATCTCGACGGTGACGTCGCGCAGATTGTGGTCGCTCGCGCCTTCGAGCACGAGGCGCGGCGTGTTCTTGTCGACGGCACGCCGTTTCCAGTTCGACGCATGCGCCACCTGCTTGCGGCCGCCGAGATAGGCGCCGGTGAGCGTATCGGTGGACTGGATTTCGCCGGGCGTGCCGTCATAGACGATCTGCCCGCCGCGCTCGCCCGGACCGGGCCCCATGTCGATCAGACGATCCGCCGCCAGCATCACCGAAGGATCATGCTCGACGACGACGAGCGTATTGCCCGCATCGCGCAGCCGGTGCATGGCCTCAACGATACGGTTCAGGTCGCGCGGATGCAGCCCGATGCTCGGTTCATCGAGCACGAACAGCGTGTTCACCAGCGAGGTGCCGAGCGCGGTGGTCAGGTTGATGCGCTGCACTTCGCCGCCGGAGAGCGTGCGGCTCTGGCGATCGAGCGTCAGATAGCCCAGGCCGACATCGCACAAATATTTGAGGCGCGTGCGCACTTCGGCGTGCAGCAGCTTGAGCGCTTCGTCGAGCAAGGTGGACGGCAGCGTCAGCGCATCGAAGAAGCGGCGGATGCGCTCGATCGGCATCAGCATGAGGTCGTGCACGGTCAGGCCGGGCAGCGCTTCGAGTTGCGCGCGCGTCCATTCGACGCCTTCCGGCATGAAGCGATTCGCCGGCGGCAGCACCGCATCCGCCTGCTCCTTTGTACCGAGACGCCACAGCAGCGATTCGGTCTTCAGGCGCGCGCCAGCGCAGACCGGGCATGTGGTGTAGCTGCGGTATTTCGACAGCAGCACGCGAATGTGCATCTTGTAGGCTTTCGACTCCAGATAGTCGAAGAAGCGCTGCACGCCGTACCACTGGTTCTGCCACTTGCCGGTCCAGTCGGGCGAGCCCTTGATGACCCAGTCGCGTTCCTGTTGCGTCAGCTCGTTCCACGGCACGCCGAGCCGGATGCCCGCCTTCGCGCCGTAACGCACGAGATCGTCCTGGTTTTCCTTCCACGCGGGCGTTTGCAGCGTCTTGACCGCGCCTTCGCGCAAGGTCTTCTTCTCGTCGGGAATCACGAGCCCGTAATCGACGCCGATCACCCGGCCGAAGCCCCGGCAGGTTTCGCACGCGCCATAGGCCGAGTTGAACGAGAACAGCGCCGGCTGCGGGTCCGCGTAGCGCAGGTCGCTTTCCGGGCTGTGCAGGCCCGTGGAAAAGCGCCAGATGTCTGGGTCGCCCTCGTCCTTCAGCACGTAGACGTCCACCCGGCCAGTGCCGCGCAACAGCGCGCTTTCGATCGCCTCCAGCGCACGCGAGCGTTCCGTGTTCTGCAGCCGGAAGCGGTCCGCGACGACATCGAGCATCTGCCGTTTGCCGCTCGCGGTTTCGATGTGGCGCTTCGCCTGCACGCGTGTATAGCCGCTTGCGGACAGCCATTGCTCGACTTCCGCGTCGCTGGCGGTGTCGGGCAACTCGACCGGGAACGTGATCGCGAGACGCGGATCGTCGGCGCGCGTGCGTTCGAGCAGTTCGGCGTAGATCGTCTCGGGCGTGTCATGGCGCACGCGGTGCGAGGTTTTTTTGTCGAACAGCTCGGCAGCGCGGGCGTAGAACAGTTTCAGATGGTCGTTCAGCTCGGTCATCGTGCCGACGGTCGAACGCGAGCTGCGCACCGGATTCGTCTGGTCGATGGCGATGGCGGGCGGCACGCCATCCACGCGCTCCACCTGCGGACGGTCCATCCGGTCGAGGAACTGACGCGCGTAGGCGCTGAAGGTTTCGACATAGCGGCGCTGGCCTTCGGCGTAGAGCGTGTCGAACACGAGACTTGACTTGCCGGACCCGGACGGGCCGGTCACGACGGTCATCTGGCCGGTGTGCAGGTCGAGGTCGAGATTCTTGAGATTGTGCTGACGTGCGCCGCGGATGCGGATTGCGTTGTTCGATGCCAATTTGTCAACCGGTTCAAAGAGTTAGGCGGCCAATCACGGCCTCGGGCGAGGTGAGCGCGTGTTCGGAAGCGCACACCGGCCGCAGCGAACAGTACTGTACACGCATACAGTGGTTGTCGCCAAACGTGTCGGGAGTGTCTGCCTGGGGTGCGCAAGACACTCGCCTGATCGACAGGTCACTCCAGATGGTGGAGCACTTCGGCAGCCACGGCGTCGGGGGCTTCGCGCAGTGGAAAATGCCCCGCCCCGTCGATCACGACGCGCCGGTAGCCCGCCTCGAAATGGGTTTCCTGGCCCTCCGAGCTGGCCGGTTCATCGCAGGCATCGGCGCCGCCCTGGATCATCAGCGCGGGCACGCCGATGCGCTCGATCGTCCCGAGACGGGCGTACAGGTCGGCCAGCGCCGGATCGGACGGCTGATCGCCGCGCCAGCGCCGCCGATACGCATTGAGCGTGATCGGCACCCAATCGGGATTCTCGAAGGCGCGTGCGGTGATGTCGAATTCGGACTCGTCGAACCAGCCGGGCGGCGACCAAGTGTCCCACTGGAAGCGCGCGAAGCCCTTCGGATCGGCGGCGACGGCGTCCGGGCCGCCGTCGAGCGACATGAACCACTGGTACCAGAAACGCCGCGCCTGGGAAAAATCCGGCAGGCGGAACGCGCCGCGCGGCTGGTAAGCCAATGCGAGCGCGGCCATGCGGCGCACCCGCTGGGGAAACAGCGCGGCGAGCGTGTAAGCGGCGCGCGCACCCCAGTCATGACCGACGACATCGAATTGCGCGATGCCGAGCGCGTCGACCAGATCGATTGCATCCTGGGCAAGCGCGACGCCGGAGCCGTCGCGAACCGTGTCCGGCGAGAGGAAACGCGTGCCGCCCGCGCCGCGCAGCTCCGGCACGATGGTGCGGCGGCCGGCGTCGTTGAGGCGCGCGGCGATTGGGTTCCAGGCGCGGGCGGCGTCGGGCCAGCCGTGCAGCAGAAGGGTCACAGGACCGTCGCGGGGGCCGGAATCGGCGTAGGAAATGTCGAGCGTCGGTGTGCGGGCGTGGAGAGCGAAGTCAAGCATGGCGAGACTCCTCAGCGGGAACGCGAAGGGGGAAGGTCATTCTAGCGACGCGGCGGGGGGCGTGCTTGGCGGGGATTGGCATGCGCGGCGGCGGCCTGCGCGGCGGCCTTGGCGTGCGCCGCGGGCCAGGCATGCGCAGCCCGCTGAGCAGGCTGGGTGCGCTCGACGTACTTCGCACACCGGTCGCGCCCCGCCCTTCCCCGCTCAAGCCCCGATCAACACCCCGCTTCGGATCGGCGTCTCGCCCGTCACGCGCCCCATCGCCGCGCCGGCGGGCACGAAGCGGATCGCGCGCCGCATGTAGAACACGCCGTCGTTCCGCGTGGTGACAGTCGTGACGACGTCCGTGATCGGATCGACGATATCGAACACCGGATCGCCCGCCCGCAACCGCGCGCCCACCTTCGCCCGATACACGACGATGCCGCTCACCGGCGCCGTCAGCTGCTCGCTGCCCGCGAGCGGCGTCGCAGGCTGAGCGAGCAGCGGCGGCGTGCGCGCTTCACCCTCGATCACGCCGCGCCCGATCAGGAACTGGACGATCGCCTCGGCATCGTGCGCAGCGGTGTCGTAATCGACGTCGCGCTGGCCGCGGTATTCCACCGTCGCAGCAAGATTCGGCGCGGCCAGCGGCACGGCGTCGCCCAGACGCTCGCGAACCTGGTTCCACAAGAGCGCGTGGGCTTCATCGAACGATTGCCCGCCGGAATCCGTCGCGAGCAGCACGCCATTGGCGCCGAGATGGCGCGCGAGCGGTTCGAGCGCCGGCCAGCTCGACGGACTTGTATACAGATGCACGGTAGCCTCGAGCGAGCAGTGCAGATCGAGCACGATATCCGCCTGCGACGCGAGCCTGAGCAGCACGAGCCGCACGTCTTCGAACTCGTTTTTCACTTTCGTCTCGCCGAGCATCGCGAGCAACGCAGCGCGCACGAGACGCGCGTTGTGCGCCCCATCCTGCGGCGAGAATGGCTCCGCCACACGCTCGATGAGCGCCGCCGCGGTCGGCAGCGGAAAGCCGCGGTTGAAGTTCTGGCCGCTGTTCGCCTCGAAGCGCCCAAGGAATTGCCCGAGCACATGCTGCGACAGCCCGATGGGATTCGCCACCGGCACCAGCACCACGGCGCCGCGCATGCGTCCCTGCGCCTCCAGATCGGCGAGACGCTTCTTGAGGGTCCAGGCGGCGAGCATCGCGGGCGTTTCGTCGGCGTGCAGCGATGCCTGGATGTATACCCGCTCGCCCGCCGCCCGCGCGTCACCGAAATGAAAGCTGACGAGTTCGCGGGTCGTGCCGAGGGTGGTCGAGAGAAGAGCGTCGCGTCGGATGTGCATGATCAGTCGCCGTAGACGTCGAAGTCGAAATACTTGCGGGCGATCTTCTGGTACGTGCCGTCGGCGCGCATGTCCTTCACCGCGCGATCGACCTTCGCCTTGAGCGCGGCGTCGTCCTGCCGCATGCCCATGCCGACGCCGTGATCGCCCATCGAGAGCGGCTCGCCGACAAAGCGGTAGCCCGCGCCGCGCGGCGTCTTCAGGAAGCCGTGTTCGGCCTCCACCGAGCCGAGCAGCGCGGCATCGATACGGCCTGCCGTGAGGTCGTTCAGCACCCCTTCCATGCTCTGATACGGGACCACCTCGACGCCGCCCGGCGCCCAGTTCTTCATCGCATAGGTCTCGAACTGACTGCCGCTCTGCACGCCGATCCGCTTGCCGCGCAAGCCCTCGGCGCTCGCCGTGAGCGGCGCGCCCTGCTTCGCGATCAGACGCGAGCGGAACTGGAACAGCTTGGTGGAGAAGGCGATCTGCTTCATGCGCTTGTCGGTGATCGCCATCGACGACATGATCCCGTCGATCTTGCGCGCCTGCAGCGCCGGAATCATGCCCGAGAATTCAAGCTCGACCCACTGGCAGTGCATCGCGATACGGCGGCAGATTTCGTCGCCGAGATCGACGTCGAAACCCGCGACGTGGCCGTCGGGCGTCTTGACGTCCATCGGCGGGTAGCCGGGGTCGATGCCGAGCCGCAGGGTGTCGGCGTCTTTGGCATGAGCCGGTGCGGCTGCCGCGAGGACAGCGGCCAGCATGAGGGCGTGGAATCGGGGCATGGGCGCGGAGGTGAGGTTATCCAAGCCTCGATACTACGAGCGCCGGATGCTCACCAGAAGAGGCATTTTGCTTATCATGTTCACTTTTTGTGATCGCCCCCGCGGCGCGCCTCAGCCAATGGAACTCACTCTCACCCAATTGCGCATGTTCATCGCCGTGGCGGACGCGGGCAGCGTGCGCGCGGCGGCGCGGCGGCTCGACGTCGCTCAGAGCGGCGTCACGCAGCACATGCGCAAGCTGGAAGCCCAGGCAGGCGGCCCGCTGTTCGAGCGCGACGTGCGCGGTGTGCGCCTGACGCCGGTCGGCGAGCGTTTGCGCGTGCGCGCGGAACTGATTCTCGGCGAGTGCCGCAAGACCGAAGACGAGATGCGTCAATTGCAGGGCGACCTGACCGGCCGCGTGGCGCTCGGACTCGCGGCCGACGCCACGATGCGGCTGTTTCCCGCGTTGCTGGAGAGTTATCGCGAGCGCTGCCCGCGCATCGACGTACATCTGACCAGCGCGACTTCACGGATGCTGACTTCATGGGTTCGCGAAGGCCGTCTCGACTTCGCGCTCGCGCTGATCGCCCCGGACGCGGACGTTCACGACATGGAAACGACCCCGCTGTTCGAATCCGAAGTCGCGGTGATCGCGCGCCGTGATCATGCGCTCACCCGCGCCCGCACCCTTGCCGACCTGTGCGACGCGCAGTGGGTCAGCACGCGGCAACGCAGCGGCGAGACAGCGGGCAATCGCTTGTCCGCGCTCTTTGAAGACGCGCGCTTGCCCGCACCCCGCATCGCCGCAACGACCGAGGCCGTGTTCGATACGCTGCATTGCATCGCCGGAAGCGACTATCTCGGCCTGGAACCGGCGGGCCTCGCAACCCACCGGTTCTTCCGCGACCACGTGATGGTGCTCAAGATTGCCGAGCGCGCCGCGAGCACGCCGGTCTGCCTGGTGCGGCGCGCGGGCGTGCCGCTGACGCCCGCCGCCCAGGAACTCGCGACGATGGCCCTGTCGTACTCGCGGATCGCCCGCAAACGCCGCGCTCAGCGCGACGCGTGACGCGCGCGCGATCCCTTCGAGGCCGAAGCGGCCTTGGCCCGGCGCGTTGCCCAGCCCTTCTTCGCAGCCGCCGAACGATCCGCGGCCGAGCGCCGGCTCGACGCCGCATGGGTCTGCCGCGACAGCGTCTGGGGCGAGGCGGCCTTCGTGCTCTCTCGCTTCAGCGCGCGGGTGGACGCCGCCGACCGCTTCGCCGTCGACTCGGTGCTCGGGCTTTTCTTCGTGCGATGCGCGGCCTTCGTGTCCTGAGCAGCCTTCTTGCGGGTGGCGGCGGAGGTCGTGCTCTTGCTGGGCGCCTTCAGCTTGACGCCGGAGCGGCGCGCCTCGGACAGCCCGATCGCGATGGCCTGTTTGGCCGACTTCGCGCCGTGCTTGCCTTCGCGAATATGGTCGATCTGCTCCTTCACGAACGCCCCTGCCTGGGTGCTGCCGGACTTGCCTGAACGCTTCGCTTGCGAAGCGCGCGCGAGGGTTTTCTTTTCGGGCATGTCGGACCTCCTTGAGTGATGTGGAATTGCGCTGATTAAGCGAGCAACGCCTGTGCCCGCAAACGTTTCGCGCGACGCCGCGGCTCGACGATACTCACACGCCTTTCCATCCCCCGACACGCATTCCCGGCGTCGCCTCACGAAGCCAAACGTTTGGCTCGCCGCGCCGCCGTGACAGCCCTTGTCTTCGACCCGCTGACGCCTCCATGCAGACCGAACCTTGCGTTCGGACCTTTTTCACCAAATAGGTTAAAGCCGCTAAGGCACCCGCCGTTAACGGGCTTATCCATAGCACCCAAGTCGAGTTGAATTGAGGCCTGTTTCGCCTTTTGTTCCAGCGATTGGCCAGGGCCGCCGTGGATATGATCCAAATCGGTAAGCATCCCCTTCGGTACTGCAAGCCCAAATCTCACTCATCAAGGAAAGCAACATGCAGAAATTCATCAAGGCCTTCGTGCGCGACGAGCGTGGTGTCAGCGCCATGGAATACGCGATTCTCGCCGGCATCGTCGTGATCGCCCTGGTCGCCGCAGGCTCGTCGTTCTCGACCGCCATCGGCAACCTCTGGTCGGGCATCACCGGCGCGATGACCAGCGCCACGCCGTCGCACTAACGCGCGGCTCGCACGAGATGACGGAGATCCGGAACAGACTTTCCCGGATCTCCTTCTCTCCCCAACGTCCCGTTCGACTTCATGCCCTCACCATCGTGCCGACCCTGTCCGTTGTCATCCGTGTCCTCGTCCTCTGCGCCCTTGTCTGGCTCGCGGTGTATGACGTGCGTGCGCGACGCCTGCCGACGAGCATCGTCCTCACGATCGGCGCGCTGTTCTTTGTCGATGCGTTCATCGCGGGCATGCCGCTCGACGATGTCGTGTCGCACCTGACGCTCGCTGTCATCGTCTTCCTCGTGTGCGCGGTGCTGTTCATTGCCCGCATGCTCGGCGGCGGCGACGCCAAGCTCGCCTCAGTCATTTTCCTGTGGGTGGGATTCGGTCTCTCGCTGGCCACGCTGACGCTCATCTCCGTGATCGGCACGGTCGTGTCGCTCGTGAGCCTCGCGACCCGCAACATGAATCCGGCCCAACGTTTCATGCCGATGCGCGCACTGGCGATGTTCTCCGCCGCGCGCGGGGTTCCCTACGGCGTAGCCCTCGCTGCCGGCGGCGGCCTCGTCATCGTGCTGCCTGCCCTGCTGCATTTCATCTCGACGCGATAGGACGGCGTCCCTATGTCCAACATCATCAAATTTGCCGTTTTGCTGGTCGGCGCGCTGCTGATCGCGCTCATCGTGCGGGTCGTGCTGGCGGGCGCCTCGCGTTCATCGACGCCGGTCGTCACGACCCAGAAGGTGCTGGTCAGTGCCGCCGCCCTGCCGCAGGGCCTGCTGCTGCGCGACGAAGATCTCGCGTGGAAGCAGATTGAAAAGGCGCAGACGCCGCCCAACGCCATCATCTCCGGCGACGCCAACGCGCCCGACCTGAAGGGCGCGCTCTTGCGCCACCCGGTCGAGAGCGGCGCGGTGCTCGTCGCCGACGACGTCTTCCTGCCGAGCGCGCCGGGCTTTCTCGCCGCGACGCTCAAGCCGGACATGCGCGCGGTGTCGGTGGCCGTCGACGACGTCTCCGGCAACGCGGGCCTCATCCAGCCGGGCGACTACGTGGACCTGCTGCTGACCCAGCAAATGGAGCGCCGCACCGAGTCGCCGGATCTCGCGGTATCGAGCGAAACGGTGGTCGAGCACGTGCGCGTGCTGGCCGTGGGCTCGGAAATCAAGCGTCCCAAGAATTCCGGCGAGGGCGACGTCGCCATCAGCCGCGCCCGCACCGTGACGCTCGAAGTCACGCCGCGCATGGGCGAAGTCGTCGCGGTCGCCGCCCGTCTGGGCAGCCTGTCGCTCGCGCTGCGCAGCTTCGCCACCGTCAGCCGCGATCCGGCCTCGCCCGCGTCGGCCCCGGCGGCCGAGGCGCGCGCGCCCATCTGGGCTGGCGACATCTCGCGCGCCGTGCGCGAACTGCCGCGCCAGCGCACCGCGCCGAGCGGCGCGCCTGTCGCCGCACCGGCGCAGCCGCGCACCGTGACCATCTACCGTGGCTCGGAAAAGTCCGACACGGCGAGCGTCGCGCAGGCAGGCGGTGCCGGTCAGGGCGTGCCGCCCTTGCCGACCGTGCCCGAACAACGATAACGCCATGCCCAGGTTCGAAAGCGTGTCATCGCCAGGATTCACATTCATGAAAATGCAGTTCAGCTCGAGTCGCATCGTCCGCGAGAAAGCCGTGTCGATCGTCATGGTCGCCGCGGCGCTGGCGGGCGCCAGCGCCGCCGCACAGGCCGCCCAGCCGGCGAAGCTGCCGCCGGCTTACGGCGCGCAGGCGGGCATGACGGAATCCTCGCTCCAGGGCTCCCTGACGCTCGACGCCGGCAAGGGCACGATGCTGCAACTGGGCGAGAACGTGACCTCGGTGTTCGTGGCGGACCCGACTGTCGCCGACGTGCATGTGCCGTCGCCGCGCGCCGTCTTCGTGCTCGGCAAGAAGACCGGCACGACGACGCTCTACATCATCGGCGCGAACAACAAGCAGCTCGCGCAGCGCACGGTGGTCGTGTCGCGCGACATGATTTCGCTGCGCAACATGCTGGCCGCGCGTTTCCCGAACTCGAACATCCAGGTCGGCACGAGCCAGGGCTCGCTCCAGATCACAGGCCAGGTGCCGACCGCCGCCGATGCCGACGCCGTGGTCCAGGCGGTGTCGCCGTATCTCGCCGAGCGCGAAGTGCTGGTCAACCGCATGACGGTGGACCGTCCGTTGCAGGTGCAACTGCGCGTGCGCATCACCGAAGTGGACCGCAACGTCACGCAGCAGCTCGGCATCAACTGGCAGGCGATGGGCAACGCCGCCGGCAACTTCTACAGCGGCCTGTTCAGCGGCCGCTCGATCTACAACCTGAGCCAGCCGATCACGAGCGCCAACGGCAGCGTGACCTACCCGGTCAATCTGCCGAGCAACAACGCGTATTCGATCCTCGGCGCCTTCAAGACGAACAACGTGGACATCCGCGCGCTCGTCGATGCGCTGAACCAGGAAGGTCTCTTGACCGTGCTGGCCGAGCCGAACCTGGTCGCGCTGTCGGGCCAGACCGCGAGCTTCCTCGCCGGCGGCGAGTTCCCGATTCCGGTGTCGCAGACCAATGGCGCGATCAGCGTGGAATTCAAGCAGTTTGGCGTCAAGCTCGACTTCACGCCGACCGTGCTGTCGGACCGGCGCATCAGCCTGAAGGTGCGCCCGGAAGTCAGCCAGATCGACACGACCGCGAGCGTCACGACCGGCGGCATCACCGTGCCGGGCCTTTCGGTGCGGCGCGCCGACACCACCGTGGAATTGGCGAGCGGCCAGAGCTTCGCGATCGGCGGCCTGCTGCAGAGCAATACCACCGACGTCGTTTCGCAGGTGCCCGGCCTGGGCTCGATCCCGGTGCTCGGCAAGCTGTTCTCGTCGACCAACTACCAGAACAACAAGACCGAGCTCGTCATCATGGTCACGCCGTATCTCGTCGAGCCGACCGACCCGGGCCGGCTGCGCACGCCGCTCGATTCGCTGATCTCGCCGTCGAGCGATGTCGAATACAGCTTCCGGCGCCAGAACGGCGGCGCGCCGGCGCAGGCCGGACAGCCGCGTCTCGTCGGCGCGGCCGGCTACGTCTATTGAGCCCGTCATGAACCACACACGACTGCTTTCCCTTCTCATCGCCGGCGTGTTCGCCGTCGCCGCGAGCGGTTGCTTCAAGCCGCCGCGCAACATGCCGAACGAGTCGGTGATCGGCTACGACGGCCTGAACGCCGTGCCGCCGGACTGCGACAGCCTCGCGCGCCCCTCGCTGCTGACGGACGCCGGCATCCGCCGCCCGAGCATGCAATGGGGCTGCGCGACCTACACCAATCTGGCGGCCCAGCTTGCGCGTCCGGAAGATGCGGTCCATCCGCAAACCCTCGACGGAGCGAATGCCGCGGTAGCGGCGGGCGCGGTGCGGCGCTATGAGACGGGCAAGGTAATCCCGCTCGACAAATCGACCTCGCGCGACAGCAAGTGATGCAACGCAATCCAGCCAAAGGCAGACCAGGCCAGCCATGAGCACAGAGCTTTCCTTTTCGAAGACCAAGTCGAGCGCGCGCAATGCCGACTTCATCGCCTTCGTGTCCGATCGCAAGACCGAGCAGATCGTGAAGAGCTTCGTGCTCGAACAGGCGATGCCGCACGCCCATATCGTCATGGGCAACGTGGACGACGCCATCGCGCACCTGGCCCGCGTGGACCGCTCGCCGCTCTTCCTGCTGGTCGACCTGCAGGAATCGGTGATGCCGCTCTCCGACCTCGGCCGTCTCGCCGAGGTGTGCGAGCCCTCGGTGCAGGTCGTGGCGCTCGGCGAGCGCAATGACGTGGGCCTGTTCCGCAGCCTGCTCAAGATCGGCGTGCGCGACTATCTCGTCAAGCCGATCACCGTCGAGCTGCTCAAGCGCACGGTGAACGTCTCCGAAGGCAAGGTCAGCCCGGTGATGCTGGCGCGCGCCGGCAAGACCATCGCGTTCGCGGGTTCGCGCGGCGGCGTCGGCGTCACGACGCTGGCGCTCAACGTGGCGCGGCACCTGTCCGAAGACACGCACCGCCGCGTCGCCTATGTCGATCTGAACCTGCACGGCGGCGCCGCCAACTCGATGCTCGGCTTGCAAAGCAACAATGGTCTCGTCGACGTGCTGCAGAACGTGCATCGTCTCGATCCGCAATACGTGGAGCGCACGCTCGTCGCCAAGGGCAGCCGTCTCTTCATGCTTTCGGCGGAACTCGAATACGGCGCCGCGCGGCCGTTCGGCGCGGGTGCGCTGCCACGCGTGCTCGAACTGCTGTGCGACAGCTTCCACTACGTGATTCTCGACATCGGCCCGATGAACGACGCGCTCGCGCAGGAAGCGCTGGATCACGCCGCGCGCGTCTACCTGATCGCCGACCGCTCGGTGCATTCGACCCGCGAAACGATTCGCCTGCTGCGCCACATCGAGGATCGCGACAACAATCCGCCGACCTCGCTGCTGGTCAACAACCCGAGCGCCGTCACCAGCGGCAAGGTGCAGATGAACGACTTCATGGCCGCGGTCGGCCGCAACGTGCTGTATGAAATCCCGTTCGAGGCCAAGTCGCTCGCGACCGCCGAGAATCTCGGCGAAGCGCCGAAGGACAAGACCGCGAACGGCTTCAACCAGATGGTCACGCGCATCGGCGGCGACCTGACCGGTCAGCAGATGAACGCCGAGCGCTCGTTCTTCCAGAAGCTCAGGCTCAGGAGAGGCTGATGTTCGGACAGAAACAGGTTCCCCGTCCGGCGCCCGACGCGGACACGGCGCCCGGCGCCGAAGCCGCGGTCGCGGCCGTTGCCCCGGCGCCCGCCCCCGCGCCGCCGCCGCCGCGCCCGCACGCGCCGGAAGGCAACGACGTGCTCGTGCGCTCGGACCTGTTCAAGATGATCCGCACCGGCGTGTTCGCCTCGATGAATGCATCGGCGGCCGTCGGCAAGACGCGCGAACAGATGAAGCCGGGCGTCGAACAGCTCGTGCTCGAAGTCGCGGAGCGCGAGCGGCTCAACATCACGATCTCGGAACAGGCGCAGATCGTCGGCGAACTGCTGAACGACATGTTCGGCCTTGGTCCGATCGAGCCGCTGCTCGCCGACGACACCATCACCGACGTGCTGGTGAACGGCCCCGATCAGGTCTGGGTGGAGCGGCACGGCCGTCTCGAACTCACCAACTGCAAGTTCCGCGACAACACCCACGTGACCAACGTGGCGCAGCGCATTGCCGCGGGCGTGGGCCGTCGCGTCGATGAAAGCAGTCCGATGGTCGATGCCCGTCTGGCCGACGGCAGCCGGGTGAACGTCGTCCTGCCGCCGCTCGCGATCCACGGCGCCTCGATCTCCATCCGGAAGTTTTCCAAGCGCAACATCACGCTGCACCGCATGGCGCAGCAAGGCAACCTGTCCGCCGCGATGGCCACCGTGCTCAAGCTCGCGAGCACCTGCCGGCTCAACGTCATCGTGTCGGGCGGCACGGGCTCGGGCAAGACGACGCTGCTCAACGCGCTGTCGCACTTCATCGGCCATGGCGAACGCACGGTGACGATCGAGGACGCGGCCGAACTGCAGCTCGTGCAGCCGCACGTGGTCAGCCTGGAAACGCGGCCCGAGAATGCCGAAGGGCTCGGCGCGGTCACGCAGCGCGATCTGGTGCGCAATGCGCTGCGGATGCGCCCCGACCGCATCATCCTCGGCGAAACCCGCGGCTCCGAAGCTTTCGACGTGCTGCAGGCGATGAACACCGGCCACGACGGCTCGATGACCACGATCCACGCGAACACGCCGCGCGACGGCATCACGCGTCTCGAATCGATGGTGATGATGGCGAACGGCAACCTGCCGTTGCTGTCGATCCGCCGGCAGATTGCCAGCGCGGTGCACATGATCGTGCAGATCGAGCGGATGCGCGACGGCATGCGCCGTGTCACGCGTATTACCGAACTGGTGGGCATGGAAGGCGAAGTGATCATCACGCAGGACCTGTTCGCGTTCCACTACGACGCGAGCGCCTACAGCGAAGAAGTCAAAGGCGTGTTCGAAACGGGCTCCGTGCGTCCCGCGTTCGCCGCCCGCGCCGCTTATTACGGCCTCGAAGACGCGCTGCTGGAGGCGATGCGCCCATGAGCCGCGTCGACTTCATCACCTTCGGCGCGTTCGCCGTCGTTCTCCTGGCCGGCATCATGATGCTGGTGCTGCAGGACATGCGCAAACAGCAACCCGACGCGCGCATCCAGGCGCGCGTGAAGGCGGATTTTCCCACCACCGGCCAGCTTGCTCGCGACGCGCGCCATGACGTGTCCGACCTCTTCACCGTCAGCCGCAACGACAATGTGATCTCGCGCTGGTTCGGCCCGAAGATCGCGCGCCTCAAGACCGTGGCGGGCGCAAAAGGCTTGCGCATTGTCATCATCACGGGCGTCGTGGCGGAGATCGTCGCGCTGCTGATGGCGAATCTCCTGCCGCTGCCCGCGCTCGTCAAGCCCGCGTTGCTCGCCGGTTTGCCCCTGCTCGGCGTGGTGCAGTCGTACCGCTTTCTCGTCGAGCGCTTCAAGCGGCGCTTCCTCGAAGGCTTCCCCGATCTGATCGACCTGATCGTGCGCGCGGTGCGCGCGGGTGTGCCGGTGACGCACGTGATGGGCGTCGCCTCCAACGAGTGCGCCGAGCCGCTCAAGAGCGAGTTCCGTCGCATGGGCGATGCGCTGAAGGTGGGCCTCGATCTCGAAGAAGTGCTGGATACGGCGGTGCTGCGCATCGGCATCGCGGACTTCTCGTTCTTCTGCGTCTGTCTGCTGTTGCAACGCGAAACCGGCGGCCAGCTCGGCGAGACGCTCGAAAACCTCGCGGGCATCGTGCGCCGGCGCCGCGAGATTCGCCAGAAGACCCGCGCCCTCACCGGCGAAGCGCGCATCACGACCAAGATTCTCGCCTCCGTGCCCTTCGTCATCCTGGGCAGCATGTTCCTGCTCAATCGCGCCTATCTGATGGTGTTGTTCGATACCTCGACCGGCCAGAAAGTGCTGATGGGCGCCGCCACGTGCCTGGTGATCGGGTTGAGCGTCGTTCACAAGATGTCGAAACTGGATACCGCGCGATGAGCCAGGCGAACCTCGAAAACCTCATCAACCTGTTGATGCTGCTGGCGCTCGTCATGGCGATCCTCGTCTGGTGGGCGACCAAGCACGGCGGGCAGCGCGGCCGCATCGCCGAGCGCACGCGTCAGGCGGCCGTCGTGCAGCGCAATGAAAGCACCCTGGCCGCCGAGGAAGAAGACGACGACAGCCTCACGACGCGCGTGCTGCATCGTCTGGCGCGGCTCGGCGACCGCCTGCCGCTGTTCGATGCCAAGTACCGCGCCAAACTGCGCACGCAGATGATCCGCAGCGGCTATCGCAGCCAGTCGGCGGTGTCGATCCTGCTGGCGGTGAAGTTCGTCGTCGGGCTGATCTGCGCGGCGTTCACCGTGATGCTCGGCTCGCGCATTCCCGTGGTGGGCGGCTATCCCGCCGTGCGCGGCATCATGATGCTGCTCGTGTTCGTGGTCGGCATGATCCTGCCGGAATACGTGCTCGCGTTCTTCGCGTCGCGCCGCCGCAAGGCCATGGCTTCGTGCCTGCCCGACTCGCTCGACCTGCTCGTCATCTGCACGAACGCGGGCAACAGCCTGGGCGTCTCGATCCGCCGCGTGTCCGATGAAATGAAGACCATCTGCCCGCCGCTGTCGAGCGAATTCAAGCTGACCGCCGACGAACTCAAGCTCTCCGGCGACAGCGCGCGCGCGTTGCAGGCGCTGGCGGACCGCATCGACCTGCCGTCGATCCGCGCGCTCATCTCGACGCTCACGCAGTCGATGCGCTACGGCACCCCGATCACCCAGGCGTTGCGCACGCTGTCGCACACCGAGCGGCTCGCGCACATCGTCTCACTCGAAGAAAAGGCCGCCAAGCTCGCTCCCAAGATGGCCGTGCCGATGATGATCTTCATTCTTCCCGCCGTGATGCTCATTGCCGCGGGCCCGGCCGTCATTCAACTCATGAGCGTCTTTGCAACGCGATGAACACCCGACACATCTCACTCCGCGGCATGCGCCGCCTCGGCGCGGCGCTCTGCTGCGTCGCCATTGCGGGCGCGCTGGGCGCCTGCACGACCACCCGTCAGACGGTCGATACGCGTCCCCTCACGCGCAACTCAGCGCCGACCACGATGAGCGAACTGCGCATCGCGGACACGGCGCTCGAGTCGGGCAACATGGAACTCGCGACCTCGCTGTACGAGAAGGCGGTGCAGGCCGATCCCCAGTCGATCGCCGGCCTCACCGGGCTCGGCAACACGCTGTATGCGGTGGGCGACTTCACGCGCGCGGGCGTCTTCTACGAGCGCGCCAGCCGGGTCGACGGCAACGCAGCCGCGCCGCTGATGGGCCTGGCCCGCGTGGCCATGCGCCAGCGCCGCTTCGACGACGCGATCGCGACCTACCGGCGCCTGCTCGTCATCACGCCCGATGAGCCGCTGGCGTCCGCCGGGCTCGGCGCGGCCTACGACATGAAGGGCGATCATGCCGCGGCGCAGGCCGTGCTGCGCACCGCGCTGAAGAAGAATGCAGGTGATCCGCTGATCTCCGTGAACCTCGGCCTCTCGCTGACCCTCGGCGGCGATCCGCGCGAAGGCGCGAACGTGCTGCTGGACGTGACGCGCTTCCCGGCCGCGCCGCCGCAGGCTCGCCAGGATCTCGCGCTCGCCTACGGACTGCTGGGCAACCGCGAGGCCGCCGCCGAAATCCTGTCGCGCGATCTGCCCAAGGCATCGGTCGAGGACAACCTGCGCTACTACGACCTGCAACGCGAGCTGATGTCGCAGCGCACGTCGGCCGTTTCGTCGTCGCAGCCGGGCGCGCCCGCCGCCATACCGACGGCGCAGGTGCAGACGACTCGCCTCAAATGAAATCCCTGGCGCGGCAGTTCCTGCGTGACGAACGCGGCATCGCGTCGATCGAGTTCGCGGTCGTTGCGTTCATGTCGGTCATCCTCATCGTCGGCACGGTGGAACTGGCGCTGGAGATGATCGTCGATGCCAGCGTGCAGATGGCCGCCCAGGAAGCGTCGCGCGTCGGCCTGACGACGACGGCACCGAGCACCGGCACGCGCCAGGCCGCGGCGCAGGCGACCATCGACCAGATACTCGGCGGCTGGAAGAAGATTGGCGCGACCGTGTCGATCACCGAACTGAACTACGGCACCTACGGCAACCTCGGCAGCTCGACCTACAAGCCGGCCGCCGACATGGGCGGCTACGGCGACGTCATCGCCTACAACATCCAGCTCAAGATGCCCGGCATCACCGGCATCCCGAAGATGTTCGGCATCAACCAGCTGACGTTCGAGCGCAACTACATCGTGCAGAACGAAAAATGACCACGCTCATCGGAACATGGCGCGCCCTGGCGGCGAAACTGCGCGGGCTGCTGCGCTCGGAGCGCGGCAGCGTATCCATTGAATTCGTCATCATCGTGCCAATGATGCTGCTCGTGATGCTCGGCTTCACCGAGGTCTACATGTACATGCGCGCAGTGAGCGCGGTGGACCGCACGGCCTTCACGCTGGCCAATTCCATCGGCCAGATGACCTCGATCATCGCCGACAGCACCGACACCACGGATGCCAACAGCTACGGCTCCATCTGGCAGGACGCGCTGCTGCTCGCGGCGCCCTATGAGCTGAAAGCGAACGGCATGGTGTACGTCTCGTTCGTGTGCGATCCGGATTCGACGAGCAAGTGCAAGAACATCGATACGAGTATGACCACGGCCACGCCCAAGATCCAGTGGACCGCCTATCCGACCTCATGGACCAACACCAGGAGCACGCTGCCCTCGCGCGTGACGAGCTCGGCCCCGCTGCCGAGCACCTGGCCGTTCCGCACCGGCGATTCGGCGATCATCGTGGAAGTGTTCCTGACCTACAACCCGTTTCTGATGACCTCGCACTTCATGTCCGGACTGCCGGGCCAGCAGACCGTGTATCGCCGCGTGTATGTCCGGCCGCGCGCCGCACGCGCCTTCTATTGACGCTCGCGAGTCCAGGAACGCACATGACAAGCCAGCAGCGCACGTTCAGTACACGGTCCTTGGCGGCGCGCATCCGCGCGTGGCGGGCACGGCTCCAGAAAGGCGATGCCGGCGCGGTCGCCATGCTCTTTGCGATGTGCGGAAGCCTGATGATCGGGTCCATGTGCATGGCGCTCGATGCAATCGACTACGCGATGACCCAGGGCCGCATGCAGATGGCCCTCGACGCGGCCACGCTCTCGTCGGGCGCGAACCTGCAACGCTACGGCTCGCCGGCCGGCACGAACCTGCAATCGTGGCAGAAGGATGCGCGTGCGTACTACGACGCCAACAATCCCACCGGCATGATGGGCTTCAGCATGCCGGACGCCAACTTCAGCGCGACCCTCACGGGCGCGCCCGCCACGGGACAGACCATTGCGCTGTCCGCATCCGGATCGCTGCCGCTGCTCGCGCCGAAGTTCCTCAGCACCAAGGCCAATAATTCGTCCGGCGGCAGCGGCGGCGGCACGACTACGCCGGACACGTCCACCGTCTCGGCCAGCAACACCGCACTGCGCATGCCGCAGAGCACGCTCGAACTCGTGATGGTGCTGGACAACACCGGCTCGATGAACGATCCGGCCAACGGGGTCAGCGGCGCCACCAAGATGAGCGGCCTCCAGACCGCGGCGAACTCGCTGATAGGCGATCTGTTGCCGTCCGGCACGACCAGCACGACCAACAAGAACTACATCGGACTGGTGCCGTTCGCGAGCACCGTCAACACGACCGGCGCCCTGCCCGCGACCGGCAGCTGGCTCAGCACGACGCTGCCCACATACAACACATCGAACATCTCGACCAGCACGTGGAATGGCTGTGTGATCGAGCCGCGCACCGGCGGCAATCTGTCGCCCGAACCCTACTCGCCGACGGACACGCGCAAGTTCCAGCGCTATTACTACAACGTCCCGCCCACCAAGCTGAAAATGATCACCTACAGCTCGAGCAGCCGCTACCGAAGCTGTACCACGACCAGTTCGACCAGTTCGACCAGCTCGTCTGTGCCGGTGACGCTCGGCTCATCGGGCGCGGCGAATCAATGCTCGTATCCGTCGACGGGACAGGGCACCGGCATCGGCTATCAGTTCGATCAGACCAACAGCACCGGACAGACGCTCACGCAAAACTCGGGCTGCCTCGCCACGTCGATGACCTTCCTCACGCAGAGTTCGAGCACGCTGACCGCCGCCGTGAAGAAGATGACGCCGTCCGGCTCGACCATCATTCCGACGGGATTGCTGTGGGGCTGGCGCATGCTGGAACCGTCGTGGTCGCAGAACGTGGCCGGTACCAAGAACGGCTGGACCTCCACCGACGCAAGCCTGCCGAAGCCCACCGACGGCTCCGTGCAGAACCTCCAGCGCGTGATGATCGTGCTGACGGATGGCCAGAACCAGATCGGCGCGGCGGGGTCGATTCCGAACACGCTGTATTTCAATGGTCTCTCGGGCGTGGGCACCAACAGCCTCGCCGCGCCCACGGTCCTGCGCGCCGACGGCTCGAAGATGAGCAACGCGCTCACCGACTCGTCCGAGCTTCACGGAGGCAATCCGATCGATTCCTCGAGCGGCAACAATGCCGGCTGGCCCGACGACGCCAACTCGTATCAGCAGGCCATCTGCACGGCGATCAAGGCGGAAGGCATCACGATCTATGCGATCACGTTCGGCGCGTCGGCGTCGAGTTCGAGCGCGAAGGTCAACATGCAGAACTGCGCGAGCCCGGGAAATTACTACAACGCACCCGACAACACGACGCTCGACAATATCTTCCAGCAGATCGCCGGCAATCTGGGCGTGCTGCGCCTGACCCAATGACGCTCTACCGCTCCGGTTCGCCGGAGCGTTTCTGGCCGCGCTCGAACGCCGGCATGTCGATATCGCTATCCGCCGAACGCAGATCGTCGCGCGCTTCCTGCGCGAGCTTCTCGTAACGCTTGCGGAACACCGCGAGTTCCTTCTCGTCGAGTTCCTCCAGATCCAGCAGCGCGTTGTGCGCGCGGTCCATCGCGCGGATCAGTTCGTCGAGCTTGATCTGCATCGCGGCGGTATCGCGGTTCTGCGTGTTCTGGATCAGGAACACCATCAGGAACGTGACGATGGTCGTCGACGTATTGATGACGAGCTGCCACGTATCGCTGAAATGGAACATCGGGCCCGAGATCGCCCAGACGATCACCAGCACGACCGCAATGACAAACGTCGATGCGTGGCCCGCCACCTGCGCGAGCGCATTCGAGAATCTGAGGAACCATGAGGTCTTCATTCGGCATCTCCTGAGTCGTTGGCGGACGCGGCGTCCACGCACGACTTAGAATAGCGCTCGTGAACATCCAGCCCACTCCCATCGATTTCTACGCGCCTTCCGAGATCGTCGCGCAACGCCTGATCGGCGCGATCGTGACGGTGGACGGCGTCGGCGGCCGCATCGTCGAGACGGAAGCCTACGACCGCGAAGATCCCGCGTCGCATACCTTCTCCGGCCCGACACCGCGCAATGCAGCAATGTTCGGGCCGCCCGCGCACGTGTATGTCTATCGCTCGTATGGGATCCACTGGTGCATGAACTTCGTGTGCCGCGAACCGGGCCACGGCGCGGGCGTGCTGATCCGTGCGATCGAACCGCTGACCGGCCTCGATGCCATGCGCCAGCGCCGCGGGCTCGAACCCGTGAAGCTGCTCTGCTCGGGACCGGGACGTCTGGCACAGGCGCTCGCCATCACGCACCGGAACAACGGCATGTCGCTGTTCGAGCCGCCGTTTCACATCGAGCCGCCCGAGGAAGACTTTGCCATCGTGAGCGGCCCGCGTATCGGCCTGACCAAGGCCATCGACGTGCGCTGGCGCTTCGGGCTTGCCGGCTCGACATTCGTCAGCAAGCCCTTTCCGAAGTCCTGACGCGTTATTCCGCCGGACGCAGCTTCTTCACCTCGGCATCCGAGGGCTGGACGCTCGCGCCATCCACGTAGCGGAACGAGGTCATCACGCCCTTGCCGTCCTTCTGCCCCGTCACGCCCACATACGCGCCCATGGTCGACTGGTTGTCCTGCGGGCGGTAAGTGACAGGCCCGAACGGCGTGTTCACGGGCAGGCCCTTGAACGCGGCCGCGAGCTTGTCGGCATCGGGCGAACCGGCTTTCTTCAGGCCGCTGGCAATCGACATCATCGCCGTGTAGCCCACCACCGAGCCGAGCCGCGGATAGTCGTGATACTTCGCCTCGTAGGCCGCGACGAACTTCTTGTTCTCGGGCGTATCGATCGAATACCACGGATAACCCGTCACGATCCAGCCCACCGGCGCTTCCTTGCCCAGCGGATCGAGATAGTCCGGCTCGCCCGTCAGCAGCGACACCACCGCCCGGTCCTTGAACAGGCCGCGCGTATTGCCCTCGCGCACGAACTTGCCCAGGTCCGCGCTGAACAGGACGTTGAAGATGGCATCGGGCTTCGCGTCGGCGAGCGCCTGCGTCACCGCGCCGGCGTCGACGTTGCCGAGCGGCGTCGCCTGGTCCGCGACGAACTCGACATCCGGCTGCGCGGCCTTCAACAGCCGCTTGAAGGTCGCCACCGCGGATTGCCCGTACTCGTAGTTCGGATACACGAGCGCCCAGCGCTTCTTGTGGAGCTTCGCCGCTTCGGGCACCAGCATCGCCACCTGCATGTAGGTGGACGGCCGCAAACGATACGTGTACTTGTTGCCGTCCTGCCAGACGATCTTGTCCGTCAGCGGTTCCGCCGCCAGGAAGAAGATGCGCCGCTGCTTCGCGTAGTCCGCGAGCGCGAGACCCGTGTTCGACAGATAACCGCCGAACAGCAGCTTCACCTGCTCGCGCGTGACCAGTTCCTGTGCGACGCGCACCGTGTCGCCGGGATTGCCGTTGTCGTCGCGCGAGACGACTTCGAGCTTATTGCCGTTGACGCCCCCCGCCGCGTTGATCTCGTCGAGCGCGAGATTCCAGCCGTTCCTGTAGGGCATGAGAAACGCCGGCTGGGCCTTGTAGCTGTTGATCTCGCCGATCTTGATGGTGTCGGCGCGCGCGGCGCCGATACTCGCGGCAAGCACCGCGGTCGCGGCAAGCGTCAGGCGCAGCGGGATGCCCGCACGAATCGTCATGGATGCTTCTCCTCTTTTGGATAACCGGTTCGGGCGAATGGTGTCATACGCCCAGGAATTCACGGCGCGCGGCGTCGTCGCGCGCGAATGCGTTCATCGCGCCCGCATGGCGCACCTGGCCTTTCTCGAGCACATACACGCGGTCGCTGACGAGTTCCGCGAAGTGCAGGTTCTGCTCGGACAGCAGGACGGCCAGGCCTTCCTGTTTCAACGTCAGGATCATGTCGGCCATCTGTTCGACGATCAACGGCGCCACCCCTTCCGACGGTTCGTCGAGCAGCACCAGACGCGGATTGCCCATCAGCGTGCGCGAGACCGTGAGCATCTGCTGCTCGCCGCCGCTCATGCGGCTCGCGCGGCGCCCGCGCATCTCGCCAAGATTCGGAAACACGCGGAACAGCTTCTCCGGCGTCCATTGCGGCGCGCCTTCGCGCGGCGGCTGACGTCCGGTATCGAGATTCTCCATCACGGTCAGATCGCCGAACACGCGACGGTCTTCCGGCACGTAGCCCAGTCCCTTGCGCGCGATCCGGTGCGGCGCCATGCCGGCGATGTCCTCGCCCATGAACGAAACCGCACCCGACACACGCGGCAACAGTCCCATCACAGCCTTCATCGTGGTGGACTTGCCCGCGCCGTTGCGGCCCATCAACGCGACGACCTCGCCGCGCGCTACTTCGAAGCCGACGTCGAAGAGGATCTGCGCGCGGCCATAGAACGCATTCAGTCCGGCAACCTTCAGCAGACTCATGCCGATTCCCCACGCGGCGTGAACGACGCGCCCGTGCCGAGATACACCTCGCGCACGCGGGCATCGTTGCGGATGGTGGCAGCGTCGCCCTGCGCGATCAGACGGCCGCGCGCCAGCACGATCAGGCGGTCGGCATGCGCGAAGACCACGTCCATGCTGTGCTCAGTGAACAACACGCCGATCATGCGCTCCTTCGCGAGCCGCGCGGTCAGCGCCATCAGCGCATTGCGTTCCTGCGGCGCCATGCCGGCGGTCGGCTCGTCCATCAGCAGCAGCTTCGGCCGATGCGCCAGCGCGATGGCGAGTTCAACGCGCTTCACGTCGCCATAGGCCAGCACCGCGCAACTGCGTCGCGCATGCCCGGCCATGCCGACGAGATCGAGCAGGTCCAGCGCGTCCTGCTCGCGCCATGACGCCACCCGACCGAACGGGCTGAACAGACGCCGCTCGTGCGAGAGCAGCGCCATCTGCACGTTCTCGAGCACGGTCATCGAGTTGAAGGTCGCGGCGATCTGGAACGTGCGGCCCACGCCGCGCCGCCAGATTTCGCGCGGACGCAATCCGGCGATATCGTCGCCATCGAAACGGATCGCACCCGAGGTCGGTTTCAACTGGCCGTTGATCATGTTGAAGCAAGTGGACTTGCCCGCCCCGTTCGGACCGATCAACGCAAGCAACTGGCCCGCTTCGAGGTCGAAGGAGACGTCGTCCACGGCCTTGACGCCATCGAAGGACTTCGAGAGACGCGCGACGCTCAGCAGGCTCATGCGGCATCCCTCTCAAAGCGCTCGCGCACGAAGCCGGCGATGCCCTGCGGAAACGCAATCACCAGCACCAGGATGGCCGCGCCGAGCAGCGCCTGCCAGTAGTCGGTCTGGCGCGCGACCGTGTCCTGCAGCCACGTGAACACGCTCGCGCCGACGAGCGGCCCGGCGAGCGTCTGGATGCCGCCCAGCAGGACCATCACGAGGCCGTCCACCGAGCGCCCGACGCTGATGACTTCAGGCGAGATGTTGCCCTTCGAGAACGCATACAAGGAACCGGCGAAGCCGCACACCAGCGCGGCCGCGACGAACGCCGCCCATTGCACGCGCGCCACGTTCACGCCGATGGCTTCGGCGCGCAACGGCGAGTCGCGGCCCGCGCGCATCGCGAAGCCGAGCGGCGCGAACAGCATGCGGCGCAACAGCCACACGCCGAGTACCGCGAACCCGAGCGTCAGGTAATAGAACGCCACCGGCGACGACAGCCAGGGCGCCGGCCAGATGCCGAGGATGCCGTTGCTGCCGCCCGTCACCGCATCCCACTGGAACACCACGGACCAGACGATCTGCGCGAACGCGAGCGTGAGCATCGCGAGATAGACGCCTGACAGCCGCACGCAGAACCAGCCGAAGACCAGCGCGCCGATCACGGCGAGCAGCGGGCCCAGCACGAGCGCGAGTTCCATCGGCAACGCGAACAGCTTGAGGACGAGGGCCGCGCCGTACGCGCCGAGCCCGAAGTACGCCGCATGCCCGAACGAATGCATGCCGCCCGGACCCATGATGAAGTGCAGGCTCGCGGCGAACAATACGGCGATCATGATCTCGACAAAGAGCACCGGCATGTAGGGGAAAGCATCGGCGGCAAGCGGCGCGGCTGCCAGCGCGAGCACCACCGCAGCGGCGATGAACTTCATCGCTCGCGTGGCGGGAACGAGCGGCCGCTCGGCGGGCGCCGCTGAACGCGCAATGCTTGGAGGACGTCCGAGCAGTCCCCAGGGACGCAACACCAACACCACGGCCATCACGACGAACTCCGCCACCAGCGTGAACTTCGACAGCGAGAAGTCGATGCCCGCAATCGACACATGGCCGATGCCGATGCACAGCGCCTTGATCTCGGCGATCAGCAGCGCCGCGACGAACGCGCCCGGAATCGAGCCCATGCCGCCGACCACGACAACCACGAACGCATTGCCGATGGTATCGAGGTCCAGCGACAGGTTCGCCGACATGCGCGGCGCCTGCAACGCGCCGCCGAGCCCGGCGAGCATTGCGCCGACACAGAAGACGCCGGTAAAGAGCCACGCCTGATTGACGCCCAGCGCGCCGAGCATTTCCCGGTCCGCGCTTGCCGCTCGCACGAGCGTGCCCCAGCGCGTGCGCGTGAGCGCATACCAGAGCGCGAGCAGCACGAGCGGGCCGATCACGATCAACGCGAGATCATAAGTGGGCAGCGCGTGGCCCAGCCATTGCACCGCGCCTTCGAGATGCGGCGCACGCGGGCCGAACAGGTCTTCGGGACCCCAGAGCCACAGGGCTGCATCGCGGATGATGAGCACCAGCGCGAACGTGGCGAGCAGATGAAACAGCTCAGGCGCGCGATAGATGCGCCTCAGCACCGTCACCTCGATCGCCGCGCCCAGCAGGCCGACCGCCAGCGCCGCGCCGACGAGCGAGGCCCAGAAGCCCGCGACGGTCGCGCCGAAGCGGCTGGTGAGGCTGTACGCGAGATACACGCCGAGCATGTACAGCGAACCATGCGCGAAGTTGACGATGCGCGTGACGCCGAAGATCAGCGAGAGTCCCGAGGCGACGAGAAACAGCGCGCAGGCGTCGGCGAGGCCGTTGACGAGTTGGACAAGCAGGTTCGAGAGCATCAGGCTCGATGACGAAGGGCGGATGACGGACCAACGGAGCCGACATTATCGATGAATTGGGCAACGACGCCTGAACGAAGCAAAAATCCGCCGTTGCGGACGAATGGAAAAACCGGGGTTGACGGCCTGCATGGCTCGTATATGCTCGCTGCAGGGTCATCGTCAGCCTGGCGATGGCGCCTGACTCAACTCGCCCAACGAGTGTCATCGTGAAAGTCCAAAGCTCTCTGGCACGCCGGCCCTTGCGCCGCGCCTGCACCGATCGCTGCGGCATGCTTCCCGACTGCCGCTTCCTGTCGGATCTCACCGCCCTGTCCCGCCGCGGGGTTCGGCGGCGCAACGCCATCGCCGCGCGCGCGTTCATCGCCGTGCATTGCGTCGGCGCGGCCTCGCTGCTGCCGTAGCGCCTCTCTCCTTCCCCTTCACCTGAACTGACCGCTACGCACGCGCAATCCGCGCGCGTCGTTGCCTTGCGCGCCCGCGATGCTTCGCGAGCGCCGGGGACGCGTGCGCCCTGAATCTACGAGAGCACACCCATGGACCGCATCGACGAATTCCTGCGACACCATCACATCACCGAAGTAGAGGCGATCATTCCCGACATGGCGGGCACTGCGCGCGGCAAGATCATTCCGCGCAGCAAGTTCGAGTCAGGCGAGCCGATGCGCCTGCCGCAAGCCGTGATGCTGCAAACCGTGACGGGCGATTACCCCGAGACCGGCATCACCGGCGTCACCGATCCCGACATGATCTGCGTGCCCGATCCCGACACGATCCGCCTGATTCCCTGGGCCACCGATCCAACCGCGCAGGTGATCCATGATTGCGTGCACTTCGACGGCACGCCGGTTGCCATTTCACCGCGCCGCGTGCTGCGTCAGGTGCTGCAACAGTTCGCGGCGAAGGGCTGGCGTCCGGTGGTCGCGCCCGAACTGGAGTTCTTTCTCGTCGACATGAACCGCGACCCGGACCTGCCGCTCAAGCCGCCGGTCGGCCGGACCGGTCGCGCGGAAACCGGACGCCAGGCGTATTCCATCGACGCCGTCAATGAATTCGATCCGCTCTTCGAAGACATCTACGAGTATTGCGAGGTGCAGGAACTGGACGTGGACACGCTCATCCATGAAGTGGGCGCGGCGCAGATGGAAATCAACTTCATGCACGGCGACGCGCTGAATCTCGCGGACCGCGTGTTCCTCTTCAAGCGCACCGTGCGCGAGGCGGCGCTGCGTCACCAGATGTACGCCACCTTCATGGCCAAGCCGATGGAAAACGAACCCGGCTCGGCCATGCATGTGCACCAGAGCCTCGTCGATGCCGAAACCGGCCGCAATCTCTTCTCCGGCCGCGACGGCGAACCCACCGGTCTGTTCTACAGCTATATCGCCGGCTTGCAGAAGTACACGCCCGCGCTGATGCCCATTTTTGCGCCGTACATCAATTCGTATCGCCGGTTGTCGCGCTTCATGGCCGCGCCGATCAACGTGCAATGGGGCTACGACAACCGCACCGTGGGCTTTCGGGTGCCGCATGCCGCACCGCAGGCGCGGCGCATCGAGAACCGCATTCCCGGCGTGGACTGCAATCCGTATCTGGCGATGGCGGCCACGCTCGCGGCGGGTTATCTCGGCATGACGCAGCATCTGGAGCCCACCGCGCCGCTCGCGAGCGACGGTTATCGCCAGCCGTATCAGCTGCCGCGCACTCTCGACGAAGGCCTCGCGCTGATGGGCGCATGCCAGCCGCTGGCGGACCTGTTCGGCGAGACCTTCGTGCGCGCCTACCTCGCGCTGAAGGAAACCGAGAACGAAGCGTTCTTCCGTGTCATCAGTTCATGGGAACGCAAGCATCTGTTGCTGCACGTTTGACTCAGGGAGACAACGACATGAACGATCGTATCGACTGGACCGCTCACTATCAGGCGCTCGACGCCGCGCATCATCTGCATCCGTTTTCCGACATGGGTGCGCTCAATCGCACGGGCAGCCGCGTGATCGTGCGGGGCGAAGGGGTGTATCTGCGGGATTCGGAAGGCGTGCGCATCATCGACGGCATGGCGGGGCTGTGGTGCGTGAACCTCGGCTATGGACGGCAGGAACTCATCGACACCGCCTGCCGGCAGATGCACGAACTGCCCTACTACAACACCTTCTTCAAGACGACGCATCCGCCGGTGGCGGAACTGTCGGCGTTGCTCGCGGAACTCATGCCCGCGCGCTTCAACCGCTTCCTGTATTGCAACAGCGGCTCCGAAGCGAACGACACCGCGTTGCGCGCCGTGCATCGCTACTGGGCCGTGCAAGGCCAGCCTGAAAAGCGCCATGTGATCGCGCGCCACAACGCGTATCACGGCTCGACCATCGCGGCCGCGACGCTCGGCGGCATGGCCGGCATGCACGAGCAGATGCCGTCGAAGCTCGAACACGTCGCGCATATCGGCCAGCCGTACTGGTTCGGCGAAGGCGGCGCGATGGACCCGCACGCCTTCGGCCTCGAATGCGCGCGTCAGCTCGAAGCGAAGATTCTCGAACTCGGCGCGGACCATGTCGCGGCGTTCATCGGCGAGCCGTTTCAAGGCGCGGGCGGCGTCATCTTTCCGCATGCGAGCTACTGGCCGGAGATCCAGCGCATCTGCCGCGAGCATGACGTCTTGCTGATTGCCGACGAAGTGATCGGCGGCTTCGGGCGCACCGGTGAATGGTTCGCGCATGAGCACTTCGGCTTCGAGCCGGATGTCATCACGATGGCCAAGGGCATCACGAGCGGCTATGTGCCGATGGGCGCCGTCGCGCTCTCCGATGCCATCGCGGACGCGATCATCGCAGGCGGCGAGTTCAATCACGGCTTCACGTACTCCGGGCATCCGCTCGCGGCCGCGGTGGCCGTCACGAATCTGAAGCTGCTGCGCGACGAGGGCATCGTGACGCGCGTCAAGCACGATACCGGGCCTTATTTCCAGCAACACCTGAGAGAGGCGCTCGCGGATCATCCGATCGTCGGCGAGATTGCGGGAACGGGACTCGTCGCGGGCATTCAGCTCGCGGAGCATCCGGCCACGCGCAAGCGCTTCGATGACATCGACGCCATCGGCACGCTGTGTCGCGACTTCTCCTTCGAAGGCAATCTCGTCATGCGCGCGAGCGACGACCGCATGTTGTTGTCGCCGCCGCTGGTGGTCACGCATGCCGAGATCGACGAGATCGTGCAGAAGGCGCGCGACGCCATCGACGCGACTGCACACGCCATCAAGCGCGCCGCTTGACGAAGTAGTCCGCCGCCATGTGCCGGAAGGCTGTGACGGCGGGATTGTCCTGATCCGTGCGCCACGCCATGCTCATTTCCGCGTGAACGGTATGGCCCGCGATCTCCCTGAACGCGACGTTGTCATAGTGAAAACGCTGCGACGATGCCGGCAGGATCGACACGCCCAGACCCGCGCGCACGAGCGAAAGAATGGTCGGCGTCTGGTCGATGTATTGCGTGAAATGCGGCGTCACGTCCTCGGCCGCGAGGAGGCCCATGATGCGGTCGTGGAAGTATTTGCCATGCGCGGGCGAATGCATGATGAACGCCTGCTCGTGCAGTTGCCTGAGTTCCAGCTGCGGGAAGGCGCACAGTGCGTGTCCGGCGGGCAACGCGACGATCATCGGCTCGCGCTCGACCAGCATGAACTCCACTTTCTGCCGCGACGGCAACGGCCGCAGAAAACCCAGGTCGATGGCATTGGCCTCGAAGCCCTCGATCTGCGCCACCGAGATCATCTCCAGCAACACGACATCGATATCCGGCAAGTGCTGCCTCGCCGCGACGAGCAAGCCGGGAATCAGCTCGTAGCCCGCCGCGCCGGTGAACGCGATGCGCACCCGCCCCGTCTTGCCCGTGCTGGCGCGCCGCACCGTGCTCTCGGCCTGCTCGGAGAGATTCAGCAGACGCGTGGCGTCGGCGAGAAACACGCGGCCTTCCGTGGTCAGCCTGACCGTGCGGCCGATGCGTTCGAACAGCTGCACGCCGAGGTTCTCTTCGAGCAGATGAATCTGCCGCGAGAGCGGCGGCTGCGTCATGTTGAGCAACGCAGCGGCGCGCCTGAAGTTCAGTTCAGTCGCCGCGGCAACGAAACAACGTACTTGTCCGAGATCGAGCATTCGTCATCGACGTTGATGGAGGTGCCGATCATTATAGGTTCGTCGCGGCGCGGCTCATGCACGCATCAGGTCGTCAGGCTGCCTTCCGGGCGCTGTCCCGCCAGCGCCTGCGCGAGACTCGCGAGCACCATCTCGCCCATCGCCGTGCGCGATTCCACCGTCGCGCTCGCGCGATGCGCCTGCAATACGACGCGCTCGCTCGCCAGCAAGGCGTCCGGCACGTTGGGCTCGTCGACGAACACGTCGAGGCCCGCGCCCGCGATCGCGCCGCGCGCCAGCGCGTCGCACAGGTCGCTTTCCACCACCAGCTTGCCGCGCGCGATGTTGATCAGATAACCGTCCTTTCCCAGCGCATCAAGCACGGCCGCGTTCACGATGCCCTGCGCCTTGTCCGCGGCCGCGGCGAGCACCAGGATGTCGCTGGCCCGCGCCAGCGACAGCAGGTCCGGCACGTAGTCATACGCGACGTCGTTCATCTCGCGCACGTCGGTATAGGCGATCGGACAGCCGAACGCTGCGGCGCGCTGCGCGATCGCGCGGCCGACCTTGCCGAGGCCCACGATGCCCACGCGCTTGCCGCTGAAGCGGCGCGACAGCGGAATCGCCGCGGGGCTCGGGTTGGCGGGCCACTTGCCGGTCTTCACGAAGTCATGGCCGGAGCAGATCTCGCGCAGTACCGTGAGGATCAGTCCGATGGCGAGATCGGCGACGTCTTCAGTCAGCGCGCCGAACGTGCCCGTCACCGGCAGGCCGCGCGAACGCGCGAAGGCAAGATCGACGGCATCGGTGCCGACACCGTTCACCGCGATCACCTGCAAACCCGGCAAGCGTTCGATCATGTCGTTCGATATGCCCGTATGACCGCCGGTGATCACGCCGCGAATCGCCGCGCCATGCTCATGAATATAAGCGTCCTTGTCATCCTGCTCATACAGCCGGTGCATGACGTAGAGCGCATCAAGCTTCTGGTTGATCGCGGGAACGAGGATGGGATTGAGTTGCAGAATATGCGGCTTCATGTGATGCGTTTCCTCTCATTCGATGACCGATGTGGAGCGCATCATGCGTGCTTTGCGCGCACGCGTCCAATCCCAAAACGCTATCAGTTGATCCACTCCTGGATGCAACGCCCATCGATTCAATCCGGGAATCACGTAATAGCAATAAAAGATTGGACGCTCTTGCAGGGCGTCTCCACAATTTGAAGCATCACGAGGCATATCAATAAAAAAGCCTTGATAACGACTCGGAGACAACAGCGTGAGCCTGCGCCCTGACTGCCCTTCATTTCCCCCTTTCCTGAATATCGCTGCGCCGTCCGGCAAGGAGGCAGCACGATGAGCAACGCCGACGGCATCGTCGCTTCGTCGAATGCGGACGCCACCACGGAAAAGCGCACGAAGCATCGCTGGGTCGTGATGGGCCTGATCTTCTGCATCTGGGCCATCGCCTGCGCGGATCGCGCGAACTTCGGCATCGCATTGCCTTATCTCAAGAAGGAATATCACATCAGCAACACCGAGGCCGGCCTGATCGTCAGCCTGTTCTCATTCGCCTACGGCCTCGTGCAGATTCCGGTGGGCCTGCTCTACAAGCGGCTCAGCGAGCGCACCACCGGGCTGCTGTTCTCGGTCTTCATGATCATGACCTCGGTGTTCACGGGACTGATGGGCACGACCTCTTCAGTGTTCCTGCTGATGAGCTATCGCGTGGGGCTGGGCCTCTCGGAAGGACCGCTCGGCATCGGCTGCACCAACGTCATCAACCGCTGGTTTCCCAAGCGCGAGAAAGGCACGGCCGCCGGCCTCTGGATCGCCGCGTCCAAGCTCGGGCCGTTGATCGTGCCTTCGGTGTGCATCATCGTGATCAATCTGTGGGGCTGGCGCGAGATCTTCTATGTCTTCGCGATTCCGGGCATCGTGCTGGCGCTCGTGTGGCTCGTGCTGGTGACCAACTCGCCCGATGAAAACCGCTTCTGCTCGCCCGCCGAGCGCCGCTATATCGCCGATGAATCGAACGACGGTCAGCACGGCGGACGCGCGCCCATCCGCACGCAGATGACGCCGATGCCCAAGCTCGACGCCATCAACCGCACGAAGCGCGTGCCGCAACTCGAAACGATCCGCCAGGTGTTCGGTTCGTGGAATATCTTCGGCATTGCGCTGGGCTATGGCTGCATGATCGGCATCAGCAACATCTTCATCTCGTGGATTCCGACCTATCTGGTCACGGTGAAGGGCTTCGCCTCGGTGAAGATGGGCTTTCTCGCGTCGGCGCCGTTCATTGGCGCAGTCACGGGCAACATGCTCGGCGGCATCATCTCGGACCGCCTGCTCGGCGGCCGCCGCAAGCCGATGATGATGCTCGGCGCGCTCGGCACGATGATCATGACCTTCCTGCTGATCGACGCACCCGACAGCGTCGCCTATCTCGGCGGCGCGCTGATGCTCGCGGGCCTCATGCTCGGCATCGGCTTCGCGGGCTATTCCGCCTATCCGATGGGACTCGCGACCAAGGCCACCTATCCCACCGCGTTCGGCATCGTGAATTCGCTGGGGCAGATTGGCGGCGCGTGCGCACCGCTTGCCGTCGGCCTGTTGCTCGACCGCTATAGCTGGACCGCCGTGTTTCTGTACATGGTGGGCACCGCGCTGCTGTGTCTGCTGCTGCTCTTCAGCGTGGTCGAGCCGGTTGCGGGCGAGGAACCCTCCGCGAAGTAGACTCGCGCAGCGCGCCGACGGCGTTTCAAAGACCGTGCTCGACCATCGCGAGCAGGCGCTCTGCAAGCGGCCCGATCTGCGCGGCGTCCATGCCCTGCAGCGGCCCCTCGATCAACAGCAGCGCGAAGCCATGCACCGCGCTCCACGCCAGATATTCCGCTCCGCCGCGGCGGGTTGCATCGAGTGCGCCGGTCGTCACCATGTCGTCGAGCGCGCGGCTCAGCAACTGGAAGGGGTCGAGTCCGCCCGGCCCCGCGCCGTACGCTTGCGCATGCTCGCCCCATTCCGTGCGCGACGCCGCAAAGGCCGTGCGGAACAACCCCGTTTCTGACTGCGCGAATCGCAGATAACCGGCGCCGACCGCCCGCAGCCCGGCGCGCGCCGCATCCGCGCGGCTGCGCTTCCTCGGCCGCGCCGCCAACTCCTCTTCCATGGCCTGCGCGACGCACGACAGCGCCGCCGAGCGTACCGCCGACAACAACGCCTGACGGCTGTCGAAATGCCGGTACGCCGCGTTCGGCGCGACGCCCGCGCGACGCGTGGCTTCACGCAGGACGATGGCATCCGGGCCGCCTTCGCGAGCGAGTTCGATACCTGCATCGATCAGCGCGCGTCGCAAGTCGCCGTGCCGATAAGTGCTGCGCTGCATTCCGTTTGTCATGGGCGGCATGTTATTTCAGATTATTCAGGTGTTTGCCGATGTGGACACTGTCCATTATCTCTGCTACTTTTTGTGGACGGTGTACACAAACAAAAATAAATCCGCGTCGAATGGCAAACGCAGAGGAAAGGAGACGCTCATGAACCTGTCGAACGATCGTGCGCAGGAAACGGAAGATGTCCGGCACATTCGCGGTTTGATCGAAGCATGGCGGCAAGCCGTGCTCGCCAAGGATGTCGACGCCCTCGTGCGTCATTACGCAGAAGATGTCGTCGTGTTCGATGTCGTTCCGCCTGCATCAGTGAGAGGCATCGAGACTTATCGCGAGCACTGGCAGCGCTGGTTCGACAGCATGAAAGGTCCGCTTGCCTTCGAGATGCGGGACCTGGAGGTCGCGGCAAGCGGCGACCTGGCCTTCGCGCACACCGTCAACCGCGTCGCCGTGGGCGAGCAGGAAGACATCGTGCGCGCCACCGTGTGTTTCAGGAAGACCGGCGGCGAATGGCGTGTCGTGCATGAACACGCCTCCGTGCCGCTGACAATGGATATGGACCCGGACGAGAAGTCATAACCCAAGGAGCGGACATGCAAGTGCAACCCTATCTGTTTTTCGAAGGCCGCTGCGAAGAAGCCATCACGTTCTATCGCGAGAAACTCGGCGCGCAGGTCGTCATGATGATGCGCTACAGCGAGAATCCCGAAGCCGAAAAAGATCAGGGCAGCGACGGCGGCTGCAACATGCCGCCCGGATCGGAGAACAAGATCATGCACGCGGCGCTGACCATCGGCGACTCCGTCGTCATGGCCTCCGACGGCTGGTGCAACGGCAAGCCGGAATTCAAGGGCATTTCACTCTCGCTGACCGCCAACGACGAGCAGCAGGCCGAGCGCTACCTCAACGCGCTGTCGGACGGCGGCCAGGTGCAGATGCCCATGGCGCCCACTTTCTTTGCCAAGCGCTTCGGCATTGTCGCGGACAAGTTCGGCGTGTCGTGGATGGTGCTCGGCGGGCTCGAACATCCAACCGCTCAACGCTAGACGCACACCGCGGGAACACGGCTTGCGCGCCTTTCATTGCCTCAAACCGAAAGGAGAAGCGACATGAGCAACTACGCCGGACGTTCGCAGGAAGACCGCATCGCGCAACGCAAGGGCAAGCAGCAAACGTCGCAGGAGCAGCCAGGCGGCTCCATGGCGCAGCCCGGAACCGAGCCCGACCGCGACCGCAGTTGCGGCGAACTGACCGAGGAAGGCAAGCAAGTGTGGCGCACGGGCTCGGGCATCGACGGGGGCGGAAAGACCTGACCCGCGTAGCGGCCATCGTAAACGTGGAACAATGGTGGCGTGCCGGTCCTCTTCCATGACCGGCGCGTCTCGCATTCGACCGACAGGAGTTTTCGATGAGCGCCCCGCGCAAGAACCATCTTTCAGGCTCGGGCATCCCCGCTGACAAGGCCGATGATCGTCCAAGCCGCGAGGAAGCCGAAGCCGCCGTGCGTGTGCTGTTGCGCTGGGCCGGCGACGACCCCGCTCGCGAGGGCCTGCTCGACACCCCGGGCCGCGTGGTACGCGCCTACGAAGAGTTCTTCGCCGGCTATACGCAAAATCCGCATGAGATTCTGGCGCGCACGTTTTCCGAAGTGCAAGGCTACGACGAGATGATCGTCCTGAAGGACATTCGTTTCGAAAGCTACTGCGAACATCACATGGTGCCGATCATCGGCCGCGCGCACGTGGCGTATCTGCCGAAGGAACGGGTCGTCGGCATCTCCAAGCTGGCGCGGCTCGTCGATGCCTTCGCCAAGCGTCTGCAGATTCAGGAAAAGATGACCGCGCAGATCGCCGACACACTGAACGAAGTCTTGCAGCCGCTCGGCGTCGGCGTGATTCTCGAGGCCGCGCATCAGTGCATGTCCACGCGCGGCGTGCACAAGGCCGGCGTCTCGATGGTCACGTCGCGCATGCTCGGCTCGTTCCGCGACGACCCGTCCACGCGGCGCGAGTTTTTGTCCATCGTCGGCAATCAGAACGCGTTCAGCGTCTCCAACACCTGATCGGCCGCGTCTGCACGTAACAAGGGCCTCGCTTGTTGCGAGGCCCTTGTCGTTTCATCGCCCACGTTGCGGGTTCACGCGCCGTAGCCATTGTCCGGCGCATCCGCGCCCGACCCTTCGCGCACCTTGCCCTGCGACACATTGCTGCCCGGCGGCACGCTGTGCGTGAGCCACACATTGCCGCCGATCACCGAACCCTGGCCAATCGTCACGCGGCCGAGGATCGTGGCGCCCGCATAGATCACCACATCGTCCTCCACGACCGGATGCCGCGCGTTGCCCTTGACGAGCGAACCGTCGCTGCTCGAAGGAAAACTCTTCGCGCCAAGCGTCACGGCCTGATACACGCGCACGTGCTGGCCGATGATCGCCGTCTCGCCAATCACGACGCCCGTACCGTGGTCGATGAAGAAACTCGGCCCGATGGTCGCGCCCGGATGAATGTCGATGCCCGTCAGCGAATGCGCGATCTCGTTGATGAAGCGCGCCAGCAAGGGCACGCCGAGCTTGTGCAGCGCGTGGGCCAGACGATGATGCGTCATGGCCCAGATGCCCGGATAACACAACAGGATCTCGGTGATGTGCTGTGCCGCCGGGTCGCCGCTGAAGGCCGCCTGAATGTCGCTGACGAGCAGCGCGCGGATGGCCGGCAACTGCGAGCCGAACTCGCGTGCGATCGCGAAGGCGCGCGCGCTGACTTCGGCGTCGGCGGTGTCGCGATGCTCGGGCAGGAAACGCAGCGCGCGGCGAATCTGCTCGTGCAGCAGACGCAAGGTGCTCTCCAGCGTCTGGCCGACGTAATAATCGACGCTTTCGTCGGTCAGATCAGGCGCGCCGTAATGTGTGGGAAAGAGCGCGGAACGCAGGCCGTTGACGATCCTGATGATAGCCTCGCGCGACGGCAGTTCGCGTATGCCCAGCGGATGACGCGTGCGATGCAGTTCCTCGCGCGACTGGCGCAGGTCAGCGACGATTCGCGCCAAGCCCCATTCCTGGACGGCGTCGCGGGAGATCTCGTGAGAAGGTTCGAGCGGCGATACGGCGCCGAACTTGGGCGTGTTCTGCATGGGCTGGCATGGATCGAGGGAAAACCGCCGCCGTGACACGCGATGCGACGCGCACCACGGATGAAAGATCAAGCGTAACCGGTTTTGCCCAGGCTTGCCGCACGCAGCCTTACGTGACGTTCCGCCGTGTTACACGGACACCGTCACACCGTTACGTTACTGGCATCGATCCAGCGCACGGCCCAGTCGCGCGCGTGCGCAATGGCCTCGTGTTCGTCGCGGAAGCGCAGGTCGGTGGGAAAGAAGCGGTTCGCGACGAGTTCACCGTCGCTGGATCGCGAGATCACCACGTAGGGCTGGTAGCTGCCGTCTCCGGCCCGGGCGGGCGCGCAGTTTAAAAGGTAGCCTCGATGTGAAAAGGCTGCATCGTGTTGCATGAGTCACCTGTGTGAAAGTGCCCTGCTCGTTCGAATGGCAATGCGCTGGGTGGGCGGCGCGTGGGATGCGTCCTCCTGATTGCCCGCATCCCGTCTTGCAGTTTGCTGCCGACAGGTTCCAAATAATACTTGCTGGAAATCGGCTTGGGGTTGAAAAAAAATCCTGAAATTTTTTGCTTGCTTGCAAGGCGCGCTACGACAAGGGCGGCGGTTCCGTCGCCAAAAAGCCGGAACGAACCTTGCGAGACAACCGGATGGTTCAGATCCAACGGAGCAATGCGATGAACAACGCTGAAGCAAACGAGCCGCAGGACAAGCAGACCCAGCGCACCGCCGACAGCCCGATCAAGACGCCGGGCACCGAGACCGCGCACGTGCGGATGGACGATGCGCAGAAGGCCGCCGCAGGCGGCGAGGCGCATGCGGGCGCCGGCGCAAAAAGCGGCGTGCGCGCGGAGACGACCCGCGAAGGCATGCACATCGGACCGCAAGGGACGTATGAGAAGCCGCCGCGCGGCGTTGATGTCGCCAACGACGACGGCCCCGACGACACCGTCGACGCCGACGGCAAGAATCGCGAAGCGCAGCGCGATATGGAAATGCGTGCGCGTCAGCCGGACGCGGTGATCAATTCGAACGCGACGCCGGTGAACTATGTACCCGAACCCGGCGACGGCCTCGGCGGCTTCGATAGCCGTCCGGCGCGCAACGGCCTGCTGCTGGCGCTGGAGCGGGGTTATCGGCTGATCGATCGCGGCATGGTCGCGCCGACGGTTCCGGAAGTGGAAGACCGCGTGCGCTTCGAAGGGCGCGATGCGCACGGCCATACCTTGCGCGGGCGCAAGCACTACGCGCTCAATCACCTGCGACCTTCACGGCTGTTCGAGATCGAACGGGGTTGATGATCAAGACAAAGCCGCGTCGATGACGCGGCTTTGAACATGTCATTGCAGGTCGGGCCGAAGCCTTACTTGTTTTCCTTTGACCCCTCGTCGGACTCGATGCGTGTCACGCCTCCCGTCGCGGGGGGATCGCTCGCAGGGAAGGTATCTTCAACGGCCTTGTCGACGTCTTCCTCGTCACGTTCCGAATGCGGATGCTGTTCCTTGGTGTTCATTGCTCGCTCCTCAGGTTGTGGCGCATGCTCAAGGTAGATGCAACGCGCGTGCCTCGCCCTTGGATCGAGTCGCGGCAGCAGGCACGATGGTTGCGCAAGCTCCCTCGCGACAATGCGCCGCACAAAAACAACGCGACTGACCGTAGATCGATAAAGGGGAAGGCCAATGACCACGATCCATGCCTACGACGGCTATCAGGACGACACCGAAGACCTTCAGGCACTTCCTGTAACACAGCAGCCGCGGACCGCGGCGGAACAACGCTTCACCTCCGCCATGGCCTGTCTCGGCGCCGCCTACGCGCTGTCATGGGCCGAATTCGCGCTGGCGCTCGCTCTCGGCCTGCCCGGCGATGCGTCGAGCCATCCGGTGGCGGCGTCGATCGTCTCGCGCGTGCTCATCGGCATGCTGTATGTATGCGTCGCGTCGCGGCTGCAATGGGCGCGCTGGCTCACGGTCGCCATCGGCATTCTTTCGGTGGCGCTGGTGGCGCCGACCATCGGCATGCAATGGCACGCGTTTCCCGCCGCCGCACTGGTCTGCGGCGCCGGTCTGGTCTGCAAACTGGCGGCGTCCCTGTATCTCGTCTCGCCAATGCCGCCGCGCATCGCGAAACGCTGAAACATTCGAAACCACACGTTTGTAATCCATGAAACAGGCGCGGCTTTTTCGTGCACGCGCCGGCTCGCACAATGCAAGGCGGTTTATCGTTGTTATTCACGCCCCAAGCTTGCGAGCCCACATCATGAAAATTGCTGTCATCGGCGCGACCGGCACGGTCGGCCAGGCTGTCTCCACCGAACTCAAATCCCGTCACGAAGTCATCGAGATCGGCGCGACGCGCGGCGCGCATCGCGTCGACTTGCTGGACCTGAACAGCATCAAGCGTCTGTTTGAATCGATCGGCCGGGTCGATGCGATCGTCGCCGCCGCCGGTCATGTGCACTTCGGCGAACTCGTGAAGATGACGCCGGAGCAATTCCGCCTCGGTCTCGACGACAAGCTGATGGGTCAGGTCAACCTCGTCCTCACCGCGCGCGATCATCTCAACGACGGCGGCTCCTTCACGCTGACGAGCGGCATCGTCGGTGCGGAACCCATCCTGCAAGGCGCGAGCGCGGCGGCTGTGAATGGCGCGATCGAAGGCTTCGTGCGCGGCGCGGCAATCGAACTGCCGCGCGGCCTGCGCATCAACGCCGTCAGCCCGACGATGCTCGAAGAAGCGCGCGAAAGCTTCGGCCCGTACTTCCGTGGCTTCGAGGCCGCCAGCGGCGCGCGCGTGGCGCTGGCGTACAGCCGCAGCGTCGAGGGCGCCGAAACGGGCCGCGTGTATTGCGTCCACTGAGCGACACCCGCTGTCAGGCGCAAAGTGTGCATGGAGCGTAACGCGGCAATCGCCTAAGCTCGGCGCTTCATGACGAATGGAGCCGCGCCATGCAGTGGACCCGGGACGACTATCGCGTCAGCACGGACATCGACAGCTTCGACTTCGATGTCATTCATCGCTACCTGAGCGAAGAGGCGTACTGGTCGCCCGGCATCGCGCGCGAGAAGGTGGAGCGCGCGGCGCGCCATTCGCTGGCGTTCGGGCTGTTGCTGCGCGACGAGCAGATCGGCTACGCGCGCATGATCACCGATACCACCACCTTCGCCTATCTCGCCGATGTCTTCGTGCTGCCCGCGCATCGCGGCGCGGGCCTGGGCGTCTGGCTGATCGACTGCGTGATGGCGCATCCCGACCTGCAAGGGCTGCGCCGCATGATGCTGGTCACATCCGATGCCCACCGTCTCTACGCGCGCCACGGCTTCGCGGCCAGCGCGCATCCGGAGCGCATCATGGAGAAGATTGGACGCGCGTGATCGCTTTCAGCCGCCCTGCACACCTTGCGTGTTGACGTAAAGCGCATAAAGGCCATGGCTCGCCGCCATGAACAACCGGTTGCGATGCCGTCCGCCGAAACACACGTTCGCACAGCGCTCGGGCAAGTCGATATGGCCGAGCGCTTCGCCTTGCGGCGAGAACACGCGCACGCCGTCGAGTTCCGCGTCGCCCATGCCCCAGCCGCACCACAGGTTGCCGTGGATATCCACACGAAAGCCGTCCGGCGTGCCCGGTCCCGCATCGATGACCAGGCGCGGCTCGCCAAGCCGGCGGCCGCCGTCGAGCACGTCGAAGGCAAAGATCTTGCGCGGCGCGGAGCGCGACTCGACCACATACAGCACCGATTCATCCGGCGAGAACGCCAGGCCGTTCGGCCCGATGAAGTCGTCGATCATCACCGTGATCTCGCCGATCTGGCCATCCACGCGATAGACGCACGGCTTCAGCTCCGCCGCGGCCTTCTCGCCTTCATAGAAACCGTCAATGCCGAATGCGGGATCGGTGAACCAGATCGACCCGTCCGACTTCACGACGACGTCGTTCGGCGAGTTCAGCGGCTTGCCCGCGTAACGGTCCGCGAGCACGGTGATGGAGCCGTCGTATTCCGTGCGCGTCACGCGCCGCGTCAGATGCTCGCAGGTCACGAGGCGTCCAGCGCGGTCGCGCGTGTTGCCGTTGGCGTTGTTCGACGGCTTGCGAAACACGCTCACCTGGCCGCTCTCTTCGTCCCAGCGCAGGATGCGGTTGTTCGGGATGTCGCTCCACAGCAGCGCGCGGGCATCGCCGAACCAGACCGGTCCCTCAGACCAGCGCGTTCCCTGATAAAGACATTCGACCGATGCCGCCGCCACGCGCAACGCGTTGAAGCGCGGATCCAGCACACGTATGGCGGGGTCGGGGTAGCGGCGCGAATCACTTGACATGGTTGTTCGTCTCCTTGAATGCGGTTATGAACGCGGCATCATGCGGGCGGCATGGCGTCGAGCGCGGCCACGGAGCGGCGCAGTCCGTCGACGATGCGCTGCGCGACCCGCGCTGGAAAGTCGCCGGGCAACTGCGCCGTGACTTCCTCGATGACGGCCGGCGTGCGCTCGATGATCCTTTGTATGACCGGCTCGGCGCTCTCGCCGAAACCGCACTTGAGCGCCAGCGCGTTGAAATGCCGCCGCCGGATGTCGCGAAAAGCGTAATGCCGGCTCTTGCCCGGCAGCGCCATCGCGAGCCTGGCCTTGTGCCACGACCACTGGTTCGCGCCATCGCCTTCCACTGGCCAGATCGACATCACGTCATACAGCGGCGTCAGGCGATACAGCCCGCCGCGCAGCAGATGCAGGCTGAAGTTTTTCGCGTGTCCGTCCGGCGCGGCGAGCAGCCAGAACAGCAGTTGCGTGGTCAGCAAGGTTTCGAGGTCGCGCCGCGCCGCGTTCGAGTGTTGCAGCACACGAGCCAGATCCAGCACGCCAGGGCCGCCGTCGTGCTCGTATTTGCGGTGCGGCGGCAGGCCGGTCGCCTGGCAGAAATCCTCCTGCGGCAAGCGCAGGATCCAGGCGCCGTCGGGATGCGTGCGACGGTCGAAGCGCTCGACCACCAGCACGCGCCGCGCGCCGAAGGTCGCGATCTCCACATGCGCTGCCGGCAAACCAAACGCGCGCAGCAGGCGCATGCAGAGCCACTCGTTTTCGACAGACGTGGTCAGGTCCGCGCGGCGATTGCCCACCAGGCCGAGCGGCAACTTCAGGATGTGGGTGGTGGGCGTCGCGCCGTGCGGCTTGAGCCAGCGCCCTTCGTGACGCAGCAGCGCGGTCTTTTCCTGCGCACCGGCGAGCGAGATGCGAAAGTCGTCTTCATCGTCGGCACCCAACGACAGGCCGCCCGCCACCTGGTTCAGCAGTCGCTCGATGTCCTCCTCGCCGAGCGTCTCGCCTTCGATGCGCTCGACGCCCTCAGGCGCTTCGTCTTCGCCGAGCAACTGCACCGCACCCACGCAATCGCGCCCGATGGCCTGCAGGAGATCGAAGGCATCGAGACTGCCGGTCTGGAAGCGCTGGGCGATGCGCCGGCGGATCGCTTCGCTGTCGGGGAGCAGGTTGTCGAAGTAATTCAGCACGGCCTCGCCGCGCAGCGGCGCGCCGTCCAGCGGCACCGGCAGCGAGAGCGACAGTGCGCGCGCTTCATCCGAGCGCAGCCAGGCATCGTCGTAGAGCAGCTCCGCCGGGCCGCGCGCGGGCAGACGCCAGGTGGCCATGCGCTGGCCGTTTGCCCAGATGGACAAGGCCCTGGAATGCGGCCGGCGTCCGGCCATTACCAGTTTCCCCCGCCCGGCTCGCGCGCTTCGAGCAGGCCCGCTTCCGGCCGGTCCTGAACCTGCAATTGCAGGCCGTAGACGCCGAACATGGCCAGCATCTGATCCAGCGTCAGAGCACGGGCGTCCCGTTCGAGCGTCGACACCCGGCTCTGGCTGATGCCCAGGCGCGCCGCCGCTTGCGCCTGGGTCAGGCCGGCGCGCCGGCGGCCGGCGGCGAGCACATGGCCCATGTGCCCTACGGTTGCGATGACTTGGAACATGACGAGGATATCTGCGAGAAGAATAAACGCAGTTTATGCGTCACGCAGATATGCGTCAAATTCGATCTTTATCTGTGTCGCGCATAAACGCCGTTTATTTGCAACAAAGATAATCTTCCTTTCCTTGCGTCAGTTTGGCCCGAGTTCGCCGTCCCTGAGCCGCCACAAGGACAGCGGATTGTCGTCCGCGAGCGCGGCGGGCAACAGCGCCGCGGGCAGATCCTGATAGCACACCGGACGCAGGAAACGCTCGATCGCCATCGCGCCGACCGATGTGGAGCGGCTGTCCGAGGTCGCCGGGAACGGGCCGCCATGCACCATCGCGTATGACACCTCGACGCCGGTCGGGAAGCCGTTCGCCAGGATTCGTCCAGCCTTGCGTTCGAGCACCGGCAACAGCCGCCGTGCGAGATCGATGTCGTCCTTGTCCATCAGCAGCGTCACGGTCAGCTGGCCTTCGAGATGGCGCGCAACGGCGCTCATCTCCGCTTCGTCGCGGCACACGACGATCACCGAAGTCGGCCCGAAGATTTCCTCGGCAAGTTGCGGCCGCGCGAGAAACTCGTCCGCGCTCACGCGATACAGCGCCGGGAGCGCGCCGCTGTGTGCCTCGTTCTGTGTACCCGTGGCAATGCGCGTGGCGCTTTCATCGCGCTTGCCGACGCCGTCCGCATAAGCCGCCGCGATGCCCGCGGTCAGCATGGTCTGCGTGCCCTTCTTCTCCAGCGCGGCCGAGGCGCTGTCGATGAAATCATCGAGACCGGCGCTGTCGAGGCCGATCACGAGGCCCGGATTGGTGCAGAACTGGCCGACGCCAAGCGTGACCGAATCGATGAAGGCGGCCGCCAGCGTCGTGCCGCGCGCATCGAGCGCAGCGGGCAGCGCGAACAGCGGATTGACGCTGCTCATCTCGGCGAAGACGGGAATGGGCACGGGACGCTTCGCCGCGATATCGACGAGCGCGAGCCCGCCGCGCCGCGAACCGGTGAAGCCGACGGCCTGGATCGCCGGATGCGCGACGAGCGCCTCGCCGATCGCATTGCCTTCGCCGACCACCAGCGAGAACACGCCTTCGGGCAAGCCGCTGTCGGCGACCGCCTTCTGCACCGCGCGCCCGACGAGTTCGGCCGTGCCCAGGTGCGCCGGATGCGACTTCACGACGACGGGACAGCCCGCCGCGAATGCCGATGCGGTGTCGCCGCCCGCCACCGAAAACGCCAGCGGAAAGTTGCTGGCGCCGAACACGGCGACCGGTCCGACAGGAATCTTTTGCAAACGCAGGTCGGAACGCGGCAAGGGCTTGCGCTCGGGCTGCGGTGAATCGAGCGTCGCGCAGAGCCAGCGGCCCTCGCGCACGAGCGATGCAAACAGGCGCAATTGCCCGATCGTGCGGGCCCGTTCGCCTTCGAGACGCGCCTTCGGCAGCGCGGATTCGGCCATGGCGCGCTCGATCAGCGGATCGCCGAGCGCGATGATGTTGTCCGCAATCGCCTCCAGAAACTGCGCGCGCGTTTCGAACGGGGCGTTCCGGTAGGCGTCGAAGGCGGCTTCAGCGAGTTCGCAGGCGCGCGCGACTTCCGCCGCGCCGCCGCCGCCGAGCTTGGCTCCAGGTCGGCGTTGCGCGCGGGGTCGAACGCGCGGAGCGTGGCATTGGTGCCCCGCACGGCCGATGCGCCGATCAGCATCTCTCCGGTGATCTTCATGTCAGCTCCTCATGGTGATGGGCAGTGGGAGCGGCCAGCCTGCGCTCGCGCCGCCCGCTAATGCGAAGACTCGCGGGTTGCGCCAAGCGTTCCATGCAAGTCGCGATGAAAAGGCGTGAAGCAAACGGGATGCACGGTCGTGGCGGGCAGGCGTGCGCACGTGCACCAGGCAGAAGCTACAGGCCTGGCGGACGGCGCGTCAATGCAGCCCGCAGCAATGACTCAAGGCTTCGCCGCCGGCTTGCGGAACGTGATGTGCGCGATGCGCCGCACCAGCAGCACCGCGATGGCCGTCAATATCACAGGCCTGACCAACGCGTCTTCAATGCAGCCCCGCAGCAATGACTCAGGGCTTCGCCGCGGGCGCCGCCGGCTTGCGGAACGTGATGTGCGCGATGCGCCGCACCAGCAGCACCGCGACCAGCGCGGCGACGGCCGTCAGCATCACGCCGATGTGAATGGACTGCACGAGGGCATCGCGGGCGGCGTCGAGCAGCGCGGGCGCGTCGAGACCCGCGGCAGTGAGTTCGCCGAGCAGATGTTCGCGCAGCGCTTCATCGACGAGAATGCGCGGATCGGCCATGCGCGGCAGCCATTGTGCCGAGACCTGCGGACCCAGCACGCTGACCGTGCGCTCGACGACGCTCGCGTAATGATGCGCGACGATCGTCCCGACAATGCTCGTGCCCATCATGCCGCCGACCATGCGGGTCGATTGCAGCAGCGCCGTGGTGATGCCGAAGCGCTCGCGGCCCGCAATCTCCTGCCCGAAGATGTTCATGTTATTGAGAATGAAGCCCAGTCCGATGCCGATGGCGGCCATCGGCAACTCGATCCAGACATGCGGCGTCGAGATGCGCGCGAACGCCAGCGCCACGGACGCGACCAGCAGCAGCGTGAAACCGATCGACAGGATGTTCACCGGCTTCTTCATGTGAATCACGATGCGCGTGTTGATGAAGCTGCCGAGCGCGATGCACGCGGCGATGGGCGTCGCGAGCAGGCCCGCCTGCTGCGGCGATAGCCCGAAACCGCCTTGCAGCAGCAGCGGCGCGAAGAAGATCAGCGAGAACATCACGAAGCCCGCCAGGAACGAGAGCGTGAACAAGGTGTTGAGCTGGGCGTCGCGGAAGATGTCGAGCGGGATGATCGGATGCGTCGCGCGCCGCTCGCAGATCAGGAGCGCCACCGCGCACACCACCACGCCCGCGCCCAGCGCGATGTTGCCGGTCGTGAAGCCGTCCTTCGGCAGCGCCTCGATCAGCGCCTGGAAGCCGCCGAGCACGAGCCCGACGAGCGCCGCGCCGGTCCAGTCGATCTTCACGCCGCCCGCGCGCGGCCGGTGCAGGTTCGGCAGGTGCGACCAGATGAAGTACAGCGCCCCGATGCCGACCGGCAGATTGACGAGGAAGGTCGAGCGCCAGCCCCAGTGCTCGCTCATCCAGCCGCCCAGCGAAGGCCCGGCCGCCGTGCCGATGCCGTAGGCCGCCGCGAGCACCACCTGCCAGCGCACGCGGGTGCGCGGATCGGGGAACAGGTCGGGAATCGACGCGAACGCGGTGCCCACCATCATGCCGCCGCCCACGCCCTGCAGGCCGCGCGCCAGCACGAGGAACAACATGTTCGGCGCGAGTCCGCACAAGACCGAGGCCAGCGTGAACACGATCACCGCCGCCACCACGAAACGCTTGCGCCCGAAGTAGTCGCCGAGCCGGCCGAACACCGGCACCGTCACCACCGACGCCAGCAGATACGCGCTCGCGATCCACGCGTAGAACTCGAAGCCGTGCAGCTCCGCCACGATCGACGGCAAAGCCGTGCTGACCACGGTCTGGTCGAGCGCGACCAGCATGTTGACGAGACCGATGCCGAGCATCGCGTAAAGGGCGGTTCTGAAAGCGAGAGCGGGTGCGGCGGGCGGTGTCTGGGTCACGGTGAGTCAGGCAGGCAGGCTGAAGAAATGCTACAAGGAGATCGCGGCCGCGAGAATTAAGCAGCCGCTGATGCCGAGAAGGACGAATTGTACGGCCTGCCTTGCGCGGGATCGACCTTTCGCCAAAAAGCCGCACGGCACGGCAAGACGCGCGCCTTATCATCCGAGGCACGGCGGCTAGCGCCGTTCGCCACTCGATCGTCTTCAGGGGGAAATCGTCATGTTCCAACGCATTCTTGTCGCCATCGACGGCAGCCGCACCTCGCAACACGCGTTCGATGCCGCGCTCGATCTCGCCGCCACGCATCAAGCGGTCATGCAGCCGTATTACGTCGTGGAGACGGGTCCGATGTACATGGACGTGCCCGGCTACGATCCGACCTCGCTGCAAAAGAGCCTGATGGAGCAAGGCGCGGAACTGGCGCGCGACACGGCCGCCGCGATGAAAGCGCGCGGGATCGCCGGCGACGTGGTGACGGTGGAAGCCACCGCCGGCGACGACGTAGCGACCCTCATCATCCAGGCGGCCGGGACCTTCAACGCCGACCTGCTGGTCATGGGCACGCACGGTCGCAAGGGTTTCCGGCGACTGATTGTCGGCAGCGTGGCCGAGCGCTGCCTGCGCCAGGCGACGCTGCCGGTCTTGCTGATTCCCTCCGCCGCTGGAACCGACGAGGACGCCGCGGACGCCTGATGTAAAAAATGCTGTATCGGTTGCAGCCTGCGTCAATTTTCCACGGTGAGCACGGAAAACACCGTGGGAAAATCGTTTGTCATTCATCAACAAACGAAGCCCATGAGTGCACTGTCCGACACCCACCGCGCACGGCGCAACGCGGCGAATTGCTCCACCTGCGCGATGCGGCATCTCTGCATGCCTGAAGGACTCTGCGCCAGCGACATCGCCAAACTGGAAAACATCATCTCCGTCACGCGCAAGGTGAAACGGGGCGAAGCCCTGTTTCGCGCCGGCGACCGTTTCGACGCCCTGTTCGCGCTGCGCGCCGGCTCGCTCAAGACGGTCGTCACGCAGGACGGCGGCCGCGAACAGGTGACCGGCCTGCTGCTGGCGGGAGACGCGCTCGGCTTCGAGAGCATCGAGGAAGGCGTGCATACCTGCGACGCCGTCGCGCTGGAGGACAGCACCGTGTGCGTGGTGCCCTACCCGCTGTTCGAGCGCATGTGCCGCGAAACCGATGCCTTGCAAAAGCGCCTGCACCGCATGATGAGCCACGCGCTGAACCGGGAAGTGAATCACGTCGTCAGGCTCGGCATGCTGCGCGCCGACGAGCGCGTCGCGCGTCTGCTGCTCGACATTTCCTCGCGGCTCTCGCGGCGCGGCTACGCGGCGTCGGAGTTCACGCTGCGCATGACGCGCGACGACATGGGCAGCTACCTCGGCATGACGCTCGAAACCGTCAGCCGCACGCTGTCGCGCTTCGACCGCTCGGGGTTGATCGAAACGCAGGGCAAGTTCATCCGCATCCGCGACTTCGACGGCCTGCGCGCCGTCTGATCGCGGCCCCGCCCGGCGTGGATCCGCCGGCGATTATTTCCAGTCGGAGAATAATCAGCGCTCATTTTTCAGTTGGCACGCCGCTCGCTACGCATTAGGCTCTTTAGCCTAGCTGGCCTGCCAAGGAGAATGAGCGAGATGAATCGCGACCCTTCACTGCGTCACCCTCTGCTCGAACGCCTCGCCGAGGCGCGACGCGTCACGGACGAACTCTTCGGCGTCATCAAGCCTGAACATCTGTACGACAGGCCGATTGCCGAACGGCATCGCATCGTGTTCTATATCGGGCATCTGGAAGCCTTCGACCGCAATCTGTTCGATCAGCGGCTGTTCGACCTGCCGAGCCCCAACCCGGCTTATGACGATCTGTTCGCGTTCGGCATCGATCCGGTCGATGGCGGCCTGCCCACCGACCAGCCCGCCGACTGGCCCACGCTCGACGAAGTGCGCGCCTATCGCGACACGGTCCGCGCGGCGATCGACGCCTGTTTCGATCCAGTCGACCTCGCCACGTCCCCGCTATCTCCGGATGAATCGCCCGCGCAACTGCTCGAAGTCGCCATCGAGCATCGTCTGATGCATGCGGAAACGCTCGCGTACATGCTGCATCAATTGCCGGTCGATAGAAAAATTGCCCCGTCCGATGCCTTGTCTGAACGCGCTTCCGACCTTTCGCTCGCGCAGGAAACCGTGCGCGTGCCGGCCGGTTCGGTGACGCTGGGTCTGGCGCGCGAAAGCGGCCTGTTCGGCTGGGACAACGAATTCGGTGAACAGCGCGTCGACGTGCCCGCGTTCGAGATCGACCGCCATATGGTCACGAACGGCGACTGGCTGCGTTTTATCGAAGCAGGCGGTTATGCGAATCGCGCGCACTGGCACGATGCCGACTGGGCGTGGAAGGAAGAACAGCGCATCGCGCATCCGGCTTTCTGGATTCCGTCGAGCGGCACGTGGACCCTTCGCACGATGTTCGACGAGATCGCACTGCCGCTCGATTGGCCGGTCTTCGTGAGCCATGCTGAAGCAAAGGCGTACGCCCGCTGGGCCGGCAAGCAACTGCCGACCGAGGCGCAATGGCAGCGCGCGGCGTCAGGCGCGCCGCATGTCGCGGCAGGCAACTTCGATTTCCGCCGCTGGGACCCGTCGCCGGTGCAGGCGCATCCGGACAACCGCAGCGAGTTTGGCGTGGAAGGCCAGTTCGGCAATGGCTGGGAATGGACCTCGACGGAATTCGCGCCGCTCGACGGTTTCGAGCCGTTTCCGTTCTACCTGGGCTATTCGGCCAATTTCTTCGACGGCAAGCACTTCGTCATCAAGGGCGGCTCGCCGCGCACGGCCGCCTGCATGCTGCGGCCGAGCTTCCGCAACTGGTTCCAGGGGCATTACCAGTACGTGTATGCCGGGTTCAGGTGCGTCAGCGCGTGATCAGCGGCTCGTCTACAGGACGAGCTTGAACCCCGCCCCGTACACCGACTGCACCACGTCCTCCTCGGGCGCTATCGCTTCCAGCTTGCGCCGGAGCTTGCGCACGTGGCTGTCGATGGTGCGGTCTTCCACGATGCGCCCGTCCGTATAAAGCCGATCCATCAGCTTGTTGCGCGAGAACACTTGCGCCGGCCGGCTCGCGAGTGTGGCGAGCAGGCGGAATTCAATCGGCGTCAGGTCGAGCGCCGCACCGCGATACGTGGCCTGCAGACGCGCTTCATCGAGTTGCAGCGGGCTCGTTTCCGGATGCGCATGAATGCGCGCGCGCCGCAGGATGGCCTTGACGCGCGCCACCAGTTCCAGCGGGCTGAAGGGCTTGCAGACGTAGTCGTCCGCGCCGAGTTCCAGTCCCAGCAGCCGATCCACCTCCTCCGCCTGCGCCGTGACCATGATGATCGGCACGTCGCTGATGCTGCGCAGGTCGCGACAGATATCGCGTCCATCACGGCCCGGCAGCATCAGGTCGAGAATGATCAGATGCGGCATGTGCCCGGCCACGGCCGCGGCAACCTGCGCGCCGTTCGCGACCCAGCGCGGCGCATAGCCGGCGGCGCGGATGAAATCGACCATGACGGACGCCAGCTTCGGTTCGTCCTCGACGATCAGCACGTCGATATCAACACTTGTGTCGCTCACGAATCCTCGCTCTGGCGTGGAAGAACAATGGCGATCCACAGACCGCCCTGCGGCGCCTTCGCGGCCGAGATACGTCCGTCGTGCGCCTGGATGATGCTGCGGCAGATCGGCAAGCCGAGACCCGCGCCGCCGGTCGCGCGGCTGCGCGAACTCTCGACGCGATAGAAGCGCTCGAACAGCGCGGCCAGCGATGCCTCCGGCACGCCCGGCCCGCTGTCCTGAAAGTCGACATGCACCCGTCCGCCCTCCGCCCTCACGCCGACGCTCAGCGCCGCGCCCGCGGGCACGTAGCGCACGACGTTCTGCAGGATGTTCGAAAACACCTGTTGCAGACGTCGTTCGTCGCCGTACACGAGCGGCGCGGTGTCGGGCAATCGCGATTCCAGCGTGATGCCCGCGTCCGCGAGGCGTCGGCTGAACAGGCGCAGGATTTCGTCGAGCGCGTCGCTCACGTCCACATCGCCGAAGTGATACTGCAACGCGCCGACATCGGACAGCGAGAGGTGATAGAGATCGTCGGTGAGCCGGCTGAGCCGCTCCAGTTCCAGCGACAGCGAACGCATCGCCTCGACGTTCATTTCGCGCACGCCCACTTCCAGCGCCTCGACTTCCGCGCGCATCACGGCGAGCGGCGTGCGCAGTTCGTGCGAGACATCGGCGACCAGCGCCGCGCGCATCTGTTCATTGCGTTCGAGCGTCTCGGCAAGGTTATTGAAGTCCGCTTCGAGTTGTCCGAGTTCTCCGCCCGAGACCACGGGCACGCGCTCGTTGAACTCGCCGCGCGCCAGCACGTGCGTTGCGCGCGCGATGCGCTGCAAGGGCAAGCCCAGGCTGCGCGCGATCCATAGCGAGATCAGCACGGCGATCAGCGTGGCCGCCACGGCCAGCACCCAGCTCGCCTCGCGCTGCGTTTCCTGAAGGCGCAGATCGCCGGGCTCCATGACGTCCTGCACGGGCGCGATGAGCAGCCAGCCCACCGTCTTGCCCTCGACGACGACCGGCTTGCGCGGCGCGCCGTCGAACATGCGGCGATTGCCGGCCAGATAGACGTTGTTTGCATCGACCAGCGTGAAGCGCAGATTCGCGCCGATCAGGTCGGCAAGCGGCGGCACCGGGAACGGCGCGTTGTCCGGCGACGGCGTGAAGGAGCGGCCGCTCGGCAGCATCAGCATGTGCCACAGATGCCGGTCCTGGCGGATGAAATCCCAGTTGCCGTGTTGTTGATAGGCATTGGCGAGCGGCGCGACGCTGTCGTCGAGGCGCTTCTGGTCCTGCTGCGTCAGATAGCCGAGAAAGCCGCGCTGGAAGCTGATGCGCGCGCCGATGGACATGGCCCCGATCAGCACGATGTTCACCGCCAGCATGGCGACGAACAGCTTGGCCGTGAGGCCAAACGTCTTCTTTGCCGCCTGGGTGCGCGTGGTGGGGGTCGTCATGCAGCGGATTCTACTGCCTGGGTCGACGTCGCCAACATGCCGGGCCGAACTTCCTAATTTCTTGCGAAATTGCTTCGGATAATCGGCTCATCTGGCATATGCCGCGCTTGTCGCATCGAGGTCGACCCCATGAGAGTTCCGCGTTCCGTGCTGTACAGCATGGCTGTGCTGTCGTTCACAGGTTCATTGACGGCCTGCTCGCCGGCTTCGAAGAAAGAGCAGAAGAAGGTGCAGAGCGTCAACGTGATGACGGTCCACACGACGCGATACGCGCAGTCGGTTTCGCTGCCGGGACGCACGACCGCCTTCCTCACGTCGCAGGTCACGCCGCAGGTCAGCGGCATCATCCAGAAGCGGCTGTTCGAAGAAGGCGGCGAAGTGCGCGCGGGACAAGTGCTCTATCAGATCGATCCCGCGCCCTATCAGGCCACCTATGACGCCGACAAGGCCGACCTGGAGAAGGCGCAGGCGGCCTTGCTGTCGGCACGGCCGATCGCCGAGCGCGACAAGTCGCTCGCCGCCATCGATGCGATCAGCAAGGAAACCCTCGAACAAGCCGAGGCCACGCTCAAGCAGGATGAAGCGACCATCGACGCCGACCGCGCCGCGCTCGAAAGCGCGCGCATCAACCTGGGCTATACGCGCCTGACCGCGCCCATCAGCGGGACGATCAGCGCTTCGACCTACACGCCCGGCGCGCTGGTCACGGCCGATCAGAGCACCGCGCTCGCCACCATCTACGCCTATGACCCGATGTATCTCGACGTGACGCAGTCGAGCACGGCGGTGCTTGCGTTGCGCAAGAAGCTCGCGGACGGCAGCCTGAAAACCGATGCGGCCGGCAACGCGAAAGTGCGGATCACGCTGGAAGACGGCACGACCTACAAGCATGAAGGCACGCTCAAGTTCGCGGGCGTGGGCGTCGATCAGACCACGGGCACCATCACGCTGCGCATCGTGGTGCCGAATCCGGAGAAGATGCTGCTGCCCGGTGAATATCTGCATGCGGTGGTGGATCAGGGCATCGACGAAAACGCGATCCTGGTGCCGCAGCAGGCGGTCACGCACGACCAGCGCGGCGATGCGAGCGCGCTGGTGGTCGGCGCGAAGAACAAGATCGAACAGCGCACGCTGACCCTGTCCGGCACCGCCGACGGCAATCAATGGGTCGTGACGGGTGGGCTCGCCTCGGGTGATCGTATCGTCGTGGAAGGCTCGCAGTACGTCGATGCCGGCGAGACCGTGAAAGCGGTCGAGATGCCTGCCTCGGCCGTGGCGGCGACGCACCCGCCGACCTCCACCGCCTCGGCTGATTGAAGGAGCCGACGCATGCGCATTGCTCACTTTTTCATCGACCGGCCTGTCTTCGCCTGGGTGCTGGCGATCATCGTCACGCTGACCGGCGCGTTCACGATCACGCAGTTGCCGCTGGACCAGTATCCCGACATCGCGCCGCCGACCATCCAGATCGCCGCCACCTACGACGGCGCGTCCGCGCAGACCAACCAGGACGCGGTGGTGCAGGTGATCGAGCAGCAGATGGTCGGGCTCGACAACCTGATGTACATGTCGTCGAGCGCGAACTCGCAGGGCAGCATCTCGATCAAGCTCACCTTTGCGGCGGGCACCAATCCCGATACGGCGCAGGTTCAGGTACAGGATCAGTTGCAGTCGGCGAACGCGCTGCTGCCTTCGGAAGTGCAGCAAAGCGGCGTGACCGTGAGGAAGGCATCGCCGGATACGTTCCTGGTCTTCAACCTCGTGTCCGAAGACGGCAAGATGAGCAAGTCGGCCATCGCCGATTATCTCTACAGCCAGCTCGAGGAACCGATCGAACGTCTTCCGGGCGTCGGTCAGGCGCAGCAGTTCGGCTACCAGTACGCGATGCACATCTGGCTCGATCCGAACAAGCTGCAAAAGTATGCGCTGATGCCGGCGGACATCGTCAGCGCGATCAACACGCAGAACGTCGATATCGCCGCGGGGGAAGTCGGCAAGACGCCGTCGGTCAAGGGCCAGGAACTCGACGCCACCATTACCGCGCGCAGCCGCCTCACCACGGCGGAGCAGTTCCGCAACATCGTGCTCAAGACGCAGACCAACGGCTCGCAGGTGCTGTTGGGCGACGTCGCGCGCGTGGCGCTCGGGCCGCAGGAATACACGGTCGAATCGAACTTCAACAACAAGCCCGCCGCTGGGCTCGGGCTGCAACTCGCGATCGGTGCCAACGAAGTGCAGGTGGACAAGGAAGTGCACGACTTCCTCGAAAAACGCGCGTCCTCCTTCCCTGCCGGTTTGAAGGTCGAATATCCGTACGAGATGGTGCCCTTCATCAAGACGTCCATCGAGGAAGTGGTGAAGACGCTGCTCGAAGCCATCGTGCTCGTGGTCGCGATCATGTTCCTGTTCCTGCAAAACTGGCGGACCACGCTGATCCCGGCCATTGCGGTGCCGGTGGTGCTGCTCGGCACGTTCGGCATCCTCGATCTGTTCGGCTACTCCATCAACATGATGACGATGTTCGGGCTCGTGCTCGCCATCGGCTTGCTGGTGGACGATGCGATTGTCGTGGTCGAGAACGTCGAGCGGCTGATGTCGGAGGAACATCTGTCGCCGCGCGAGGCCACGCGCAAATCGATGACCGAGATCAGCAGCGCGCTCGTGGCGATCGCCATGGTGCTGTCCGCCGTGCTGTTGCCAATGGCCTTCTTCGGCGGCTCCACGGGCATCATCTATCGGCAGTTTTCGGTGTCGGTGGTGTCGGCGATGGCGTTGTCCGTGCTCGTGGCGCTGACCTTCACGCCCGCGTTGTGCGCCACCTTGCTCAAGGAAGGCCACGTCAAGCCGAAGGGCTGGTTTTTCACGCGCTTCAACCGCGGCTTCGACAAGACCGACCACGCGTACCGCCGCACAGTGGACAAGATGCTGCATCACCGCAAGCCCGCGATCATCGTGTATGCGCTGCTGGTGATCGGCGGCGGCCTGCTGTTCATGCATCTGCCCACCTCGTTCCTGCCGCTCGAAGACCAGGGCAGACTGATGGTCACCGTCAAGGCGCCGGTGGGCGCGACGCGCGAACGCACCGAAGCGATCATGCAGAAGGTGGAAGACTATCTGCTGAAGCAGCCGGACATCACCGAGGTGTTCAACGTGGCCGGCTATGCCACCGGCAGCAACGGCCAGAATGTCGGCATGATGTGGGTGAAGCTCAAGGACTGGGACCAGCGCAGCAGCGCGAACGACTCGGCGGAAAGCCTCGTCACGAAAGCATCGCGCGACCTGTCGCGGACCATCCGCGACGCGAAGGTGTTCATCTTCCAGCCGCCGACGGTGCGCGGCATGGGCGTCAGCTCCGGCTTCGACATGGAACTGGTGGACCAGGACAATGTCGGACACACGGCGCTGGCAGCCGCGCGCGACAAGCTGATCGCCCAGGCAAACCAGAGCGGCCTCGTGCGTCAGGTGCGCTTCAACGGGCTTAGCGACACGCCGCAACTCTCGCTCGCCATCGACGACCGCAAGGCCAGCGCCATGGGCCTCAACATCGGCGACGTCAACGCGACCATCGAGGGCGCGCTCGGCAGCCAGTACGTGGACGAGTTCCTCGACCAGGAGCGCATCAAGAAGGTCTACGTGCAGGGCGACGCGCCGTTTCGCATGACGCCTGAATCGCTGTTGCAATGGTACGTGCGCAACGCCTCCGGAACGATGGTGCCGTTCTCCGCGTTCGCCACGTCGCACTGGACCTACGGCCCGCCTGAACTCGACCGCTACAACGCGCAGTCGTCGTTCGAGATCGTCGGCGATCCGGCAACGGGCGTCAGTTCCGGACAGGCCATGCAGACGATGGAACAACTCGTCGCCCAGTTGCCGAAGGGCATCACCTCCGCGTGGACCGGACTGTCGTATCAGGAACAGCTCTCGGGCGGACAGGCGCCGTATCTCTACGCCGTGTCCGTGCTGTTCGTGTTCCTGTGTCTCGCCGCGCTCTACGAGAGCTGGTCGGTGCCGTTGGCGGTGCTGCTCATCGTGCCGCTGGGCGTGCTCGGCGCGTCGCTCGCCACGAGCCTGCGGGCGCTCTCCAACGACGTCTACTTTCAGGTCGGCCTGCTCGTCACCGTGGGGCTGGCGTCGAAGAACGCGATTCTCATCGTCGAGTTCGCCGTGATGCTCGAACGCGAAGGCAAGTCCACGATGAAGGCCATCGAACAAGCGGTCGCGCTGCGGATCCGGCCCATCATCATGACGTCGCTTGCCTTTCTGCTCGGCGTCGCGCCGCTCGTCGTCGCCACCGGCGCGGGCGCGGCGGCGCGGCATTCCATCGGCACCGGTGTGTTCGGCGGGACGCTCGTCGGCACGCTGCTCGGCATCTTCTTCACGCCGCTCTCTTATTTCATGGTGCGCAAGTTCTCGAGCAAGCGCTCGCATCCGGGCGGCCAGGGCGGCGACTGGAGCACGCGGGATGCGGATTCGAACGGAGGTGAAGCATGAAGGCAGCATGGCGTTGGCTGCCCGTCGCGGCGGCGGTCGGCGGGCTGGGCATGCTCGGCGGCTGTATCAATCTGGCGCCGGATTACCAGCGGCCCGCCGCGCCGGTGCCCGCTTCATGGTCCGGTCAGCCCGCAACGGCCGCGACGGACACGCTGGCCGCCGACATCGGCTGGCGTACTTTCTTCGTCGATCCGCGTCTGCAACGGACCCTTGCCCTGGCGCTCGCGAACAACCGGGATCTGCGCATCGCGGTATTGAACATCGAGAAGGAGCGCGCGCAGTACCGGATCCAGCGCGCGTCGCTGCTGCCGGAGATCGATGTGGGCGCGAGCCAGGACGCGGGCCGCACGCCGAACTCCGTGCGCCGTGCCGAGTCCGGCTCGGGCAGCACGACAGGCAACGGCAGTGGCACGACCTCGCATATCTACAGCGCCGACCTGGGCTTCACGGCCTATGAGATCGACCTGTTCGGCCGGGTGCGCAACCTGAGCGATGCCGCTTTGGAAACCTTCCTCGCCACGCAGGAAACGCGCCGCAGCACGCAGATCAGCCTCGTCTCGGATGTGGCGAGCGACTGGCTGACGCTCGCCACCGACAAACGTCTGCTGGCGATCGCGCGCGACTTGCTCGACAGCCAGCAACGCACCTTCAAGCTCGTGCAACGCGAACATGCGCTGGGCGCCACGAGCGGCCTCGACTACGAACAGGCGCGCAGCAGCGTGCAATCGGCGCGCAATGCCGTCGCGCAGGCCATGACGACGGTGGCGCAGGCACGCAATGCGCTCGACCTCGTCGCGGGCGCGCCCGTGCCCGAAGCCGATTTGCCCGATGCGAGCATCAACCCGGTCACGAGTCTCGCGGCCATTCCCGCCGGCGTCCCTTCTTCCGTGCTTCAGCAACGCCCCGACGTGCTCGCGGCGGAACATGCGTTGAAGGCGGACGACGCGGACATCGGCGCGGCGCGCGCCAACTTCTTCCCGACCATCAGCCTCACGGCCGCGCTCGGCTTCGAGAGCCCGGCGCTGGCGTCGCTGTTCAGGGGCGGCAACCGGAGCTGGTCGTTCGAGCCGTCGGCGTCGTTGCCCATCTTCAATGCGGGGGCGAACCGGGCCACACTCGACGCCGCGAAGGTAACCTATCGCATCGATGTCGCGACCTACGAGAAGACCATCCAGACCGCGTTCGAGGAAGTGGCGAATGCGCTCGCGACGCGTGCGACCATCGGCGAGCAGCTCGATGCCCAGACCCAGACCGTCGATGCGGACCAGCATGCGTACGATCTGTCGATGGCGTTATACCGGCAAGGCAGCGCCAGTCTGCTCGATGCGTTGACGGAGCAGCGGCTGCTGTACGCCGCTCAGCAATCGCTCGCGACGACGCAGCTTTCCGCGCAGACGAGTCTCGTCACGCTCTATGCGGCGCTGGGCGGCGGGCTGGACGAAGCCGCGAAGCGATGAGGCGGCTCAGGACGTGACCGACTTCGGCGCGTGCTGCAAGCGCGCGGCGGCACGGAACTGACTGGGCGCCTGTCCGGTTTCGCGGCGGAAGAAGCGGGTGAAGTACGCGGCATCGGCGAAACCGAGGCCGAACGCAATCTGTTCCACCGAGAGATCGCCGAAGATCAGATTGCGCTTGGCTTCGGTGATGATGCGCGCGTGAATGAGCTTGGTCGGACTCTGCTCGGCCGCCGACGCGCACGCCGTGCGCAGTTGCACGAGCGAGATCGCCATCATCGACACATAGTCCTGCAGCGCGAAGTTATCGCGGAAATGCTCGTCGATGAGTTTCCGGAAGCGCTCCACCACGCGAACGTCGTTGCGTGTGCCCGATTCGGCGGCGGTCTCGTCGAGGCGGGCTTCGCGCACGAGTTCGAGCAACAGCAAGGTCAGGCGCGACTCTGTGCCGACGATATGCCCCATGGCATCGGATTCGGCTTCTTCCTTGAGACGCCCGACGAGGCTGTGAAACTCGGCGCCGCCGTCGCGCGTGCCCGCGAATGAAATGACGCGGGGCGCCGACCACAGCGCGATAAAATCATCGAGCCGCGCATTGACCTGGGCGAGGTAGGACACCTCGATCGTCACTACCCAGCGGTCAGCATCGTGCTGATAGTCGAGACCGTGTACGCATTCGGTGGGCAGCAACAACGCGCAGGGGCCTTCGAACGGCACATTGCGGCCTTCGAGATTCATCACGCCGCAGCCGCTGCGCACGAAGATCAGTTGCCCATACTCGGGATGCGCGTGCGGCTCCGTACGCCAGCGGCCGCGGTCCGTGACGTGGCCCACATGGACGAACCACTGCTTTTCTTCAGGCCGCTCCACATAGAGCCGCACCTTCGGAACGGTCTTGAGCGTTGGGTCGGCGAAGGTCCTGGCGGGCGGTTTCCCCGAGGCACCCTGCGTCATCGATGTCTCCTTGCGGGCCGGCCATGCCCTGGCCGGCCTCGTGTTCCAGTTCCGCGCGCAGGTTGCGGCGGTGGCCATGCCTTTCGTCCGACTGGATCAGACGAAGAAGGTTCGCGCAGGGCTGAAGTGTCGCACGGATCGCCTCGCCGGGCGCCTGCGGCTTACCCGGCCCGCGCGTTATTCCACGCCCTTCCAGTACATGAAGCCCATGCCTTCGCCGGTGCCCGCCGCCGTGCGCCAGCAGGGCACGTAATCGACCAGCGTCATCGCCGCGCCGGTTTCCTCGACGGCCTTCATCACGCTCACGTAGAGCTTGATCTCCGACGTGCCCGACTGATACGAGCGGTCGTCCACGGCGGCGAGACCGTCGTAGTCGTAGGCGGCCAGCATCTTCATGATGCGCTGATCGAATTCCTCGTCGTTCACGAAGTGCGACAGGCCGCCCGACGCGAAGATGCCCACGCGCACGTCTTCCGGCCATGCGGCGATCGCATCGCGCAGCACGCGGCCGAACTCGATGCAGCGCGACATGGAAGGCTGCGTCGGCGGATAGAAGCAGTTCATGATGACGGGCACGTGCGGCGGCGGCTCGTCGCCCATGATCTGGTGATAGACGAAGCTATAGGCATGCGGCGCGACGGGATAGTCGGGCAACGGCTTCATCCAGACGTTGTCGGGCCACGCGAACAGGTCGGTCAGATCGAAGTTCTCGCGCTGGAAGTAGTCGATCAGGTAAGTCGCCAGCGTCGGATGGCATGGATGCACGACATGATGATCCGGCGCATACACCGAGCGCTGCGGCGGACCGTTGTGCACTTCCGCGCCGCTGTAGATGGCAATGGAGGGCGAAAAGTCCGTGAAGATTTCCTTCTGGTCCTTGCCGAGAATGATGGCGACGTCGATGTTCGCTTCACGGTAGGCCGCCGCCATCTTGTCGAGCGCGACGCGGCAGCGCGCTGCGCGCGCGGTGCGCTCCTCGAGCGTCAGGAAGGGCTCGAAAGCCGCTTCGCGATGCGCTTCGAGTTCGGGATACGTCCACGTGCGGTTGCGGAACCAGAGTTCCGGATTGTTGCGGTCGCGCTCGCCGTTCTTGAGCCAGTCTTCCGGCGCCTGCCCGAGCATGCCGCTGTGCGGCACGGCCATTCCGAATACGATTTTCGCCATGAATGCCCTTTCTGTGAATTGACGATCTTGTGTGTGTTCAAGCCTGGTGCAGCTCGCCTTCAGGTTCGCTCACCCGGGGCGCCCATTCGGGGCGATAGAGGAAGGCCGTCGCCAGTGCGCCGACGACGAGGAAAACGAGAATGATGAGCATCGGCAGGCGATAGCTTCCGCTGACCTGAAGGAGCCAGCCGGACAGGCTCGCGGTGACGCCGCCGGCCAGGCTCGTCGCGACGCCCTGAATGCCCGTGACGAGGCCGATAGCCTGTTTCGGAATCAGCGTGAGCCGCGACAGCACGAGATTGTTGGCGGTGACGAGTCCGAGCAGCGACAGCGACAGCACGTTCCAGAACAAGGCCATCTGCACGGTGTCCGCATAGGCGCCGAGCAGCACCGTGCAGCCGCCGAGGAAACCGGTCACCGTGAAGACCTTGCGGACGAGAATCGGATTGCGGCCGGCCGCGATCACGCGGTCCGCGACCCAGCCGGCCACCAACGCGACGATGGCGATGCCCGCGAAGCTGAAGAACGTGAACACGCCGGAACGGGAGATCGACAGATGGCGCTGTTCGACCAGATACGCGGGCATCCACGTCATGCAATAGAACGTGAAATAGCCGTAACAGAAGTTGGTGATGATGCCGCCCCACACCACCGGGCTGCTGAGGATATTGCCGAGCGTCACGGTGCGCGCGCTGATATGCGAGCGGATGACTTCCGGTTTGGCCGGATAGTCGCTGCGCACCATCGTGAGCCATGGCAGCAGCCACATCAGCCCGACCAGCCCGGTGCCGATGAACATCGCCTGCCACGAGTAATTGACGATCATCCACGCGCCCAGCGGCGCGCCGAACGCGGGGCCGAACTTGTTGCCCATCGCGAGCAGGCCGACGGCGAGGCCGTTCTGGCTTTCGTCGAAATTGTTGCGGATCCAGCGATAGCTGGCCGGAATCACGATGGCTTCAGCCGCGCCGATGATGAGCCGCATCACCACGAGACTGGCCAGCGCGGTCACGGCGCCCATCAGCGCGGTTGCGACGCACCACAGCGCGAAGCTGATCGCATACGGCCATTTGACGCCGTAGCGGTCGGCGACCCAGCCCATCGGCACCTGGAACACGCCGTAGGACCAGAAGAATGCCGCGTTGATCCAGCCGCGATCGAGGTCGTCGAGTGCAAAGTGGCGGATGAAGTCCGGATGCGCCAGCGTGGCCGAAATGCTCGTGCGATCGATATAGGCGATCAGCACGCCCAGCGCCAGCAGCGCGAGCACGCTGAAGCGGTACGACACGCCTGATCGACCGGGGTCGGTTGTCTCCATATGCTTTGTCTCTTATGTTTGATTGAAACTTCGCGCGTGGCTGCCGTAGGGACATGTCACGCCTGAATCGCGGGCCTGGGCAGGGTTTGCGGCCCGGCATCACGGAAAGCGTCAGGATAGATGACGTCGAATGTGCCCAGCATAGGGAAGGCCACGGTGGCTGTCCCTACACAAAAGTGAGTTTCGATGGCACTTTTTGCGCGCGTCGCGGTTTCACGAGCAATCCGGAGGCGGTGACCAGAAAAATCCTGGCGAACCCTGCTTTCGTGCAGGGACGGCCGCTGCTGCATCGACTATGCTCGCTGGTCGTTCGCGCCGACTCAGGCGCCAGATCAGGGAGACACGCTTGTCCAGAAAGCCAGCTTCCGGCCGCATGCAGGCCACACTGCCGCCGGAGGACGCCACGTCCCGGCGCGGTTTCCTCAAGCTCACCGGCTCGGCCCTGGCGCTGGCGGGCATGAAGCACGGCATGGCTGCCGCGTCTCCGTCACCGCCTGGCGAACACGCCGCGTTGTCCGCACCGGATACACCGCCGCCCGGCTTCAATATTCTCTTCATCCTGACGGATCAGGAACACTACTTCGAGCGCTGGCCGTTCGCCGTGCCGGGACGCGAAGCCCTTGCACGGCGCGGCACGGTCTTCGCCCAGCATCAGATTGCATCGTGCGTATGCTCGCCGTCGCGTTCCACGCTCTATACCGGTCAGCACATCCAGCATACCGGCGTGTTCGACAACGCGGGCTTGCCCTGGCAGCCGGACATGACGACGGGCATCCGCACGGTCGGCACGATGCTGAAGGACGCGGGCTACGCCACGGCGTATCTCGGCAAGTGGCATCTGAGCGGGAGCCTGCACAAGACCCGTTCGCCGTATGACGCGCCCCTCGCCGATTACAACGCAACCATGAAGCGCTACGGCTTCGACGATTACCTCGGCGTCGGCGACCTGATTGGCGAAGAGCGCGGCGGCTACACCTACGACGGCATGACGACCGAATCCGCCGTCACCTGGATGCGCACGCGCGCCCCGGCGTTGCAACGCGAGGGCAAGCCGTGGTTTCTCGCGGTGAATCTGGTCAATCCGCACGATGTGATGTTTCTCGACACGGACCCGCCCGGCTCGTCGCTGCAGAACACGCCAAAGCCTCTGCGCGGCAACCGGCGTCCGCCGCGCGACGCGCTCTATGAAGTCAGCTGGAACCGCGTCCCGCTGGCCGCCTCGCGGCGTCAGCCCTACGACGAACCCGGCCGGCCGGACGCGCACCGCATGTATCTGGCCGCGAGCGGCAACACGGTCGGCCGGTTTCCGTTCACGGATCAGCGCGTGCGGACGTATCAGGACTATTACTTCAATTGCATGCGCGATTGCGACACGCATATCGTGCGCTTGCTCGACACGCTGAAGTCGCTCGACCTCGATGACCACACCATCGTCGTGATGACGTCCGATCATGGCGATCATGTCGGCGCGCATCAACTGGTGGGCAAGGGGGCGAGCGCGTACCGCGAGCAGAATCACGTGCCCTTCATCATTGCGCATCCGGCGTATCCCGGCGGCAGGCGTTGCGAGGCCGTGACCTCGCATATCGATGTTGCGCCGACCCTGCTCGGGCTCACCGGACTGCCTCAAGCGGAGATTGCGCGCATGGCCGGAGCGGAGGCGAAAGGGCACAGTTTCGCGCACCTCCTGAGCCGTCCCGAAGCGGCCGAGGCAAACACGCTGCGCGAAGCGGCGCTGTTCAACTATTCGATGCTCACGTTCTACGACAGCGAATGGATGTTCAACGAGCTCAAGACGCTGCACGACAAGGGCATGACGCAGGAACAGCGGGAAGCGCACGCGCGCTCGATGACACCGGACTTCGCGTTGCGTGGCGCGATTCGCAGCGTATTCGACGGCCGCTACCGCTTCAGCCGCTACTTCTCGCTGATGGCCTTCAACGAACCAACCTCGCTGGAAGCGCTGTTTGCGAGGAACGATGTCGAGCTCTACGACCTCGCGGACGATCCCGGCGAAATGCGCAATCTCGCGCTGGACCGCGTGCGCCACGGCGAACTGCTGCTCGCCATGAACGACAAGCTCAATCGCGCGATTGCACGGGAAGTCGGCATCGATTCGATCGATAGTCTGCCCATTCGCGACGGCAAGATCCAGATGCATTTCAGCAAGCACGCCTGAGCCGCATCGGCGCACTGAAGCGGCTGCGATTCAGCCGATTTGCGCAAGCTAAGTGTGCGGCTCACGTGCTTTTTCCCCATGCGGCCGAGGCATAAGATCTTGAAGGCTCCTCCGAACGCGATGCCATTCGCGACCGTGGAGCAAGACGATCCGAAGACTCGTATGGGGGACATGCAATGACCGATTCACCTCGTGAACAGCGCGCCGGTAACGCTCGCCGGCTTTCGTCGACGAGTCCGCGATGAAGACCTTGCGCCGCTGGTCGTTGAAGCATGCGCGCGGCATGCGCGGACTGTATGGCCTGTTCGAACGGATGGCGCCGCGGCTCGCGCCGGTAGCGGAGAAGATCGGCGTTCAAAGACTCGAAGCGGTCGTCCTGCCGATCGAACGTGCCGCCAAGCGCGCGTTCTTCGACTGTCAGATGTGCGGTCAATGCGGCCTCTCAGTGACGGGCATGGCGTGTCCGACGGGCTGCGCCAAGGGCATGCGCAACGGACCGTGCGGCGGCGTGCGCCTGGACGGTCAATGCGAAGTCCGCCCCGAACGCCGCTGCACCTGGGTCGATGCAACCGAAGGCGATGCGCGCATTCTTCCGGGACACACGAGCACATGGACCCGGCGTGCGGCGCCGCGCGACTATCGCCTGACTGGCAGATCGACCTGGATACCGATGATCGCGCCGCCCAAGGCCATGCCAGTTCCGGCCGCTGCATCAGCGACGCAAGCGCCGCGCGTTCAGGACGATCCCGTCGACAACCCGTTTGCGACGCTGTGCCGCGAGCGCAGCCGCTTCATCGTCACGGTCGAAATCTCGCCGCCCGACTCCGCCGATCCCCGCGCGCTGCTGGACCGAGCCGCCGTGTTCCGCGGCCTCACGGATGCCATCAACATCACGGACGGTGCGGGCGCGAACTGCCACATGTCCAGCGCGGCCGCCAGCGCCCTGCTGCACGCCGCCGGCTACACGCCCGTCAGTCAGGTCAGTTGCCGCGACCGCAACCGCATCGCGCTGCAAGGCGACGTGCTCGGCGCGGCGGCGCTCGGTATCCGCAATGTGCTGTGCCTCACCGGCGACGACGTCTCCAAGGGCGATCATGCCGGCGCGAAACCCGTCTTCGATCTCGATTCGGTCAATCTGCTGCACACGCTGAAGGGCATGAGCGAGCGCGGCGAATATGCATCGGGCCGCAAGCTCCAACACGCACCGCGCCTGTTCCTCGGCGCCACCGCAAACCCCTTCGTGCCGCCGTATGCCGAACGCATTGCCAATCTGGAACGCAAGGTGGACGCCGGCGCGCAGTTCATCCAGACGCAGTTCTGCTTCGATATCGAACGGCTCGAGCAGTTCATGCACGCCGTGCGCGCACGCGGACTGCATCGGCGTGCGGCGATCATCGTCGGCGTGGGGGTGTTGTCCACGGCCAAGGCGCTACGCTGGATGGCCGATCACGTGCCCGGCGTGAACGTGCCGCTGTCCGTGACTGAGCGCATCGGCGCGGCCGCCGATCAGCGGCTCGAAGGGAAGCGCTTCTGCATCGAGACGATTCAGCGCATACGCGGTATCGAAGGCGTGGCCGGCGTTCATCTGATGGGCTACCGGAACGAGGACGTGCTGGCGCAGATCATCGTGGAAGCCGGACTGCGCACGCCGGCGCGCGATGTGGAAGCGGTGTCGTAAGGCATGAACAGCCTGCGCGACATCATCCGGTTGTTCGGCATGGAGCGGCATCATCTGGCGGGCTGGTACGCCCCGCACTATGCCGACGGCGAAGCGTGGGGACCGCCCCGGCTGTCCTCGATGTACGTCCTGCTGGCCGGCGACGAACCCGTGCCGCTGCACAAGCTGGAAGGCATCGAGGTCTGGCATTACTACCTGGGCGCGCCCGCCGAGATGATCGTGACGAACGGCAGCCGCATGCATGAAGTCAGTCTGCTCGGCTGCGATCTGTCGGCAGGTCAGCGCCCGCAGCTCGCCGTGCCCGCGCATTTCTGGCATGCCTGCCGCAGTCTCGGCGACTGGACCTTGTTCGGCTGCACGCTCTCGCCGGGGTATTCGCCGCACAGTCCTTTCGTGCTCAACGCGAGCGATTGAGTGCAGGCTTCGGCCAGGGCTACAACGGATGCTTGCCGAACCATTCGACGACGAAGTTCATCAGGAGCGTCACCTTCGCAGGCACGCCGCTGCCCGGCGCGATTGCCACATACAGAGTCTGCCCGAACGGCGTCCATTCGGGCAGCACGGCACGCAGCCGCCCTTGCGCGAGGTCGTCCCGAACCAGCGGCACCGGCAGCAAGGACAGCCCGAGGCTGTCGACTGCGGCGTCGCGCAATGCGGAGAATGTGTTGGTGGAGAAAGCGGGCGTCGGCTGAAAGCGTTCCTCGCGTCCACCCTGCTCGAACTGCCAGGTGTGGTAAGCGAAATGCACCAGTGCGGCATGCTTCGCGAGATCCGTCGGATGCGTCAGCGGCGCGGCGGTCGCGAGATAGTCAGCGGAGCCGCACAGGCAATAAGGTATGTCCGCGATGCGCCGCGCGATGATGCGGCTATCCGGTATGGGCCGCGTATGCAAGGCGATATCGCAGCCCTGCTCCAGAAAGCCATACGCCGTTTGCGCGACCCCGCCGAGCACGAGGCGCGGCCGGATCTCCGTATGGCGTTTGGCGAACGCGGTCAGCAGATGGGTGATGGGCGCCTGCAGCCACTTCGGCGCGAGCACCGAGATTTCACCGCGCGCCTCCGCCGCTTCCGACGATATCTGCCGGTCCATTTCCTCGACGCGCGTGAGGATGTCGTCGCAGAAGTGGTAGTAGCTTTGTCCTGCTTCGGTCAGGGACAGGGAGCGCGTAGTCCGGTTCATCAGGCGCACGCCGAGTTCGTCTTCGAGTGCCTGGATGTGACGGCTGACGAGCGTTCGCGAGATGCCGAGGTGCTGCGCCGCGCCGCCGAGGCTGCGCTGCTTCACCGCCTCGACAAAAGCCTGCATTGCATTCATCCGATCCAATTCTTTCTCCTGAAGCCGGCATGGATGCGGCAGGCTCCGTGAACCGGGATCGATTGAATCGAAAGACCGTGGGCTACCGCCTTCTTTCCAAGCAAGCGCCTTGCATGATACTAAAACCGGCGCTTGTCCTTGCGCAGCGTCACGCAGGTGCTGGCGAGGCAACCGGGCACGGCGCGCGGCTTGCCGATCCGCACCTCGGCCTGAAGCACGCCGTGCTCGGCCAGGCACAGGCGCGCGAGCCGCAACGCGAAGGTCTCGATCAGCGCGATGCGCTGCCCCGCGAGTTCGAGCGCATAGGCCCGCACGCGCGTGTAGTCGAAGGTATGGGACAGATCGTCCCGCGAAGGCGGCAGCACGGTTACGGCAACGTCGATCAGAAGCGGCTGCGGCATGCCCTGCTCGCTTTCATAGACGCCGATGTCGGCCATGACTTCCATATCGTTGAGCCGGACCTGACACGACGCCTCGGCTTCCTCCACGCACGGCGCGCACACGAGTTCATCCATGAGCGAGCCTCCGTGCCGCCTTCAAGGTGTTGCTCAACAAACAGGCAATGGTCATGGGACCGACGCCGCCCGGCACCGGCGTCACCGCGGCTGCATGATCCATCTCGTTCGCGGCGCAGTCGCCGACGAGCCGCGTCCTGCCATCCGGTCCTTGCTGGCGCGTGATGCCCACGTCGATGACCACGGCGCCCGGCTTGATCCAGTCGCCGCGCACGAGCCGGGGCGCGCCCGCCGCCGCGACGACGATATCCGCGCCGCGCACGATCTCGGGCAGGCCCTGCGTGGCGATATGCGTGACGGTGACCGTGCATTCGCGTTCGAGCAGCATCAGCGCCACCGGCTTGCCGACGATGTTCGACTTGCCGATGACCACCGCGTGCTTGCCGCGCAGTTCGTCGATCACGGTATCGAGCAGCATCATGCAGCCGAGCGGCGTACACGGAACCAGCCCGTCGCTGCCCGTCGAGAGGCGGCCTACATTGACCGGATGGAAACCGTCCACGTCCTTGTCCGGTGCGATGGCGTCCAGCACGCGGACGGCGTCGATATGTTCCGGCAACGGCAGCTGGACGAGGATCCCATGCACCTTGTCGTCCCGATTCAGCCGCCCGATGAGTTCAAGCAGCTCCGTCTGCTGCGTTGAACCCGGCAGCCGGTACTCCTCGGAGCGAATCCCCGCCTTCCCGCATTCGATCACTTTCTGCCGGACATAGACTTCGCTCGCCGGATGATCGCCCACGAGCACGACGGCCAGCGCAGGCGGAAGATCGTGCTCCCACCGAAACGCCCCGGCCTCGCGCGCGATCGTGTCGCACAGCTCGCGTGCGATCTGCTTTCCCTGAATGATGACAGCCACGTTCGCCTCAGTCCCGGAACACGATGGTCTTGCTGCCGGACAACAGCACGCGGTCCTCGACATGCAGCCGCACGGCCTCCGACAGCACGCGCCGCTCGATGTCGCGGCCCTTGCGCACGAGGTCATCGGGTTCGTCGGCATGCGTGATGGGCTCGACATCCTGATGGATGATCGGGCCTTCGTCGAGATCGGCGGTCACGTAATGGGCCGTGGCGCCGATCATCTTGACGCCGCGCGCGTGCGCCTGATGATAGGGCTTGGCGCCCTTGAAGCCCGGCAGGAACGAGTGGTGGATATTGATGCAGCGGCCCGCGAGAAAGCCCGCCATCCGGTCCGAGAGCACCTGCATGTAGCGCGCGAGCACGACGAGCTCGGCACCGGTTTCCTCGACGATCCCGCGAATCTGCGCTTCCTGCTGCGGCTTCGTGTCCCGCGTGACCGGCAGATGGTGATACGGCACGCCGCTGCTCAGCGAGATCGTGACCGCCTCGCGCGGATGATTGCCCACGATGCCGACCACATCCATCGCCAGTTCGCCGATGCGACGCCGGTATAGAAGATCGCCCAGGCAATGATCCAGCTTGCTCACGAGGAACAGCACCTTCACGGGCGCGGCCTTGCGGCGGAGCTTCCATTGCATGCCGGCAGGACGCGCGATGCCGCCAATATCACGCTCGATCGCACCGAGGAGGTCCGCATCCGGAACGTCGAATTCCGTGCGCATGAAAAACCGGTTCGACGCGCGGTCGTTGAATTGCGCAGCCGCGACGATGTTGCCGCCGTGCGCGGCCAGGCACGCGCTGACCGCCGCGACGAGTCCCGGACGGTCATCGCATTGAAGGGTAAGGATGCAGGTTTCAGTCACAACAGACTCGCTCATCTCGAAGGTGATCGTCGCATTGACGGCCCGGACGCGCCGGGCCGTCATGCCGCTCGTCCCGCTTACTTGCGGTACGTGTTGCGCGCATGCGCGCCATAGGGCGCGGGTGCGACGACTGCCTTGATCGAGGTCTGCTCGTGCGGCTCGACCTGCGGCTTGGTGGAAACGGGGTTCTCGCCCCATAGCACGGTCACCTCGGCGCCCGTCTCGGCGTAGGCCTCGTCGATCACGGCCAGCGACACGATCTTGCGTTCGTTCGCGATATAGCCGCAGTCCATCGAGATGCCCACGCGCTGGCCGCCCACTCGCACTTCATCCATCTGATACAGGCCGTAGCGCGCCTTCGGCATGTTGAAGTGCTTGTGCTTCGGGCCATCCGTCCATGCCGACGACACCACGCGCGCCATGTCCTGCGCATCCCACACGAGCGTGACCTTCTTTCTGCGCCTGCCCTTCGCGTGCTCCTTCAGTGCCTCGGCGCCGACGAAGTCGTGATCGAACGCCACCATGCGTTCATAGCCGAGATCGAGCGGCGTCACGTAGTAATCGGCGATGTCCTTTGAATCGAAACTGCCCGCGAGACTGCCGGCCGCTCTGGCAGGCAGCCACTCGCGATAGCCCTTCAGTTCGTCCTGGCTGAAGATCGCGGGCAGCGGGCCGGGGATCCAGCCGGATTCGAGATTGGCCGTGGAGTAGGCAGTCGAGCCCACGCGCAGCAGGCCGAACTCTTCTCCGCCCGCGAGAATCGCGTCGCGAATCGCTTCGCCTTCGGCCCATGGCCCGAAGATCTCGAAGCCCACCGCGCCCGCCATGCCATGACGCAGCGCGCGCACGCGATGCCCCGCGATCTGGAAGTCCGTCATGCCGAAGAACTTGACGTCGGGAAGCGGCTGGCCCGTCAGTTTCTCGACCAGCGGGCCGGCAAGCGGTCCCTGAAGCTCGTAGCGGTACACGACCGGCGGGCGTCCGCCGCGGTCCATCGACTGCGGATCGCGCTCCGTCGTGACGTCCCACTTGCCGGTCTCGACGTGATACTGGACCCAGTCGAGCGCCGTCGGACGACCTACGAGATTGAACAGCTCTTCTTCGAGATAGAACAGCACGCAGTCGCCAAGATAATGGCCGTCCGGCGTGGTGGCGATGAACTGCTTCGCCATGCCGGGTTTGAAGTTCTTGAAGCTGTTGACCGCGAGGCTGGACAGCAGATCGAACGCGCCGGGTCCTTTGACGTAGTGGTCGACCATGTGATGCGACTGATCCATGAAGCCGACGCCATCACGCCATGCATTCACTTCGCTCTGCCAGTTGGTGAACTGGCCGGACACGGTGCCATGCGAAAACGCGCGACGCTGGCTGTTGCGCAGCAGTTCGACGGCGCTGCCGGCACGCTGGATCGCCGTTTCCAGGCTCTCGGTCTTCGATTCGGTCATGTGATGATTTCCTTGGTCGTGGAGGGATTTCGTCTCGCCTGTCATGCATTGCCATGCTGCTGACAGCGAGTCGACGCCGTAGCACAGCGCTTGACGAGATCTTACGAACAAGGGAATCGCGGAAAAAGCGTGCGGGACGCACACTTAGCTTGCGGAAATCGATCGAATCGATCCGCGCGGGGTCGGGGGCGGGTTGAGCGAGGCGCTACGTCACATCCGGCAGCGTTGATTGACGCGCTGCTGCGCCGCCTGATAGGACTCGGGATAAGTATCCATCTCGGACACCGGGTCGTAGCCGACATCGGCGAGCGCCGCGAGTTCGCTTTTCAGACGCGCGCGTTCCGGCGGCATGTTTTCGCCGATGGCGGCGAGATCCTGACACTGCACGGCGCTCAGTTGCGAACCCGGCAGCGAAGCCGTGGACGGTCCGGCGCACGCCGCCAGCCAGCCTGAAAGAGTCAACAGCACAATGGTCGCCCTCATCTTTCTTCTCCTTCTTCCGAGAGGCCAGACGCCTTATACAGCTTAGACTTCGCGTGCTTGCGTCAGGCTGACGGCGGCCTGTCAAAGCCGCCATGCCGCGCCGCGCAACGTTACATCCCCGTGTATTCCCTAGGTCAAGACAAAAGTACCAGCGAATCCATGCTTTGTGCAGGGACCGCAGCAGGCGCACCGAATAACCTCCTTACATGTGCATTGCTGCGGAACCGGCGAGGCACGAGACAGAACCGCATCGAACGGTTCGCTTGCCCAATGACGATAAAAACTCCGGAGACAAATGAAAAAGGCTCTTCTCGCGGCTTCTGCGCTCGTTTCCCTCGGCGCGCTGCATGACGCCCACGCGCAAACCTCGGTGACGCTCTATGGCGTCGTCGATAACGGCATCGAGTATCAGGATGGCGGCGCGGGACATGTCGTGCGCGCGTCATCGGGCGGCCTGTTCGCGACGGTGTACGGCATGATCGGGCATGAGGACATCGGCGGTGGAGTCCATGTCAACTTTCAGCTGGAGCAAGGCTTCTCCGCGTTCACCGGCGCTCCGCAAGTTGCGGGCGAAGCGTTCAACCGCCTCGCATGGGTCGGCATGTCGGGTAACTTCGGGGAATTCCGCGTCGGACGTCAGAAGAAGCCGCAATACCTGTTTCTCGATGGCGAACTCGACCCGATCGCCGGCAAGTCGATCGCCTCTTCATTCAGCGATCTGGCCGACGTCTCGGTGCGCGCCAGCAATGCGCTCACCTACTTCACGCCGAAGTACCGGGGTTTCGAAGCGCAGTTCATGGTGGCCATGCGGGACTCGACCACCAAGCCATCCAACGGACTCCAGCTGTACAACGCGGTGTTCAAGTACATCAACGGTCCGTTGCACCTCGCGGCAGGCTACGAGCAGCAGGCCAACGCAGCGGGTACGTCCATTCAGCGAAACTTCACGCTGGCTTCATCGCTGCGCTTCGATGCCGCGCGCTTTCACCTCGTCTACACGACCGAGAAGCAGTCCGATCACAGTCTGGACGTCGCCATCTATACGGCGTCGGCGTCCGTGCTGCTGAATCCGGCGAACGAAGTCGCGCTGATGTATGGCTATTTGCATGATCGCAGCGGCAACGGCAACAACGCGCAGCAGGTCGGCCTCGGCTATATGTATTTTCTGTCGAAGCGCTCGACCCTCTACGCGCTGGCCGGTCTCGTCGATAATCGCAACCAGGCGACGCACGGACTCGAAGGCACGGAATACTCAGGCATCCCGGTGACGCCCGGTGCGACGGCACGCGGCATCATCATCGGCATGACGCACAAGTTCTGATGGCGCGCCCTGGGCGTTGATGCAAGCCGCCCGCTTCGATCACTTACCCGCCGCAGCAATCGTGAATGCCGCCATGGCCGACCAGTCCCGCTCGCCGAAGCCCGCCTCGACGGTCTCTCGCATGCGGCCATGCACGGCGGCCAGCATCGGCAGCATGCGGCCTGCATCGTCCGCGGCTTCCGATGCAAGCCGCAAGTCCTTCAACCCGAGCGTCGCCTTGAAGCCGGGCTCGTAGTTTTCGTTCGCGATGTTCGCCGAATAGACCTGATACGAACGGCTGCCGAACAGTGTATTCAGGATCACGTCGAAGAAGCGTTCGCGCGGCAGTCCGTTGGCCTCGGTCAGCACGACGGCTTCGGCCATCGCTTCGATCGCCATCGTGATCATCATGTTGCAGGCAATCTTCGCGGCGTTCGCGGTGGGGGCGTGATCGCCCATGTCCCAGATGCGTCCGCCGATCACTTCGAGCAGCGGACGCACTTTCGCCAACGCATCCGGCGGTCCGCCGGCCAGCACGTTGAGCTCGCCTTTCGCCGCCACGTCCGGACGTCCTAGCACCGGCGCGGAAACATAAGCGATGCCCGCTGCCTCGTGCGCCGCGACCAGCTCGCGCGCGAATGCCACCGAGATCGTCGATGAGAGCACATGCACCAGCCCGGGCCTTGCGTGAGCAAGCACATTGGGAGCGAGCAGTGTGGAGCGGATGGCGTCGTCGTCGGCGAGCATGGTAAACACGGCGTCGCTCTGGAAGGCTTCAGCGGGCGATGCCACCATCGTGACGTCGTCAACCGATCCGCCCGAACGGTTCCACGCCTTCACTGTGTGTCCCGCGCGCGCCAGATTGCGCGCCATGGCGCGTCCCATCGCGCCCAGTCCGATCATGCCGATTTCCATGGCTTGGCTCCTGTTGGTCGAGCAGCTTGAATTAAACTAGTGCTCACTATATATTTCACAAAACCGGTCTGCAAGGAGTTTTGATAGTGACCACTATTTTAAAAAGGGAAGCGAAGCCGGGGCGGGGACGTCCACGCGCCTTCGATCCCGACGCGGCGCTAGAGATGGGTCAGCGCATGTTCCATGCGGCGGGCTACGATGCCGTCGGCCTGAGCGCGCTGACGGATGCGCTCGGCGTCACGCCGCCGAGCTTCTATACCGCGTTCGGCAGCAAGGCGGCGTTTTTCGAGCACGTGCTTGCGCGCTATGCGGACAGCGAACTCGCGCTGACGGAGATCCTGCGCGAGGACCGGCCGCCTGCCGAGGCCCTTGCGGACCTGCTGGAACGCGCGGCCCGGCGTTATGCACGCGATCCTGAATGCACCGGCTGCCTCGTGCTGGAAAGCGCGCGCGGCAACGGCGACAGCGAAAGCGCCGCGCTTGCGCGACAGGCTGCTGAACGTCGCCGCGCGCAGATCCGCAAGTTTGTCGCGAAGACGCATCCGCGTCAGGCGAATGCCGCGACGGACTATGTGTCGGTGGTGATGTCGGGCTTGTCGGGATGCGCGCGTGAGGGCATGAGCGCGACGCGGCTCGTGAAGGTCGCGAAGGCGGCTGCGGCGGGACTGCACGCGTTGCTCACGTAACCACGCCGGCGCGTGTGCTAACGGCTGTCCTCGACCGCTTCCGCAAAACTCGCGATGATTGCCGCCAGTTCGGTGGGCGCTTCCAGCGGCGAAAGATGTCCCGTGCCCGGCAGGATGTGCATCGTGGCCTGCGGGATGCGGGGCATCAGTTCCTCGCGCAGCGTGTCGGGGCGGTCCACTTGATCGAGTTCGCCGCACACGACGATGACCGGCACATCGATCGCACCCGCCGTCACACCGATGTCCTCACGCATCGCCACGTTCGGCCACGCCAGTTTGGCCTGCCGCGCGCCCTTCAGGCTGTCCTCGATGACCTGCTCGCGCTGCGCGGCATCGAGCGGTCTTGCGGTCAGCACGTGCTCGATCACGAACTCCACCGCTTCGCGCGACTGATACGCGCCGGCCAGGGTCGCGCGCTGTTCGTCGGGGAGAATGGTCGGCGTCGGCGGAGAAGGTGCGACGAGCACCAGGCCTTCGAGCCCGCGCGGCCTGCGCGATGCGATCAGTTGCGCAACCTTGCCGCCCATAGAATGGCCGACGATGACGTAGCGTTGCAGGCGCAGCGCGTCGATGACGCCTTCTGCGTCGGCCGCCAGGTCGGCGATGCGATAGCCGTCGGCGGGCGCGCCGGAAGCGCCCCAGCCGCGATGATCGGTCGCCACGGTTCGAAAGCGCTTGCTCAGTTCGCCGGTCACCGCATCCCAGGTGCGCGACGAGCCGCCGTAGTAATGCAGGAACACCAGTGCGAACGCACCGTCGCCCTGTTCCTCGACGTGAATTCGCACGCCGTTCGTGTCGATGTCCATGATTCGATCCTTTTTCAGACGTTGAGCTTGCATTCTGGAATCAATCGTCCGGCTTGATAATTGCCGCTTCCAGATCGGTAGTCGATAATGATGCTATCGAATGGGAGCGCAAATGGACCGGCTCATGAGCCTCGGCGTATTCGTCGCTGCGGTGGAGGAAGGCAGCTTGGCTGCGGCTGCGCGCCGTTTTGGCTTATCGGCGGCGATGGCGGGCAAGCACGTCAGCGCCATCGAAGCCGAACTGAACGCGCGCCTGCTGCAACGGACCACCCGGCGCCTGAGCCTGACCGACATCGGCCAGACTTACTACGAGCGTGCCCGGCGCATTCTCGAGGCCTACGACGAGGCGAATAGCGAAGCCAGCGACGCTCAAGGCCACGCGCGCGGCGTGTTGCGCGTGGCCGCGCCCGTGAGCTTTGGCGCGCTGCATCTGAGCGGCGTGCTGGCGCGCTTTCTGGAGACTCATCCGCACGTCAGCGTGGAAGTGCAGCTGGCGGATCGCTACATCGATCTGATCGAGGCGGGCGTGGATGTCGCCATCCGCATCGGACGTCTGCAAGATCCGCAACTCGTGACGCGCAAGCTCGCGCCGTGCCGGATGGTGGTGTGTGCTTCGCCGGCGTGGCTCAGGCAGCACGGCACGCCGCGCCATCCCGACGATTTGCGGCAAGCGCCGCGCCTTGCCTTCAGCGAAGCCGTGTCGGCGAACGACTGGACGCTGCTCGATGCGGACCAGCGCGCGCATGTCATCGACGGCCCGTGCCGCATGGCGGCCAACGACATGCAGATGCTGCTGGCGGCCGCGCTGGCCGGTGCGGGCATCGCGTATGGTCCGGCCTTCGTATTCGGCGAGGCGATTGCGCGCGGCGATCTGATCGCGCTGCTGCCGGACTATCACACGTCCGATCTCGCGATCCAGGCGGTCTATCCGAGCGCGCGGCGCATACCGGTCAAGGTCAGGCGCTTCGTCGACTGTCTTGCTGAAACGCCGTGGGAGCGGTGGGCGTGAAGTTCACGCCCCAACCACCTCCGGTTTATCGATCGCCTCCTTCAGCAACTCGACGAACGCCTGCACCGGCTGCGGCAGAAGCCGTCCCGCCATCGTCTGCACTTGCAGACTGCGCTGATGCAGTTCGGGATTGCTCAACGCGATCGCCGCGAGTCCGTCGGTATCCAGCCGGCCGCGCACCGTGACGTACCCCGTCAGCGTGATCGCATCGGTACGCCGCACGAAGCTCTGTAGCGCCACGTGGTAATTGCTGGTGAACACCGGCTCGAACACCAGTCCTTCGAGACTGCATGCAATGTCGAACAGTTGCCGCAGCGTGACGCCCTGACTGTGCATCGCGAGCGGCCACTTCAGCAGATCGGCAAGCGACAGCATCGACTGCGAGGCCAGCGGATGACCCCGCCGCATCAATGCATAAACCGGCGCGCGCTGCGCATAGTGAACCTGCACGTTTTCTTCGGGCGCCATGCTGAAGCACACGGCAATGTCGTGCGTGCCGTCGCGCACGCGCTGGGTCGCGATGGACGGCGCCGAGACATCGAGCGCGAAGTGCGCACGCGGATGCGTAGTGCGGAAATGCGCGAAAAGCTGCGGCAGGAAATCCGGCGCGACGCCCTCTGAAGCCGCGATCCGGATGGTCGCGCGGCCGCTGGCGCTGAGTCCCATGATCTCCTCGACCACGCGTTCTTCCTCCAGTTGGCTGCGCCTTGCGTGATTCGCGAGCAAACGTCCTGCGTCGTTGAGCACCATGCCGCGCGGACGCCGCTCGAACAGCGGCGTGCCCACTTGTTCCTCCAGCTTGCCGATCTGCCGGCTCAACGCCGAGGTCGCCACGAACAATCGCTCGGACGCCTTGCTCAGCGAACCGCTTTTGACGACTTCGAGGAAATAGCGCAAAGCAGTCTGATCCATGAGCTTTCAGAACGTAATCACCTTGCCGAAATGGCAACGGTCGCAGTGAAATATTGTAATTGTTCAGAAATATCGGCGAGGTCAGCATGGCTCGTCATCGAACCTACTGGACAGAGACGACGTGAGCCGCGATACCGCCATTCAGCTTGCCGCCCGCCATTTCGACTCGGGCGCGTTCCTCGAAGACCTGCAGCGCCGCGTCGCGCATCGCACCGACAGTCAGGAGGCCGACAGCGACGCACGTCTGCGCGCTTATCTCAGCGACGACCTGATGCCGACGCTCGACGCATGGGGCTTCACCTGCCGCATCGCCGAGAATCCGCACGCAGGCGCCGGGCCGTTCCTCATCGCGCACCGGCACGAGAGCGACGAACTGCCCACTGTGCTGAGCTACGGGCACGGCGACGTCGTGCGCGGCTACGACGCGCAATGGCGCGCGGGCCTCTCGCCATGGGAGGTGAAGGTGGAAGGCGAGCGCTGGTACGGACGCGGCACCGCCGACAACAAAGGCCAGCACAGCATCAATCTCGCCGCCCTGAAGGCCGTGCTCGACGCACGCGGCGGCAAGCTCGGCTTCAATCTGAAGCTCTTGTTCGAGACCGGCGAGGAAGTCGGTTCGCCGGGGCTGTGGGCCCTCTGCGAGCAACTGCGCGACGAACTCGCGTCCGACGTGCTGATCGCCTCAGACGGTCCGCGTCTCGCCGCGCATCGGCCGACGTTGTTCCTCGGCTCGCGCGGCGTCCTCAATTTCCGGCTCGACGTGAAGCTGCGCGATGGCGCGCATCATTCGGGCAACTGGGGCGGACTGCTGCGCAATCCGGCGGTGGTGCTCGCCAATGCGATCGCCTCGATGGTCGATGCACGCGGCAAGATCCTGATCGAAGGACTGCGTCCGCCGCCGATTCCGGATTCGGTGCGGCGCGCGTTGCAGGACATTGAAGTGGGCGGCAATCCGGGCGAACCGGAAGTCGATGCCGATTACGGCGAGCCCGGACTCACGCCCGCCGAACGCGTGTTCGGCTGGAACAACATCGAAGTGCTGGCCTTCAAGACCGGCAACCCCGAGAAGCCCGTCAACGCGATTCCCGACCGCGCCTTCGCGCACATGCAGATCCGCTTTGTCGTCGGCACGGACTGGCTCAATCTGCGCGACATCGTGCGCCGCCATCTCGACGCGCACGGCTTTCCGATGGTCGAAGTCGAGATCGAACGCGGCATGCCCGCCACGCGCGTCGATCCCGACAATCCCTGGGTGCAGTGGGCGCTGCGCTCGCTCACCGAGACCACGGGTGCTACGCCCGTGCTGCTGCCCAATCTTGGCGGCACGCTGCCCAACGACGTCTTCGCCGACATCCTCGGCATGCCCACACTCTGGGTGCCGCATTCGTATCCCGGCTGCTCGCAGCATGCGCCGGACGAGCATCTGCTTGGACCCGTCGCCGCCGAGGGCCTGCGCATCATGGCCGGTCTGTTCTGGGATCTCGGTGCGCGCGAAGGCGACGCAGCCGCGATCAATCCCGCGTTTCATCTTCCCCGCCAAGCGAAGTGAGGCTTCTTCATGAGCACTGATTCCGTCGGCATGACCCAGGCCGCCTCCAGGCAGGCCGAGCAGAGCAAGATTGCGCGGCTCATCGTCGCGACCTCGATCGGCAATGCGCTGGAGTTCTATGACCTCGTCGTGTACGGCTACTTCGCCGGGATTCTCTCGAAGCTGTTCTTTCCCGCGCAGAACCATACGGTCTCGCTGCTGCTGACGCTCGGCACCTTCGCGCTGTCGTATCTCGCGCGGCCCGTCGGCGCGCTCGTGCTCGGCTCGTACGGCGACCGCCACGGCCGCAAGGCCGCGCTGACGTTGTCCATCGCGATGATGACGGTCGGCACGGGCATTGTCGCGCTGATGCCGCCGTATGCGACCATCGGCATCGCGGCGCCGATCCTCGTGTTCGCATCGCGCCTGCTGCAAGGCTTCTCGGCAGGCGGCGAGTTCGGCAGTTCGACAGCCTTCCTCGTCGAGCACAACCCGAAACGCAGCGGCTTCATGTCGAGCTGGCAGTTCGCCAGCCAGGGCGCGAGCACGCTGCTCGCCTCGCTGTTCGGCGCGGTCCTGACAAGCACGCTGACGCCCGCGCAACTCGAAGGCTGGGGCTGGCGCATTCCGTTCCTGTTCGGCATGCTGATCGGTCCGATCGGGCTGTATATCCGCCGCCGCATGGACGAGACGCCGGAGTTCGAGCAGGCGGAGAAGCTCGCCTCGCCGGTGCGTGAGATGCTCGCGACGCAGAAGGAGCGGCTGCTCGTCTCGGTCGGCTCGCTGGTCCTCACGACCACGGCCAACTACATGCTGCTCTACATGCCGACCTACGCGACGCGGCAACTCGGGCTGTCGCCTGCGTCGGGCTTCATCGCGACGCTCACGGCAGGCTTCATCATGATGGTGCTCGTGCCGGTGGTCGGGCATCTGTCGGACAAGTATGGGCGCTATCGCATCATGATCACGACCGGCGTGGTCTTCTTCCTGACCGTGTATCCGGCCTTCGTGTTCATGAATGCGCATCCTTCGCTGCCGACGCTGATCGCCGCCGTCGTCTGGGTCGCGTTGCTCAAGGCCACCTACTTCGCGCCCATCCCCGCGCTGATGGCCGAGCTGTTCCCCACCGCCACGCGCACGACCGGCATGGCCTTCGGCTATAACATCGGCACCACGGTGTTCGGCGGCTTCACGCCGCTCGCCGTGGCCTCGCTGATCGCCGTGACGCATAACAATCTCGCGCCCGGCCTGTATCTGATGATCGCGGCCGTGCTGAGCCTGTTCACCCTGGTGTGGGCAAAGCGGCGCCTGAACATTCGTTGAGTATTGAAGGAGTCAGCAGCATGAATGAGGCTTTGCAACGCGCGATCCGCTTTTCGATCGACCATGAATCTACCTGGGATCGCAAGGTCAACGGCAACTGGGGCGTGCATGTCAACGATCCGCCGCCGTGGAACCGGCTGCTGGGTCCCGTGCACGATCGCGGCGGCGTGTCGGGGGCCATCGCCCTCGATGGCAAGCTCATCGCCAGCTGGGGCGAGCCGGATCGCGCGGACCTCACGTTCAGCATCGCCAAGACCTACCTCGCGCTGCTCGCGGGCGTCGCGTTCGATCGCGGCCTGCTGCCCGATCCCGATGAACCCGTGCGCGAACGCATTCGCGGCGTCGGCTTCGACGATGCGCACAACGCGCAGGTCACCTGGACGCACTTGCTGCAACAGACGAGCGAATGGACCGGCGAATGCTTTGGTCTCTCCGATCAGGCGGACCACTATCGCGCGGTCACGTTCGGCGACCCGCCCGCCGGCAAGAAGGGCGAGCGCCGGCCGTTGAACACGCCGGGCACGTATTGGGAATACAACGACGTGCGCATCAACCAGCTTTCGCTGGCGCTGCTGCATCTGTTTCGCGAGCCGCTGCCGGAAGTCTTCCGTGCGGCCATTGCGGAGCCTTGCGGCCTCTCCGGCAACTGGAACTGGGCGGGCTACGACCACGCGTGGACCGAGATCGACGGCAAGCGCATGCAGTCTGTGCCCGGCGGCACGCATTGGGGCGCGGGGGTGTCGATCAGCGCGAACGATCAGTTGAAGATCGCGCAGATGCTGCTCGACGAAGGCGTCTCGAACGGGCGGCGCGTGCTGTCGGCGGAATGGATCGCGCGCATGCGCACGCCGGTGGCGCTCGCGCCTTACTACGGCTATCTCGTGTGGCTCAACAGCGGGCAGAAGATGTTCCCGCGCGTGCCGGCATCGAGCTATTTCGGCGTGGGCGCGGGCAGTTCGTTCATGTGGATCGAGCCGCAAAGCCGCCTCGCGCTCATCGTGCGCTGGCTCGACTCCGCGCACGCCGGCGAATTCTTCGGCCTCGTGCATGAGGCGCTGGAGCCGCTGCGCCGATGACGCTTCAGTGCGCGGCCTCGCGGACCGGGCAACGCGGGATGTCGAAGTAAAAGCGGGCGCCTTCCTGGCAGTTTTCCGCATTGATCATGCCGTCGTGTTCCTGGACGATGGATCGGCAGATGGACAGACCCAGGCCGATCCCTTCGGGTTCGGTCGTGAAGAAGGGCTCGAAGAGATGCTGTCTCGCATCCACCGAAAGCCCCGCGCCCGAATCCGTGACCGCGACCCTGAAGTAGCTGTCGCCGACGGTATCCAGCGTGATCAGGATGTCCTTCCTGGCGCCTGACGCACGCTGGATCGACCGTATGGCGTTCGTGATGAGGTTTATCAGGACCTGCTGCATCTGGATGTTGTCGGCGCAGACCATCGGCGTATGCGATGCGATGGCGGTACGCAAGGTAATGGCGTGACGGTCGAGTTCCTGACGCACGAGCGGCAGCACGTCATGGATGGTATCGGCGAGATCGATCATCTTGCGTTCCGCGCGGCTCTTGCGGGCGACCGAGCGAATGCGGTTGATGACGCCATTGGTGCGCTGCGCCGACTTGACGATTTCATCGAAGCTGCGGCTCGCGTCGCCGACCGAAGGCGACAGCCGGTCGAGCCAGCGCAAGCCCGCTTCGCCATTCGCGATGATGCTCGCGAGCAGCTGCTTCATCTCGTCGGCGATGCTGGCCGTCAGTTCCGTCAGCACCGACAGGCGCGTCACATGCGTGAGGTTGGTCTGCGCTTCCATCAGCGCGTTCTGCGCGTTGCGGGACTCGGTGACGTCGGCGAGCGCCCCGACATAGTCGACCGCCCCGCTCGTCGATCGAATCGATCGCGCGACCATGCGCAAATAGCGCAGCCCGCCTGATTTGACCGTCAACCGGAACTCCTGCTGGATCGTGTCGTCGCTGGGTTCGTTGCGGAAGAACGCGGCCGCGACGCCTTCCATGTCTTCCGGATGAATCCGCGCGAGGATATCCGCGATCTCGATGTCGGTGCTATCGTCCACGTCGAGAATGCGGCGGCACTGGGCGGAACAATGCAGGATGCGTGACTCGACCATCCAGCTCAGGCTGCCGATATTGCTCAGGCGCTGAGCCTCCGAGAGATGCGCCTCGCTGCGCTTGAGCGCGTCTTCCGCCAGCCGCCGTTCCGTGACATCCGCCGTGGTGCCGATGTAAAGCCGCGGGCGTTCGCCGGGCCGGCTCCATGGCCGCAACACGATCTGCAGGCGACGCCATGCGCCGTCGGGCCGGTCGATCGAAAATTCGGTCGTGTAGATTTCGTCCTTCACTTCGCTGATGATGGCGAGCGCATGCAAGCCGATGACCCGCTCGCGGTCGGATGCGTGGACGCGCTGCATCAGCGCTTCGAAGGTGGGAGTGCCGTCGGCTGCACGTAGACCCCAGATGTCGTAGACCTGTTCCGACCACTGCATGTCGCCGGAGTCGGCGTTCCAGGTCCACGCGCCCGTCTTGCTGATCCGCTGGCCTTCGGCGAGCAGCGCCTCGCTGCGCCGCAAGCGTTCGGCGGTCAGCGTGCGCTCGCGATTCTCCTGCTTGAGCGCGTCATACAGCCGGGCGTTTTCCATCGACACCGCGGTCTGCGCCGCCAGGATTTCAACCAGCGAGATCTTTGCGCGGTCGATCGGCGCGGACGTCGAACGGTTCTCCGCGTACAGGATGCCGGCCAGACGGTCTTGCCTCAGTACCGGCAGAAACAGGCCCGCCTTCGGATGATGGGCCTGCACATAGGGATCGTCGGGAAAGGCTTCAGGTTGCTCGATCAGCAAGCGCTCACGGCTGTTCATGACCGTGTGAGCGATCGTCATCGGCAGCAAGGCACTGAAGATTTCGTTCGCGCGACAGCTGACTTCCACGCCCTGCGGCAAGGTCACAGCCTCCGCCACCACTTCGGCGATGCCGTCGATCAGCAGGATCAGGACCGCCCTTTCCACGCCCAGTTGCAACACCGCGATACGCATGAACTTCTTGATGAGCTGTGCGCGGTTCAGTTCGCACGACAGCTCGCGCGACATCAGGATGGCTTCGGCATCGGCGCAATCCCGGGGCACGGGAATCGATTCTGGAGATCGTCGATCGCTCGTGTCCATGGTTTCCACCCGGTCAGGGTTCATCAGGCGTTGGGCGTGACGAGGCCGGCGAACAACGTCGAAGCGGAGCGGGCGATGTCAGGCAGCCCGCATGTTAGGGCGAATGTCGCGCGCCTTCTTTCCAAAGCGCACGGCATTTGCAAGCGGCCACGAAGCCCTGCGTTACGTGGTTTGCAGCGAAGCCGCCCTTGTTGCGCGGGTGCGCGGCCCGTCGATGCCGAAGTGTCTGGCGAGCGCATCCACGACGTGCTCCGCCATTGCGTGACGCGTTTCCTGCGTGCCCGAACCGATATGCGGCGTCAGCACCAGTCGGCGGTCACGCAAGAGCGCCTCGGGAACCTCGGGTTCATGCTCGAAGACATCGAGCGCGGCGCCCGCGAGTCCGTCCGCCGCCAGCGCTGCTACCAGCGCGCGTTCATCTACTACCGGACCGCGCGCGATGTTCACGAGGAAACCATCCGGCCCAAGCGCGCGAATCACGTCCGCATTCACGAGATGATGGGTCGCGGGCGAAAGCGGGCACGTGAGGATCAGCATGTCGCTGTCGTGCGCGAGCCGGGTCACGTCGTCGTACCAGGGCAGTTCGACGGCCTTGCGGCTCGGCCCGAAATACGCGACTTGCGAGCCGAAGGCATGCAGGCGTTTCGCGATCGCCGAGCCGATGGTGCCCAGCCCGACAATGCCGATCTTCATCCGCGAGATCGAGCGCCCCAAGCGGTATTGTCCCTGCACGGGCCATTGACCCGAGCGCACGAAGGCATCGGCGTTCACGAAGTCGCGCGTAAGCGCCAGCGCCAGGCCCACCGCCGCGTTCGCCACGTCTTCGGCCAGAATGTGCGAAGTGTTCTCGATGCTCACCCCCCGCGCGCGCACCGCGCCGATGTCCACGTTATCCAGTCCCGCGCTGTAACTCGAGATGATTTCCAGTGAGGGAAGCGCATCGAGGAAAGCGGCATCGATCTTCGTCTTGCGCAGTGCAATGCCGCGAATCCGGCTTCCTTGCTCTTGCAGGAATGCGCGTGCGGCGGCGGGATCGTCGGGCAGGTCGAGCACCGTGAAGAGCGTTCTCAACTCCTCATGAGTCCACTCGGGCAGGTCGGCCGCATTGAGAATGATAGGTCGGGTCATGGTTCGGAATGAATGTTGAAGGCGCTGCTTGCCACGGCGATTCAAGCCATTTTCACGCGCTCGATCTTGCCCATGAAGAACAGGTAGACCACAGCGGCAACGAGGCAATGCGCGGCGACGAAGTATAGTCCGGCCGTATAGCCGCCCGTCGCCTGGACGATGTAGCCGAAGACGATGGGGGTCACGATGCCGCCGATGTTGCCGATGCAGTTGAAGATCGCACCGGCGAGCCCGACGGCTTCGCGCGGCGCCGTATCGCTGACGATAGCCCAGGTGCCCGCGCCCGCCGCCGCGCCCTTGCCGAAGAAGGCCAGCGTCATCAGCAGGATGATCACGGCGTTGCTCTCGACGACCGCCGACAACACGAGACTGCACCCCAGCCCCATGCCGACGATGTACGGCGTCTTGCGCGCCCACGAGACACTCCAGCCGCGACGGATCAGCCAGTCCGAGATCGTGCCGCCCGCAATGCCGCCGACAAAGCCCGCGATGGCCGGAACCATCGTCGCGAAGCCGGCCTGCATGACGTTCATGCCGCGCGCCTGCACGAGGTAGATGGGAAACCAGGTGATGAAGAAATAGCTCAGCGCGATGGTGCAATACTGCCCGACATACGCGCACCACAGCATGCGATTGGCGAGCAGCATACGCATGACGCCACGTGAAAGCGGCGGACGCGCGTTGAGCGACTGCTTCGAATCGATATCGATCATCGCGCCGCCCGCGATGATGTGCTCGAGTTCGCCGCTGGACACGCGCGGATGGTTACGCGGCTCATGCATGACGACAGCCCACGCGCCCGCCGCCGCGATCCCGATCACGCCCAGCGCGATGAACGGCGCGGGCCAGCCGAACTGGGACGTGAGCCAGCCGGCGAACGGCGAGAAGATCGCCACGGCGAAATACGATGCCGAGGCGAACAGCGACGTCGCCAGCCCGCGTTCCTCCTTCGGAAACCACATGACCGCGACGCGGCCGTTGGCGGGAAAGCTGGGCGCCTCGATCAGCCCGAGTGCGAAACGCAGCGCGAACAGCAGGCTCAGCGCCACCGAAAGATCCGACGTGAAGTTGCCGATGAACCCGACCAGCATCGTGGCGATGGACCACAGGATCAGCGTCGCGCCGTACATGGTCTTGGTGCCGAAGCGGTCGAGCAGCAGACCGCCGGGAATTTGCCCGACGACATACGCCCAGCTGAACGCGGACAGCACGTAGCCCAGTTGCACGTGGTTCAGGCCGAACTCCTTCGAGATGCCGGGGCCGGCTATCGAGAGAATCGCGCGGTCCGCGTAGGCGACGGTCGCCAGCAGCAGGATCATCGCGAGAATCGAGTAACGCGTGCGCGTCGTGCGGGCCGTCGTGCCCGCTATATACTGGGTCGTCCGATCTGTTGCCACTGTCATCTCCTGTTTCCATGTCCCTGAAGCGGTCGCTTGAACGCGCCGCCCGTGCCCTTGTTCGAACTGCCGGGTCTTTTCGGGGTGGTGTGTTTAGTCGATTAAACCGGCGTGGTGCATGAGCGTCAATCTTGATTGATTCGATCAACGTGAAGAACTGGATCACGCAGGAAGAAGCCTGCGAAGCCCTCGGGGTGCGCAAGCAGACGCTGTACGCCTATGTCAGCCGCGGCCAGATCGAGGTGCGGGACGACCCGCAGCAGGCGAACCGCAACCTCTATCGCGCGACGGATATCGCCGGGTTGCTGAAGAAGCGCAGCCTCGGACGCGGCCGCAAGAAGATCGCGGCCAGCACCATGGCCTGGGGCGAGCCGATCATCGATACGCGCATCTCCACCATCGCACGCGGCACGCTCTATTACCGCGGCAGGGATGCGGTGCAACTGGCGGCATCGGCGAGTTTCGAGGACGCCGCGCAGCTGCTGTGGGACACGTCTGCGCCTCCGCACTTTCCTTCGTTCGAGCCGGTCGCGTTCGCCGGGCCCGCCGAAGCACGGGTCTATGCGGCACTGGCACATGACGCCGCCCGTCTCTCGCGTGACCATGCCGACCGCTTCGGCGAAGCCGCGCGGCTCGTGGGACTGCTCGCGAGTCAGTTCTACACGCCGCGTTCGGATGAAGGACCGCTGCACGAGCGCATCGCGGATGCGTGGGGCGTGCCGCGTCATGCCGATCTGTTGCGCCGCGTGCTCGTGCTGCTCGCCGATCAGGAGCTGACGAGTTCGTCGTTCGCGGCGCGTGTTGCGGCATCGACCGGGGCTTCATTGGGTGCGAGCATGATCGCCGGACTGGCCGCGTTCTCGGGACCGATGCACGGCAACGCCATCGTGCGCGTGCGCGCCTTCATGGACGACGCACAGCGCGCCGGCACCGAAACCGCCGTGCAGGAACGCATCGCGCGCGGCGAGCCGTTGCCGGGTTTCGGACACGAACTGTATCCGCAAGGCGACCCGCGCGCCGTCAATCTCCTGTCCGCCTTCGACGTGCCTCACGCCGCGCGCGAATTGATCGAATGCGTCGGACGCATGACGGGCACGCCGCCCGCCATCGACATCGCGCTCGCCGCGCTCGTCGAGCGTTGCAAGTTGCCGGAAGGCGCGGCGTTCGCGCTGTTCTCCATCGCGCGCAGCGTGGGCTGGATGGCGCATGCCATCGAACAGATCGAGGAAGGCACGCTGTTGCGGCCGCGCGCGCATTACATCGGGCCGGCCGTCGTCGATTGAAGCGGAAAGTCCCGCGTCAATACAAAACACCCCGAACGCCGGATCGGAATCCGGCCTTCGGGGTGTGCTTGCAGTTCAGGCTACGCTTAGAAGTCCGTCGTCATCGAGAGCAGCAAGGTCCGCGGCGCGCCCTGCGTCAGATAGCCGCCGATCGTCGAGGCCCAATACGACTTGTTCGCCACGTTGAGCACGCTGGCGCGGAAGGTCGTCGGCTTGCCGAACACCACGGTCGCATAGCGCGCGCCCAGGTCGAAGCGGTTCCAGTGCGGAATCGACAGCGTGTTGGTCGTGTTCAGATACTGCGAACCCGTGTAGATCCAGCGCGCCGTCAGCGTGAGGCCTTGCAGCATCGGCACGTCGTATTCCGCGTTCACGTTGAACATGAAAGTCGGCACGCCAATCGGCTTGTTGCCGTCCGTCGTCCCGCTGCCGGTGTCGAGCTGCGTCGCGTGGATGTACGTGCCGCCCGCGATCAGGCGTACGCCCTTCACCGGCTCGCCGAACACCGACGCCTCGATGCCGCGATGACGCTGCGTGCCGTCCGCGACGAAGAAGTTGGCCGCGTTCGTGAAGGTCAGCGGCTTCTCGATCTGGAATGCCGCGACCGTTGCGCCGTACTGGCCGTTGTCGTACTTCGCGCCGACTTCCCACTGCTTCGACTTCTCAGGCGGCAGCAGTTGTCCCGTGTTGGCCGCGGTGGACGGCGCCGAATCGCCGATGGTCAGCGCCTCGCTGCGGTTCGCGAACAAGGAGACGTTCTGCCACGGCTTCACCACGAGGCCGAACAGCGGCGTCGTGACCGAATCGTTGTACGCCTCGGTCTGCGTGCCCGTGTAGCTGAAATTGTTCGCGTGCAAGTCCTGATGACGCACGCCGACCGTGAACAGCACGCGGTCGTTCAGGAAGCCGAGCGTATCCGACACCGACACGCTGCGCAGCAGGCTCAGCGAGACGGTCTGCGGATCGCCGAGATCGCCCGCCGAACCGACGGTCGCCGGATAAGGCACGCGCGGCGTGTCGTAGATGCTCGACGGGAACGAGCCGCTGAACGTGTAGGCGGACATCGAGTCGACCCGCACGATCGACGCGCCTGCCGTCACGAAGTGCGACACCGGGCCGGTATTGAAGCGGCCGCGCACGCCGGCTTCTGCCGAGCTGCCGTCTTCCTTGTGCGGCACGCCGAGGCGCGACTGCGTGATGCCGTCCGCGTTGATGCTCGGCGACGCGTACTCGCCGTGCTCGTCCGTGTGGCGCATGCCACCGGCGACATAGGCGGTCCAGCCGGGCAGGAAGTCGTACTCGGCGCGCAGGATGCCGACCGTGTCCTCGATCGAGCTGTAGCCCCACGACTGGCCGTAGTTGTAGGTCGCGGCGGGCGGCGCCGGAACATAGTTGGCGTAGTCATAGACGGTAGAACGCCCGCCGTTGATGCGCTGCCGCTGATACAGGAAGTCGGCGTACAGACGCAGCTTGTCGCCGCGCCAGTCGAGCGAGACGGCCGTGGTGTTGTCGCGCCTGTGCTCGCCGTCGATCGCGGTTTCACCGTCGTGATTCGCCTGATTCACGCGAATGCCGAACTGGCCTTCGCTGCCGAAACGACGGCCCACGTCCACGTGCGCGCCAAACATGCCGGACGCTTCGCCGTCTACCGTCACGCGCGTGAGCGGCTTGTCGTCGGCACGCTTCAGTTGCAGGTTGATGCCGCCGCCCACCGCCGATCCGTTCGGCGACGCGCCGTTCAGGAACGCGTTGGCGCCCTTGAACAGATCGACGCGTTCGAGCGCATCGGTGGCCACGAGCTGGCGCGGCGTGATGCCGTACAGGCCGTTCAGCGAGATGTCGTCGCCCTGGAGTTCGAAGCCGCGGATCACATAGGTTTCGGCGAAGTTGCCGAAGCCGAACGCCGTGCGCACCGACGGATCGTTCGCCAGCACGTCGCCGATCGTGCGCGCCTGCTGGTCCTCGATCAGCTTCGAGGTGTACGTCGTCATGCTGAACGGCATGTCGAGGTTCTTCTGCTTGCCGAGCACGCCGTAATCGGCGCCGCGCGCGACCTGGCCGCCGGCGAAGGTCGGCGAGAGATCGCCGGGCAGTTGTTCCTTGCTTGCCTGCACCTTGACGGCCGGCAGCGCGCTGTCCTGCGGCGCGGCGGCTGCGGCGCCGGTGCTGCCGGTGCTGCTGGTATCAGCCGATTGCGCGTGAGCCGACAGGGAGAAAACCATCGCCACGGCGGCGACGATCGCGGCGCTGCGCCAGCGCAGGCGTGGCCTGCGAGGTGTTGGAACGGAATGCGGACATGAATCAGGAAAGGGCGTCGATGAAGGTCGGTCTTCCGTCCCGGGGCATGCTCTGGAATCCGGGCGGCATTGTTCTGCGTCGCAAGACCGGTCGCGCACGAGGCGCGACGGATGAGACTGGTGTTGTGCGCCGGATTATAGAGTGAATGCGAGTCGTTATCATTTATTGGTTGCGCGATTTGCATCCGCGCAACATTCGACTCGGCAGGAACTACCGTGTCGAGCTTTATTCGAGGGTTCGGCGCTGGCTTGGAGAGTGTCGCCAGCGCTTAAAAGTTCAGGAAGCGACTGAGCGGCCGCGCGCCGCCCGGTCGCTGGACGCCGCCGATTGCCGGCGTGCGGCGCGCTTGCGGATCCAGATCATCAGGCCGGTGATGCTCAGCACCGCTACTGCGATCCCCACTGCGGTGATGAGAATGCGCCCGCCGATGCCCACAATCCGCCCGGAATGCAACGGAAACTGCGCCTGCATGAAGATGTCGCCGGCCGAGCCGCGTCCGGGAATGGTCGAACCGGCCAACGCGCCCGTCTGCGCGTTGTAATAGAGCCAGGCGTTGCCCAGGCCCATATCGCCATGATCATGGCCCGGCGCGAAGAAGCCGACGCCATACGCCTTGAACATCGGTGCGTAGTAGAGCGCGCCCATCGGCTGGGTGAGGTTTTGGCGTTGCGCGTCCTGTGCGGCCTTCTGGAGAATCTGTTCGCGCGTGGCCAGCGGCTGGCCGGGCGGGCCGGCGCGCACCAGCGCGGGGTTGTCGAGGAACGACGGCGAGAGCTTCGAGAACGCCGAGACGACCGGACGCACCACCGGCTCGGAGAGGTTCATCGAGATGGAGGTCAGCGCCATCATCAACAGCAGGCCCCAGATCCAGACGCCGCCGGAGCGGTGCAGGTCGAAGGTCAGCGCGTAGCCGCCGCGCTTCACGCGGAAGGCAAACGATTTGCGCCAAGCCTTCACGCTCGGGAACGACAGGATCAGCGCGATGCCGCTGTCGAAGAACCACAGGATCCCGACGATACCGAGCAGCCAGGTGCCCACGTCGATCCCGCCGACGAACGGCAGATGCAGCGTGTAATGCAGCTTGTAGAGGAACGGCATCAGGTCGATGCGCGCGAGCGACACGGCGCCCCACATGCGCTGCGCCTGCACCTGGCCGGTTGCCGGATCGACGGCGATCTGGTTGTACGCGACATCGAACGGCGCATGGGTGGCCGGATTCGTGCGCGGCATGACCATCATCTGCGCGGTGTGACCCGGCTCGATGCCGAGCGGCATGTAGGTCACTTCCACGCGCGGATCGGCGGCTTCGACGCGGCGCGCGAGTTCGAGCGGCGGCAGCGCCGGGCCGTCCGTGCGGGCGTGGAAGAACGCGGGATTGAGCCACGCGTCGATTTCGTGATCCCACGCGATGATGGCGCCCGTGAGGCCCGAGACGAACAGGAACAGCGCGGTGGCAACGCCAAGCCAGCGATGCAGGCGAACCATGACCGGCCTCATGCCTGCGGGCCCTCGAAACAACGGTCGTGCGCGATGGGATTCATCGAAATCTTGCGACGTAAATAGGAATTGTTCGCAAGTTTATCGACGACAAGCCTGATTCACAAGGCTTTCGTAAGGTACTGAAGAAATTTTCGTGGCGTACGCCGCGCGTGAAACCCGTGCTGCGCCGCCCGATACCTCAATGACCTTCCGGAAACAGCGCTGCCTGAACCATCGCGCGTGCCGCGGCGTGCCTGTCCGCCAGGAATTCGTCGCGGTTCTTGCCTGCGATCCACATCGGGGCGCGGCCACGGCCGCTCCAGGTGGCGCCGCTGACCGGATCGCGATATTTCACTGAAGGTTCGGACGCCGGGGTTTGCTCGGTGTGCTCGGACGGTTCCGAAACCGTCTTTCGTCCCATCAATTCGGCCAGCGAAATGCCGTATTCGCGCATTTTCTGCACGATTTCCCGCAATACATGCTGAGTTTCCTTTTCTTTCGCTTCGGCCAGTTGTTGGTCCAGGGCTTCTTGCTGCGCCCTCAGTTTGGCGATTTCAACGCTTTGATATGCCATGGTCTTCTTGAAGATTCGCCGCGTTCCGGCGACTGTTGTGTTGTGTTCGGCGTTCGAAATTCTACGACATTCGCGCATGGACTTCGAACACCCCTCCGGCGCACGTCAGGCGAGCTCGAGAAAGTTGCGCACCACGGACGAGGGATCGTCGCGCCGGGACGCGATAGCCAGCCGCGCCCGCAAGCCGCGCGCCAGCAGCGGCCGATACACCACGCCTCGCACGCGCACCTGCGTGATCGATTTCGGCACGATGGAAATGCCCAGCCCCGCCGCCACCAGTGTCACCGCCGACGCCATCTGCGGCGCGGGCTGCGCCAGTTGCGGCTGGAAGCCCGCGGCGGCGCACGCGGTGACGATGTCGTCGAACAGCGTGCCGCCCGCGACGCGCGGCACTTGCACGAAGGGCTCGTCGGCGAGATCGGCCAGCGCGATGCGCGTCTTCGACGCCAGCCGGTGCGCGACCGGCAGCGCCACCAGCATCGGTTCCTCGCGCCAGTCGCTTTGCAGCAGCGAATCGGCGACACGCCGCACCGGCCGAATGATGCCGACGTCCAGCTGACCCGCTTCGAGCAGGTCCAGCAGCACGCCCGAGGCCGCCTCGTGCAGCGCCAGTTCGGCTTCGGGATAGCGTTCGCGAAAGCGCCGGATCAGACCCGAGACGTGTTCATTGAACGCGGCGGTGCCGGTGAAGCCGACCCGCAGATGGCCGGTTTCCCCGCGCGCGGCACGCTGCGCCGCCCGCGCTGCGCGCTGGGCGTCGTCCAGCACGCGCCGCGCTTCGTCCGCGAAGACTCTTCCGGCCTGCGTGAGTTCGGCGCCCCGCGCGCTGCGCTTGAACAGCTCCACGTTGAGCTCCTGTTCGAGCGCCTTGATCTGCTGGCTGAGCGGCGGCTGGCCGATGCCCAGCTGCTCGGCCGCCTTGGTGAAATTCGACGCCTCGGCAACGGCGAGGAAATAGCGTAAGTGGCGAAGCTCCATTCTTTCCGGTTCCAGATGCCGCTTCAGGGTGCAGGGTCAGTGCTGAAACATATCGCTGCCCATACTTTCATATATTGGACATATGGCTCGACATTGGCAAGAATGAAGTCAACTTTCTTCTTCAAGCAATCAGGCGATGTCCTCCCCTTCCCTCACATCCCCGGTGGATGGCACGCGGCGCGACGCGCCCTCGAACGGCATCCTGCCCAGTTCGTCCGCTTACCGGCGCATCGCGCTCGCGCTGTTTCTCGCCGGCTTCTCCACGTTCTCGTTGCTGTACTGCGTGCAACCGTTGCTTCCCGCGTTCGCGCGCGAATTCGGCATCGGCGCGGCGGCGAGTTCGCTGTCGCTGTCGCTCTCCACCGGCTTCCTCGCGGTGTCCATCCTGTGCGCAGGCGCGCTGTCCGAACGCGTCGGGCGGCGCGGGCTGATGTTCGTATCGATGACCTCGGCGGCGCTGTTCAACCTGCTGGCCGCCAGTGCGTCAAGCTGGGATCTGATGCTCGTCTGGCGCGCGCTGGAAGGCTTCACGCTCGGCGGCGTGCCGGCCGTCGCCATGGCCTATCTCGCCGAGGAAATCGCGCCTGAAGGACTCGGCTTCGCGATGGGTCTCTATGTGGGCGGAACGGCCTTCGGCGGGATGATCGGACGGATCGGCATGAGCGCGCTGGAGCAATATTTCTCGTGGCGCACGGCGATGTCGACGATCGGCGTCATCGATCTGCTCGCCGCCCTCGCCTTCGTGATGCTGCTGCCGCCTTCACGGCGCTTCGTCAAGCGCACCGATCTGACGCTGCGGCATCACCTGCGGCTGTGGCAGGCGCAACTGCTGCACACGCGTCTTCCGTTCGTCTTCGCGATCGGCTTCCTCGTGATGGGCGCATTCGTGACGGTCTACAACTACGCCGGTTTCCGCCTCATCGCGCCGCCCTTCAATCTCGACTCGACCCAGTGCGGGCTCATCTTCGGCGCGTATCTGTTCGGCATGGTGTCGTCGTCGAGCGCGGGCGCGCTGGCCGACAAACTGGGCCGCGCGCCGGTGCTCATCAGCGGCGTGGTGGTGCTCGCCGCCGGACTGGCGCTGACGCTGTCGGCGTCGCTGATGGCGGTCATCGCGGGCATCGTGCTCGTGACGATTGGCTTCTTCATCACGCATTCGGTCGCGAGCAGCTGGGTCGGACGGATGGCCGGCTCGGCGAAAGGTCACGCGGCCTCGCTCTATCTGCTGGCGTATTACCTCGGGTCGAGCGTGCTCGGGTCGATCGGCGGCGCATTCTGGCAGCACGGCGCATGGCCCGCCGTGGCGGCCTATGTTGCCGTGCTGCTCGCGCTGTGCCTGTGCGTGGCGCTGCGCGTCATTCGACAGCCCGCCGAAGCGTGATTGACGCGCATCATGCGGACAACGGCCTGACGAGCGGCCGCGCGATGCGCAGATAGTCGGCGCAAGCGAGCAGCATCGAGCGGTCGAGCCGGCCTGCGTTGAACGCGATTTCATCGAAGCGTTCGATCAGTTCCGGATCCACGATCAACTTCACCGCAGGCGAGAACGAAAACGGCGGTATCGCGCCGATCACGCAGCCGGTCTCGCGCTGCGCTTCTTCCGGTGTGGCGAGCGTGGCCTTCCTGATGCCCGCTGCCGTCGCCACCTTTTTGAAGTCCAGCTTACGGTCGCCGGGGAGAATGGCCAGGATCATCTGGCCGTCTGCGTCCTTGCTCTTGCAGAGCATGGCCTTGGCGCCTTGTCCGGGCTCCGTGCCGCGCAACGCCGCGACGAGGTCGCAACGCCCTTCCTCCGGATGCTCGAGCACGCGATAGCGCGCGCCCTCCCGCTCCAGCGTGTCGATCAGCTGATCGAACGGCGTATTCACCGCGGACGTAGCCATCACGCCGCCGCCAGCGAGCAGAAACGTTCCAGGTCGATGTTGCCGCCGCTGATGATCACGCCCACGCGCTTGCCCGCAAGCTGCTCGCGCAGGTTCAGCGCAGCGGCAAGGCCGAGACAGCCGGTCGGCTCCACCAACATCTTCATGCGCGTGGCGAAGAACTTCATCGCTTCGACCAGATCGGCATCCGACGCGGTGAGGATGTCGTTCACATCGCGTTTGATGATCCCGAAGGTGAGGTGCCCGAGATGCTGCGTCTGCGCGCCGTCGGCGATGGTGACCGGCGTATCGATATGGACGATTTCGCCCGTGCGGAAGGAACGCTGTCCGTCATTGCCCGCTTCGGGCTCGACGCCATGCAGCACGCATTGCGGCGCCAGCGCACGCGTGGCCAGCGCCGTGCCGGACAGCAGGCCGCCACCGCCGAGCGGCACGAACAGGTGATCCAGCGCGCCGGTCTCCTCGAACAGTTCCCGGGCCGCCGTGCCCTGTCCCGACAGGATGTCCGGGTGATCGTAAGGGGGAATCAGCGTGAGACCGTTTTCTTCCGCGAGCCGGCGGCCGATCGCTTCGCGGTCTTCCTTGTAGCGGTCGTAAGCGACGACCTGCGCGCCATAGCCCTTGGTGGCGGCGACCTTCGCGGCGGGTGCATCGTGCTGCATGACGATGGTGGCCGGAATATTCAGCAACTGCGCGGACAGCGCGATGCCCTGTGCGTGATTGCCTGACGAAAACGCCACCACGCCGGCCTTGCGCTGCTCGGCCGAAAACTTCGACAACGCATTGAACGCGCCGCGAAACTTGAACGCGCCCATGCGCTGGAAGTTCTCGCACTTGAAGAAGAACTCGGCGCCGGTCAGCGCATTGAGCGTGCGGGAAGTCAGAACCGGCGTGCGATGCGCGACGCCCGCAATACGCGAGGCGGCGGCCTCGACGTCGGCGTAGGTGGGGAGGCTTGGGGTCGTCATGTCGGAGATGCCATGAAAAGAGTGGGCCAGAGTCACGCGACGCACGGCACGTCACGATTTCGTGCTCTCGCCGCGCATTTTCAACATTATGTCTATTTTTGTACAAAAAATCAATGCGCGCGACGGCTTGAAATGGCATGCTTTGTACTCGTTGACGCAACGCGACACGACCGACCCGTCCAGACACCATGACCCAAGCCAAACTCAACGTCGAACAGCGGACCATTCTCGAACAGGTCAAGCAGATCGCCGCGGGTCTGGGCGAAACCCTGGCGCCGTTCACCGAGGTCGTCGTGCATGACCTGCGCTCGCCGAAGCACGCGGTGCTCGCCATTCACAACAATCTGTCGGGCCGCAAGGTCGGCGATCCGGCAACGGAACTGGGCCTCGCGCGCATCGCCGACGACGCCTATCCGCAGATTCTCGCGAACTACGCCAACCGTTTCGCGGACGGCCGGCAAGCCAAGAGCACGTCGATCGGGATCAAGGATTCGGATGGCCGCTACATTGCGGCGCTGTGCCTGAATGTCGATGTCACGCTATTCCGCAGCCTGACGAACATGCTGGAACAGTTTTCGTCGCTCGGGACGGACGGCGTGAGGGAATCGCTGGATCCGTCCAGCGCGGATTCGCTGCGCGAGCGCATCGACCGCTTCGCCGTGAGCCAGGCGACCACGCCGCAGGCCCTGCGCGCCGACCAGCGCCGCGCGCTGATGCAGGCGCTGAAACAGGAAGGCTTCCTGGATTTGCGACGGTCGATGGAAACGGTCGCGCAACATCTCGGCGTGTCGCGCGCGACCGTTTATAACGACGCCAAGTAAAGCAAGCGGGTGCGTCAGCCCGCGTATCCGGCGCCGACTTCTTCGAGATGGTGCGCCAGGCGTCGCGGCGCGCGGCCGATCAGCGATTCGAGATGATCGGTCACGATGGAAAGATTGCCCGCCCGGGTTTCCACATCGGCCGACACGAGGACATCGACAAATACATCCGGCACGCCGGCCGCTTTCAGGCCCGCAGCGAGCTGTTCGTCCGATACGTCCACAACCGCCAGCGCCTTGCCCGTCGCCCGCCGCGCGAGTTCGGCGATCTCTTCGCGGTTCAGCGCTTCCGCGCCCGTCAACGTGTATGTGTGGCGCCCGGCGTCCGGCGTGGCGAGCGCGGCCGCGATGGCCTCAGCGATGTCCTCCCGCGCCACATAGGACGTTCTGCCACCGCGCGCAGCCGAATGCCACGCGCCGCTCGCGAACGCGCCGGGCAGCGCCATGTGCAAGTTTTCCTGATACCAGCCGTTGCGGAAAATCGCGTACGGCAGGCCAGTCTCTTTGATGGCCCGTTCGGTTTCGAGATGATCCGGCGCGAAGCTCAACAGCGAACTGTCCGGATTGGGAAGCGACGTATAGGCAAGCCGTCCGGCACCCGCCGCGACCGCCGCCGCCACTGCATTGCGATGCTGCTTCTGTCGCGTATCGCCGCCGTCGAGCGCATCGGTCGAGATGATGAGCACGGTGCCGGCGCCTTCGAAGGCATCGGTCAGGCCGGCTGGATCGTCGAAGTCGGCGCGGCGGACGTCGATGTTCAGCGCGGCGAGATCGGCGAGCTTGTCCGGGCTGCGGCTACCCGCGATGATGCGCTCCGGCCCGACGCCGTGCGCCAGCAGATGCTTGATGACCAGCCGTCCAAGTTGACCGGCTGCACCGGTCACGAAAATCGTATCGCTCATAGTCCTGCCTCATTCCGGGTGATACTCTCAATTTGAGAGCGCCTCGATGATCGGGCGTCGATCGTCTTCCGTAAAGAAGGCAGTTTTTGAGGAGATAGGCACCGAATGGGAACCACCAAGGCCGCCCCCAGCGCAGTCAAGACGATGCTGGATGCCGCGCGAACCGAGTTCGGCGATGTATCGAACTGTCCGGTGAGAGATGTCATCGACGTGATCGACGGACGATGGACTTCATTGCTGATGATGGCGCTGGCCGAGCAGCCGTACCGCTTCGGCGAACTGCGGCGGCTCGTGCCGGATATCTCGCAGCGCATGCTGACGCAGACGCTGCACGAGCTTCAGCGCGACGGCTATGTCCACCGTGAGGTGTTCCCGACCAAACCGCCCGGCGTCGAATACAGCCTGACTGAACTGGGCCGCTCGATGTACGCCGCGCTGCATGTGCTGCTGCGCTGGGCCAACGAGAATCATGCGGCGGTCAAGGCGGCGCGCGAGGTCTTCGATGCGGCGAGGCAATCCGCGTAGCGGCCCTTCAGCCGCCCAAGACAGCGCGTACGAGCGCGAGCCCGCCGAAGATCCCGACGAAACCGAGCAACAGCGTGCCGCCAACATAGAACATGACGGACAGCACGTCGCCGCGCTCCCAGAGCAGCGCGGTTTCGAGCGAGAAGGTGGAATACGTGGTGAAGCCGCCGATGATGCCCGTGGTCAGGAACAGGCGCACGCTCTGATCCGCGTGGCCGCGCAGCGCGAACCAGCCGGCCACCAGGCCCATGGCGAACGAGCCGAGGACGTTGATGCCGAGCGTTCCATACGGAAATGACGGACCGAAGAGCGCGAGGGACGCTCGCCCGGCCAGGTGCCGCGCCATCGAGCCGAGGCCGCCGCCGACAAAGACCAGAACGAGGGAAAGAAGCGATTGCACGAGGACACTCCTGTCGGACGTGCGCGCACCCTTGCAGGCAACGAGGCCGCGCAACGCAATTCAACAGGAGTCATCAGCCGGACGGCGGTTATCGGGGGTACCCCATCCCCATCGAGCGAGACTTTAGCATCTCTTCCGGCAACGTTGCGGCCTTCCCATGCCGCGCCTGACACTCCATGACATGACTCGCCGGAAACGCTTGTCCCCCAAGCCACGCGGGGTCGAGCGAACGCGCTGACATGCGGTGAAATAGTTTGCGCGTGGATTTTGATCAGGCCGCTCGCCACAATGGGTTCATTCGCAATCCACCCACCAAGGCGAACCATCATGGAACTGGAACTGCTTGGAAAAATCTCGCTGTACGCGATGGGCGTTGTGCTCACCGCATCGCTGCTTGAAGCGCTCGTCCTGCACTTCAAGCACAAAGGCACCGACCGCGCCTTCGACTGGCATGAAGCCTGGCTCTCTCTTGCCGATCTCGTCGGCCGCAAGCTGCTCGCGTTCGTGCCGATCTCGCTGGCCACGCCGGTCTTCAACTTCGCATGGGAACACCGGATCCATACGGTTACGAGCAACACGGTGCTCACGATCTTCCTGCTCTTCATCGGCCAGGAATTCTGCTACTACTGGTACCACCGCGCCTCGCACACGATCCGCTTCTTCTGGGCGAATCACGCCGTGCATCATTCGCCGAATCAGTTGACGCTGTCTTCAGCCTACCGTCTCGGCTGGTTGACGAAGATTGCCGGTTCGGCGCTGTTCTTCACCCCGCTCGTGTGGTTTGGCGTGAAACCCGACGTGGTGCTGGCGGTGGTGTCCATCAACCTGCTGTATCAGTTCTGGCTGCACGCCACCTGGATTCCGAAACTCGGCTGGCTCGAATACGTGCTCAATACGCCTTCGGCGCACCGTGTTCACCACGCCTCGAATGCAACCTACCTCGATGCCAACTTCGGCGGCGTGCTGATTGTCTTCGACCGGCTATTCGGCACCTATGTGGAGGAACGCGCCGAGGAACCCTGCGTCTACGGCCTCACGACACCGACGACTTCGCATAACCCGATCGTCGTGGAACTGGAGCACTGGGCGAGTCTCGTGAAGGATGTGGTGCAGGCGAAGAGCATCTCCGATGCAATCGGCTTCGTGCTGCGTCCTCCCGGCTGGCTGCCGAACGGCGCAGGGCACACGACGGAAGAACTTCAGAAGCGCTCCAGGGCGCTGGAACACACGAACGCCTGAGCACGGGTGACAGACTGACAGCGCGGCACCGGCACAACGTGGGCGGAACGCATGTTCCGCCCACGTTGCATTTCGGCGGCGAAGCTTAGAACGTGATCGACTGGCTGCTCACTTCCTTGCCGTTGACGAAAATGGCCGAGCTTGAGCTACCGGTGATGCCCGTGGCCGGCGCAGTGGTGGAACTGGGAACGGTCGGCACTTCGATGATGGTTGTCGTGGTGGACTGCTTCCGCGCGCCGCCGGCAACCTGGGCCAGGCCCAAAGCGTTTCGTTCGATCTTGATCATGTTTTTACTCCTTAGTCAGATAAACACGGCCGATATGCCGTTGACCCGAAACTCGGGATCTTTTTGCCTCCACACTCTTGATCGTTCAGGAACTCGAAGCATCAGGAATGTGAATTCATTGTAAGGTGCAAGTCGAACGATTAACTTCGTGAAAACTCTCAAAAAACCCCGTGTTTTTATGTCATTTCGTTATCCAACGCAATTCTCGAAGTGATCGGAAACCGCCTATTGTTAGTGCCGTGCGAGTCTGCTAAATCAGCTCGACCCGGCGTGTTCAAGCGCGTTTGCGTATCGTTGCCGCCGCCACACCCGCCGCCGCGAATGCACACATCGCGGAAAGCAGTGCGACAGCGCGCAGGCCATCGGCAATGGCATCGGCCTGCGTGCCGCCCGCGCGCAACACGGCGTCGCGCGACCATACGAACGCAATGCCGAGCACGGCAATCGCCAGCAGGCCCGCCACGCGCGCCACCGCGTTGTTGATGCCTGACGCGATACCCGCGCGCCCGCCCGGCACCGACGCCATCACGGTGGTCGTCAACGGCGCGACGGTGATCGTCATGCCGAGCCCGAGTACCACGAGCGCGGGAAAAAATCCCCCCCAATAACTGGCCGGCGCGAATCGCAGCGCCAGCATCACAAAACCAGTGCCCGCGATGCACGGCCCCACGGTCAGCAACGCCCGCGCGCCATGGCGGCCCGTCAGCCCGCCCGTGAAGCGCGACAGCAGGCCGATGATGAGCGGCATCGGCAGGAGGGCGGCGCCGGCTTGTGCCGCGCTGAATCCATAGGCGCGAATCAGCGTGAACGGCAGGAAGAACAGCACGCCGCCCAACCCGAAGTAGAGCAGCAAGGTGACGACGTTGGCGCCGGAGAAATCGCGGGAATGGAAGATGTCGAGGGGAATCATCGGATCGCGGCTTCTTGCCTCGATGACCAGGAACACGGCGAGCAACAGCACGCCCGCGCCGATCATGCCGAGCACCCGCGCAGCGCTGAACCCGTGCGCGGGCGCTTCGGTCAGCCCGTAGGTCAGCGCGGCAAGTCCTGCGGCCGCGCTCGCCGCGCCTGGCCAGTCCAGCGTCGACGGCGCGTCGGCCTTCTGGCTGTCGGGCACCGAAAGCCATGCCAGCAGGATCGTCACGGCGGCCAGCGGCAGGTTGAGGAAGAAGATCGCGCGCCAGGAGAACGCATCGACGAGCCAGCCGCCCGCCGCCGGACCCACCGACGATGTAATCGCGCCCACGCCCGCCCACGTGCCGATCGCGCGGCCGCGCTCGGCGCCGTCGAACACGGCGCCGATGATCGCGAGACTGCTCGGCACCAGCAGCGCGGCGCCGATTCCCTGCACCGCGCGCGCTGCGATGAGCCAGCCCGTGTCCGGCGCGAAGCCGCACGCCGCCGACGCCGCCGTGAACAGCGCGATGCCGGCGACGAAGATCGTGCGCCGTCCGAGCTTGTCGCCGAGCGAACCGCCGACCAGCACGAGCGCGCCGAGGAACAGCAGGTACGCGTTCACGACCCACTGCATCGCCGCGATGCTCGCGCCGAGTTCGGTCTGGATCGACGGCAAGGCGACGTTCACGACCGAGCCGTCGATGAACGCCATGCTCGACCCGAGAATCGTGGCGGACAAGGCGAGCCGTTTGCGGGTACACGGCGCGTCGTTGGCGCACGGCTGCACGCGGATGATGCCTTCGTCGCAAGGACTCGCCTGTGCTGCGACCGCGTGCGGACGTTCGCGGTTTTCGCGGACTTCAGAGCGTGCGCTGGCCAAGATGCCTTCCTCGTCGGGTGGACACCGCTCAAGTAGAGGCCAAAGCCGCGTGTATGTCCACGTCGGGAACGGGGTTGGCAAGGCCAAATGATAATGGTTATCATTGACCCACCCGAGTACGCAGACGCAAGGTCGACGCAAAGGGCGATGGAACAGGAGCCCTCGCCATGTATCAGCAGATTGCCGACCTCTCATCGGACACGTCCGTTCCCTGCCAGCCGACCCTCGCGCTGTGGGAAGCCGAAATGCGTCAGGCCGTCCAGGCCGAGCGCGACGGACGCGCCGCACTGGCGCTCGCCGGTTACGAGCGGGCGTTGTCGATTGCGCATCGGCTGGTCGAAGCGCCGCCCGCCGGCCGCGTGGACGATTGCCTCGCCGCGCTGGTCGTCGCGCATCACAATCTCGCGGACCTGCATGTCGCGCAAGGCGCGCTCGATCGCGCGGCGCCCTTGCTATGCCGCGCTCACGCCCTCCTGACCGCACTCACGCAGGCCGCCGACCGGCCCGCATCGATGCGCCAGGCCGCACTGCGTCACAGCCGCGAAACCTATGTCGCGCTGATTCGCCATCTCGCCCGTCACGGGCCGCATCCGCTCATTACACGCGCCATCGCCGACGGCGACGCCGCGCTTCACCCCAGCCACCCCGCGCGGCACTGATCCCCACTTCGAACCGAAAGGAGCAATCGATGCCTTACACCCTGCCTCCCCTGCCTTATGCCTTCGACGCACTGGAACCGAACATCGACGCCCGCACGATGGAGGTTCATCACACGAAGCATCACCAGACCTACGTGAACAACCTCAACGCGGCGCTGGAGAAGTCCGACCGCAAGGACGAGCCGGTTGAAAGCCTGATCGCGGATATCGACGCGTTGCCGGAAGCGCTGCGCGGGCCCGTGCGCAACAACGGCGGCGGCCACGCGAACCACAGCCTGTTCTGGACCGTGATGTCGCCGAAGGGCGGCGGCACGCCGGACGGCGAACTGGCCCAAGCGATCGACTCGGATCTGGGCGGTTTCGATACCTTCAAGGAAGCCTTCACGAAGGCCGCACTGACGCGCTTCGGCAGCGGCTGGGCGTGGCTCGAAGTCGACCAGCAAGGCAAGCTCGCGGTCAGCAGCACGGCGAATCAGGACAATCCGCTGATGAGCGGCATCGCATCGGGCAATACGCCGATTCTCGGCCTCGATGTCTGGGAACACGCCTATTACCTGAAATACGAGAATCGCCGGCCGGAATACATTGCGGCTTTCTATAACGTGATCAACTGGCCTGAGGTTGCGCGGCGCTATGCCGAAGGGCGCGGCAAATAGCCGGTTCTTTCAGGGACACTGACGCCGGGAATGGAGAGAATCAGAAACCCCGGCGCATCAGGAAGGTCAATCCTTTCTCATGCTCGTGATTGACGCCGAGTTGCGGATTGGCCTGAAAATGCCAGTCGTCTTCATCGCTGGCGAAATCGTTGCGCGTTTTACCGGAATTGCCGAGCGAATAGGCAGGCAATGCCTGCGGATATTGCCGATCCACGGTATTCGGATCGACGAGACTGACACCCGCGCCCGACAAGGCCGCCGTGCCTGCATGTTTCGCGGAAACGCCGTAAGAGAAGTGGGCATGCACGGTTCGAACGGTGCGCACGCCGGCGGTTGAAACCACGGCCGGATAAGGAAAGAACACCATGCCTGCGGCGGCTCGTTCCAGAGGAAACAAGCGGGCCTGCTCATTGGCTGAAACCAGACCGCTGGCTATCGTCACGACGCCGGCGATCCAGATGTTCCGGAAAACGCGTGTCATTGAATGCCTGTGAAAGGCTGAGAATGGAATCCCACACTCGGCATTCGATGATACGTCCATCAGCAGTACGGATACTGTCGATGATTACCCTCGTGGTAAATCGGCCACTTATCGAAATGGCTGGCTGCGCAAATTCGAATTGAAGCCTGAGGCCCGCTGCAAAGTTTCCGCGTTATTCCGTGCCGCCATTCAGCGCGACGCGCCGGAAAAAATGCCCGAGCACACTCTGCGCGAATTCCGCCGGCACGGATTGCGGATCCGACGAATAAAAGAACTGCACGCCGTCGCACAGGGCAATCAGTCCGAGCGCCATTTGCCCGGCGGGCATGCTCAACGGCGTGCCCACCCGCTCGGAAAACGCCTCGATGTATTCCGTCGTGGTTTGCCTGAGCTCGCGCATCAGCGCGTTGAAGCTGGTGCGAAAAGCGGCGTCGCGGCTCGCATGAAGCTTCGCCTCGACCCACAGCAGGAAGCAGGCATTGTCCTGATAGCACTCGCTGTAGTACTGGAGCACGCGCGCTTCCAGGTCCGCGCGCGACGCCTTGCCGTCCTCGAAAATGGTCGAGAGGTGCGCCATGGTCGTGTCGTGATCGCGCTTGAGCACTTCCAGCAGCAACTGCGCCTTGCTGTCGAAATTTGAATAGAACGCGCCGCGCGTATAGCCCGCCTCGGCGGCCACGTCCTCGACGCTCGCCGCGCCGAAACCCTTCCTCGTGAAAACGGCTTGCGCAGCGTCCAGCAAACGCTGGCGCGTCTGGTCACGGCTCTGTTCACGGGTGAGTCGCACGGGTTTCATGGTCCGAAGTGTAGCATCGGCCGGCTTACACATTCGGCTTTGCATTCAGATACATGTGTGTATTAGAATCCACGGCAGTCTCTTTTCGGGATGACCAGAGCCCTTTCCGGGCGGCCCTGACAGACACATGGAATAAGCCATCCGTCGCGACAGGTTTCTACGGACATCCCGGCTCTTTCCGGCTTTTGCTTCGCCACCAAGCGGCGCGCTTCGTTCGTTGCGGCACGCGCGCACTCATGCCCCGACGGGCGCCGAGGTTCCTGTGAAGCGCTTCTCCTTGACCACGCCGGCCTTCTCGCGCGCGGCAGCCGTTCCGATCATCTGCACGGCCCTCTGCGTCACGCTCGCCGCCTGTCAGCGCCATGAAAGCGCCGCGCCCGCGCCCCGTCCCGTGGTCGCGGTCGAAGCCCAAGCGGATAACGCCGCGCCGCTTGCCACGCTGCCCGGTCAAGTGCAGACACGCTATTCGACGCCGCTGTCCTTCCGCATCAACGGCAAGATTCTCGAGCGGCGTGTGCGTATCGGCGATACGGTGAAGGCCGGACAGACCGTCGCCCGACTCGATTCCGCCGATGTCGAAAAGAACAGCGCCAGCGCCCGTGCGCAACTCGACGCCGCCTCGCATCAACTCGTCTACGCCCAGCAGCAGCTCGACCGCGACCGCGCCCAGGCCGCTGAAAACCTGATCGCGCCCGCGCAGCTCGAACAGACGCAGAACGCCTATGCGTCGGCGCTGGCGCAGCGCAATCAGGCGCAACAGCAGGCCGCGCTCGCCGGCGACCAGCTGCGCTATGCGACGCTCGCCGCGGATCACGCCGGTGTCATCACCGCCGAGCAGGCCGACACCGGCCAGAACGTCAACGCGGGCCAGGCCGTCTATACGCTGGCATGGAGCGGCGATATCGACGTGATCTGCGACGTCCCCGAATCCGCGCTCGGCGCTTTTGCGGTCGGCCATGAAGCGGACGTGAAGCTCACCGCGCTCCCCACGAGCACCTTCAAGGCGCGCGTGCGCGAACTCTCCCCGGCCGCCGACACGCAGAGCCACACCTGGCGCGCGAAGCTCACGCTCGAAGCGCCGACGCCGGAAGTCCGGCTCGGCATGACGGCCGACATCGCGTTCACCCCGGCGCAGGCGGCCGGCGGCGCGTTCACGCTGCCATCGACGGCCCTGTTCCACGACAACGGTCACCCCGCCGTATGGGTCGTGACGAAACCCGGCAACGCACTCGAACTGCGGCGCGTGGAGATCGCGCGCTTCGGCGAACGCACCGTGACGGTGGCGAGCGGCATCCAGGCGGGCGAGCGCGTCGTGTGGCAAGGCGTGCATACCGTCTCGGCGGGCGAAAAGGTGCGCGTGGTCGCGCCCTTGCATCCCGAGGACTTCGCTTCATGAGCGCGCGCGACTCCACGTCCGGCGAAGACGCCGCGCAGCGCCACGAGGAAGGCCGTTTCAATCTGTCGGCATGGGCGCTGCGGCATCGCGCGCTGGTGATCTTTCTGATCGCGATGTCGACGCTCTTCGGCATCCTCTCGTACACGCGCCTCGCGCAGTCGGAAGATCCGCCGTTCACGTTCCGCGTCATGGTCATCCGCACCTTCTGGCCGGGTGCGACCGCGCGTCAGGTGCAGGAGGAAGTGACCGACCGCATCGCGCGCAAGCTGCAGGAGACGCCGTACACGGACTTCATGCGCAGCTACTCGCGCCCCGGCGAATCGCTGCTGTTCTTCCAGATGAAGGACTCGGCGCCCGCGAAGGACGTACCCGAGGAGTGGTATCAGATCCGCAAGAAGGTCGGCGATATCGCCGCGACGCTGCCGCCCGGCGTACAGGGCCCGTTCTTCAACGACGAGTTCGGCGACGTCTATACCAACATCTTCGCGCTCGAAGGCGACGGCTTCTCGCCCGCACAACTGCACGACTACGCCGATTCGCTGCGCACCGTGCTGCTGCGCGTGCCGGGTGTCGCGAAGGTGGACTATTTCGGCGACCAGGAAGAGCGCATCTACATCGAGATTCCGAACACGACGCTCACGCGTCTGTCGCTCTCGCCGCAGCAGATCGCGCAGGCCATCGACGGACAGAACGCCGTCGCGCCCGCCGGCGTGATGAACACGCCGAACGACCGCGTGTTCGTGCGCCCGAGCGGCCAGTTCAAGAGCATCGACGCGCTTGCCGACACGCTCATCGCGGTGAATGGCCGCTCGTTCCGGCTCGGCGACATCGCGAAGATCACGCGCGGCTACGTGGATCCGCCCGCCACGCAAATGCGTTCGGCCGGTGCGCCGGTGCTGGGCATCGGCGTGACGATGCAGCCCGGCGAGGACGTCGTGCGTCTCGGCAAGTCGCTCGATGCCGAGATGACGAAGTTGCGTGCGCAACTACCCGCGGGGCTGAAGCTCACCGAAGTCTCCAGCATGCCGCATGCGGTGTCGCATTCCGTCGATGACTTCCTCGAAGCCGTCGCGGAAGCGGTCATCATCGTGTTGATCGTGAGCCTGGTGTCGCTCGGCGTGCGCACGGGCATGGTCGTCGTGATCTCGATTCCCATCGTGCTCGCCGTCACTGCGCTCTTCATGTATCTGTTCGACATCGGCTTGCACAAGGTCTCGTTGGGCACGCTGATTCTGGCGCTCGGCCTGCTCGTGGACGACGCGATCATCGCCGTCGAGATGATGGCCGTGAAGCTCGAACAGGGCTGGAACCGCACGCGCGCGGCGGCCTACGCGTACACCAGCACCGCGTTCCCGATGCTGACCGGCACGCTCGTCACGGTCGCCGGCTTTCTGCCGATCGCGCTCGCCAAGTCGAGCACCGGCGAATACACGCGTTCGATCTTCGAAGTCTCGGCCATTGCGCTGATCGCGTCGTGGCTGGCGGCGGTCGTGCTGATTCCGCTGCTGGGCTACAAGCTGCTGCCCGAGCGCAAGAAGGAAGCGCATCTGCCCGACGATCACGAGCACGACATCTACGACACGAAGTTCTATGGCCGCCTGCGCCGCTGGGTGGGCTGGTGCGTGCGGCGGCGCTTCGTGGTGCTGGCGGTCACGGTGGTGCTGTTCGTCATCGCGATGGCGGGCTTCACGCTCGTGCCGCAACAGTTCTTCCCGAGCTCCGACCGCCCCGAGCTGCTGATCGACGTGCGCTTGCAGGAAGGCGCGTCGTTCGATGCCACCTTGCGCGAAGCGAAACGCCTCGAAACGGCGCTGAAGGGCCGCGCGGAAATCGATCATGTCGTGAGCTTCGTCGGTACCGGCGCGCCGCGCTTCTATCTGCCGCTCGACCAGCAACTGCCGACGCCGAACTTCGCGCAATTCGTCGTTACCGCGAAATCGGTGGAGGCGCGCGAGCAACTGGCGCGCTGGCTCGATCCGATGCTGCGCGAGCGCTTCCCGGCCGTGCGCACACGCCTTTCGCGCCTGGAGAACGGGCCGCCGGTCGGCTATCCGGTGCAGTTCCGCGTCAGCGGCGACGATATCGGCACGGTGCGGCACATTGCCGAACAGGTGGCCGCCGACATGCGCGCCGACACGCGCACCACCAACGTCCAGTTCGATTGGGACGAGCCGTCGGAGCGCTCGGTGCGCTTCCAAGTGGATCAGCAGAAGGCGCGCGCGGCGGGCGTCACGTCGCAGGACATCGCCAGCTTCCTCGCGATGACGCAAAGCGGCACGACCGTCACGCAGTATCGCGAGCGCGACAAGCTGATTGGCGTCGATCTGCGCGCGCCGCGCGAGGAACGCGTGGATCCGGCGCGCCTCGCCACGCTCGCGATGCCGACGCCGAACGGGCCGGTGCCGCTGGGCGCGCTGGGTCGCGTCGTCGATACGCTCGAATACGGCGTGATCTGGGAACGCGACCGGCAGCCGACCCTGACCGTGCAGTCCGATGTAACGGGCACGGCGCAAGGCATCGACGTGACGAAGTCCATCGACGGCAAGCTCGACGCCATTCGCCGCGCGCTGCCGGTGGGCTATCGCATCGAGGTGGGCGGACCGGTGGAGGAAAGCGGCAAGGGCCAGGCGTCGATCAACGCGCAGATTCCAGTGATGGTGATCGTCGTGCTGACGCTGCTGATGATCCAGTTGCAGAGCTTCTCGCGCGTGATGATGGTCGTGCTCACCGCGCCGCTCGGGCTGATCGGCGTGGTCGTCACGCTGCTCGCCTTCGGCAAGCCGTTCGGTTTCGTCGCGATGCTCGGTGTGATCGCCATGTTCGGCATCATCATGCGCAACTCGGTGATCCTCGTGGATCAGATCGAGCAGGACATTGCCTCGGGCCACAAGCGTTTCGACGCCATCATCGGCGCGACCGTCCGACGTTTCCGCCCGATCACGCTGACCGCCGCAGCCGCCGTGCTCGCGCTGATCCCGCTTCTGCGCAGCAACTTTTTCGGCCCGATGGCCACCGCGCTGATGGGCGGCATCACGAGCGCGACCGTGCTTACCCTGTTCTACCTGCCCGCGCTGTATGCCGCGTGGTTCCGCGTGAAGCTCGACGAACGCGAGGGAGCTTCATCATGAACCGCACATGTACGCTGATCTTCGCCGCGAGCGCCGCGCTCGCCGGCTGTGCGTTCGGCCCGGACGGCAAGCCGCCCGCGATGCCCACGCCGGCGCATTACGGCGCCCAACCGCAAGCTGATGCCACCGTGACCGCAGAGGGCGCGTCGCAGCGTTTCGTCGCGGGCGCGCGGCCGGTGCCCGAGTGGTGGAAGGCGTATCGCTCGGCGACGCTGAACGCGCTCGTCGATGAAGGCCTGCGCAACAGCCCGAGTCTCGCCGCGGCGGACAAGACGCTCGTGGCGGCGCGCGAGCAATTGCGGGCGCAAGTCGGCTCGTCGCTGTTGCCGTCCATCGATGTGGGGGGACAGGCCACGCGCCAGCGCGCCCTCACCATCCCCGACTTCGGCCCGCCCACCGCGCTGTACAACCTCTTCGTCGGACAGATCCAGGCGCAGTACACCTTCGACCTGTTCGGCGCGGCGCGCTTCGCGAACGCGTCGCTGGCGGCGCAGGTCGACCAGCAGGCCTTCCAGCTCGACGCCGCGCGGCGCGCGCTCGCGGCGAACATCGTGACGGGCGCGATCGGCGCGGCCTCGCTGCATGCGCAGATCGACATCACGGAACGGCTCATCGCGCTCGCGGGCGACGATGCCCACGACGCCGAGCGCCGCTATGCGCTCGGATCGGCCTCGCGCGCCGACATGCTCACGGCCCAGCAGAACGCGGCCTCGCTCGCGGCGCAGTTGCCCGGCTTGCGCGCGCAATGGCTCGCGAACCGTCATGCGCTGGCCGTGCTGCTCGGACGAACGCCCGACCGCGCCCCCGACGATCTCGATCTCGCCAGCCTCACCGTGCCGCCCGACGTGCCGCTCGTGCTGCCTTCGGAACTGCTGCAAACGCGCCCCGACATCCAGGCCGCCGACGCCGCGTTGAAGGCGGCCGCCGCGCAAGTGGGCGTCGCGACGGCGCAGCTGTTTCCGAGTCTGTCGATATCGGCGTCGATGGGCCGGGGCGGCTTCAGCTGGCCGACGGCGCTGTCCGGCGCGGGCGCGTTGTGGAGTATCGGCGCTTCGCTGTCGGCGCCGATCTTTCACGGCGGCGCGTTGTTCGCGCAGCGGCGCGCGGCCATCGCCACGTATGACGCCGCCGTCGAGCAATACAAGCAGACGGTGCTGGCCGCCTTCCGCAACGTCGCGGATACGCTGGCGGCGCTGGAAAACGACGCCGAGGCGCTCGCCTTCGCGGACAGCGCGAGCAGCAAGGCGCGCGACGCATCGGCCGATGCGCTCGCGCGCGTGCGGCTCGGCGCCATTCCGCCTCGCGCCGCGCGCGGCAGCGAGCAGCAGTCTCTGAACGCGCGCCTGACCGCGATCCAGGCCGGCAGCGCGCGCATGAGTGACACGGCCGCGCTGTTCCAGGCGATGGGTTCGCCGCTCGCAGCGGCGCAAAACGTGACGAATATGGACGCTAACGCTCTAAAGTAAAACGAATCTTCTCCGTAAACAGTTTGAAAGCATAGGATTTGCTCGCGAGCGCGAATCCGCGTCAACCCGTCCACGGAGAAGTCGAAACATGAAGGTCGTCACCAAACTCAGTCTGGGCTTTGGCATCGTGCTGTCGATGCTGCTTGCCGTGCTCGCTTACGGACTCTTCAGCATGGCGCAGATCCAGGCGCGCTTCGACGAAGTGGTCGAGGTGAACAATGAGGAAGCCCGGCTCGCGCACGAACTGACGTTCTCGATCAGCGACCGCATGATCGCGCTGCGCAACGTCGCGCTGATGAGCGACACCGCTGCGATCGAAACCGAGAAGCAACGCATCCGCACGCAGGCGCAAGGCTATGCCGAGGCCTTCGACGCGCTCGGCAAACGTTTCGCGCAGAATGACAAGACCGAAGCCCGCGAACGCGCGCTCTACGACACGTTGCGCACCCAGGCAGCCGCTGCCGCGCCGGTCATCGAGCGAGCGGTGGCGCTTGCCGAGGCGCGCGACCAGCAGGGCGCCACGCGCGTGCTGATCGACGAACTGCGTCCCGTGCAGCGCAACTGGATGAACGCCGCGAAAGAGCTGGTCGCGTTGCAGGACCAGCAGAACGTGAGCGCCAATCGCGATGCCGACGCCGCCTACGCTCGTGCCAAAGCCATCATGATCGCGCTCGGCGTGCTGGCTACGCTAAGCGGCGCAGCGGCCGCGCTGCTCATCACACGCGCGCTCACTCGTGCGCTCGGCGGCGAGCCGGGCGAGGCCATGGCGCTGGCGGCGCGCATCGCGCAAGGCAATCTGCGCGAGCCGGTCGCCACCGCGCATCGTCATCCCGACAGCCTGATGGTCTCGCTCGAAAGCATGCGCGCACGCCTCAATGCCATCGTGCTCGGCATCCAGTCGTCGAGCGTGACGATTGCCGGCGCGGCGCGCGAGATCGCACAGGGCACCGTGGATCTGTCGCGGCGCACCGAATCGCAGGCGGCTTCGCTCGAAGAAACCGCAGCGAGCATGGAGGAACTGGCGAGCACCGTCGCGAAGAACGCTGACAACGCCGCCCAGGGCACGCACGCCGCCACCCAGGCGTGCGGCGACGCCACGCAGGGCGGCGCGAACGTCAACGAGGTCGTCGCGACCATGCGCGGCATCGCGCAGGGCTCGTCGCACATGGCGGACATCATCGGCGTGATCGAGGGCATCGCGTTCCAGACCAACATCCTGGCGCTCAACGCCGCGGTGGAAGCCGCCCGCGCCGGCGATCAGGGACGCGGCTTCGCGGTCGTCGCCGGCGAGGTGCGCGCGCTGGCCCAGCGCAGCGCCGTCGCCGCGAAGGAGATCAAGACGCTCATCGACGATTCCACCACGCGCGTGGCCAGCGGCTCGGCGCTCGTCGAACATGCGGGCAGCGCGATCGAAGGACTGGTGGCTTCCGTGAACCGCGTGACCGCCATCATGAGCGAAGTGGCCGCCGCATCCGGCGAGCAGCGCACGGGCATCGATCAGGTCAATGTGGCGGTCGCGCAGATGGACGAAGTCACGCAGCAGAACGCGGCGCTCGTCGAACAGGCTTCGGCGGCCGCCCAGTCGCTCGCCGAACAGGCCGAGTCGCTGCGGGAAGCGGTGTCGGTGTTTCAGGTCGAGCGCAACACGCCTCAATACGCTTAATCCGACACCCCGTGCAATCCCTGCGCGGGCGCAGGAGCCGGAGCAACCGCAGGCGCAACCGCCGACGCCGGACGCCTCTCGCCAAGCGCACGGAAGGTCAACATGGCGCCCGCGATCGCCAGCGCCAACGGAATCAGGAAGCCCTGCTCGATGTTCGTGAATTCGAGCGTCAGCACGAGCGCCGTCAGGGGCATCTGCATTGCCGAGGCCAGGAAGGCCGCCGCGCCGATCACCGCGAACGCGCCGAGCGGCGTGCCCGGCCAGAAGATATTCCAGAGGCTGCCGAGCACCACGCCGAGCAGCGCGCCGTTCGTCAGGCTCGGCGTCAGCAGGCCGCCTTGCGCGCCCGCACGCAGCGAACTCACCTCGATGATCACCTTCAGCACCAGCAGCACGCCCGCGAGCGCGAAGCCGAGATGGTCCTCGAAGGACAGCCCGGCGGCGCTCTTGCCGTTGCCCGCGAGCTGCGGGTAATAGATGACCAGCACGCCGACGAGCATGAAGTTCAGGATCAACAACACCGGCAGCGACGTGCCGCGCGCCGCGTTCGCGCGCGCCGCCTTGGTGAACTTCACGAAGAGCCGCGCGGCCGCGCCGAACAGCGGACTCGTGACGACGGCCCAGACGATCAACTGCGCATCGAGCGAATAGACCGGCAAACGATAGGTCTGCGCATCGCCCAAACCGATCCACGCGACGAACGCGCCGATCGCCGACGTCAGCAACGCGGCGACGACGATGCGTGCTTCGAACGTGGCGAGCAGCACTTCCAGCACGAACACCGCGCCGCCGAGCGGCACGTTGTAGACCGCCGCGAGCCCCGCGCCCGCGCCGCACGCCACCATGATCCGCGCTTGCGCCGGCGTGAGCTTCGCGTAGTGCGCGAGCCAGCCGGCCCACAGCGCGCCGATCTCGCGCGGCGCGACCTCGCGGCCGAGCGGCGAGCCCATCGCGACGGTCACGATCTGCAACAGCGAATTGGCGACGGTGCTGGCGGGCGGCATGCGCGGACCGTCCGCCTTGATGGCGTCCGCGACGCTGACGAGCGGCTTGCCGAAGCGGTACAGAAGCCACCAGCCGCCGCCCGCGATCACGCCGCACAGCGTCAGGACCATGAAGCGCCGTTGCGGCGACGCGCTGCTGATGCCTTGAAGGAAACTTTCCTTGCCGGGCAGCGCGTCGACGCTGTAGCCGAACGCGATATGCTGGACCGCATGCAGCAGTAACGCCAGCAACATGCCGCCCAAGCCCGCCCCCACGCCGACGAGCACCGTGACGACAACGAGTTTCGCGGCCGGATTCGACGTCGTGGGCATCGCGTTCGCCTTGAACAGTAGGATGAAGGATCAGCCTGGGGCCATTCGAACGTGCGCCGTTTCGCGCGCGTGCCGTGCTTGCGGAATCGCACGGATACATGCTCATGCTCATACGCGGTGGCGTTCGCGCCTACACTAAACGAAATTCGCCTGACGTTCCGGATTCATGCCACCTCGTCCGCTGCCGCCCGCCGCTCCGCTCGAAGACCCCGCCCTGCTGCGCCGCCTGTTGCGTGCGAAGGATCGCATGGACGCCGCCTCGCACGAAGCCTGGCCGGTCGCCCGGCTGGCCGCCGTGAGCGGCGTCTCCGAAGCGCATTTCGCGCGTTCCTTCAAGCGCGCGTTTGGGCTTCCGCCGCACCGCTATCTGCTGACGCGGCGCATCGAGCAGGCCACCAGCCTGCTGCGCGATACCGGACTGAGCATCACCGAGATCGCCTTCGCCACCGGCTGGGAAAGCCTTGGCACCTTCGGCCGCGTGTTTCGCGACATCAGCGGCAGCAGTCCCGGCGCGGTACGCGCCGCGCTGCGCGCCGAAGACAGTCCGCTGCGGCAGGTGCCCGCCTGTGTCCTGAAGGCCGCATTGCGTCCTGATCTGACGATGGCAGTTTTGGAGAAGCGCCGCCGGTCAGCCAGGTCTACAGTGCGCTCATCAACCGAGGAGGAAACATGAGCGACGGTATCAATGTGGTGGGCGTGTATGTCGACGATCAGGACGCGGCGCTGGATTTCTATGTCGACAAGCTCGGATTCCGCGTCCATACGGACGTGCGCAACGGCGACTATCGCTGGCTCACGGTGCAGCATCCCGATCAGCCTGCGTTTCAACTGGGCCTGTTCGCGCCCGGCCCGCCGATTCACGACGACGCCACCGCGCAAACCCTGCGCGCGATGGTCGCCAAGGGTGCGATGCCGCCGCTCGTGCTCGCGGTCACCGATTGCCACGCGACTTACGCCCGGCTCAAGGCGCGCGGCGTGGAGTTCACGCAGGAGCCGGTGGAGCGCTACGGCAGCGTCGATGCGGGTTTTCGCGATCCCGCCGGCAACGGCTGGAAGATGATCCAGGCGCCGCGCGGCGGGCAGTAATCAGCGTGCAGCGCGCTCAGTTCTTGTCGGCGACGACCTGATCGAAGGTGCCGCCGTCGGCGAAGTGGATCTTCTGCGCGTTTTGCCAGCTGCCGAACAGCTGTTCCACCGTGAAGGTCTTCAACGGCTTGAACTCGCTCGCATGTTTCGCCAGCACGCCGGGATCGCGCGGACGCAGATGATGCTGCGCGATGATCTCCTGCGCCGCCGGCGTGTACAGGAAGTCGAGATACGCCTGCGCCTGCTTGCGCGTGCCGCGCTTGTCGACCACCTTGTCGACGATCGACACCGGCGGCTCAGCCAGCAGGCTCACCGACGGATATACCGCCTCGAAGTCCTTCGCGCCCGGTCCCGCGCTCATCAGGCCCACTTCGTTCTCGAAGGTGACCAGCACATCGCCGATGCCGCGCTGCGTGAAGGTGGTCGTCGCGCCGCGTCCGCCGGTGTCGAGCACGGGCACGTTCTTGAAGATGGCTTTTTCGAAGGCCTGCGCCTGCGCGTCGGTGGCGCCCTGCTGCTTCTTGTAGCCCCACGCCGCGAGATAGGTGTAGCGGCCGTTGCCCGAGGTCTTCGGATTGGCGATCACGACTTGCACGCCGTTGCGCGCCAGATCGCTCCAGTCGTTGATGTTCTTCGGATTGCCCTTGTGAACCAGGAACACCATCGTCGTGGTGTAGGGCGCGCTGGCGTCGGGCAGACGGCTGCGCCAGTTGGCGGGCACGAGTTGCCCGCGTTCGGCAAGCAGGTCGATGTCGTTGGGCTGGTTCATCGTCACGACGTCCGCCCGGAGACCCTGCGTCACCGAGAGCGCCTGCGCGCTCGATGCGCCATGCGACTGCCGCACCGACACCGTTTCGCCGGTCTTCTTCTTGTAGTCCGCGACGAACGCGGAATCGATGTCCTTGTACAGCTCGCGCGTGACGTCATAGGACACGTTGAGGAGCGTCGTGTCCGCACGCGCGACGCCGGTCATGCCGAGGGTGACACCAACTGCGGCTGCGATCAGCAGCTTCTTGTGTACCGCCATTCTTGTTCTCCAGTGACAGGGTTTCGATACTGCACAACACACGAAGGCCGCTCGAAGGCGGCCATTTTTATACGACGGGATCAGTCGCGCTTATCCGTACGCGCGCTGTTGCTCCGTCTCGTCTTCATGTTCTTGTCCATCGCCGGACGGCGCGCGCCGCGCGAGCGTCTCGACGAAATGCTTCGCCAGCGGCCACGGCCCGAAACCCGCCGCCGTGTTCACGTGCCCCGCGTCGCCGAGATTGATGAACGCGCTGTTCCAGTGCTGCGCCAGGGTGCGCGCTTCGTCGAGCGGCATCCACGGGTCGGTTTCGCTGCCCACGACGAGCGATAGCGTATCCAGACGCCGCGCGCTGAAGGCGCCGGCAAAGCGGAACTTCGCCGGACTCGCCGGCGCGACGAACAGCACGCCCCGCACCCGCGCGCCGGCCGGCTTCAAGTGGGCAAGCGCATGCGCGGTGGCAAGGCAGCCGAAGCTATGCGCCGCGATGACCACCGGACCGTCGATGTCCGCCAGTTCGTCGCGTACCGCGTCGCTCCAGGTATCGAGATGCGGCAGATCCCAGTTGCGCTGCTCGACGCGCCGCGCCGACGCCACCTCGCCTTCGAGCCAGCTCTGCCAGTGCGCGTCCTCGCTGCCGTACAGACCCGGCACCGTGACGAGCGTGACGCCCGCCCCCGACGATTCCGCTTTCCGTGCCCCACCCGCGCTGCGTTCGCTCATGTTCATCCTCGCTGCGACCCGAATCGATCAGGCTTCATTCTCAGCGAGCGCACCGCGACGGCTAACCAATATTTCGTCATTTCTTTATGGCTCGCGGGGCGGGCGGCAGGCGCCGCTATAATCGCTGCACGCCGCGTCCGGACGCCTGCGAGCGCCCGCCATCTGCCCCGCCACCTCTATGCCGACCCGCCGATCCGCCGCTCTCCCCGCCGTTTTCCCGGACTCGCCGGTGCCGCTGTATGCGCAGATCAAGGACACGCTGCGCGCGGGGATTCTCGACGGACGCTATGCGCCGCACAGCCGCATGCCGTCGGAAAGCGAGCTCCAGGCGATGTTCGACGTGAGCCGCATCACCATCCGCCAGGCGCTTGGCGATCTGCAAAAAGAAGGCTTGATCTTCAAGGTGCACGGCAAGGGCTCGTTTGTCTCCCAGCCGCGTGCATTTCAGAACGTGACGTCGCTGCAGGGCTTTGCCGAGGCAATGTCGGAAGGCGGCCATGACATCCTCAACCGCGTGCTGCGCTTCGACATCGCGCCGGCGCCCGACGAAGTCGCTGCCCGGCTCGGTCTTGCGCCGGGCAGTCCGGTGGCGGAGATTCATCGCGTGAGGTTGTTGAATCGCGCGCCGGTGTCCTACGAGATCAGCTTTCTTCCCGAACACTTCGCGCGACCGCTCGCGCGCGCGGACCTCGTGACGCGCGACATCTTCCTGATCCTGGAGAACGACTGCGCCGTGCCGCTCGGCAGCGCGGATCTCGCCATCGACGCCATCGCCGCGCCGGTTGAGATCGCGCAATCGCTCGATGTGAAGAAAGGCGCGCCGCTGTTGCGCATCGAGCGGCTGACGCACGGCGCGGACGGCACGCCGGTCGATTTCGAATATCTCTATTTTCGCGGCGACACGTTTCAGTACCGGCTGCGCATCGACCGCGAGCGCCTGGCGAGCACAGCCCGCTGAAACCGTGCGTCAGGACGCCTTGCGGGCGCGCTTCACATACTCGCCGATGAAAGTACGCACTGCGTCATCCGCGAAGCGCACTGCCACCTGCTTGCCGCTGATCATCTCGACCACGCCCTCGCCATAGCGGCGCACGCGCACGCGCTCGCCCTCCTTGAAGCGCGCTGCTTCCGGACGCAACGACTCGCTCTGATCGGCGCGTTCCTGTTCACGCTGTTCGCGCGAACTTTCGCTCACTTGCGGCGGATGCAGGCAGTTGTCGCAGGTGCCGCAGCGCTCTCCGCCGAGTTCGTCCTCGGGCTTGCGATAGCGGATCTCGCCCGCGTGCCGAGGCGCTGCTGTCCGCGTCGCCTCGATGTCTGCCGCGAAGTAATCGAGCAGCGTGCGCCAGCGGCATTGCGCGCCCTGCGCATAGCCAATCATGCGTTCGAGCACGGCGCGATCGCGCGCCGAGCGCGCCGTGTATTCCTCCGCAGCGGCATCGAGACGGGATTCGTCGAAGTGTTCGTCGTTCAGTTTCAGGCCGCCGCGCCGCGTGCGCCGCGTCATGCCGATATCGCCGAGCAGCGCCGCCGCGACCCGCAGCTTGTTTGCGCCGATGTCCGGCAGCGCTTCACGCAGTCGTGCAAGCGGCTTTTCCAGCGTCCCGCTGCCGCTTTCCTGCGCCAACTCCCGCACCTTCAGCGCCACGCGCGCGATGGTCTCCCGGCTCGGATAGCGGCCGCTCATGAAGAACTGCTGCACGTGCCGGTCCTTCATTTCGAACAGCAGCGTGCAGCGCGCGGGCTGTTCATCGCGGCCAGCGCGGCCGGCTTCCTGATAGTAGGCATCGAGGCTGCCCGGCATCTGCGCATGGATCACGAAGCGGATGTCGGGCTTGTCGATGCCCATGCCGAACGCGTTGGTCGCGACCATCACGCGCACGCGGTCCTCCATGAACGCATCCTGCGACGCCGAGCGTTCCGCCGACGACAGCTTCCCGTGATAGCGCCCCGCCTCGACACCGGCCTCGACGAGCGCGGCATGCAGCGCCTCGCATTCAGCGATGGTCGCGCAATAGACGATGCCGCTGCCCTGCGCCTCACGCACGCATTCGATCGCGCGCCGCCGCTTGTCTTCCGGATTGGTCAGCTGTTCGACGCTGAAGTGCAGGTTGTCGCGATAGACGCCGGTATGAATCACGCGAGCGCGCCGCATGGCCAGCTCGCGCACGATGTCCTCGATGACGGCCGGCGTCGCGGTCGCGGTGAGTGCGAGCACGGGCGGGTGGCCGAGCGTCTTGATCGCATGCACGAGTTCGACATAGGCCGGGCGGAAATCGTGGCCCCACTGCGAGATGCAATGCGCTTCGTCGATCACGACGAGCGCAATCGCCGGCATGCCGGGCGCGGCGAGTTCGCCGGTGAAGTCGGCGTTGGAAAGCCGCTCGGGCGTGACGAAGAGCATGCGCACCGCGTGCCCGGCGACGGCTTCCATGGCCTCGCGCGCTTCGGCCGCCGTCAGTGTGCTGTTGAGCACGGCGGCGGCGATGCCGGCGTCCGCGAGCTTCGACGCCTGATCGCGCATCAGCGAGATGAGCGGCGAGACGATCACCGTCATGCCGTCGAACTGGAGTGCGGGAAGCTGATAGCACAGCGACTTGCCCGCGCCGGTGGGCATCACGGCGAGCGTGTCGTGTCCGTCGAGCACGCTGCGGATCACCTCGTCCTGGCCCGGCCGCAGGTTCGGAAAGCCGAAGACGCGACGCAATGCGCTTTCGAGTTCGTCGTCGAGCGGTTTGCGCTTTCGTGCGCTGCGTGCTTTGTGGGCGTGCGGGTCGTTCATGTGTGCGGCTTATATGCCCGTCCGCCAGGTGCGGCCAGCGCGCAGGGCTTCGAGCAAACACCATACCTTGCGGCAGGCCGAACCGCATCGCCGCCGCAGCAGGCGAAAAAAAACCGCTCCCGAAGGAGCGGCTTGTGCGCTTGAACGCGAAGAAACGCAATCAGTCGTCGAGCAATGAAAGATCGCGCACCGCGCCCTTGTCCGCCGACATCACGAACTTCGCATACGCCTTCAGCGCCCCCGATACCTTGCGCGGACGCGGCTTCGCCGGCTTCCAGCCCTTCGCGTTCTGCTCCTCGCGGCGTTGCGCGAGTTCCTCGTCGGAGAGCAGCACGTCGATACGGCGATTCGGAATGTCGATGCGAATGCGGTCGCCGTCGCGCACCAGGCCGATCGCGCCGCCCGCTGCCGCTTCCGGCGAACAATGGCCGATCGACAGCCCCGACGTGCCGCCCGAGAAACGGCCGTCCGTCAGCAGCGCGCAGGACTTGCCCAGTCCTTTCGACTTGATATAGCTCGTCGGGTAGAGCATTTCCTGCATGCCCGGGCCGCCCTTCGGGCCCTCGTAGCGCACGATCACGATATCGCCCGCCTTGACCTTGTCGTTCAGGATGTTCTCGACCGCCTCGTCCTGCGATTCCGTGACGTGCGCGCTGCCTTCGAACACCAGGATGCTTTCATCGACGCCCGCGGTCTTCACCACGCAGCCATCCAGCGCGATGTTGCCCGTCAGCACCGCCAGACCGCCTTCCTTCGAGAACGCGTGCTCGTACGAGCGGATGCAGCCTTCCGCGCGGTCGCTGTCGAGGCTCGGCCAGCGCGTGTTCTGGCTGAACGCCACCTGCGTCGGAATGCCGGCCGGACCCGCCATGTAGAAGGTCTTCACGGCTTCGTCTTCGGTGCGCTTGATGTCCCACTGCGCGAGGGCGTCGCCAAGGGTAGGCGCGTGCACGGTCGGCACGTCCGTGTGCAGCTTGCCCGCGCGTTCCAGTTCGCCCAGGATCGCCATGATGCCGCCCGCGCGATGCACGTCCTCGATGTGGTACTTGTTCGTGTTCGGCGCGACCTTGCACAGCTGCGGCACCGTGCGCGACAGACGGTCGATGTCTTCCATCGTGAAGTCGATCTCGGCTTCGCGCGCAATCGCCAGCAAGTGCAGGATGGTGTTGGTGGAACCGCCCATCGCGATGTCGAGCGTCATCGCGTTTTCGAACGCCTTGAAGCCCACGGAACGCGGCAGCAGACGCATTTCTTCCTGTTCGTAGTAACGCTGCGCCAGCCCGACGATCTCGCGGCCCGCGCGCTTGAACAGCTGTTCGCGGTCGGCATGCGTCGCGACCACGGTGCCGTTGCCGGGCAGCGAGAGGCCGAGCGCTTCGGTCAGGCAGTTCATCGAATTGGCTGTGAACATGCCCGAACACGAGCCGCACGTCGGGCACGCGGAGCGTTCCACTTCGGCCACTTCGGCGTCCGAGTACGTCTGGTCCGCCGCGATCACCATCGCGTCGACCAGATCGAGTTTCTTGAACTCCATGGCCTTCGTGACGGGATTCGCGAGGCGCGTCTTGCCGGCTTCCATCGGGCCGCCGGACACGAAGATCACCGGAATGTTGAGGCGCATGGCGGCCATCAGCATGCCCGGGGTGATCTTGTCGCAATTGGAGATGCACACCATGGCGTCGGCGCAATGCGCGTTGACCATGTATTCCACCGAATCCGCAATGATCTCGCGGCTCGGCAGCGAGTACAGCATGCCGTCGTGACCCATGGCGATGCCGTCATCGACCGCGATGGTGTTGAATTCCTTGGCCACGCCGCCCGCGGCCTCGATCTCGCGCGCGACCAGCTGTCCCAGATCCTTCAGGTGCACGTGGCCGGGCACGAACTGGGTGAACGAATTGACCACCGCGATGATCGGCTTCGAGAAGTCTTCGTCTTTCATGCCGGTGGCGCGCCACAGCGAGCGCGCCCCCGCCATGTTGCGGCCGGCGGTGGAGGTTTTGGAACGGTAAGTGGGCATCGTGGGTGGCTTCGGAAAATTGTCGCGAAAATGAAAGCGGGCCACGAGGATAAAGGCCCCTTGCCCTTGCCTGAACGGCCAGCGGCAGGCCTTTTGGGCGCCGCTTTTGAGCAAAGGCTGAATTATCCCACAGCGGCGCGGAGCGGCCCTGAGCCGCTCACGCGGACGCATAACCTCAGGTAATGAGAGCGCGAAATTAAAGCGCATTGACGCTGTCCGGACGCAAATCGATACTCGATGCCAGCTCCTCCCGGCCCCGCGCCGCCCCGCAAAGCGCGCCAGACATGGCGCTCCCACCGAACCGACGCCATGAACATGCCTGAGAGAAGCCTCGCCCCCGCGCCGGACGCCGACAGCGGTTTTTCGAGTTCCGGCACCTGGGAGCGCGGTGGCGAGCCGTGGGCCAGCAGCGAGCAGCGCACGCTGACGTGCTGCCGCGTCATCGACGAGACCCACGACGTCAGGAGCTTCGAATTCCGCATCGGCGACGGCGCGCCCGTTCGCTTCGAACCGGGCCAGTTCCTGACTATCCGGGCCAATGTCGCAGGCACGCCGGTGGAGCGCTGCTACACGATTTCCTCGCCGCCGACGCGCCCCTGGCTCGTGTCGATCACGGTGAAGCGCGTGCCGGGCGGGATCGTTTCGAACTGGCTGCACGACACGCTGAAGCCGGGCCATGCGCTGCGCGCCTACGGGCCGTCCGGAAGCTTCACCGCGACGGCCGCTGCGTCGGCCAAGTCGCTCTATCTGTCCGCCGGGTCCGGCGTGACGCCCTTGATGTCGATGACCCGCGCCGCCCTCGACCTCGGACTCGATCGCGACGTGATCTTCATCCACAGCGCGCGAACCCCGGCCGACATCGTCTTCCGCGAAGAACTGCGACGCCTTGCCGCCCTGTCGTCGCGCCTGCGGACGTTCTTCGTGTGCGAGAGCAGCGGCGACGAAGCGGACTGGAGCGGGCCCATCGGCCGGCTGAGTCTGCGCTTGCTGTCCGAGTGTGCGCCTGACTACGCCGAGCGCGAGGTCTTCACCTGCGGTCCCGCCGGCTATATGAACGCCGTGCGCGACCTGCTGCGCGAAGGCGGGCACGACCCGGCGCACTATCACCAGGAAAGCTTCGACCTCGGCGCGGGTGTCGCGCCGGAACCGGCGGACGAAGCGCCGTCCATTGCACAGGCAAGCTTCACGGTGAAGCTGTCCCGCTCGTCGAAGAGTTTCACGATGAACCCGTCCGAGACCGTGCTGGCGGCGGCGCGCAAGGCGGGCGTGGCGATTCCGTCGTCGTGCAGCCAGGGCGTATGCGGCACCTGCAAGACGAAGCTGCTGGACGGCACGGTCGATATGAAACACAACGGCGGCATTCGCGAGCGCGAGATCCAGAAGGGCTTCCGGCTGCTGTGCTGCAGCCGGCCGACCTCCGACCTGACGCTCGAACTCTGACGCTGCGCCGCCATTCACGAATACGCTTTTACGAGGGGGAACAGCATGGCGGTCGAAGCGAACATGCGCGCCGTGCGGGCCTACCGGCTCGCGCGCGTGCTGGAGCAGATGCGCGCGCAGGCGCTGCCCGCGCTGCTGCTGTATGACCCGGTGAACATCCGTTATGCGACGGATACCTCCAACATGCAGGTGTGGTGCGGACGCAATCCCGCGCGCTACGTGATGATTTTCGCGGACGGCCGCATCGTCGCGTGGGAGTTCCACAGCAGCGAACATGTATGGGACGGGCTCGATCTCGACGTGGAATTTCGCGGCGCCACCAGCTGGACCTTCTTCAATGCCGGCCATGAAGCCGAACGCCGCGCCGAGCGCTGGGGCGCGGAGATCGTCGATGTGTTGCACGCTCATGCGCCCGGCGAGAAGCGGCTTGCCGTCGATCGCCTCGATCCCTTCGGCACCGCTTGTCTCGATCAACACGGCATCGCGCTATCCGACGGCCAGCTTCTCATGGAGAGCGCGCGCCTCATCAAGTCGCCGGACGAACTCGTGCTGATCGGCGCATCCTTGCGCACCGCCGAGAAAGGAATCGAGCGCATGCGGGAAGCGTTGCGGCCGGGCATCACCGAGAATGAACTGTGGGCGCATCTGCATTTCGAGAACATCCGCCATGGCGGCGAGTGGATCGAAACCCGGTTGCTCGCTTCCGGCGAGCGCACCAATCCATGGATGCACGAATGCTCGGCGCGCGTGCTGAAGAACGGCGATCTGCTTGCCTTCGATACCGACATGGTCGGTCCGCATGGCTACTGCTCGGATATCTCGCGCACCTGGCTTGTCGGCGATGGACGCCCGTCCGACGAACAGCGCTCGCTCTACGAACAGGCCTACGCGCAAGTCCACACCAACATGGACGTGCTGAAGCCCGGCATGACGTTTCGCGAGTTCTCGGAGAAGGCGTGGCGCATTCCCGAGCGCTTCATCAAGAACCGCTATTGCTGTCTCGCGCACGGCATCGGCATGGTGGATGAATATCCGTCCATCGCGCATCAGGTCGATTGGGACAGCGCCGGCTATGATGGCCATTTCGAGCCGGGCATGACGGTGTGTGTCGAGAGCTATATCGGCGCCGATGGCGGCACGCAGGGCGTCAAGCTCGAACAACAGGTGGTCCTGACAGAGCATGGCTGCGAGCCGCTCACGGCCTGCCCTTTCGAAACCGACTGGCTATAACATCATGACGAAACGCCTGGACACCGTATCGACCTTCCTTGTCATCGCGGAACGCCTTTTCCAGTCCACGCAGCTTCCCGAAGGCGGACGCGTGGTTGCGTCAAAGGTGTTTGAAAAATTGCGCACGCCGTCCGACGACGGCGCGCGGCATGTAGACCGCTACCCCGCCTGCGCATGGTTCGATGCCGCGCTCGCACCGCGCCTCGGCGAAGACACGGACATCGGCGCGGCCGCGCGCGCGCTCAAGGCGCTGGAACCCGCACTGGGCTGGTCGCGCCGGTCTTCGGGTGAGAACGGCAGCGACAATTACATCGAAGGTCACGTGCACGGCATGATCTGCGGAACGGGCGGCGCCGAGAGCCGTCATGACGTGCGGCTCGGCTTCTCCGTCATGGCGCCCGAGGTCCGCTATCCCGATCACTCGCATCCGCCGGAAGAAGCCTATGTGCTGTTGAGTGCCGGCGAGTTTCGTCAGCGCGACGGCGACTGGTTCAATCCCGGCATCGGCGGCGGCATTCATAACCTTCCGGGCAGCCGCCATGCGATGCGCTCCGGCCGCGATCCGTTCATCGCAATCTGGTGTCTGTTGCCGTAAGCCGTACGCCTCGCTATCCCACCTCGACGCGGTTGCGCCCCCGCTCTTTCGCCTGATACAGCGCGCGGTCGGCGCGCCGCATCAACGCATCGACGTCCGATTCGCCCGGCTCGCGCGTCACCACGCCGATGCTCACCGTGAACGGAATGGGCTTCACGCGCCACGCATGCTCGAAGTCCTGCTGCTCGAAACGCCGGCGCAGCGCATCCGCGATCTGACACGCAAGCCGTGCATCCGCGCCCGGCAGCGCCGCGACGAACTCCTCGCCGCCCCAGCGCGCGAACACCTTCGATGCATGCGGAATCGACATGCCAGCCTGCGCCAGCACGCATAGTACTTCGTCGCCGATATCGTGGCCGTGGCTGTCGTTGATCTTCTTGAAGTAATCGATGTCGAGAATGAACACGGACAGCACCTGATCCGTGCCCAGCACCTTCTCGACGAAATCCAGGAACTCGCGACGGTTCGGCAAGCCGGTCAACACATCGGTCGCGGCCTGCTTCCTGAGCAATTCCATCAGTTGCGCGCGCTCGGTGATGTCGCGGATCACCGCCGTGAATTCGATCACGCCATCCACCTTGATCTTGGAGATAGCAATCTCCACCGGAATGATCCTTCCGTCGCGATGCAGTCCGTACACGCTATTGCTTTCGTCCATGCGCGGCGGGGTGATCGAGCGCAGGTTCAGCTTGTCGGAGTCGGCGAACTGTTTGACGTTGCGCGAATGGTTCGCGCGAAAGCGTTCGGGCAGTAGCGTCTCGATGCGTCGGCCGAGCACTTCGTCCGAGCGGTAGCCAAACAGATTTTCAGCCGCGCGATTGAACAACGTGATGTTGTGCTGCTCGTCAATCGTGACGATGGCGTCGTAGGCCGAATCCACCACCGCTCGAAAACGCGAGTCGCTGACTTCGAGTTCATGGGTCAGATCGCGCTTCGGTGGATTGACGAAGCCCGTCAGCAGAATCTCCTTCGCGCCCGCGCCGCCGAGCGGCTTGAGCGTGAGGCGCCAGAGCGGTTCATTCGCGCCGCGTGTCGCGGGATGCTCCAGTTCCTGCATCTGGCCTGTCGCAAAGCTCGCCCGTAGTGTCTCGCGCAATGCGGACCATCCGTCACCTGGAATCAGCGTGTCGAACGCGAAGGGAAAGGAAAGCGGCTCCGCATGCGCTACGCCCGCCATCGCGAGGAACGCGTCATTGCAAGCGTTGATGACGAGGGCGCCGCGCGCATCACGCGCAATGACCGCTACGCAGATCGTCACGCCGTCTGCGGGCTCCTGAATTGTGTTGGGCAAACCGGACATAGTCTCACCTGGGCGGCACCGCCTTACGGTACCGAAAGCAAAAAGCACGTAACGCTGTTGCGGGCGTTACATCGCCCATGGTTATCGGCGCGGCGTCATGAGCCTTGAGCCTGAATCGATGATGATCGGCATGGCAGGCCGCTATTCAGTCGCACTCGAACGGCTTGCCTCTCAGCCGAGACGACGCGCAAGAACCGTGCTTCGTCCGGCAAGGCCTACGGACATTCGTTCGAAAATTGTTGACCAATTCACTGGGGATTTGGCATAATGCTCGTCGGAGTACAAGAAGTCGATTGCTGTTCATCAATAGTCCGTTGCCTCTTGCGGTATTCGTTGTCCATTCCCTCCTTGATGCTTCACCCGCTCACTCGAGCACTCTCTTTTCAATTTATTCAAATTCAGGATTTTCATGGACACCGGTATTGTCAAGTGGTTCAACGACACCAAGGGTTTCGGTTTCATCACGCCGGACGCTGGCGGCGATGACCTTTTCGCGCATTTCTCGGAAATTCGCGCTGACGGTTTCAAGACGCTGGCCGAAGGCCAGAAGGTCAGCTTCGAAACGAAGCGCGGCCCGAAGGGCATGCAAGCTTCGAACATCAAGCCGCTGTAAATCTGCCGCTGTAGCGCTGTAGATTTGCCGCTGTAGTTCGCGGCATGCCGGAAGCCTCCAAGACAAGGCTTCCGGCCTCCTCCGGTTCACCTTCGCGTCTCCGCGACACTCATTCGGCCTGGCCCTGGTTGCCGCCATCTTTCGATCGCGTCATTACGCGAATCGCCTCGTGTTCTCTGGTTGCGCCGGAAACACTCACTCTTAAAATTAAAATGACACAACTCAATCAATACCGCGGTTATGCGGTACACGCCTTTACGCATCGCCTGCACGACACATCGTTTTCTGCGAATGTCATGCTGGAACGTCCCGAAACGGATTCGGTCGAATCCACTTATCGCTTCTTCTCGCTGGATTACTTCTCCAAGGAATCCGAGGCGATCGAGTACTCGCGCCGCTGGGCGCGCGACTGGATCGACACCCGAGGCTGACGGCCACGGCAACACGTGCAAAGCACTGGACTCAGCGCAACGCATCGTCCGGCAGCGTCGGCACGGCGCGCACGAGCGCTGGGCGAATCAGGTGATCGAGCACACGGCGCGTGAGCGTGACAGTCTCGTCGACGAAACTGTCCCACTCTCCCTGCCGATGCAACACAAAGAACTCGCGCCGCGCAAGCCGTCCTTCGGGCAGCGGCAACACGGCGATTTCGTCGAGATAGTGCCGCGCCTGCCACAGACACAGCGGCGTCGAGATGGCGAAGCCGAGCTTCGCGCTGACAAGGCTCAGCAGCGGATCGGTGGCGTCGAACTCGTAGCGGCGCGGGCTTTCGATACCCAGATGCCGCGCAAACCGATCCACCTGCTGGCCGATCACCGAACGCGCCGTGTAGCGGATCAGCGGCAACTCGTCCGCGAGCGTGCGCCAGTCGGGCGCGCTGCTTTGCTCGTGTTCGGACGCACGTTCCTCCAGCCAGCGACGCGACACCACTGCGACGAACGCCTCCGAGAACAGCGGCACTTCGACGATGCGCGCATCGGTCAATGGGGTCTGCGTGCAGACCACGATGTCCACTTCGCGCGCGTGCATCTGCGCCGCCAGACCGGGCGTCAGGCCCGACCATAGTGCGATCTGGCGCGCCGGACCGGACATCGCGCGGATCAGTTCGGGGCCGACCGTCGCCGCGAAGGAATCGACGCAACCGAGCCTCAGCGGCAACGTGCCCGCAAGCGATTCAGCATTGATCCGCGCGCTCACCGTCTGCGCGTGCTCCAGCAGCGGTCCCGCGAGTTCGAGCAGCGCGCGCCCGGCGCGGTTCGGACGCGGCGGACGGCTGTCGCGGTCGAAAAGATCGGCGCCCTGCTCGCGCTCCAGCGCGGCAATCGACTGGCTCACCGCGCTCTGGCTCAGGCCGAGGCGACGCGCGGCGGCCGTCATCGAACCGGTCTCGCAAACCGCGACAAACGCCTGCAACGCGCGCAGATCGATGGGGACTGGGGTACGTCTCATCAAGGCTCCGTCAATACTTGCCGCTCATCTTGCCCGCGCCTCGCGTGATGCATCGCATCATCGCACCAGCGTGGCAACGACCATCAGTTTGCCTTATGCAAAATCACTGCGCGCAGGTTCGACGCCCGCCCAAGCTTTGATGCACCTGCACAGCCCCGGTCGGTTTAGTGACAGTTGATGTCGAGTTTGTGTTGCTTCAGGCGTTATTGGCCCGTTACATTCGATCCACACTCGCATCGGGTGCACGGAGGCCGCATTGGATACGCTGGTTTTCATCTGGAGTAATGCGGCATCGATCGGCCATATGCTGGTCGATCACGTGCTGATCGTGCTGGCCGGCGTCGGCTGCGCGATCGTGACGGGCGTCACGCTCGGCATCGTCATCACGCTCAACGAGCGGCTCGCCCGCGTCGTGCTCTATACGGCCGCCATGCTGATGACCATTCCGTCCATCGCGCTGTTCGGCCTGCTGATCCCGGTGCTGTCGCTGATCGGCCAGGGCATTGGTTTCCTGCCGGCGGCCATCGCGCTGTTTCTCTATTCGCAGTTGCCCATCCTGCGCAACACCTATGCGGCCATCCGCAACCTCGATCCCGCGCTGCGCGAAGCCGCGCAAGGCATGGGCATGACCTCGTGGCAACGGCTGCGCCGCGTCGAAATGCCGATTGCCGTGCCGATCATCATGGCCGGCGTGCGCATGGCGGTGGTGATGAACATCGGCATCGCGGCGATCGCGACTTACATCGGCGCGGGCGGACTTGGGCGGCTCATCAGCCGCGGCATCTCGCAGTCGGACCCGCGGCAACTGGTGGCGGGCGCGCTGATCGTCGCGCTGCTCGCCATCCTCGCCGATCTCGGCCTGGCCGCGCTGCAATGGCGGCTCACGCCGGAAGGCATGCGGCCGCGCCGGGCGCGCTTCCTGTGGCGCCGCGCCACGGCCCGTCCGCCGCTCGCGGCGCCTCTTGCACACACGCCTGCCACTCCGGCGGAGGGACGATGATCGAGCTTCGAAACCTGACCAAGCGCTTCGCTTCACGCGGCGACAAAGCGGTCGTCGACGATATTTCGATGACCGTCGAGGAAGGCGAACTGTGCGTGCTGCTCGGACCGTCCGGCTGCGGCAAGACCACCACGCTCAAGATGGTCAACCGGCTCGTGCAGCCGACTTCGGGCCGTATCCTGATCGGCGGCGTGGATACGGCGGGCTTCGATATCGTCGAACTGCGGCGGCGCATCGGCTATGCGATCCAGCAGGTGGGCCTGTTCCCGAACATGACGGTGGCGGACAACATCGCGCTCGTGCCTGAGATGCTCGGCTGGACCAAGACACGCATCCGCGAGCGCACGGAACAGCTGCTGGCGATGGTCTCGCTCGATCCCGCCACCTTCATGCCGTGCTATCCGCGCGATTTGTCGGGCGGGCAGCAGCAGCGCGTCGGCGTGGCCCGGGCGCTCGCCGCCGATCCGCCGGTGATGCTGATGGACGAGCCGTTCGGCGCGATCGATCCGATCAACCGCACGTCGATCCAGGACGAGTTCCGGCATATCCAGAAAAGCCTGCGCAAGACCGTGATGTTCGTGAGCCACGACATCGACGAAGCCATGAAGATGGGCGACAAGGTCGCCATCTTTCGGGACGGCAAGATCGAGCAGATGGCCAGTCCCGACGAGTTGCTGGCGCGTCCGGCGAGTGCGTTCGTCGCGGATTTCGTCGGCACGGACCGGGCGCTGAAGCGCCTGCGCCTGATGCGCGCCGCCGATGCCGCGCTGGAACCGGCACGCGTCGCGCGGCTGGGGTACGCGAACGCGGATGCACGTGCGCTCCTGCGCGATCACCTGGCCGACACGTTGGTCGTGCTCGACGCGCAGAATCAGCCGGTGGGCCATGTCGGACCGTTGGAGCTCGCCGCGGCAGGCGCGACGCTGGAGGCCGCCCGGGTACGTCCGCTGCCCGCCGTGTTGCGCGCGACGGACGACCTGCGCTCCGTCATGTCGATGCTGCTCGCGCACGGCGTGACGTGGCTGCCGGCCGTGGATGCCGAGGGTTGCTTCATCGGCTACGTGACGCACGAGCGCATTGCCTTGATGGCGCGCGCAGCCTGCGCTTCGGGCGAAGCGTCGCCGCAGGTTGCCGTCGCGCCGCCCGCGGACGAAGCCGCGCTCGCCGCCGGAGTCGTGCGATGAAGCCGCGCGGCGTCCGCCTCGCCTGTGCGCTGCTCATCGCATGCGTCAGCGCCTCGGCCCATGCGGACAACTGGCTGGCATCGATCGACCAGTATCGCGCGGACATCGTCTATCAGGCCGGACAGCAGATGCTGATGGTGCTGATCGCGGGCGTCGCGGCCATTCTCGTGGCCGTGCCTGCCGGCATCTGGCTGAGCCGTCCAGAGAACGGCCGCGCCGCGCATTTCGTCATGTTCACGCTGAACGCCGGGCAGGCAGTGCCAAAACTCGCGATCCTCGCGCTCGCCATGAGCGTGCTCGGCATCGGCGCGAAGCCCGCCATTCTCGCGCTGTGGCTCGCCACGCTGCTGCCCATCGCGATGAACACCTACGAAGGCATCCGCGCCGTGCCGCCCGCGCTGATCGAGGCGGCCAACGGCATTGGCATGACGCAATGGATGATCCTGCGCAAGGTTGAACTGCCCAACGCGATGTTCGTGATTCTCGCCGGCGTGCGCACCGCGCTGGCGATCACGGTCGGCACCGCGCCGCTGGCGTTTCTCGTCGGCGGCGGCGGACTGGGCGAACTCATCTTCACCGGCATCGACCTGAACGATTTCACGATGTTGCTTGCCGGCGCCATCCCGACCGCCCTCCTCGCGGTCGCCACCGACCTGTTCGTCGCGCAGTTGCAGCACTTTCTCGTGCCGCGCGGCGTCAGTCCACAACGTTGATCCTTCTCCCGGAACCGAAGCTCATGTTCAAGCCGCTGTTGTCACGCATGTCGTGGTCGCGCCTGCTCGGCGCATCCCTGTTCACGCTCGCATTCAGCGCCTTGGGCGCGAGTCAGGCGGTGCAGGCCGCATCGACCATCACGGTGGGCGGTAAGAACTTTACCGAGCAAGTGCTGCTCGCGGAGATGACCACGGAACTGCTGAAGGCCAAGGGCTTCGACGTCGTGAAGAAGGACGGCATGGGCAGCACGGTGCTGCGTCAGGCGCAGGAGAACGGACAGGTGGACGTGTACTGGGAATACACCGGCACGTCGCTCATCACCTACAACAAGGTGACCGACAAGCTCGATCCGCAGCAAACCTACGCGCGCGTGAAGGAACTCGATGCGCAGAAGGGCCTCGTGTGGCTCGACCCGTCGAAGGCGAACGACACGTATGGCCTCGCGATGAACCGCGATGTCGCGCAGAAGCTCGGCATCGCCACGCTCAGCGACCTCGCGAAGGTGCTGAACAGCGGCAAGGAACTCACCTTCGCGTGCAACTCCGAGTTCTACGCGCGTCCCGACGGCCTGCGTCCGCTGGAGAAGGAGTATGGCTTCCACTTCGGCCCGGCGCAGATCAAGCGGATGGATTCGGGACTCACGTATCAGGCGCTGAAGGATCGTCAGGTCGATACCGCGCTGGTCTTCACGACCGATGGCCGCGTGCCCGCGTTCAACTTCATCGTGCTGCGTGACGACAAGAATTTCTTCCCTGCCTATGCATTGACGCCGGTCGTGCGCAAGGCGACGCTCGACGCCAATCCGAACCTGGCGGGCATCCTGAACGCGCTGTCCGCCAAGCTCGACGACGCGACCATGGCCCGTCTCAACGCCGAAGTCGACGTGCAGAAGAAGTCGCTCAGCGACGTCTCCGGCGCGTTCCTCAAGTCCGCCGGCCTGCTCTGATCCATGCGGGCGCAGCCAGCCTTGCGTGTCGCGGCCGCGCAGATCGAGACGGTTCCCGGCGATCTCGCGACGAATCTCGCCGTGCATCGGCGGGTGATTGGACAGGCTACGGAAAGCGGGGTGCGGCTGCTGGTGTTTCCCGAATTGTCGCTGGCGGGACACGGCGCGGGCGAGCACGCGCTGAAGCTCGCCCTCACCCGCGATGATGAAGCCTTGCTCGAACTCGCGCATTGTTGCGCGGAGGTGTCGGCGGTGGTTGGCTTTATCGAGGAAGCGCCGGGCGCGCTGTTCTACAACAGCGTCGCGACGCTGCATGCGGGACGCGTGGTGCAGGTACATCGCAAGATTGCGCTCGCGACCTATGGCAAGCTCGATGACGGCAAATACTACGGACACGGCGAGCGCCTCGATCAATTCACGTTACCGGACGATCCGCGCTGGCGTATTGCAACGCCGATCTGCGCGGACTTGTGGAGTCCCGCGCTGATGCATCGGCTGGCGCGCGACGGCGCCACGCTGTGCGCTGCGCCGGTGAGTTCGGCGGTGGAAGCCGTGGGCACCGAGTTCGACAACCCGCGCGGCTGGGACACCGTATTGCGCGCCCATGCACTCGTCTATGGCCTGCCGATCGTGTTCGCCAATCGCGTCGGACGCGAAGGCGCGCTGCATTTCTGGGGCGGCTCGCGCATCGTCGGCCCGCGCGGCGAGATCCTCGCGCAGAGCGAGACGGCGCACGAGGAACTGGTGATCGCCGACCTCGACTACCGCGCGGTCCGCAACGCGCGCTTCGACCTGCCGACGATCCGCGATGCCCGCGCCATCGACGCGGCTCTGTCCCGCCACGCTTCCGGAAACGATGAAAACGACATCGTGTCGGTTTCGTGATCGGGTAGGTCGTGTGGCTGTCGGCATGCGCCAAATCAGCGGCAGACAATCGGTCTAACTGATCGTTCGCACGGAGAACACGACGATGATCGACCCGACACGCGTGCGCGACGCCCTCGCGCAACGCCGTGACAATTTCTCGCTGCCGCAACCGTTCTACACCGACGACGCGTTTCATCAACTCGATATCGACGCCGTCTTCAACAACGAATGGCTCTTCGCCTGCAATAGCTGCGAACTGCGTGAACCGGGCGATTACCTGACACTCGAAATCGGCGCGACCTCGGTCATCGTCCTGCGCGACCGGGACGGCGAGATTCGCGCCTTCTTCAATACCTGCCGTCATCGCGGCTCGCGCATCTGCCTCGACGAAAAGGGCCATGCGCACCGCCTGACCTGCGCCTATCACCAGTGGGTCTACGAACTCGACGGTTCGCTGCTGCATGCGCGGCAGATGCCCGCGGACTTCGAGCGCGAGGCGTACGGGCTGCGTCCGGTGCATGTCGGGATCGTGTGCGGGATGGTCTACCTCTGCCTCGCCGATACGCCGCCGGACCTCACGCGCTTTCGCGAGGCGGTGACGCCTTACATCGCGCCGCATCAGCCGTGGCGCACGAAGGTGGCCGCCGTCTCGACGATGATCGAGGACGCGAACTGGAAGCTCGTCATCGAGAACAATCGCGAGTGCTATCACTGCGCGGGTAATCATCCGGAACTGCTCGCGACGCTGGTCGAATTCGCACTGCCCGACGATCCCGCCGGCTCGCGCGACTTCCGTTTGCTGATGGACACGCAGGCCGCCAAGTGGGAACGTCATGGCCTGCCGCATCTGCCGGCCGATGGCGGCGACGCTTTCCGCTGCATCCGCCTGCCGTTTCATCGCGGCGCGGTGTCGTTCACGCCGGATGGCTCGCCGGCCTGCGCCAAGCTGCTCGGCGATCTCACCGAGCCCGATCTCGGCTCGGTACGCATGTTCCGCGTGCCGAACAACTGGAATCACTTCCTCGCCGATCACATCATCCACTTCCGGATCCTGCCGCTGTCGGCGTCGCGCACGGTGCTGCGCACGACCTGGCTCGTGCATGAAGACGCGGTGGAAGGCGTCGATTACGACGTCGATACGCTGACCTCCGTGTGGAACGCCACCAATACGCAGGACGCGCGGCTTGCGGCGAACAATCAACTGGGCGTCGGCTCGATCGGCTACACGCCGGGACCGTATGCGCCGTCGGAATTCATGCTGCGCAACTTCACCCACTGGTACGCGAACAAGCTCGCAAGCTATCTGGACGGTTCGCATCCGCATCGTTCGATTGAACTGAAGGTGTCGAATGGCTGACGTGCTGATCGATCCCGACACCGTGAATGCATTCGATGAAGCCGCCACGCGCACGCTCGAATGCATCGGCGTGCGTGATGAAGCGCCGGGCGTGCGGACCTTTTTTCTGCGCGATCACCATGCCGACGGCGCGCGCCGCTATGCGCCGGGGCAAGCCATGTTGCTGACGCTCGATATCGACGGCGAGCGGCACGACCGGACCTTCTCGATTGCGTCGTCGTCGCCGCTCGGGCGCGGCGTGATCGAACTGACCATCAAGGCGCAGCGCGACGGCATCGTGACGCGCTGGCTGCACGAACACTGCGTGCCGGGCCTGCGAATCGAGGCGCGCTATCCGCTCGGCCGCTTCACGCTCGACGTGGCGAATCCGGAGCCGCTCGCGCTGGTGTCGGCGGGATCGGGCGCCGCGCCGCTGATGTCGATGCTGCGCACGCTCGCACACAGCCGGCCGGATGCGGACGTCGCGTGGCTGCACAGTGTGCGTCACGCCGACGACATCCTCTTCGCCGCCGAACTCGCCGCATTGCAAGCGCGCATGCCGAACCTGCGGATCAGCGTCTGGCTCAGCGCACCTGCGCCGGGCTGGTTCGGCCTGCGCGGACGCATCACGCGCGGCACGCTCTGGGCGATGACGCCAGACTTCGGCCGCCGCACCGTGTACTGCTGCGGCCCGGCGGGCTTCATGCAGGGCATCCGCCAGATTCATGCGGCCGAAGGGGCACGACGCGCGGCGTTTCATATCGAGCATTTCGGGCCGGCGCCGGTCGATCCGGCGACACCAACGCCCGATGAAGTGCCTGGCGTGATCCATCGCGCCACCTTCGGCGGCAAGCATTTCGAAGTACGCGCGGGTGAGACGCTGCTCGTCGCGGCGACGCGTCAGCAAGTCGTGATTCCCTGCGGCTGCGCGAGCGGCATGTGCGGCACCTGCAAGGTCCGCCGCATCTCCGGCGAAGTCTCGATGCAGCATGCGGGCGGTTTGTCCGCCGCCGAGGAATCGCAAGGCTGGATTCTCGCGTGCTCCAGCCGCCCTTCCACCGACATCGAGATCGCCCTCAGATGACACACCACGACGCACCTTTGCAAGACGACGCCAGCCGCTTCACACACGCGTTGAGTTTCGACATGCTTCCCGATACGGTGGTGCGCGACGCGCAGCGCCGCTTGCTCGATCTCTTCGGCATCGCGGCGGCGGGCACGAGCACGCGCATGTCGTCGATTGCGCGCGAACATGCGCTCGACTGCTTCGCCGCCGGCCATAGTCCGGCGCGCATGCTGTTCGACGGGCGCATTGCCAGCGCGGCGGGCGCGGCTTTCGCGGGCGCGGCGACCATCGACAGTTTCGACGGCCACGACGGCCACGCCCTCACCAAGGGCCACGCTGGCGTCACGGTGCTGCCCGCACTGCTCGCGATGACCGAACGCGCGCCCGCCATGAGCGGCCGCGAGTTCATCGTGCAGACGGTGCTCGGCTATGAGCTCGGCACGCGCGCGGGTATCGCGCTGCACGCGACGAGCCGCGAATATCACACGTCGGGCGCGTGGAATGCGCTCGCGGCAGCGGCCATCGCGAGCCGCGCACTCGGCTTCGACCTGCCGACGACGCGGCATGCGCTCGGCATCGCGGAGTATCACGGGCCGCGCTCGGACATGATGCGCTGTATCGATCATCCGACCATGCTGAAGGACGGCTCGTGCTGGGGCGCGCTCGCGGGCATCAGCGCGGCCTTGCTCGCGTCGCGCGGTTTCACGGGCGCGCCGGCCACGACCGTCGAACGCGATGCGCCCGCCGTCTGGGCCGATCTCGGCGAACGCTGGCTGATCCTCGAACAGTATGTGAAGCCGTATCCGGTGTGCCGCTGGGCGCACGCTTCGATTGCGGCGGCGCTAGCAGTGCGCGCACAGGCCGGTTTCGATGCAGTGGACATCGTGCGCGTGGAGATCGAGACTTTCCATCAAGCCGCGCGCCTATGGTCCGACGCGCCGCGCACGACCGAGGAAGCGCAATACGGCGTGCTGTTCCCGGTGGCCGCCGCGCTGCTGCACGGGCGCGTGGATGCGGACACCATCGGCGATGCGGGTCTCGTCGATCCCGCCGCGCGCGCGCTGCTGCCGCGTCTCGTCACGCGCGAACACGCGGACTTCAACGCGGCCTTTCCCGCCGAGCGCTGGGCGCGCGTGAGCGTTGAGCTGCGCGACGGACGCCGCCTCGATTCCGGTCCAATGCAAGCAGGCGGCGACCCTGCACGCCCGCTGACGCCCGGTGCCGAACGCGACAAATACCGCAGCCTGACGGGCGCGCGTTTCGGCGCACGTTTCGCGAGCGAACTCGAAGCCGCCGTCGATGCGCTCGCCGAACCCGACGCGAGCGCCGCCCGTTTGTGCGAGCTCGTGCTGAATGCGCCGCCCGCCATCGAAGAAACTGATGCACGCGCCTGCGACCGCCAGGCCGTCACCTCCTGAACCATCGAACCGACACAGTGGAAAAAGAAGCCATGCACACGCCGTTCCATGATCCCGCCAGCGTCGCGGGCAAGGCGCCGCCGGTCGGCGAAGCGACCGATCTGCTTATCGTCGGCGCGGGTCCTGCCGGCATTGCGGCCGCGCTCGAAGCGGCGGGGCGCGGCATCAGCGTGACGCTCGTCGATGAAAATCCCGTGCCGCTGGAAACCATGGGCGAGGACGTGCCGCTGCATTTCGGCGGCCGCATGAACGCGTCGGCGGGCAATGCCAACGCGATGCTCGAAGCGATGCTGGAGGCGCGTCCCGAACTCGGCGACGCGCTCGATGCGGGCGTCGACGTCAGGCTCGGCACGGCGGTCTGGGGGCTCTTTCCGCACGGTCCGGCGCGCGCATGGATGGACACGCACGCCGCCGGTCTCGCCGATGCGTCGCATGCGTGGCTGATGAGTTTCAAACAGGTGATCGTCGCGTCCGGACGGCGCGACATGGGCCTCGCCTTCGACGGCTGGCAGCGGCCCGGCGTGATGGGCGCGAGCGCCGCATGGCGGCTCGCCGTGCTCTACGGCGCACTCGATGCGCGCCGCGCCGT